>NZ_JBFUJY010000005.1:0-470621 GCF_056401155.1 Sphingomonas sp. P4_G2 | reverse complement strand
CAATGGGCCTGAAGGCTCGGACTGACCGGATATCCAGACGGGCGACCTCGTTGCACGTGTAGAGCATCAAGCTCGTCGGTGACCTGGAGGCGCTCGATAGTTACCGCCTGACCGCAACCATGACGGCATCGACAATCACGGCTCCTCAGCCAGTCGATGACCTCGAAGACAACCATAGATGACGGTCACGCTTACTTGAGAAAGATCACATCATGCCAATATCAATTAGACAACGGGAGCATAAATCCCTAAACGATAATTCGGTATTGTCGCACCCGTCGCCGTAATTCTAAGGTTTTGGCGATGCAGCGGGGGCGGGGCTGTTCGGCGGATTGGTTTCGTTCGCTAATCCGATAATCGTTCCAACAAAGCCTCCGGCCTTTTTGGTACTGAGGAAAGTCGCGTCTCCGCCAGTCGGCAGGAGCTTCCATCCCTGTTTGCCCCAGGCGTACGACGCGCTAAGCGCTCCACCGTCGATTTTCAGCCTGAGGCGGACCGTACGCGCGCGGCGCGGCAGGACGGCCGACGAAACCAACCTTCCCGCCTGCGGATCGCCTGCCGTTTCACGGCGCATGACGGCGATCCGCCGCCTGCCCTGAACCTTGATCACGCCGAGAAAAAGATAGGCGTCATCGCTCTGGAGCGCGACAAGGCCTGCGCGATCGCCATCGCGGCCGGGCTCATAGTCCAGCGCGGTCGATACCTCTGCCGTGGCGTGGGCTTGCTTGCGGGCAATGAAGGCCGGCGTTGCGGAGATGTCTCCGACCGGATGTCCCGGCGCCATGACCAGACGGCCATGGCCGAGATGGAAGAAGGTCTTGGCCGGCATCCGGACGCCCATCCAGCCCAGACCCAGGCGCTTCTCATCGAAGTTGTCGATATAGGAGAAGTCACCGCTTTGAGGCGCACCGGGTTCAGTCGCCCCTGCGGACGCAGGCTTGTCCACGGCGAAGGGGATCGCTGTCCCGTGTTCCAATATGGTCGGCCATCCGTCGGCCGACCAGTTGACGGGCAACAGGTACGTTTCCCGTCCGATATTGTAGTAGCCTGGAGCGTAGGCGCGGGCCGCCAGAAAGACCGCCCACCAGTCTCCTGACGGCGTCGTAACGAACTTTGCATGACCGGCGGCTTCGACCGGGTGCGGCCGCATCGCCGGCAGATCGGCCTGGGTGAGGATCGGATTGCCTTTGAAAGCCTCGTAGGGCCCGTCGATCTTGCGGCTGCGGAAGACGATTTCGGAATGATGCTCGTCCGGTCCGGTGCCGCCCTCGGCGGCAATCAGGTAATACCATCGATCCTTCTTGAAAATGTGCGGACCCTCGGGCCAGAACAGATGCGGCGGATTGTCACCGCCTCCAACCAAGGGGATGCGCGGCCCGACCATGGCTTTGGTAACCGGGTCGAACGCCTGGAGCCACAGGACACGGTGCCCGGGAAATCTGGCCGGACCTTCGGGGGGACCGTTGTTTACGACATAGGCCTTTCCGTCATCATCCCAGAACAATGACGGGTCGATGCCGGCAAAATCGAACCAGACGGGATCCGACCATGGCCCCTGCGGGGACTTTGCCGTAATCACGAAATTCCGGTTATTCGTGCAGACGATGTAGAAGGTGCCGTCGCGATAGGAAATGTCCGGCGCCATGATGCCGCCCGAAACCCTTTGGCCCGCGAAGTCAGACTGGCCGACCCGGCTGATGGCGTTGCCGATTTGCCGCCATGTCACCAGATCGCGGGAGTGATAGATCGGCAATCCGGGGAAGTTGGCGAAGCTGGAATTGACCAGATAATAGTCCGGCCCCACGCGGACGATGCTCGGATCTGGCGCGTAGCCCGACATGATCGGGTTGCGGTATTGCCGGCGCCCTAGAGTAATTCTTTCCTGGCTACGGCCAACATAACGGAAATAGGCAAAGCTGGCGTCACCGGCAATTGCGCCCTGGGGCACGGCGCAGGTGAAAGCGATGGCCGAAATGGCGGCGATCCTGATCATCGGCGTTTCCTGGGAGGTCGAGCGGGGCACGGCCAGGCCTGCAACCCTGAACTCGACAACACGGCGTTTTTAATTAGTCATTTGTCTGACATTTACCTAGCCGGCGCAAGGCTTTTGTGCGGATTCCGACGATGCCACGCATCCATCCAGAGAGGAGGGCGCGCACGATTCCGATATCATAGCGCCCAGGCGCTCTTACCCTCTTCCTCGACGCGGCCTCGTGTCATCGGAATGTCCATGAGGAAAGGGCCGACCACAACGCATGTGACGCCCGCATAATGTACAGCCAAGACATGCTTACCCGCCTCGCCCTACGGCACCAAAGTCGGCTTGGTCGACGGCTCCCACACATCGCTGCTCGTCGCGACCAGCTCCTTCATGTTCCGCCATGTCCGCCGCCCCGGGATCGACGTCGACCCCAGCACCACGGCACGCGCATAGGCGATCACGCGGTCCTGCACGCGCAGCTTCTCCTCCGTCGGCCAGGTTTCCCATGCATGCGGGCCGCGCACCACGACCAGGTCCTTCAGCCCCTTGATCCGCTCATACGACGCGATCTCGCCTTCGAGCCCGTCGGCGTAGCACCACAGCCCGCGCGCGAAGAAGGCGCTCGGCCATCTGCTCATGCCTGCCAGGATCGCGGAACTGGGGAAGAACACGATGTTATTCTCTTCCTCGATCCCACCGATGAACAATCCGCGATCGCGCCCCGGCCCGCGGCCGTCGTCCTTGGGACTGGTTTCGGATTCGAGATAGCCGACGCCGCTTGAGAAATCGGCGACCAGGATCGCGCCCTTGATATGCGGATCGCGACGCGGTCCGGTGCAGGCGATCTTGGGCAGATCGTAGCTGCAATCCTTGTCGAAATTGATCGTCATCGCCCAGCCGCTGGCCATCGTGCCGCGCGAGCTGCCCATGAAGAACACGCCCAGCCCCTGGCTCGGATCGCCGCCATAGGCCGCCGCGGCGGCATCCGCGCCCTGGGTCAGCTTGCCGTCGGGGCCAAGCGCGCGCATCCCCTGCCCGCTTCTCAGCGCGGCGACGATGTCGAGCAGATCATGCCCCTGCTGCAGCGTGTTGGTGTCGCTATAGCCGCCCGAAATGCCGACGCCGCGGCGGTCCATCGCCAGCACGTCGAACCCGGCTTGGTGCAGGCGAAACCAGGCCTGGCGCCAGAAGCGCTCGCCCTGCACGCCGGTGCCGCCCTTGGGCCAGTCGTCGTCGGGACTGGTCACCCCGGTCTTGGGATCGACGACATAGGCGACGTCCTTGGGGTCATCGAGCGCGGTGACGCGGTCGCCGCCGCCGCCGTTCATGATGATCAGCGCGCGCTTGCGACCGCCCTTGCCGTCATCGATCCCGGCGCCGCGGATATACCAGCCGCGAATCCTGATATCGCCGGTCATCTTCATGTGGATGCGTTCATACGCTTCGACCGGCGCGGTGAATTCGACGATAGACGTGTCGGGATCGGCCGCCGCGATCAGCTCGTTATACGGCGCGCGCGCGAAGAAAGCGGGCCGGCGGATCTGGCTCAGGTCGGTGTCCCCGCCCTTCTCGTCGATCTTGCCGAGCAGATAGCGGCCGTGCGCATCCTTGAGCGCATATTCCTTGTTCGGGGGATGGCGCTTGAGCACCTGGTCATAGACGCGCTTGTGGCATTCCTTGTCGTCCTTGCACGTCTTCCAGCGTTCGCGGAGCTTCTCGTCGGTGAAGTTGGTGACGTAGAAATCACCGCGATAGGCCTTGGGTTTGTGCGCCGCGACCGAGGTGAAGGGAATGCAGGTCCTGGGCCCCGCCTTGGTCGGCAGGATATAGCCGGGCAGCTTCATGTCGCGGTCATAGGCGACATAGGCTTCGCACTCCGTTGGCGGGAACATCGCCGCGGGCAGCACCTGCGCCCTAGAGTGCTTGGCGTGCTTGCCATGGTCCTTGGCCTCGGCGGCCGTCGCGCAGGTCATCGCCCCCAATGTAGCGAGCAATACGGCGATCCATCTCTTCATTTCGCTCTCCGGATCTGATTTTTATCGTGGAAGATCGCCGAACCGCGCGGGCAGCTCGAAGCCATGGGCGAAGCGGTCGCCGGGTTCGGCGATGAACGCCGCGCGAGCAGCGTAATAGGATCGTCCGGCGACGCGGACGCGCGAGACGGCACCGCCATCGCGCTGTTCGTGCCACGCGAGCGAGCCGACAAAGCCTTCGCCCGACACGCCGCGGATCTCGCATTGCTGGCCGACCGTCATCTCGCCCCGCGCACCGGCCAGCGCGATCCGCGCGGTCACGCCACTACCGGTCGGCGAGCGGTCGATCTGGCCCTCGGCGAAGAGGCAGAGATTGTAGCTCGGCTGCCCTTTATGATCGCCGAGCGCCACGTCGTCGGTCAGGATCGTGCCGTAGAGGAAGGACAGATCACGCTCGGTCGGATGCTCGATCGGGATCGCCGCGCGCACCGCATCGGTGATCGCCACGCCCGCCGCGACTAAATCGGCAAGCGGCGTATCCATCAGCGACAGGCCGATGCGCGACGCGGGGAGAATCGCGTAATAGGCGCCGCCGAACGCGATATCGAAGCCGACCGGTCCGAACCCCGGCACGTCGACCGATTGGTCGAGATGGCTGGCAAAGGAGTCGACACTTTCGAACGCGACGAGCGGCGCACCGCCATCGGCCGCCGCCTCGACCTCGACCCGAACCACGCCGCACGGCGCCTCGAGCCCGAAACTGGCGCGCCCATCGACCATTGCCACGCGCCCGGTATCGACCGCCCAGCGGCCGATCGCGATCGTCGCGTGACCGCACATCGTGCTGTACCCTTCCTGGTGCGTGAACAACACGGCGAGGTCGGCATCGGGATGGCACGGCGCGGTCGGGATGACGCCATACATGCCGGCATGGCCGCGCGGCTCGAGCATCAGCATCCGCCTCAAATCGTCGAACCGCTCGAGCGCGTCGCGGCGCTTCTCCAGGATCGTCGCACCGCGAAGCTCCGGATAGCCGCGCTCGACGATCCGCACGGGCTCGGCCGCGGTGTGCAGGTCGACGACATGAAGGATTCGCGCTTCAGCCAAGATCGGAAGCTCCCGATGCGCCACGCCGCGCCTGGACCATGGCCGCGGCGGCGAGATCGGCGAGCGCGGTGCCGACCGATTTGAAGACGGTGATGTCGTCGTCCGAGGTCCGGCCCACGACGCGGCCGGCGCACAGGTCTGCGAGCGTGCCGCGTATATCTTCCGCCGTGATGACTCCCGCCGCGATCGGGCCGGTCAGGTCGCCGGCCTCAACCAGCGCGTCGCGCGTATCGACATAAATCTGC
Source organism: Sphingomonas sp. P4_G2 (assembly GCF_056401155.1). Classification (NCBI taxonomy): domain Bacteria; kingdom Pseudomonadati; phylum Pseudomonadota; class Alphaproteobacteria; order Sphingomonadales; family Sphingomonadaceae; genus Sphingomonas; species Sphingomonas sp. P4_G2. Next base: position 465,315 of record NZ_JBFUJY010000005.1, on the reverse strand, counting down.
CCGCGCGCGAAGCAGGCGTCGTCGGCTTCGCGCATCACCGGCGTGAAGCTCCCGATCAGGTCGAGATGCGCGCCCGGCCGTAGCCAGTCGCCATGGATGATCGGCGCGGTCGAGGGCGTGGCGCATGTGATGATGTCGGCCCGCCGCGCCGCCTCTTCGAGCGATGCCGCTGCCTTCGCTGCGAAACCGGCTGCGCGCAATTCGACCACGAGCCGTTCGGCTTTGGCCATATCGCGGTTCCACACCGACACCGATCGGATCGGACGGACCACAGCGAATGCCTCGGCGGCGAGCGCCGCGATCCGCCCTGCCCCGACGATCAGCAAGTCGGCCGCGTCTTCGCGCGCGAGGTAGGAAGCGGCGAGTGCCGACACCGCGATCGTCCGGCGTGTCGTGATCTCGTTGCCGTCGAGCAAGGCGAGCGGCGTGCCCGTCGCGGCATTGGCAAGCAGGTAGGTGCTGTGGACGCTCGGCAATCCGCGCGCAGTGTTGGCGGGATGAATGGTCGCGACCTTGGTCCCGAGCAGGCCGCCGCTCCAGGCCGGCATCAACAACAGGACGCCATCGCCATCGGGATGAGGAATATGGTGGTGGTGCCGCTCGGGCACCGTTGCGCCGGCGGTAAAGGCGGTCTTCAATGCCGGGATCAGCGCGTCGAACGGCAGCGCATCGCGCGTTTCCGCCGCACCGATCACCGGTATCGTCGCGTCTCCCCCACCATGAACCGGCCCAGCTGTGGAATCATCCAATCGCATCGTCGCCGTCGCTCCCGATCGAGCGGCAACTTTGTCCTATTGGATTTAAAAATACAACATCTTTATGTACGCCGATCAGGTGGCGGGCACCTCTTCGTCATGCCGGGCTTGTCCCGGCATCCACCGCGCCACAACACCCCAGCTCGCTTGGGGAGGAGTGGTGTTCAAAGCGAAATCGTGTCCCCCGGACACGATTTTGGCCTGCCGGGGGCAGGCCAAAGCTTGAACACGGCACAAGGCCGGGGTGACGATGGGGTTTAGGCAAATGCTTAGTAGATAGCTGCCTGAGATCCCGCCCGTTAAATCTCGAATTAACTCAGACCGTCGCCTCGACGTCGCGCGCCAGCACCAGATGCGCCTTCATCAGATCGTGCGCCTTCTGGTTATCGCCGGCTTCCATTGCGTCCATGATCTCGAGATGTTCGTCGATCGAGTCGATCACGCGCTGGGCCCCGTTGATCCACTGGATGTTCATGAACGAGCGCAACTTGTTCTGCCGCTGCACCGCGTCGAGAAAATAGCGATTGCCCGAACAACGCGCGATGCCTTCGTGGAAATCGGCGTTGATCGCGAACAATTCGACCGACAGCGTGTCGCGCCATTTGCGCTTGCGGAAAGCGAGATGCTCGGCGCGGATGCGATCGAGCCATTCGCGGTCGAGTTCGAACGTGGATTCGAGCAGTCCGGCGGGCTCGATCACCGCGCGATAGGCATAGCTCTCCGCGCGTGCGCGCCCCGAATTGATCGGCAGGGTGAACGACCAGCCATTGCCGGGCTTGCGCTCGACCAGCCCGAGTTCGGCGAGCTGGCGCAGCACGCGCACCACGGTCGGCAATTTGGCGTCGAACAGCCGCGCGACCTCGAGCTGGCTGCACTGATCGGGCATGCGGCCCTGGTTGCGCGCCTCGGCGATCGCGATGAACAGGCGCTGGTCCTCTTCATCCTCCGGGTTGGTGACATCGAGATCGGGCGCCTCGGTCACCGGGCCGCGAAGGACGTAACCGCGATTGGCGCGCGCCTCGACCGCGCCCTGCTCGGCGAGCAGCTTGAGCGCGCCGCGCACCGGGGTGCGCGACACATCGAAGTGACGGCAGAGATCGAGTTCGACGAGGTGGTGACCCGGGCCCGCGCCCTGGTCCTTGAGCATCCTGAGGATCCTCGCGGCCAGGTCGGCTTGCAGCCGGCTGGCGCGCGGCGGCGCCTTGTCCATGTCCATCTTGCGCGCAGCCGCTCCCGCCATTTTCTCTCGATCTTTCATCAGCTCAGTCAGGGCTCCGGATTACACTTTCGCGCGCAAGGATGCAAAAGGAAGCACCACGCCCATCACGACTTGCGCCAAGGCCATGCTCCCCAATGCGCTTCGGAAGGGCGCGTAACTCAGTCCCGTCCCATCTGCGCGATGGGCTGGAAGCAGCCGAGAATGAGGCGGCTGGCATCGAAAGGAGGGTCGCCGGCCGAATCCATTCGCGGGTCGTGGTGCATTCTCTCTTCGGCGGCCTCGAAAGTCGCCTTGTCGGTCCAGATCTGCCACGTGAAAACGATCTTCTCTCCTTCCCTGGCGGCGACCGCTTTGCGGAAATCGGTGTGCTCGCCGCTGGGGATGAAATCCTCCCAGCATTCGACGATCTCGAGGCATCCATATTCGCCGAAGAATGTTGCGCTACTCGCCGCCCAGCGGCGATAAGCGTCTATCTGGTCCTCGGGCACCGGGATGACGAGGCCACAAACATACATATCCTCCTCCTTCGTTCAGGGCCGAGCGTCGTCGAGGCGCCGGCGAATATCCCGATAGGCCGCCGTGATGAGATCCCCGAGCCTGCCCTCGTCCGGCATGCGTTCGATCCGCAGCTTGACATGACGCATCCGCTTGCCGGCGCCTTCCAGCAGGCCGGCTGGGTCGTCGAGGAAGGCGCCGAAAAAGAAGCCGATATTGGCGTGTTCCGCGTGCGCATCGACGTAAGCGAAAGCCGCATCGCCGGCGCAGGCGGTCGGGCGGCCGTCGTGGATCAACTCGCGCACGTCCGAACCGCAAGCGCGCAACCGCTCGAACCAGGGTTCCACTAAGCCGCGAAGCGCGTCAGCATCGGCAAACCATCGTTCGACAACCGGATCGCGCCGACGGGCGGTCGGAAAACGAAAAAGGGCGTCCATCCTCTCAGAATGCCAGTCGAACCGGCGTTCGCCAAGCGTGCTGGATAGGACGCGCAGTCCAACCAATCACCTCCTTGCCTGAAGCCCTTTCTTCCCCGCAACCGGCAACGCCGCGCGATCGACGACGAAGCCATCGTGCATCACCATCGCGATATCCTCGGTCGCGTCGATATCGGCGGTCGGATCGCGGTTGAGCAGGACGAGATCGGCGATCTTGCCCGGCGCGATGCTGCCAAGGTCGCGATCGCGGCCGAGAAAGACCGCCGCGTTGAAGGTGGCGATCCTGATGATCTCGAGCGGAGACAATCCAGCCTGGCGGAGCAACTGCATCTCGCGGTGCGACGATGCGCCCGAGACCAGGTCGGTGCCGAGCGCGGCGACACCGCCGGCGCGGACGATGCGGACGACGTTGTGCATCTCGGTGGGCAGGGTCTGTTCGCGCCAGGCTGCCGTCGGCTGGCGCAGGAATTGGGCGCGCTGCTCGGTGCGCATCCGACTGCGTTCGGCTTCGCTGAGCACGAGCGAATAGTCCGGGCGATCGAGGTATTCGGGGTGCCGCATCAACCGGCCATATTGATCGGCGATCGCCAGGGTCGTCGCGAACGGAATGCGACGCCGCGCCATCAGCTGAACGAAATCCTCGGACTCGGCCTCCGCCCAGATCGGATGCGCCAGGCCATCCGCGCCCGCCGCGATGGCGTTGCGCGCATCCGCTTCGCGGGCGACGTGCACCACGACGCGCAACCCATGGCGATGCGATTCCTGAACGATCGCGCGCATCAGCTCGGTCGACAGCGCGGTGGCGGAGGATTGCCCGCCGAACCCGCCGCTGTCCTCGACCATCTTGATCAGGTCGGGATGTTCCTCGTCGCGATGACGCGCGAGCACCGCCGGATCTGCCGACGTGAGCGCGATGCCGATATCCTCGTTGCGTCCGCCGGGCGAGGTGAACACGCGGCCGGCGATCAGCAGCCGCGCCGATACCCGCGGATCCGCGCCGCGCAGGATCTGAACCGTGCCCGGCAAATTGCCGAGATCGGCGACGGTGGTGAATCCGAGCGCCAGAAACCCCGCAAGCGAGGCCTGTGCGGCGGCGACATCCATGCTGTGCTTCTTGCCGTCCGAACCGGTGTCGCGGAGGTGGATATGCGTATCGATCATCCCGGGGATCAGATATTTGCCGCGGCCGTCGATCACTTTCGCCCTGCCGATCGGCAGCCGCGCTCCGCCCAATGCGACGATGCGGTCCTTGTCGATCAGGATCGTACGATGCCGGACAGCGGGCCGCCCCGTGCCGTCGATCAGCGTGACGTCGCGGATCGCGTAGCGACCGGCCATGGCCGGCGCACAGACCTGTGACAGCATGGCCAACGCGGCGATCCATTTGCGTTTCCAGTTCATTGGCTGCATCCCCGATCGGCACAAAAAAACCGGGAGCGTTTGGCGCTCCCGGTCTCGTGCTTCGCTATCGCTGCTCTCAGTAATTGAAGGCGAGCGAGAATTTGACCGTGCTCGGCAGCGATTCCGCCAGCGCGCCGGCACCAACCGCCGCCCAATAGCGCTTGTTGGTGATGTTCTGGCCGTTGACCCGCGCGACCAGTTTGTGGCCGCCAAGATTGAACTCGTACGACGCACCGATATCGAAAGTCGTATAAGGGTCGGTGAAGGCCTTGTTGGTATCGTCCACCGCCTGCTTGCCGGTGTGGAACGCGCCGGCCGACACCTTCAGGCTCGGCGTCAGCCACGACACGGTATATTCGCCCGACAGCGACCAGCTGACATCCGGCGTCCCGCCCGGAACGGTGTGCAGCGAATTCGCATTGGCGGCCTGGAAGGTCCGGGCCTTGAGCAGCATCAGGGTGGCGTTGATCGCCAGATCCGGGATCACATAGCCGCTGACGCTGCCCTCGAACCCGCGATAGGTCTGGGTCGCGTCGCCGAAACCGTGCAGCAGATTGGTGGCAGGGTCGATGCGTTCGTTATACGCGCCCTCGCGCCGGATATCGAAATATGCGAGCTGGATCAGCAGGTTCTTGCGCGGCTGGAGCTTGAGCCCGGCCTCGTAAAGCGTGCTCGAAATCGGCGGGAAGACCGATTGCGCATTGTCCACGTTGTTCGATGCGATCGCATTCTCTTCCAGGCCCTGGATATAGGTGCCGTAGAGGCTCGCCCATTCCATCGGCTTGACGATCACGCCGCCCGACCAGGCAGTCGGCTTCACGTTATAGGGCTGCTTGGTGTTGAGATTGGTCGAACCGTCATTGGTGTAATCGGTGACGCGCACGCCGCCGGTCAGGTGGATGATGTTCTTGAAGCTGAGATCGTCGAACGCGTAGAGGCCCTTGTCGTCGATCGTCGACGGGATCGGCGGCTTGGCGACCAGCGCATAGGGGTTGGGAACGATGATCGGGTTGAGGAAATTGTCCCCTGTGATCACCGTACGCGGCGTCGCCGGCGATCCACCCAGGCTGCGCAGCGACCGCGACGCGCCGAGCAGGATACTGTTGGTGATGTCCCCGGTCGTGATCTTGCCATGCAGTTCGACCGCGTAGCTGATATTTTCGTAACCCGCGTTCTGGATATTGGTGCCGAACCGGACGGCCCCCGCCCCGAAGGTAGGACTGCCGGGCGTAACCGAGGCATTGTAGGTCGCGATCTGCGCTGGGGTCTGCAGCAACGTCACGTTGCCGGGCACGAACCCGGGATTGTAGCGCAGGCGGGTCAAATGCGAGCGCCCCCAATAAGCGGTAACGTCCCAATCCTTGGCGACCTTCCACACGCCCTTGAACAGCAGGTTGAGTTCTTCGGTCCGGTTGGTGTCCCAGGCGAGCCCGCCGATATTCTTGCTCGGATCGAGATAGGCGAGCGGCGGCAGTTTGGTCGCGCCGTTCGGGATGATGAACGTCGCCGGCTCGACGATGCCGCGCTTGAACCATTCGACATCGGCCGACAGCGTCAACTTCGACGTCGGCTTAAGGTCGAACGTGCCCGACGCCAGGTAGCGGTCGCCCTTCGCAAACGTGATGCCGGTGTCCTGGCGCGCGGCGACCGCGTTGATCCGGAAGCCGAAAATGCCGACCGTGTCGCCGAGGTCGAGATGGCCGCCATAGCCGCCATTGCTGTCGCCGAACGCGCGCAGGCCTACATACAAGTCCGGCGTCGCCCGCTTCATCACGAAATTGACGATGCCCGATGGTGGCGAGAAGCCGTAATAGATCGCCGAGGCGCCCTTCAGGATCTCGACGCGATCCTTGTCCTCGAGCGGGAAAGCGGTCGACGACAGGATGTTGAGCGTCCCATCGAGCTTGTAGCTCGATCGCGTGTCGACGGTAATGCCGCGGATCGTGATGTTGTTGTACGAGGCGGGACCGACGCCCGACGACGAGACGCCGGCGGTGTTGCGCACCGCGTCGATCAGGTCGACGGCCTGCTGCGACTTCAGCAGCGCGTCGGGGATGACCGATACGGTCATCGGGATGTCGAGGATCTTGGCGTTGCGGAAGCTGCCCGATTGCGCGGTATCGGTGCCGAACTGGTTGTTGCGTTCGCCGGTGACGATGATGTCCTCGGTGGGCGGGCTGTCCTTGTCGGCACTGGCCGCCTGGCCGGCGGTGGCCGCTTGCGGCGGCGCGTCGGCCGCCTGGGCGTAAGCCAATCCCGGCATCGCGCCGGAAACCAGCACCGATGTGCCCAACAGCAAAACACGCGAAAGCTTCATGTTCGTCTCACTCCCCTAGCCGGGCGCCGAAGCACCCACCGCAACCCCGACCTCTCCGTGTCAGATTCGTGTATTTTTAGTATCAATAATGTTTAATTGTATTTTGTAAACTGGAAAATACACATTATTGCTGCGCGGCCAACGTTTCCGTGAGCGCCAGCGCCGGAGAAGCCGCCAACAGGCGGCGCGTGTAATCGTGGGTCGGTGCCGCGAACACCGCGTCGGTCGGCCCCTGTTCGACGATCCGGCCCTTTTCCAGCACGATGACGCGATCGGCGATCTGCTCGACCACGGCGAGGTCGTGGGTAATGAACAGGCAAGCGAAGCCGCGGTCGCGCTGGATCCGCTGGAGCAAGGTCAGCACCTGGAGCTGGATGGTGACGTCGAGCGCGGAGACCGGTTCGTCAGCGACGACCAGGCGCGGTTCGGACGCGATCGCGCGCGCGATCGCGACGCGCTGGCGCTGCCCGCCCGACATCTGGTGCGGGCGGCGATCCTCGAACCCGGCGAGGCCGACATCGTCCAGAGTCGCACGCACGCGTTCGCGCCGCTCGTTCGCGTTCAGTCCCGGCAGATGGCGCAACGCGGCACCGACGATCTCGCCAATGCGCAGATGCGGCGGCAGCGACGAGAACGGATCCTGAAAGACCAATTGCGCGTCGCGGCGAAACGCGCGTTCGCTCGCGCGGTCGAGCCTTGTGACGTCTTGGCCGTCGAACAGGATGCGTCCGCCGGCGAGCGGTTTCAGTCCCAGCGCGGCGCGCCCGAGCGTAGTCTTGCCCGACCCGCTGGCGCCGACCAGCGCAACGATTTCCCCCGCGCGGACATCGAGCGTGACGTCGTCGATCACCCGGATCGGCGCGCCGGCACGGAACAGCCCCGGCTTGCCCGGATAATCGACCCGCACATTCTCGATGCGGAGGATCGCCGGTGCGTTGGGCGCGATCGCTGCGCGGTCACCATCCTTGCGCGGCAACGAGCCGACCAGCTTGGCGGTATAGGGGTGTTTGGGTCGCGCCAGCACCACGGCGGTCAGGCCCTCTTCCACCATCACGCCCTTTTCGAGCACGATCACGCGCTCGGTATATTCGGCGACCAGCCCGAGATCGTGCGTGATCAGCAGCAGCGCCGTGCCCATCTCGCGAGTCAGCGCGACCATCAATTGCAGCACTTCGCGCTGGCTCAGCGTGTCGAGCGCGGTGGTCGGCTCGTCGGCGATCAGCAACCGCGGCTCGAGCAGCAGCACCGAGGCGAGCATGATCCGCTGCCGCATCCCGCCGGAGAATTCGTGCGGATAACGCGTCAGGCAGCCCTCGGGATCGACGATCTGCACGCGCGCCAGCATATCGATGCTGCGCCGCCGGACCTCGGCATCGTCGAGCCCGCGATGGAGCTTGAGCCCTTCTGCAAGCTGGACCCCGATCGGCAATGCAGGATTGAGCGAGGTCATCGGCTCCTGGAACACCAGCCCGATCCCTGCCCCGCGCACCGACCGCAATCCGCGTTCGCCGAGCGCCGTCAGCTCGCGGCCTTCGAAGCGGATCGTCCCCGACACGCGCTCCAACCCAGGCGCCAGCAGCCCGGGGATCGCGCGCGTTGCCAGCGTCTTGCCGCTGCCGGATTCGCCGACGATCGCCAGCCGCTCGCCGGCCGCCACCGAAAAGCTCAGCCCCTCGAGCAGGACTCGCTCGCCCGCCTCGATCCTGAGATTCTCGATGGTGAGAAGCGGCTTGCTCATCAATTGTCTCGCGGATCGAGGCGGTCGCGCAGTGCGTCGCCGAGCATGTTGATGCCGAGCAGAGTCGCGACGATGCAGAGACCCGGCGCGATGCTCAGCCAGCTTGCGGCGTACATATAGGGCCGCGCCGAGGACAGCATATTGCCCCAGGTCGGCAGCGGCGGCGGCACGCCGACGCCGAGGAAGCTCAACGCGCTTTCGGACAATATCACCCAGCCGAACAGGCTGGTCGCCAGCACCAGGATCGGCGGCAAAGCGTTGGGCAGGACGATGCGCCACATCGTGTAGAGCGCGCTGTCCCCGGCGACGCGCGACGCCTCGACATATTCGCGCTCGCGGATCGAGATGACCGAGCCGCGCACGACGCGGACGGTGGCGGGCAGATAGGCGATCGCCAGCGCGATGACGATGCTGTGCCGGCTCGACCCGATCACCGCGACCAGCGCCAAGGCGAGCAGGATGCCGGGGAAAGCGAGCAGCGCGTCGCTGAAGGTCATGATCACGCGCTCGGTCCAGCCGCGCAGGAAGCCGACGACGAGGCCGAGCGCGGTCCCGATCGCGATCGAGATGACAACGGTCTGGATCGCGATCAGCAGGCTGATCCTGGCCCCCAGCATGGCGCGAGAGGCGACATCGCGGCCGAATTCGTCGGTGCCGAGCCAATGCGCCAGCGACGGCGCCGCGAGCGTATGGTCGAGATCGATCGCCAGCGGATCGTAGGGCAGCCAGACGAACCCGAGCAGCACCACGACGAGCAAGGCGCCGACCAGCCCGAACCCGAGGAGCGAGTGGATCGAGCGCTTCATTCGACCGTCACTCGCGGATCGAACAATGGGTAGAGCAGGTCGACGATCAGGTTGACGACGACATAGATCACCGCGGTGAACAACAGGCAGCCCTGCACCACCGGATAGTCTCGGCTGAGCACGCCGGTCACCATCAGCCGGCCGAGGCCAGGCAAGGTGAACACCGTCTCGATCACCGCGATCCCGCCGAACAGTCGGCCGAGCGTCAGCCCAACCAGCGTCAGGGTCGGCGCGAAGGCATTGGGAAAGACGTGGCGCGACAATACGGTGCGCTCGGCCAGACCCTTGGCGCGGGCATGCGTGACATAATCGAGCCGCAGCACGTCGATCGCGCTCGACCGCATCATGCGGATCAGCACGCCGCTTTCGGAAATGGTCAGCGTCACGATCGGCAGGATCAGGAACAGCATTGCCCCCCACGGATCCTCCGAGAACGGGACATAGCCGACCACGGGCAGCCAATGCAGCCACACGCCAAACACCAACAGCAGCAGCAGCCCGAGCCAGAAACTGGGCACCGCGAGGATCAGGCTCGCCCCGCTCATCACCGCGAGATCGAGCGTGCTGCCGCGCCGCCACGCCGCGATCGTGCCCGCCGCGATCGCGATCAAGGTCGCTAGCCCGACCGAGATCAGCACCACTACGCCGGTCGTCTCGGCCCGCGTGATCAGCAAGGTCGAGACCGGCTCGCCGGTAGTGATCGAGGTGCCGAGATCGCCGCTGAACACGTGCCCCAGCCAGGCCGCGAACTGGACGTAGACCGGCTTGTCGAGCCCGAGCTCGATATGCAGCGCGGCGACGGCGGACGGATCGGCGCCTTCGCCAAGCATGATCTGAGCGGGATCGCCGGGGATCAGCCGGACGAGGAAGAACACCATCAACGCAACGATGATCAGCGTCGGGATTGCCAGGAGGAGCCGGCGGATGATGTACGAGATCATCGCGTAGCCTCCGATCCGCTATTGGCCAACCCGACGTTCCACAGCCGCTGCGTCTGCGCCGACCAGGCGCGATAGCCGGTGACCGGCGTTCGCAACGCGGTTACGCGACGCGTATTGTAGAGCACGATCGCCGGCACCTCGCTGCGGAATTGCGCCTCGAGCCGGTCGAAGATCTTCTGCCGCTCGGCGCGGTCGCCGGTCACCACCGACTGGCGGAGCAAGTCGATCGCTTGCGGCGAATTCCACACCTTGCGCGGATCGGTGGCGCGGTCGCCGATCAGCACGCCGAACATCTGCGACGCATCCATCCGCGCCGAGAAACCGAACATCGTCGCCTGATAATCGCCGCTCGAATAGCGCGCGAACTGGGTCGCCCAGTCGAGGCTGACGATCTGGATATTGATCCCGGCATCGCGCGCCATCGCCTGGACCAGGATCGCGGCATCGTACATTTCGGGCGGGCTGTGGCTGGTCATCAGCTCGATCGGCTCGCCGCGATACCCCGATGCCTTGACCAGCGCATGCGCGGTGGCGAGATCGCGCTTGACCAGCACGCGCTCGGCCGCGCCGTAAAAGGCGTTGGCGGCCGGGACCGGCGAACTGTCGGGAACGCCGGTGCCGTGGGTCACGACCCGAGTCAGCGCCGCCACGTCGAGGCTAAGCGACAGCGCCCGCCGCAACCGGACGTCGCGCAAGATCGGCGCCCCGGTCTGGAGCAGGATGCCGTAGAAATCCGCCGACATCGCCGAATCTTGCTTGATCCCCGGCGCGCCCGCGATCGTGCCAAGCTCATTGGGCGCCAGCGCGTCGAGCACGTCGAGGCTCCCGCGGAGCAGCGCCGCGCTCGCCGCCGAGCCGTCGGGGATTACCGAGAAGCGTACCCGCTCGACCAGCGCGTGCTTGCCACCGGCATTGCCGTCGGTCCCGCCCGGCAACGGCCGATAGCCGTCATATTTGACCAGATCCACATATTGGTTGTGCCGCCATTCGCCCCAGCGAAACGGTCCGGTCCCGATCGGATACCGCCAAATGCCGTCAGGCCCGACCGAGGCGCGATGCGTGATCCCGGTGCCCCCGCAATCGAGCCGGGCCAGCGTCGCAAGGAACAGCGGCGCCGGGCGATCGAGCATTATGTCGACTGTGTCGGGATCGGGCGTGTTGATCGCGGTGACCGCCGCGATCCCCTTGGCGCTCAGGTCCGACTTGCAGCGCCAATGGCTGTCGGGCGCGAGATAACGGTCGAGCGACCATTTGACGTCGGCCGAGGTCAGCGGCGCGCCGTTGTGGAAGCGGATCCCGCGGCGGAGCGCGAAGCGATAAGTGCGACCGTCGGGCGATACCGTCCAGCCGCTCGCCAGCATCGGGCCGACCGAACCATCTTCGCGCAACGCGACCAGCCCCTCGACGACGTGGAGCAGCACCGCGTCGGTATTGGCGTCACGCTTCATCCCCGGGTCGGACGAGGCGATATCGGCATTGAGTCGCGCCCGCAGCATCGATCCGGGCGGTGGCGGCGCCTTGGGATGAACGAACGCAAGGCCAAGTCCGACGCCGGCCGCGATCAGGATCAGGCCAGCGATCGTCTTACGCATCGGCGGTCGGTCGCTCCGCATCGGCCGACGCGTCGGCAGCGAGCGTGTAGCGGACATAGTCGGCACCGGCGTGCGGCATCATCGCCACCTGCATCTCGCCCAGCGCAGGGCGCATCAGGAACGACGCCACGGTCGCGGTATTGCCGGTCATGGTGGAGGCGCGCGGCGGCACGCAGATCGACAGCGGCGCGCCCGCTTTATCGAGCAGCACCCCCCTCACCTCATCGAGCCCGATCTTGCGATGCGGCGCGAGCAGCCGCTCGGCGCGCTGCTGCCGCCAGAAACTGCACGGCGAATCGGGAATGCCGGTCTCGCGCAATTTGGCGAGCGCGACGGGACTGAGCCAATGGTTGCTGTGCACGAGCAGGCCATCGCGCGGTTCTACCACGAAAGTCTCGTCGGGCGCGCATTCGAGGTCGTGGACGATGCCGGTCGGCGCATGGCTGATCGCGATGTTGTTCGACGCCGATTTGGGCGTGGCATAGGCCGCGCCGAACGCCAGCGAGGGATTGTCCTGCTGCAGCACCTTGCGTCGGATCAGCGCAAGCGGAACGCCGAGGTTTCGGTAGTCGCGCTCGCATTCGAGGTAATTGCCGGTGATCGCGATGCCGATGCTGTTGAACCCGAACCGCGCCAGCCCCCCCGCCTCGGTGAAGGTCAGCATGTCGGGCCCGTCGTCGTTGCGGATACGCAGGATGATGCAGGCATCGGCGCAGGACGATTTCCAGTCCCAATTGTGCGCGTGGATCAGGTTGCCGTCGCGGGTGCGCTCGGGCTGGACGATGATCGTGGTGCACCCTTCCGACGCGCGTTCGGCGAGCAGGCCGGCGCGTAGCACCGGCTCCTTGGCGAGCTTGAGCAGCTCGGTCCGCGCATTCATCAGCACGATGTGCGACAGCGGCAGATCGGCGCCCTGGGCGATGCCGCGCATCTCCTCGACATGATCGGCATCGAAATCGGCGATGATCGGCAGATAGGCGTCGACCAGCTCGCCAAGCGCAGCCTCGGACAGGCCAAGGCTTCCCATCTGGTTGATATAATGCGAGGTTCCCCGCCGGATCTCGGCCACCGCGCCTTCGCCATAGCGGATGCCGCGATCCCGGGGGCTTCCCCAGATCTCCAGAAGACGGCAAGCGTTGCTCATCGATCGGCATCCCCCGATTTATCGTTGAGGGTCGGTAGCACTGTCTTGCTGAGTTTAAAAAGACAAAAATGCATTATGAGTGAATCATCGTGCATTTTCGCGACAATCTCGCTAGGCGGGCGTCAGGCGCGCGACCGACGGCGCCGCGACGGAAGGGGAATCGAATGTCGACCATGCTGAGCCCGACCGCGACTATGAGCGACCCGGAACCCCGCTCCGGCCGCGCGATGGACGTGTTGCGCGTCGCCAGCGGCAATTTCATCGAGATGTACGATTTCATGGTGTTCGGCTATTTCGCCGCCGCCATTGGCGCCGCCTATTTCCCCGGCAGCTCGGAATTGGGCACGTTGCTCAAGGCACTCGCCACGTTCGGCGTCGGCTTCCTGATGCGGCCATTGGGCGCGATCGTGCTCGGCGCCTATACCGACCATCACGGCCGCCGCGCCGGGCTGATCGTCACGCTCGCCTTGATGAGCGTCGGCATCGCGACGATCGCCTTCACCCCCGGTTACGCCGCGATCGGCATCGCCGCCCCGATCTTCGTCCTGCTCGGCCGCCTGCTCCAGGGATTCTCGGCGGGCGCCGAACTGGGCAACGTCTCGGTCTATCTCGCCGAGATCGCGCCGCCGGGCAAAAAGGGTTTCTACGTGTCGTGGCAATCGGCGTCGCAACAGGTCGCGGTCGTCTTCGCCGCGATGATCGGCGTGGTGCTGGGGATGACCTTGAGCATCGATCAGCTCGCCGACTGGGGCTGGCGCATTCCGCTCGGGCTTGGCTGCCTGATCATCCCGTTACTGTTCCTGATGCGCCGCCACCTGCGCGAAACCGACATCTTCGCCGCACGCAAGACGCGCCCGACGATGCGCGAGATCATGGACCATCTCTGGGTAGCCCGAGCGCGGGTGCTGACCGGCATGGCGCTGGTGCTGATGACTACGGTCAGCTTCTACATGATCACCGCCTACACCCCGACCTTCGGCAAATTGCTCCATCTGCCCGAGCGCGCCAACCTGCTGATCACCGCCGGGGTCGGGCTGTCCAACCTCATCTGGCTGCCGTTGATGGGCGCCTTGTCCGATCGCATCGGACGCACGCCGATCCTGCTCGCCTGCACCATCCTCGCGATCCTGACCGCTTATCCCGCGATGGCCTGGCTCGCGGCCAGCCCGAGCGTGACCAAATTGCTGATCGTCGAATTATGGCTGTCGGCGATCTACGCCAGCTACAATTCGGCGATGGTCGTCCATTTGACCGAGATCGTGCCCGAGGAAGCTGGCGCCTCGGGGTTCAGCCTCGCGTACAGCCTGGCAACCGCGATCGGCGGATTCACCCCGTTCGTGGTGACTGCGTTGATCTCGGCGACTGGCAATCTCGCGATGCCGGGCGTGTGGCTAACGGCGATCGCGGCGATCAGCCTGGCGGCGGCTTTGTACAGCCGGCGGTATTCGAGGGCTTGATACGGCGTTCGATCCGGCCTTCTTAAGGGCACGAACCCGAAGACGTGCGAAAAGCGGCCGGTCTGAAACGACCCCATTGTTGCCGTGCTGGGCGCTGCGGCTGTATCCTTAAGCCGACATTCGTCATTGCGGTTTAGGATCTGAAGCCGCAACCTGCTTACCATGCCCAACTTTACCAAGGCACGGTTTCGCGCGCTTTTCGTGGCGGTCCCGCTGCTTGTTTGCGCGATTGTCCCAACAATGATCTTCGGGCTGCTGGCAGGTCAGTGGGGCACGAACATCATCTGGGGCAGCTATTTCGGCTTGGGCTGGTGCATATCGGCGTTTTGGTCGGGAAACGTCGTACATGACCGGCTCTCAACTGCGATCGGGCTGATTTGGGGATGGCTAGCCTTAGTGCCGCTCTACTTCGCGGCTGGGTGGCTATGGGAGCGCCTCTCATTGAGGGGCCGCAGAGTGGCCGCTGGAGCATTGGCCATATCGGCTCTAGTGATCGTTCCCGCAAAAACGATGCTGCACTTCGAAGAGCTTGGCATCCACCTACCCGACTACACCACCCACTTGGCCACCTCATATTGAGAGCGTCCGCTGTATGCGGTTCAGCCCCGCAGAGCGGACTGTCGCAAAACCACCAATTCTCGGTCATTCACCCGCGAGGCATGACACAGCCGGAAGCAAGCACGCGCCACACCGCGCCCGCAATCGCCGCGTCCTGAACCGGCACCGGGATCATCGATGCACGGCGACGCAATTGCGCAGCTATGCAAACGACCACCAGCAGTACCTGATGATAAATTTTCTATCCAAACGTTAGTGTAATTCTCTTATGAACTCTCTTACCGCTAAAAACGATGTTCAATCATTCTTGTAGATTTTAACATTAATTCTACCGAATATTTCAGGCGATCAGCATATTTTATTTCGCATGAGGAACGAAATTCTCCATGACTCGTTGAGGGCATCGAGAACAGAACCATTCGGTTCCAGGAGCTCCTTCATGCGTAAACACCTTTTCGCGGCGAGTATCGCCGCTGTCGTCCTCATTCCTTCGATCGCCAGCGCGCGGACCCGGTCCGAAGTGACCTGCGAGCAGCAGCGCACGACGCAAGTCGTCGCTACCGTTGCCGGCGCCGGGGTCGGCGGAGTCCTCGGCAACGTCGTCGCCGGCCGTGGCGACAAGACCCTGGGCACCGTGATCGGCGCCGCTGCCGGCGCTCTCGCGGGCAACCAGCTCGCCAAGCCGAACCGCCAGTGCAACCATGCCTATGGCTATTATGACGAGGGCAATCGCTGGCACGCCACCGGTATCAGCTCGGCGGATGCGCGCGGCTATTATGACCGCAACGGCGGCTGGGTCGATGGCGCCCCGAACGGCCGCTATGGCGACGACAACCGCTGGATCAGCAGCAACGCGTCGGCCGGCGGAAACGGCAATTACCTTACCAGCGGCGAATGGGTCCCGGCCTCGGCCGAGGGCTATTACGACCGCGACGACCAGTGGGTGAGCGTTTCGACCGGCGCTGTCGGCGGCCGGTCCGCCCGCCGCGCGGATGCCTATGGCTATTACGACACGCAGGGCCAGTGGCACACCAGTTCGATGGCCCAAGGCCGTGCGACGGGTTATTACGACCGCAACAACGCCTGGGTCGCCGGCGCGCCGAACGGCTATTATGACGAGCGCCGCAACTGGGTCCCCCAGCGCGCGGACGGCTCGGCAAGCGGCAGCTACGACAGCCAGAACCGCTGGATCCCGGCCTCGTCCAACGGCTATTATGACGAGCGCGACCAGTGGGTCGCGGGCACGGCGAGCGGCCATTACGACGCCAACGGGCGCTGGACCGCCGGTGTCGCGATCGGGCATTACGACGCGCGCGGCCGCTGGGTCGCCGGCCAGGCCGGTGGCCGTCGCGATGCAACGGGAATGTGGGTCGCCGATCCCCAGCCGGGCTATTACGACAGCCGCCGCCGCTGGCATGCGGGCGAGACGTCGGGCTATTACGACAGCCGCGGCCGCTGGATCGCAACCGCGGCCGGCACGAGCAACTACGGGAGCGAACGTCCGGCGATCCTCTCGCAGATCGCCACGCTCGACCGGTTGCTCGATACCGCGCGGTCGCAGCACTCGCTGAGCAATCGCCAGGCGGCCGGCTACCAGCGCGAGCTCTATGCCCTTCGCAGCAGTGAGCGATCGATGAGCCATGATCGCAGAGGCAATTTGTCCGCTCGCGATGAGGCGAGACTGCAGGTGCGGATCGACAGCCTGAACGACCGCCTCCGGAATCAAGCTCGGTAAGCGGAAGACGCGGATTAATGGTTGCCACGAAGCCGGCGGAGCGATCCGCCGGCTTCTTACCGCACGGCAAGCACGCGCCACACCGCGCCGGCGATCGCCGCGTCCTGGACCGGCAATCCCGTCAGGTCCGCCACGACGATCGCATCGGCGGCGAAGGTGCGCGGCGCGGCAAGCAACTCGCCCAGCGGCATGATGGCGTCCGCAGCGAGCAGGCCGGCGCGCACCGCCCAGCCCGCCTCGCCATTCTCGATGCATTTATCGACCGAATCCGCGATCACTGTCGCGCGGCCGAGAATTCGCGGGTCGAGTTCACGCTTGCCGCCGCCATCCGATCCGACCGCGACGATCCGCGCGCCGGGACGGACCCAATCGTCGTCGATCAGCCAGTTGGTCGAGGGCGTCGTCGTTACAACTAAGTCGGACGCGCGCACCAGATCGGCAAGGTCGCCGCATGCCTCGCCGCCAACCTCCGCCGCCAAGGCCTGCGCCTTGGCCGGATCGCGACCCCAGATCAGCACGCGTTCGGCACCGATATGGCGGCGGATCATCTCCGCCTGCATCCGCGCCTGGATGCCCGCGCCGACGATACCGAGCGTCCCGCCCTCATAGCCGATCGCGCGCGCGGCGATCGCCCCAGCCATCGCGGTGCGGACATCGGTCAGCCAGCCGCCATCGGCAAACAGCGCCAGCGCCTCGCCCGTCATCGCGCTCATCACTGCCGAAAAACCCTGGCTCGACGACAGTCCCTTGGCGGGATTGCCGTAGAAGCTCGCCGATACCTTGAGCGCGAACACGTCCTCGCCGGCGAGATGCGCGACCTTCACATGCGCGTCACCCGGCGCCGGAAAGCTGAAATGGCCGGCATCGCCGCTCTGCGCCTGGCCCGCCGCGAAGGCGACGATCGCGCGCTCGACCGCCGCCATCGCGGCCGTCTCATCGAGTGCCGCCACGATATCCTCGCGCATGAAAATCCGCATCCCGCCGCCTCCGCTCTCATTTGATATTGTTTTTTCGATCATAAAGAGACATTCTCGTAATTGCCAGCCTCAAGGGAGACGATCATGGTCGCACGTCGGACGCTTCAACGCTTGGCGACGGCGCTGTCGGCATCGGCGGCGACCGTCGCGCTGACGCCCGCCGCTCAGGCCGCGCCCGACGCCTGCAGCGCACTCAAGACGCTGGCCATCCCCCATGTCCAGATCCTGGTCGCGACCCCGGTCGATGGCACCTTCACCGAGGACATGGTCGTCGAACGCGGGCCGCGCACGTACACCGGGCTCAAGCCCTTTTGCCGCGTGCGCGGGGTCAGCCGCCCGGTCAGGGGATCGGAGATCGGGTTCGAAATCTGGCTGCCGGCGCGGAGCAGCTGGTCCGGCCGTCTGCATATGATCGGCAACGGCGCCTACGTGTCGAACATGCAGTACAAGCAGATGATCCCGCGGCTCGACGATGGCGACGTCGCGGTCGGGACGGATACCGGGCATATCGGTACCGACCTCAAATTCGGCTGGAAGAACCCGGAAAAGATCAAGGATTTCGGCTATCGCGCGGTCCATGAATCGGTCGTCGCGGCGAAAGCGATCACCCGGACCTATTACAGCCGCCCGGCGCGCTGGTCCTATTTCAGCGGGTGTTCGACCGGCGGCTATCAGGGGCTCGCCTCGGCGCAGCGTTACCCGAAGGATTTCGACGGCATCATCGCCGGCGCGCCGGGCAACAACCGCACCAGCCTGACCATGGCGTTCCTGTGGAACTATCTCGCCAACCACCGGCCCGGCGACGACCGCCATCCGATCCTCTCGGTCAGCGACCTGTTGCTGATCAACCGGTCGGCGGTCGCGGCGTGCGACAAACTCGACGGCGTCGCGGACGGCGTGATCGCCGATCCGCGGCAATGCGGCTTCAGGCCGGCGCGCTTACTGTGCCGGCCGGGCGCGCAACCGGGCACCTGCCTGAGCCAGGAACAGATCACTGCCGCCGACAAAATCTATACTGGCCCTCGCGACGCCCGCACCGGCAAGGCAATCTATCCCGGCTATCCGGTCGGCACCGAAGGCGTGATGTCCGGCCCCGAGGACAAGCATCCCGGCTGGAGTGGCTATTGGTCCGAATCCGACAATCCCGCCGAGCCGTCGCGCGCCGACATGTTCAAATATTGGGTGTTCGATAATCCCGATTGGAATTGGTGGAGCTTCAACTGGAGCACCGACGTCGACACGATGCGTGCGCGGTTGGGTCCGATCTTCGACGCCAACGATCCCAACCTGTCGCCGTTCGCGCGCGCCGGCGGCAAGCTGATCATGTTCATGGGCTGGCAGGATCCGGTCGGCACGCCGCTGGAGGCGATCAATTATTATCGCGCGGTCGAGGGTCGCGCCGGCGGCCTCGCAGCGACCCAGGCCTTCGCGCGATTGTTCATGGTGCCCGGCATGGATCATTGCGCGGGCGGGCCGGGCGCGACCAATTTCTCCACCGCCACCCGCGATTCGACGCCGCCGGTGCGTGACGCCGAGCACGACATGACGCTCGCGCTCTATGCCTGGGTGGAGAAGGCACGCGCGCCGCAAAGCCTGATCGCGACGCGCTATGCCTCGGGTGGCGAGGACACCCCGCCCGCCAAACGCGCGATCGAATTCCAGCGCCCGATCTGCGCCTGGCCGAAGCAGCAGGTCTATCGCGCTGGGGACACCAAGCTGGCGTCGAGTTTCGTCTGCGCGTTGCCGGAAAAGCTCTGACCTCTCCGCCCCACTCGCCATGCCCGCGAACGCGGGAACCGAAATTGAGGTGATTCCGCTTCCCCGTTCGTCATGCCGGGCTCGTCCCGGCATCCACCGTGGTATCTGACCAACGACCGCTGGGAGCGCGGCACTGTGGATGCCGGCACAAGGCCGGCATGACGGCTGATGCCGATTGCGACGGTTCTGGACTATTCGCCGCAGACCGAATTCATATGCGATTACCTTGCGGCTTTCGCGGGGGTTGGCGGTTGATGGGCGCTCACCCCGAGAAAACGATAGAGGTCGGGCTGCCCGTCTCGGCAACGACCACCGGATCACGCGGCATGCCGTCGACGCCGATCGCGAAGCGCACGATATTGTGCCCTTCTTCGTTGGCGACGGCCATCGCGCGGCCATTGTCGATCAGCGCGAAGAAGCGCGGCGTCTTTCCCCCAGCAGGGACCGAGCCCCTCCATTCGAGCCGACCGTTCGCGCGGTCGATCGTGAAGACGGCGACGGTATCGGCGCCACGGTTGGAGGCGTAGAGATAGCGCCCGTCGCGCGACACCGCGATCTCCGCGCTACGGCTGTTGCCGGTGAAATCCTCCGACAGTGCGGAGACGATCTGGAACGGCGCGAGCGCGCCCGACTGGCGATCGAGGCGATAGGCGACGACGGTCGAATCGAGCTCGTTGACGACATAAGCGTAGGGCACGGTGGGATGAAAGGCGACGTGGCGCGGCCCCGACGTCTCGCGCGCCGGCGTCGCCGCCGCTTCATGCAGCTTGCCCGCGGCATCGATGGTGAAAACCAACACGCGGTCGCAGCCTTTGTCCGGCACGACGATGAACCGGCCGCTCGGGTCGAACTCGACCTGGTGCGGCTTGGGAAAGGGTTGCTCGACGCGATGCGGCCCGATCTTGCCGTCGAACGCCACGATATCGACCGGCGCGCCTAGTCGTCCGTCTTGGTGGATCGGCAGGCTGGCGATGCCCGACTTCACGCCGTCGGCGACGACATGGTTGGCGACCACCATGAAACGATTGGTCGGATCGGGCGCCAAATGCACCGGGTTGCGGCCGCCGGTGGCGACCCGGTTGAGGAAGGTCAATTGACCCGATGCCGGGTCGATCCGGAACGCGCTCGCCTCGCTGCCGTCGCCATGCACGGTGTAGAGGAAGCGGCGCGTGCGATCGAAGGCGAGATAGGAGGGATTGACCAGGTCGCCGACCAACTGGACGCGCGCCCAGGCGCCGTCCCTGCCGATCCGATAGACCGAGATGCCGTCGCCCCGGGCATTGCGCTCGCGGCTGGTGCGGCACCCGACATAAGCGAAACCCGGCATCGATCCTCTCCCCGCCGCCCATGCGGCCTCGCTTCCCATCGCAACCCCGACGGCCAGCCCGGCAATCACCGTCCGTCGCGACGCGCGCCAGGCGGGCGGTGCGGACTTGGATTGCATCGGCGAACCTCCGTCTCGAGATAGGTAATCCTTGCTCTTTGTATTTCTGAATGTCAAAGAACATATTTATGGAGAGCATCGCACCCCCGCCCGTGACCGAGGCCGACGACCGCAGGATCATGCGCCGGGTGTTCTGGCGGATCGTGCCATTGTGTTTCGTGCTCTACATCGTCTCCTATATCGACCGCGCCAATATCGGTTACGCCGCGCTCCAGATGAATGCCGAGCTGCGGATTTCGGACGAGGCGTTCGGATTCGCCGCGGGCATCTTCTTCATCGGCTATTTCCTGTTCGAAGTGCCGAGCAACATGCTGATGGCCCGCTACGGCCCGCGCATCTGGATCGCGCGCATCCTGATCGGCATGGGCGTGGTGTCGATGGCCACTGCCTTCGTGCAATCGACCTCGCAGCTCTATGGCCTGCGCTTCCTGCTCGGGGTCGCCGAGGCGGGCTATTTTCCCGCGATCATCATCTATCTGACCGCCTGGTTCCGCGCTCGCGAGCAGGCGACGGTAGTGGCGATGTTCACCGCGGCGATCCCGGTATCGTACATCATAGGCACGCCGGTCAGCACCTGGATCATCGATCACGTCCAGGGCCTGGGCCTGACCGGATGGCGCTGGATGTTCCTGATCGAGGGGCTGCCCGCGGTGATCGGCGGGCTGTTCACCTATCGGTTGCTGGTCGATCGCCCGGCCAATGCGCGCTGGCTGACGGCGGACGAGCGCGACTGGCTGGAAGCGGAGATCGCGCGCGAGCATGCGGCGACCGGGGTGCGGCATCTCAATACCTGGCGCGCGATCACCGAGCCGCGCGTCTTGTATCTGGCGGCGATCTATTTCGTCTATCAGGCGGGCAGCCTGGGCGTCGGCTATTGGCTGCCCCAGATCGTCAAGCATTCGGGCAAGTCGCTCAGCAATGTCGAGACCGGGCTGATCGCCACTTTGCCCTATATCGTCGCGACGATCGGCATGGTTTTGTGGTCGCGGCGATCGGACCGCACCGGCGAGCGGCGCTATCATACCGCCTGGCCGCTGCTGCTGGCGGGTGCGACCCTGGGCGGCGTCGCCTGGGTTGCCGGCCCGATCCCGGCGACGATCCTGCTCGCGGCGGCGCTGACCGGTTTCTATGCGTTCAAGGCGCCGTTCTGGACCCTGCCCGGCATGTTCCTGTCGCGCGCCACCGCGGCGGTCTCGATTGCCGCGATCAACTCGATCGGCAATCTCGGCGGGTTCGTCGGGCCCTATGTCGTCGGCGTGGTGGCCAAGGCGAGCGGCAAGCCGGCGACCGGACTGGTGTTCCTGGCCGGGCTTACCCTGGTCGCGTTCGTGATGGTGCTCGCCGCGCCGCTGACATCGCGCAAGGACTCCGCATGACCGTCCCGACCCGCGCGCTGGCCAGCAACGGCGCCAGCTATACGATCGTCGATCTCGCCGCGCTCGGCCTGGCCCGGCTGCCGGTCGTCCATCGTATCCTGATCGAGAATCTGTTGCGGCGGAGCGGTGACGATCCGGCGACGATCGAACTGGTCGAACGATGGATCGCGCAAGGGACGAGCGACGCCGAAATCGCCTTCTGGCCCGGCCGGGTGATGATGCACGACACGACCTGCGGCCCTGCTTTGGTCGATATCGCCGCCGCGCGCCAGGCGCTGGCCGATGCCGGCGGCGATCCCAATGCGCTCAACCCGGTGCTTCCGGTCAACGTCTCGACCGACCACAGCCTGGCGGTCGATTTCTACGCAAGCGGCGACGCCGCTGCGCGCAACATGGCGCGCGAACTCGAGCGCAATGCCGAGCGCTACAGCTTCATGAAATGGGCATCGGCGACGCTCGACAATTTCACCGTGCATCCCCCCGGCACCGGGATCATGCACACGATCAACCTCGAACAATTGGCGACCATCGTCACCAGCGAGGAGCGCGACGGCGTTCACTGGGCAATGCCCGACACGCTGGTCGGCACCGACAGCCATACGCCGATGGTCAACGGCATCGGGGTACTCGGCTGGGGCGTCGGCGGGCTGGAAGCCGAAAGCGTGATGTTCGGCATGCCGGTGATGATGCGCGTCCCCGAAGTGGTCGGGGTAAAGCTGACCGGACGGCTTCGGGAGGGCGTGACCGCGACCGATCTGGCCTTGGTCGTCACGCATCGCCTGCGCCGGATCGAATTGGCCGGGCGGTTCGTCGAGTTCCTCGGCCCCGGCGTCGCGACCTTGTCGGCAGGGGACCGTTCGGTCGTCGCCAACATGGCGCCCGAATATGGATCGTCGACCGGCTATTTCCCGATCGATGGCGCGACCCTCGATTACCTCCGCCAGACCGGACGGAGCGAGGCGCAGATCGCGCTGGTCGGCGATTATGCGCGCGCGACCGGATTGTGGTTCGATCCGGACGCTTCGCCGACTTATGCCGAGACGGTCGAGATCGATTTGTCGGCGATCGGCATCTCGCTCGCCGGCCCGCGCCGCCCGCAGGATCTGGTCGCGACCGCCGACGTGACGGCCTTGCTCGGCGCCGGTCCGGCAACGGCGATGCCCGAACGGCCGGTCGCGATCGCGGCGATCACCAGTTGCACCAACACGTCCGACCCGCGCCAATTGCTTGCCGCGGGCCTGGTCGCGCGCAAGGCGCGGGCGCTGGGGCTGGCGCCGCCGGACTGGGTCAAGACCAGCCTCGCGCCGGGATCGCCGAGCGCAGAACGGTTGCTCGCCCGCGCGGGCTTGCTCGAGGATCTTGAGGCAGTCGGCTTCGCGATCGTCGGTTATGGCTGCACCGTCTGCATCGGCAATTCGGGAAAGCTGGCCACGCCGATGCTGCAGGCGATCGAGGCTGGTAGCGCGCGTCCGGTCGGCATCCTGTCGGGCAACCGCAATTTTCCCGGGCGAGTCCATCCGCAGATCGAGGATGCCTTCCTCGCCTCGCCCGCGCTGACCGTCGCTTACGCTTTGGCCGGCAACGCCGCGATCGACATCGCCCGCGACACGATCGGCCACGATGCCGACGGCGCGCCGGTCACGCTCGACCGGCTGTGGCCGAGCGGCGCCGAGATCGATGCCGCCGCGGCGATGGCAATCCGGCCGGAAGATTATGCCGCCGCGTTCAATGAGGCGGAGGAAAGCGCGGCCTGGGCGGCGCTGCCCGCCCCCGACACCCCGCTCTATCCCTGGCATCCCGGCTCGACCTATCTGCGCCCGCCGCCCTTCGCCCGGATGGAGCGCGACGACCGGCTGGGTCATTATGCCGCCGCACCGTTGATTGTGCTCGGCGACGACGTGACGACCGATCACATCTCCCCCGCCGGCGCGATCCCGGCGGACAGCGACGCCGCGCGCTGGCTGATCGAGCATGGTGCCGACCCGACCGATCTCAACGTCTTCTCGTCGCGGCGCGGCAATTGGGAAGTGATGTTGCGCGGGCTGTTCACCAACCGCACGGTCCGCAACCTGCTCGGCGAGGCGATCCCGCCGGGCAGCACCGTGATGACGACGGGCGGCACGCCGCTGCCTTTATGGCGCGCGGCGGCGCGTTACGCGGAAACCGGCCAGGCGGTGGTGATCGTCGCCGGCGATCGCTATGGGATGGGGTCGTCGCGCGACTGGGCGGCGAAAGGCGCGAGCCTGCTTGGCGCGCGCGCGGTGCTGGCGGCGAGCTTCGAGCGGATCCATCGCTCGAACCTGGTCAATATGGGCATCCTGCCGCTGCGCCTGCCGGCCGATCGTCACCCATCGACGCTGGCATTGGCGCCCGAGGACCGGATCGAGATCGATGCGCCCGCCGAGACGCTCACCCCGCGCGCGATCGTGCCGGTCGCGATCCATCGCCGCGACGGCGGGGTCGAGCGGTTCGCTGCGGTGGCGCAGGTCGAAACCGCGCTGGAGTTATCGGTGCTCCGTGCTGGCGGAATTATCCGCCTGATCCTCGCCGCGAAGCACGACCGGCAGGCCTGACATCACCCATAGCCCCTCCCCGGCGAAGGCCGGGGCCCAGTCGCACCGTTCCCTCGACGGCGGGATGCCATCTCGAGGTCAGCGAAACTGGGCCCCGGCCTTCGCCGGGGAGGTGTGAAAATTTCGTCGATCAGTGCTTCGATAGCTTGTCGAAAAACGCGAAGGTCCGGTCGAGCGCCATCAGGCTGTCGCGCTTCGTGGCATCGGCTGTTGTATCAATAAAGCCGTGATTGGCGCCTGCCACCGGCACGAACTCGACCGGAGCGCCGACCGCCTTCATCTTCGCCGCCATCGCCTCGCTCTGGCGAAACGCGACTTCCTCGTCGGCGGTACCGTGGATCAGCAGCAACGGCGGCGTGTCGCGCTTGACATAGCTGACCGGACTCGCCGCGGCGACCGTGTCGCGGCAAACCGCCGGATCGCATCCCAGCAAAGCAGTCAGCGTCTTCGCATTGAGTGCCGTTCCGGGCCGCTCCCCGCCTAGCGCGAAATCGAACACGCCGTACCAGAGCGCCGCCCCCTGCACGCAATCCGACTGCGGCAACGGTTTGGCGAGCTTCGCCGCGGAGCCCGACAAGCGCCCGGTCGATGGCGGCGGATCGAACGCGGCCACCCCACACGTGACCGTCGCCAGCCCTGCGAGATGCCCACCCGCAGACCCTCCCCACAGATAGACCCGCGAGGAATCGATCCCGTAATCGCCCGCCCGGCTGCGCAGGAAACGGATCGCCGCTTTCACGTCCTGGACCGGCGCCGGAAACTTCGCCTCCCCACTCAATCGGTAATCGACCGAGGCGACGACATAACCCCGCGCCGCCAGCATCGCGAGCACGCCCGGCCAGTCGGCAAACGCCCCCGACTGCCGCGCATCGCCCCGGCTCCATCCCCCGCCATGTATCCAGATCACCAAGGGTCGAGATTTCGCCTTGGCGCGATCGGCATGGAAATAGAGGTCGAGCTGGAGCGGCCGATAGCCGACATAATTGGCGAACTCGACATGGCCACGCGCGACGACCCCGCCGGGATAGCGCGCCTCGACCGTGGGAAAGGTATCGTCGCGCACCGACTTGGCCGAGATCGCCGGCACCTTCGTTTCCGCCGAAGCGACGCCGGCGACAGCCGCCAAAGCCAATGCCGGGAGCCACCGCCGCATATCGATCACCTCGCGCTCAATTCTACATTGCACTCATACGCCCAATAATACGATCTGCAAGCGCAAGACGGTTCGTCAGCGGCAACGACCGCGTTAGCGGCTCGAAGCCCAGAAGCGACCTGGGAAGCACGCGTATGAAGCGGCCGGTTGGTTACCGACCCAGTCGCGGTCGTTCGATCGCCGCCAAAAAGGAATGGCAGGAAGTGGGCCGGGAGCAGACTGGCGGCTCTTGGTGTGGGATCGGTGAAAGCTGCCATTCTCCAATGGAGCTTTCGAATCTAAGTCGAGCCGCCAGATCTGTGCCGGAAGCGGGCGACGGCTGTTTGCGGCGGACTTGTCGTGGCCGCCCTGAATCCTCTTGGAGTTCTCGGCTGTGAGCGCGCTGCGCAGCAACTTAGCTTCGCCAGACGGTGCTCCTGGTCCAAGCATGTCTTCCGAAATCAATCCAAAATGGTGGCGATTTTCGGCAATCAAGCATCGAACGCTGTTGCCCCCTGCCCAATGCAGCTTGACTTCTACCGCGCAGTCCGGATGTCCTGATCCTGAGTGGGAAGAGTGTGTAATGTTGGAGTTTTCTGAGAATGATGGCCTCTTTCGACAGGAGGTCGTTGAGGCGCAGTCGCGCCGTTTGCATGGGGAAGTAATCCTCCAGCAGTCCTTGCCTACGCGTATCATAACCGCGGTGATCGTTGCCGTGGTAATCGTAGCGGTGCTGTGGGCAGTGATCGGTCGCTACGCGCGTGTTGAGACCGCTCGCGGCGTGCTCGTTCCGGCGAATGGCTACTCGAAGATTTACGCCCTGCGTCCGGGCGTGGTGTCCGCGTTGATGGTCAGGGACGGCGACCAAGTCAGGCTCGGACAAAAGCTGGCCGTGGTGCGGATAGAGATGCCGAATGCGAGTGGTGCCATGGGGTCGAGGAGAGAGCTCCGATCCATTGATAGCCAAGCAGCTCTCGCTCAATCGCAACTCGGGCTAGTGGGCGAACGGTCCGTGGAAGAAACTTCGCGGTTGTCAGGCGTCATCGACGGCCTGCGCCAGCAATTAGCGACGCTAAAGGACCAGGCCAATTTTCAGGAGCAGATCGTACGCTCGATGTCGGCGAGTTTCGAGCAAGTGAAGCCGGTGGTCGAAAAAGGATACATCAGCAAAATCGATTATGAACGACGTCGTCAAGCTTTGTTGTCGGCTCAAGAAGACCTCAGCCGGCTTCAGCAGCAAATGGCCTCGGTTGGTGCGGACGTCGCTCGAACGGAGAAGGAGAGAAACCAAGCGATCCTTACGGGAAAGAGCGACCGAACGAGCGCGCAAACCGCGCTTGAAACCCTTCGACAGCAGCGCTTCCGAGCCGAGGGTGAGGAAAGTTATGTCATCGAAGCGCCGGTATCCGGGCGGGTGACCGCGGTTCAAACGGGGCTTGGGCGGACCGTTGAAGGATCGGTTCCGATGATGGTGATCGTGCCCGATGGAACTCCATTGCGCGCAAACCTGTATGTCCCCAGCCGAGCGATTGGATTTGTCAGGAAGGGGCAGGAAATACGGCTTTTGTACGATGCATTCCCCTATGAGCGCTTCGGTAGCTATGTGGCTCATGTGGATACCATTTCCCGGCTGGCAGTTGCTGGTCAGGAAACGGACGCGCCATTTAAGATCGATGAGCCGGTATATCGCGTGACGGCAACGCTCGATCGCCAACAAATCAATGCCTACGGCGAAGCGGTAACGCTGCAGGCCGGCATGACACTGGTTGGTAATCTGGTTCTAGAGCGCCAATCTTTCCTGGATTGGGTGCTTGATCCCGTCCGTGCTGTATCGAAGCGGAGCTGACCATTCTCGACCAATTGAACTCTGCCGGCAGCCGAAGGACTCCGCTCGTCCGGCAAGCCGAAGCGAGCGAGTGTGGTCTCGCCTGTCTCGCGATGGTCGCTGCCTATCATGGCCTTGACACCGACCTCGTCACGTTGCGCCGCCGCTTTCAGATATCGCTTAAGGGCGCGACTCTCAGGCAATTGATGAGTGTGGCGGAGGAAATTGGCTTTTCCGGACGTCCACTACGCGCAGAGTTAAGTGATCTCCCTCACGTCACGTTGCCGACCATCCTTCACTGGGACCTCAATCATTTTGTGGTTCTCACGCGTATTTCCCGCGGGGTCCATGGCGCGCGCTACTATGTTCAGGACCCGGCGTCAGGCAGCAAAGCGCACAGCGAGGCTGAGTTCGCCAAACGCTTCACCGGAATAGTACTCGAGTTGGTAAAGTCGGAGCGCTTTCAGCCACGCGTCGAGCGCTCTCGGTTGCGCATTGGTCATCTTTGGAGCCGAATTGAAGGTTTCTGGCCTGCGTTTCGCCAGATCGTTCTTCTGTCAAGCGTGCTGCAGATCACTGCATTAATCACGCCTTTCTTCCTGCAAATCTCAATCGACAGCGTGCTGCCGAGCGCCGATACAGACTTACTGTTGATCCTGGCCCTCGGCTTCGGCGGCGTCGCTATTGTGTCGATGCTAACCTCCTGGGTACGTGCGCTCGTTTTAGTGAGGCTTGGAACCGCGCTTTCCTATCAAGTAGCAGTAAACCTCTTTCGTCATCTGGTTAGATTGCCGCTGCCATGGTTCGAAAGACGTCATGTCGGCGACGTTATTTCGCGGTTCGGTTCCACCAAAAGCGTGACGGATCTACTGAGCCAAGGCCTGATTGCGGTCGTGATAGACGGCGTCATGGCGGTCGTGACGCTCGCCCTGATGTTTATCTACTCGCCGGCTCTTGCGCTGCTGGCGCTCGCGGCATTGGCCCTCGTCGGCGGCTTACGTTTCGGTTTCTTCGCGGCACTCAAGCAGGCCAACGTAAGCGTCATTTCCACTAATGCTCGCGAAAACAGCACCTTCATCGAGTCTGTCCGCGGCATCGCGACAATCAAGGCGTTCGGCGAAGAGGCAAATCGGCAGCGGTATTGGCAGCAGAAGAAAGCTGATGCGGTCAATGCTGAGATAAAAACCGGTCGCCTCAACGCTGGCTTTAACGCTGGCGAGCAATTCGTCATGGCAATCGAGCGCGTGCTGTTTGTCTACATAGCGATACGATATGCTATGGGCGGCGCCCTTTCGATAGGGATGATTTTCGCGCTCCAGGCCTATCGGCAGCAGTTCCTCGATGCGACCACCCGACTGATACAGCAAGGTGTAAGCTATCGATTGCTAGATATGCATTTGACGCGAATTGCCGATATCGCGCTCAGCCCGGCAGAACCTGTTGGTAGCCTTGGCAATGTTGTGGCGTTCGCCGATCGCCTCCCAGCCGTCCGCATAGAGTTGCGCAACGTCAGGTTCCGTTATGCGCCCAACGAGCCAGAGGTTCTCTGTGGCATCGATCTCACTGTGGGACCCGGGGAGATCGTCGCTCTCGTCGGTCCCTCAGGCGGCGGTAAAACAACATTGATGAAGATCATGATGGGGTTGCTTACCCCGACCTATGGAGAGGTACTCATTGATGGGCAGCCCCTCTCATCGTACGGCCTTTCGCGTTGGAGGCAGCAAATCGGATCCGTGGCTCAGGACGACGCGCTTTTCGCCGGCTCACTTGCAGACAATATTTGTTTCTTCGACGCTGAGCCGGATAGCGCCCGCACCGAAACAGCGGCTAGAGCTGCAAGTATACACGACGATATTGAGCGTATGCCGTTGCGCTACCACACGCCAGTTGGGGACATGGGCTCGGTGCTGTCCGGGGGACAAAAACAACGGGTCATGTTGGCACGCGCCCTTTACCGACAGCCAAGTGCGCTATTCCTAGATGAGGCGACCGCGCATCTAGACTCTGAGGGAGAGCGCGTAGTTGGTGAGGCCGTCAGCGCTCTGGATTGTACAAGAATTGTCATCGCACATCGGACGCAAACCATCGAGCGCACAGATCGGGTAATTTTCGTCGCAGAAGGGCGTTTGACCCCATTAGTTAGGCGCGCCCAACCAGCCCCAGTGGCGGAACTCGAATAATGACTCAGGCTCCCCAGTCAGACCGTTCGCTTACCCGTTGGGTGTGCCCCCCGCCAGCCCCACACTCTCCGGAATGGGCAAAGGGATTAGAAAGCTTGCGCGCGCCGTACAAGCTACAGTCCCGAGCTTATTCTAGGCTCCCTGCGGCATTCGGTTTGGAGATCAAAGCAGCTTACGTCGCCATACAACCCGCGACCGATTTGCCCGAGGCGGACAACTCGTACTGGAGAACAAAGTGCCAGGCCGTGTTTACGCGACCTGCTATTGAGCCGATCATTGCGTCATTTCTAGAACAAGAAAACCGCGCCCCAATGGATCGGGAACGAGCGCTTCGAACCGCTTCTGTATTAGCCGGCTACCCGATTCAGTATCGCAAAAGGGCGGGCACTGGCCGTTCGATGCACGGTGACATCGAGTTCGAGCCTCCCGCGAGTGCAAGACAATGGTTGTCAGATGTCCTCGAAGTGCGGCAGCGAGAAAATCCCGTCCAAAACAAGGCTGTGTATGCCTTCGCGAGAACTATCATGGCTCATCCTTTTTCGGATGGGAACGGACGGTTTGCGCGCCTTCTCTTCGCTACACAATTACCCGAAGATCTCGATCTTGAGGTCTTTCCATATCTCCCTTTAGCCCCGTCATTTTACCGACATGCGGAAAGGGTTGCTGCCGCCATTTCCACGCTGTCGCAAGCAGGTGACTGGGCCCCGCTGAATAGCGTTATGGTTTCTATCGTGACCGACGCGCTATCGTTGGGAGCCCGCCACCTTTAGGTTGGCAGCGTTAGCGGCTTCAGTTTCATGTCAGGGAAGGGGAGCGGCGCCCCGTTCGTTCCAAGCGATCGTAACGAGACCTTTTTCCGAGGTTGCGCCTTTTTCGACTAGCCCTGAAAAGACCACGTATGCCGACTTGTTAGGCTGACAAGCGATAGTGATCTGATCGAGACTTCTCATTTTGCTCAAGGCGCCATTTATGATGGCTTTGTCCTTGTCATCGGAATCTCTACCAAAGCCTGACAAATGAACGAGCGACGGAGGACCGTTCGCCGTGGACGCTTCCGCTTCCACCACGCTGCTGTCGATGCAGGTTGTCGTGTTCCGAAGCGATACAGCCCGAACCGACGGGGGTGCCATGACCCGCTCGGGTACTTCGATTGACCTTATGTCTCTGACTTGGGGAGCGGCCAGCAAAACCCCAGTGAGTCCGAGGAGAGAAATCAGCACAGCAATGCCCTCACATTAGGGGTTATAAGTACCTTTGACCGCGCCAGGAAGGGGGTAGACCGTCCAGCTTGCCGGAGTGCCGGGCGGCGGCGGCGGCACGGTCGGGTTGTTTACGTAGTCATATTCGTTCACCGTTGTGCCGTGCACAATATAGTCTCTAAAGTAATTTATTCCGTTCTGGACATCGGCATAGGGATTGCCAGCGGAATCCGTCAGTTTAGCCAAGGTAATCATACCGCTAATGTCGCCATTGTCGATATACTGCGCGTTACCATTTAGCGAATACGTAAGGAGGCCGTTTGTCGTTTCTGGATAATATTCAGGATGGTTGTGAATGAATGCGACAATCGTAGCATCTGCTGGAACGCCGTAATCTCCGAACGTGTAGGACGGGCCATTGGGGTTACCCGTGGTCGTCTGCTTTCCCATCAGCACCGAACTTTCATGAAGAACGCCGTTAGCATCCTTGTAAATGAAGGCGCTATACTCACGAAACTCTGAATCTGGCTTCCCGTTTATCAATTGAGCCAGATGTGCTGCGTGGGTGTCCACATTGTGGTCGTAGGCTGTGTCCCATCCCGCCGGATAGCTCGGCCCTGCCGGCGCTGCCGGAGTCGATGATGAAGAGCCAGGGCCCGTGTAGGCCGGGGGCAGAGCAAACGTCGGAGTCGTCGTGAACGTCCAATAGCCTGAAGAATCGCCGGAGTTGCCATGGATGATGATCGGGTCCTCTAGCGTGCCTGTTCCCGATCCGCTGTTAGAGGAGGTCGTGGCTCCCGGATGCCACGTTCCGAAGCTCGTTATGCCATCAACGGTAAAGGCGGCATGGGTGCTATCGAATGAGTTCACCGTGGCAGAACCCACAATATTGTAGCTGCCGCTCGTGAAGGTGCCAGAGAATGACGCAATGTCCGAAGATTCGAGTAGGAACTCCTGATCAATGCCTGCGGTGAGGAAGTCCCAATAGTGAGCCTCAGGCATAGCCTGCACGGCAGGCATCCACCCAAACATTTCCAAAAAGGTGCCATCTAGCGGCGAATAGTTGGCATTGCCTTCCGGGTCGCTGTTTTGAGTATCATGCTGCGGCGTATCGGCTACAGTGGTACTCAAAGCGTCGAAGAAAGACGCGAGGCCCAGCGCAGTCGGCGCTATTATCCCTTGGATCTCAGGAACCGCCACATTCGTGATGGAGCCTCTGGTCCCACCGGTCCCCGGATCGCCAGTCCCGCCACCGCCCGAGCCATCGGTCGATCCGGACATCACTCCACCAGCGATCAAATCCAACTCGTACGACGAGAGCATCCGCATGCCATTCCCCTTTTTACTAATCCCCGTTCTGTTTCAACTCATTACTGTGTGCAAGAGCCTTCATGTCCAAATTGGATATATGGCATCCGTCGGATCTGTTCGCCCGTTGAATAGGTCGCATAATGCGGGCCCAAGAGTCCTAAATCGTCCGCTCTGAATGGCGCGTGTCTAGGCATTGTCCGGCATTGGACAGCCGAAAGGCATCGACAAAGAATTGGGCTAGGTTTTCCCATTCGCCGCGGTACATCGCCCTGCGAAGCTTTAGAATAAAGCCGCCGTTGCTCAGATAGGCGAGCAGGGAGATCGGCAAAAAATGCCGTGACCGGTATCCGGTCGCTGTTAAGGCGTTGAACAGAGTCCGGGCGGTGCGACCGTTCCCGTCCAGGAAGGGATGCGCATGGACGACGCCTACTAGAGCGATAACGGCGGAAAGGCCTGGATACCTATCTCTATTCTCCCGCAGAAAAAACTGAAGGGAGTGCATTAGCGATCGACATTGGTCGTGGTCCGGAAATTCGACGACGTTCCCCGATAGATCGGGCTTGATCGAAACCGGCCCCGTTCGAAATTCGCCCTGTCCCGCTCGGAGCATTTGATTGATGCGCTGGATCAAGAGGACCAGATCACGATCAAGCTGGCCGCGGAATAGATCTGGCGACTTAGCCAAGCTACGAACGGCCCGGTATTCCGAACCGCAGCGTGATAATGAGCGCCTGGCGTCGAACTGTCTCGCTGCAGGATTCAGGTATATACTCAGTTCGTCAGCAAGGCCGGGATATTGTTCGGTAAGTCGGTCGGTATCTTCCGTTTGCAACAGGTGGACACGCTTTAGGCTGTCCCACGTGCTTTCGCAGCAACGCTGCACAGCATCGTGTAGCCTCGTTTCGAGCACTAACAACCCGGTCGAGCTACCTATCTGCGGAAATTGAAGCGTTGGCGGGACCGGAATTCTCCTGCCGACTCCCCCATAATTGACACGATGCATTGATGTCGACTGCCTGTTAGGAATGTCCGTGAGTCGAAACCTCCGCCGAGATGCGAATGGTTTGCCCCAACCGATAACACGGCATTGTTTGTGGATTGTCGACTCCCGAAAACGCAAATCGGTCGAATGGCGCGAAACGGCCCGGATGTCCTTCGCCGCCGCCATGTCTTTCTTGGCTCTGTCCCAGTCTGGCAGCCCTCCCGTCGCCGGTGAATAGCGCTGGAGAGCCGTTTTTGGCTGAATTGCGGGCGCTATCAGCCGCTGAGCGCGTTACGGCTTTGACAAGCATCTGAGGCTCTCGCGCCGAGAAATCGAATAGTACCACTCCACCGCCGAACGAGGGCCGCAGTGTCGATAGCCATAGGGTTCTGGCGATGTTCGCAGTGGTACCGAGGTTTGGCTCGTCGAAGGCTAACGGCAGCCGGCCGACGCGTAGCGGTCGTCCGGCACGATCTGAACGAGTGGCGGCTTCCAGGATCGCAGTGGTTGCGACCCAACGACCACTATTAGGGCGCATTGCGGACCCGCCCCCTTCACTCCTCAATGCGCAACCAACTCCGCGATGCTGTTCTCGCTCTCGCTGCGGATCCCGGCCTTTTTGTCGCTCCACGCCTTCCACACCGGGTCGTTGCGCAGTTTCTCGCGCACGCTCGCGGTGATCTTCTGGCGCTGCCCGAACGCCGCCATGTCGCGATAATGCTGGATGAACAGCGAATCCCAGGGCGACCCGGTGCCGTAGCAGTTCATGTAGATCTCATAGCCGGTCAGCGCGCCGGTCTGGATCCAGCCGTCGAATTGCGGCTGGACATAGCCCTTCACGTAATCGCGATATTCGCCCTCGTTCCGATATTCGTACGGGATGACGTAATAGACCTCGCCGTCCTTGAGCGCGTCGGGATTGCGCGACCAGCCGAGGTCGCTCGAATAGCTCGCCACGGGATCGGCCAGCGCGATGCCGGCAGGGTCGAGCCCGCCCGGCTCGCTGCGTTCGAGCACGTTCCATTTGCTTACCGCGGCAAAGGTCGGGAAGCGCAGGATGACCAGCCCGTCCCACACCGCGGGCTGGCGATACCAGCTGTAGAAGATGCGGAAATCGGCGACCTCTCCGCGTGCCTTCATCGCGCGCAGCCGCGGCGCTAGGTTGGTCGCGAGATAACGGCGGAACGCGACGCGATGCTCAAGGCTGGCGCGATAGCTGATCACCAGCGACTTGGGGCCGTCGTTGAGCTCCTCCTGCGCCGCCGCGGGTGCGGCGAGCGGCAGGACGGCGAGAGCGACGAAGAGCGATTTGAGAAGGAAGCGACCGAACATGCTCGTGACCCCTTTGTGGGAAGAGGCCGGCTCACCTGGAGCCGGCCGGTAGCGACGGAGAAAAGTTACACGCGGATCGGCACCGCCGCCCCGCCCTTGCGCGGCCACAGCAGCAGGATCAGCACGAAGATCGATCCGGTGATCAGCGTCGACAGCGGCAGGCCGATGCCCAAAGCCTCGGTCTCGGCCAGCCAGTCGCCCATCGCGGTGCCCGCGGTGCGCGCGACCGCGAGCGCGATCCAGTAGAACCAGAAGCGGTTGCCGCTGTCGCGCCGCCACGCGAACAAGGCGACGATCAGCAACGCGCCGAGGCTGAGCGAGGCGAACCCCTTGCCGATCAGCTTCGAGCAGACGTCGCCGATGAACGTGCCGAACACGCCCGCGCTCAGCATCGCCAGCCAGTAAGCCGTGCCGGTCGCGGGCATGCCCTGCGCCTCGGATTCAGCTTCGCGCCTGGCGTCGCTGCGCGATGACAGCCAGGCGAACCCGGCGAGCAACGCAGTCAGGATCGCGGCGAAGAGCGGCCAATAGATGATCTTCTTGAAATAATCGGCGATGTTGGTCGCGCCGGTGCGGATGATGATGATCACCAGCCAGTAATAGAGTTCGCGCGGGTCACGATCGCGCCGCTCGACCAGGAACACGGCCGCCGCCAACGCCGCGAGGATCGAGGTGCCGAGCACGATGCCGAGCTTGAGTTCGTGCGAATAGAGATCGCCCATATTGGTGCCGAACAGGCTGGCGAAGGTGATCGCCGACCAATAGCGCGCGTTGACCTTCGGAATATGCGCAATCTGCATAGGGGGAGCTCCTTGAGGGAAAGAAGGCGCGTGCCGATCAGCTCGGTTCGGCGCGGGTGAGAAGGGTATCGGGCCAGCTCAGCGTGACGCGGAGCCCGCGATCGGGCGCTTCGCCGAGCACGATCGTTCCCCCGGTCGCCTCGACCAGATCGGCGACGATCGACAGGCCAAGGCCATGGCCGGTGCCGGTCTCATCGAGCCGGACGCCGCGCCGCAACACGCCGTCGCGCTGGTCGGCGGGAATGCCCGGGCCGTCATCGTCGACCGTAAAGCTCAATCGCCCCGCGTCGTGCGCGGCATCGACGCGAACCACACGACGGGCGTGGCGCGCGGCATTATCGAGCAGATTGCCGAAAATCTCCGCGAAACTGCCGGCGTCGATACCGATTTCCCAATCGGCGGGAATGTCCGCATCGAACACCAGGCTCATCCCGCGATCGGTGCGTTCGAGCACGGCGAACAGGCCCTCGATCAGCGCCATCGGCCGCGTCGCGGTCACCCCCTCGCCTACCCTGCTCGCGGCGGCGCGGGCGCGGGCAAGTTCGGACTCCAGCACCGCGGCGGCGGCGCTCAACGTCTGGTCGATCGCGTCGGCGGCACCGGTAGCACCGGCCGCGCGAGCCACCCGGCTTTGCGCGGCGAGCGCGGCGAGCGGTGTCTTGAGCGCATGGGCGAGGTCGGCGGCGCGGCGGCGCGCACGGCCGAGATCGTCGCTGCGGGCATCGGCGAGCGTGTTGATCGCCTGGGCAAGATCGTCGATCTCGCGCGGATGATCGGCGGACAGGCGCTGCGCCGGGTTGCGCGCCATCGCCGCCAGCTCGCGCCGCACGCGGCGGAGCGGCCATAGCCCCAGCTCGACCTGCACCCAGGCGGCCAGCGCCAGCGCGACTCCCAAGGCGAGCAGGAACATCCCCATTTCGCGCGCGAACGCGGCGCCGGCGCGGTCGATCGGCTCGTCATCCTCGCCGACCCGCACCAGCACAATAGTGCCGCCGACCGACACGCGTCGCTCGACCACGATCAGATCGTCTTCATAAGGACCGGGAACCTCCACTTCCTGCCAGGCGGTGCCGGTCGCTTCGCGATCATCTTCATCGGCCGACAGCAATTTGCCACCCAGCGATGGCGATCCAGCGATGCCGCCGGGCGCGCGGACTTCCCAGTACAGCCCGCTCGCGCGCCGCCGGAACCGCGCGTCGAGATCGCCGGGGTCGACCGACGGCCGTCCTTGCGGATCGACGCGCACCGCCGCCGCCACGGCATTGCCGTCGCGGACCAGCGCATCGGCCATGCGGCGTTCGGTATAATGTTCAAACAGCATGCCCATGACGTGCCACGCCGCCCATAAGGCAACGGCGATCGCCAGCGCGGCAAAGGCGATCAGGCGGAGGCGAATCGATCGCACGTTCAGCTCGCGCCGCCGGTCAGGCGATAGCCGAAGCCGCGCCGCGTCTCGATACTGTCGCTGCCGATCTTGCGCCGCAGCCGCATGATCAAGGCTTCGATCGCATTGACGTCGCCGATCTCCGACGTGCCGTAGAGATGGTCGGCAATCTCCCCCACCGCGATCGTGCGGTCGGCCTGATGCGCGAGAAAATTGATCAGGCGGAATTCGAGCGGCGAGACGCGCGTCTCGACATCGCGCACCAGCAAGCGGCGATTGCGCGTATCGACCTTGAGCCGCCCGATTTCGAGTATCGGCGCGGCATGGCCGCCGGCACGGCGCAGCAATGCCCGCGCCCGCGTGACGAGTTCGCCGAGCTGGAACGGCTTGGCGAGATAATCGTCCGCGCCTGCCTCGATCCCCTCGACCTTCTCGGTCCAGTCGCCCCGCGCCGACAGGATCAGCACCGGCATCGTCCGCCCCGACGCCCGCCAGCGGCGCAGCACGGTCAGGCCGTCGAGCCCGGGCAGGCCGAGATCGAGCACGACGATGGCATAATC
The DNA here is from genome assembly GCF_056401155.1 of Sphingomonas sp. P4_G2. NCBI lineage: Bacteria > Pseudomonadati > Pseudomonadota > Alphaproteobacteria > Sphingomonadales > Sphingomonadaceae > Sphingomonas > Sphingomonas sp. P4_G2. The sequence goes on along the minus strand of NZ_JBFUJY010000005.1, from coordinate 427,887 downwards.
CTCGGTATCGCCGGCGAACCAGGCGTCGGGACCATTGGTGATGCGATCGACCACCAGCCCGGCCGCGGCCAGGCCGTTTTCGACGTCGATCCCGATATCGGGATCGTCCTCGACCACCAGCGCGCGCATCAGCGCCGCTCCTCAGGATGATGCCCTTTGATCGTCATCACTGCCTCCTATGCGCCTGGTTCGCTGACACTCGGCTGACAGATTGTATTTTCGCATTCGTCAGGACCGTGTCAGTAGAGATTTGCTAGGGAGGAGTCATGTTGCAATCGCTCGCCCCCCGTTCCGGCCCGGCGCTCGCCCTGCTGCTGCTGGCCGGGTGCGCTTCCTATACGCCGCGCCCGCTCGCAACGACGCCGTCCGATAGCGATATCGCCGCGCTGAGTCGCGACGCGGCGACGATCGACCGGCCCTATCTCAAGCCGGCCAATGTCGATCTCTCCGCACCGCTCGACGACAATGCCATTGCGGTGATCGCGGTACTCAACAATCCGGATCTCAAGGCGATGCGGACCAAGGCCGGCGTCGCCGACGCGCAGGTCTTCTCCGCGCGCCTGTTGCCCGATCCGACCTTCAGCCTTGGGCTGGGCGGCATCCTGTCGGGGCCCGATCCGTTCAGCGAGATCGCCAGTGGGCTCGGGCTCGACCTCAATGCCCTGCGCACCGGAAAAGTCCGCCGTCAGGCGGCTGAGGCGCAGGCCAAGCAGGTGCGGCTCGATCTCGCCTGGGCCGAATGGCAGACCGCGGGGCAAGCGCGGCTGCAGGCAGTCCGCATCCGCCGGCTCCAGGGCGCGATCGATCTGCTCCGGATCGACGATACGGCGGCGCAATCCCTGCTCGGGCGCAATCTGCGCGCGGCGGCACGCGGCGATGTCGCCTCGACCAGCGTCGAAGCGGTGCGAACCGATGCCGTCGCCACCGCGGACAAATTGCGGACGGCCGAACACGATCTCGACGCCGCCCGGCTCGAACTGGTCAAGTTGCTCGGCCTGCCCCCCGAAACCCAGCTGCGGCTGGCGCCGAGCGTCGACACTGCCCCCGCGCTCGACCCCACCATGCTGACGCGGATCGCGCTCGACAATCGCCTCGATTTGCAGGCGTTGCGCGCCGGCTATGACGCGCAGGAAGCCGCGGTCCACAAGGCGATCCTCGACCAATTCCCCAGCCTCGCGCTCAACCTCAATTTCACCCGCGATACCGGCGGCAACAACATTCTCGGGCCGACGGTCGATTTCACTCTGCCGTTATGGAACCGCAATCGCGGCGGGATCGCGGTCGAGCGCGCGACGCGCGAGCAGCTCAAGGCCGAATATGACGCGCGGCTGTTCCAGACCCGCGCCGACATCGCCGCTGCCGCCAGCGCGGTGAGCCTGGCGCGGCGCCAGCGCGACGCGGTTCGCGGGCAGCTGCCCGAACTCGACCGCCTCGCGCGCGTCAGCCGCGCCGCCGCCGATCGCGGCGACGTGTCGCGCGCCACCGCGGAAACCGCCGAAGGCGCGCTGCGCGACAAACGGGTCGAACTCGCGACCGCGGACCAGACGATCGACGAAGCGATGATCGCGCTCGAATTGCTGACGGGCGTGCCCAGGGAGGATTGGAAATGAAGGCCGGACTGGCATTGACCCTGGCGATCCTGCTCGCCGCTTGCGGCTCGAGCGAGGATGCCGCCGACAGCGAGGCCAAACCGGTTGCGCTGGTCGCGCTCGCCCCCGCGCGACAGGGCGCGGTCGACGAGACGCTGACCGTCTATGGCGCGGTCGAGGCCGGCGCGATGGGCAAGCATGTACTCGCCGCACCTGCCGAAGCGACCGTCGTCGCGATCGAAGCGCCGGTCGGCACCAAAGTCGGTGCCGGACAAGTGGTGGTCCGCCTCGCGCCCAGCCCAACCAGCCGGCTCGACTACGCCAAGGCCGCGACCGATGCCGCCACCGCCCAGGCAGCCTATGCCCGCGCGCAACGGCTCCGCGCCGACGGGCTGGTCAGCGACGCCGACGTCGAAACCGCGCGCGCCGCGGCGCAAAGCGCGGGCGCAACCCGCGCCAGCCTGGGCGCGCGCAACGGCGCGCTGACCTTGCGTGCGCCGACCGCCGGCTTCGTCGAAAGCGTGGCGTCGGCGCCCGGCGACCTGGTCGCGCCCGGTACCGCGGTCGCCTCGATCGCCGGCTCGGGCAATCTGCGCGCGCGCTTCGGCATCGACCCTGCCCAGGCCTCGCGCGTCAGGCCCGGCATGGTACTGCGCGTCACGCCGCCGAGCGGCATTCCCTTCTCCGCGCCAGTGCTGTCGGTCGACCCGGTGGTCGACCCGACCACCAAGCTCGCGTCGCTGTTCGTCAACGTGCCCGCCGGGTCGGGAATCGGCACCAATTCCGCGCTCAATGGCCAACTCGACCTGGGCAGCACCGGCGGTGGCGCGGCGCTGACGATACCCTATGCCGCGCTGCTCGACGATGCCGGCCAGCCTTATGTCTTCGTCGTCGCCAAGGGTGTCGCGCATCGCCGCGACGTCGAGACCGGCGCGGTCAGCGGCGACCGCATCGTCATCGCCAAGGGCTTGAAGCCCGGCGACCAGGTCGTGACCGAGGGCGGCACCGCGCTCGAGGACGGCATGCAGGTGCGCACCAAATGAGCGCCGCGCTCTCGCGTCACGCGCGGTCGATCTGGCTCGCGGTTGCCTTGCTGACCCTGGGCGGCCTGCTCGCCGCGACCCGGCTGCCGGTCAGCCTGTTCCCGCATATCGACTATCCCCGCGTCGTCGTCGCGGTCGATGCCGGCGATCGCGACGCCGCGCAAATGGCTGCCGAGATCACGCGCCCGATCGAAGTCGCGCTGCGAGCGGTGCCCGGGGTCACGCGGATCCGCTCGACCACCAGCCGCGGCTCGGCCGAGGTCGCGCTCAATTTCGACTGGGGCGACGACATGGCCCAGGCGACGCTCGCGACGCAGGGCGCGATCGCGACGATCCTGCCCGATCTCCCCGCCGGCACGCGGTTCGACGTCCGCCGCTCGGACCCGACGATCTTCCCGGTGCTCGGCATCGCGCTGACCTCGGACAATCTCGACCAGCAGGCACTGCGCCAGATCGCCGAGCTCAAGGTGCTGCCCGCACTGTCGACCGTGCCTGGCGTCGCCGGCGTCGACATACTCGGCGGTTCCCCGCGCGAATTCGCGGTCGATGTCGACCCCGGCCGCCTCCAGGCGCTCGGCCTGACTTTGCCCGATGTCGCCACCGCGATCGGCAAGGCCAATAGCGTGCGCGGCGTCGGCAAGATGGAGGATCGCCACCGGCTCTACCTCGTTTTGGTCGAGAACCGCGTCGCCTCCGCCGCCGATATCGCCGCCATCCCGGTCAAGTCGGGCCAGACCAGCGGCGCCGGGCTGGTCACGCTCGGCCAGATCGCACGCATCCACCCCGCCCCCGCCCCCGATTTCACCAAGGTCACCTCGAACGGCCGCAACGCCGTTTTGGTCAATGTCCGCCAGGCGCTGACCGGCGACACCGTGACGATCGTCAAGGCGGTCGACGCACGCCTCAAGCAGGCCGGCCTGCCGCCGAGCGTCAAGGCCACGCCATTCTACGACCAGTCCGAGCTCGTCACCGGCGCTGCCGACGCGGTGCGCGACGCGATCATCCTCGGCGCGATCCTGGCCGGCCTCGTGCTGTTCCTGTTCCTGCGCTCGGGTCGGCTGATGCTGATCACCGGGCTGATGCTGCCCGCGGTGCTCGCGGCGACCTGCCTCGCTTTGTTCGCGCTCCACATGAGCTTCAACATGATGACCCTGGGCGGCATGGCTGCCGCGGTCGGGCTGGTCGTCGACGACGCCGTGGTGATGCTCGAACATGTCATGCGCCGCATGCAGGAAAAGCGTGCGACGACGCCGCCGACCTTGCTCGAGGCCGCCGCCGAAATGGGCCGCCCGCTGGTCGGATCGACCATGGCGACGATCATCGTGTTCCTGCCGCTCGCCTTCGTCAGTGGGGTCACCGGCGGCTTCTTCCAGGCGCTCGCGGTGACGATGGTCGCCGCGCTCGCGGTGTCGCTACTCTACGCCCGCTATGTCATCCCGCTGATCGCCGCGCACTGGCTGCGCGACAAGGATGCCGAGGCGGCCGAGCGCGCCGGCGGGTTCATGGGACGGCTGGGCAGCTGGTATTCCACAGCGGGCGACCGCGCGTTCAAGCGGCCGGCGGTGTTCGCCGGGATCGTCGCCGCCACACTCGTCGTGCTTGGCATCCTGGCGTGGAGCCACGTTCCGTCGGGTTTCATGCCGGCGATGGACGAAGGCGGCTTCGTGCTCGACTATAAGGCGCAATCGGGCGCCAGCCTCGAAGATACCGACCGCCTGCTCCGCCAGGTCGAGGATATCATCCGCGCCACGCCCGAAGTCGCGAGCTATTCGCGGCGCACCGGCCTGCAGCTCGGCGGCGGCCTGACCGAGGCCGACGAAGGCGATTACTTCATCCGATTGAAGGGCGGATCGCGCCGGCCGATCGAAGACGTGATGGCCGATATCCGCCAGCAAGTCGCGGCCAAGGTGCCGGGGCTCGAGGTCGAATTGATCCAGCTGATGGAAGATCTGATCGGCGACCTCACCGCGGTGCCCGAGCCGATCGAGGTCAAATTGTTCGGCGACGATCCCAAGCAACTCGCCGACGCCGCCGCCAAGGTCGGCGGGGCGATCGGCAAGATCGACGGCGTGGTCGAAGTGGTCGACGGACTGCGCGTCGCGGGCGACGCCGTCAGCGTGCGCGTCGACCCCGGCGCCGCCGCGCAACAGGGGCTCGACCCCGATGCCGTGGCGAGCCAGGTCGAGGCGCTGGTCGGCGGATCGGCCGCGACCAATGTCCGCGCCGGCGAGCAACTGGTCGGCGTCCGCGTCCGCGCGCCAGAGGAATTGCGCCGCCGCACCGACCAGATCGCGGCGCTCGTCCTGACTGCACCCGACGGCCATGCCGTGCGGCTGGGATCGATCGCCAAGATCTCGATCGACCCGGGCCAGCAGCAATTGACCCGCGAGGACCTCGCGCCGTTCATCGCGGTGACCGCGCGGCTCGAAGGTCGCGATCTCGGTTCAGGCATGCGCGATGTGAAATCGACGGTCGACGGGCTGCACCTGCCCGCGTCGGTCCGGGTCGATTATGGCGGCCTCTATGCCGAGCAGCAGAAGAGCTTCGCCGACCTCAGCCTGGTATTCGCCGCGGCCGTCCTGCTCACCGCTCTGTTGCTGACCCTGTTGTTCGAGCGGCTCGCCTGGACCGGGGCAGCGCTCGCCACGATCCTATTGTCCGCCGCGGCGGTGCTCGCCGGGCTGTGGGCGACGGGGATCGAGCTCAACATCTCGGCGCTGATGGGGCTGACGATGGTGGTCGGCATGGTCACTGAGCTGGTGATCTTCTTCCTCGCGGAAATCGATCGCGACGCCCCGCTGACGCTGGAGGCGCTGCGCGAAGCGGGCGCCAAAAGGCTGCGGCCGATCCTGATGTCGGCGCTGATCGCGGTACTGACCCTGGCGCCGCTGGCGTTGGGCGTGAGCCGGGGAGCGGGTCTGCAGCAACCGCTGGCTACCGCGATCATCTTCGGACTGGCGGCAGCGGTGCCATTGGTGCTGCTGTTCCTGCCAGCGGCCTTGTGGTCGTTCGCGAGCGTGCGGCGGCGGGATGTCCGGACGGCCTGATCGATAGCGACGGTCTCACATCGTCATGCCGGGCTTGTCCCGGCATCCAACGTGCCGCAACGGCTGGAGTCCTTTTGGGAGGCTTGGCCCCCGGACCAAGTCCAGAGTGACCGGAGAAGTTGGGAGCGATCTAGGCGGTGAAGCCATAAACGCCCGCATAAGAACAAGGGCAGAGCGGTTGAAAATGAACGGAAAGCTGACGTCCCGACCCTAAAGGTTTGGCGATTCCGTAGTTGACAAACCTACTGGCCAGACTGCTCGTTTTTGAGCGAGTCGCGTAGCGCTTGAGCTAGCTCTGCCCGCGTCGCAACCCGGCGCTGCTCCATCATCCAGAGAGACAGAAACACGAACCCCATCGCGACGACGTGGAGTAGATTGGATTCAAAGCCAAAAAGAAGGACGCCGGCAGCCACAACCGAGCAGAAAGCCGCGATCCGCCATTGTTTGGGGCTCACTCGGCTTTCTCCACCGGCTTGTCCTTCGCCAGCTTCCGCACGCCCTCGTCAAAGCGGGCTTGATCGTCGTCGGTCATGCCTAGATAAAGACACGTTCCGCCAACATCTGCAATTGGGTCGCGAGCCGCTTTGGATGGTGCGTCAGCTAGGCGCCCTAAAGCCGGACGTTCAGCCAATCAGGCCGTGCCCCGTAAGCTGCCGTTCGTTCATGTAGGTAGGGAATGTACGAAACTAGTGGGAAGCGGACATCAGTGGAACCGCCTGAATGATGGTCCACTATTCGTGAAGCCACGCAAGTCTCGCCTTTGCGTCAGCTTCGACTGCTTGCACAGACTCATAGAGGCCAGATAAATCATCGATTGCCCATTCGGGCGGAGCCTGAAAATCCGGATCGTTCCGGTACCTATCGTCGAAGGTAACGTAACGATATAAGCCGCCAGAGTTTACCTCGATGTCGAGGCGGTGCTTACCGTCTTTGCTGATGATTTGCTTGACCGTTTCCACCTGTTGATCTTCGCAAAATACCGAGGAAACGTCGAGGCTGGATCGAGATCGCCGAACGCCCGCAATTGGGCGCAAGCGGCTATCGCTCCGATCGGCAACGGCAGCTACGCGCCCCAATTGTCGCCGTCCATCGCGTCGATCGCTGTTCCTAAAACCCGCCATTCATGCGCGTTCGCGTTCGCGCACTGGTCAAGGTCTGGAGCTGGGACTTACCTGCCGTCCCAGAGCTCAGCCGCGAGCGACGGGCTCCGTCCCATACTGCCGTTGCGCCCACCATAGGGCCGCTATGAACAGGACCGGCCCGAGAAAAGCATAGAGGCGCTTGTCAGCTTCTTCGCGCGCGATTTGACGGATACGCTCATCTGGGTCGTCACCACTGAGGCGTTCGCTCAGCTTCGTCACCTTGTCGAGATATTCGTCCTCTTCCTGACCGCGCAGATTCGTCATCGCATTCACCCGGAGCGCGGTTACTATCGTGGACATGGGGCTGACATTCAACGCGATACTCGACGGATACGACATCGACCCGCGACAGGTGCGGTTGCTGCGCCACCAGAATGGCGCGGTGAACGGCCGCACGCTCTATTCGCTCTGGCGCGACGATCACTCCAGCTTTATCGCCTATCAGAACATCCAATCGAGCCAGAACCGCTCCCGGCTGACATCGCCATATTGGGCGGCGTTCATTGTCACGCCCGCGCAGTCGAATATGTTCGTCGGCCTGTATGAGATCGAGCGGATCGGCGAATGCCCCGAGGGGACGATCGATCCGTTCCGGTTGCACGATGTCACGGGTCTAGACCTTTACCGCTCCACGCTCGTGGGCATCTCCGAACCCGACATAGGCCGCATCTTCATCGATTGGGGACCGGGCACGCGCACATGGGCGCAGAAGGCCGCGGATCAGCCGAAACCCATTTTGGAGATAACCCGCACATTCCGGGAAGAGGAATTTCCCGGCTACACCCGCTTCATCGCCAACCTCTCGACCATCGAGGCGCTTCCTTCGTCTTGGCTGGCGACGCTGGGCGCGGCGAAGGGGATTTACCTCCTGACATGCCCACGCACGAAAGAGCAGTATGTGGGATCGGCCTATGGCGAGGACGGGTTCTTAGGCCGGTGGCTCACCTATGTCCGCGACGGACACGGCGGTAATGTCGTCCTCAAGAGCCGAGACAAGTCGGATTATCAGGTTTCCATTTTGGAGGTGTGCGGCTCGGCGGCGTCGATGGAGGAAATCATCGCGACCGAGGGGCTTTGGAAAGCCAAGCTGCAAACGCGCGAGATGGGATTGAATGGAAATTAAGGGGGCGGCCTTGGACGCATCGACTGTGGATGAAGCGCCGAAGGTGAAGCGGCGATGGAATTGGTGGAAGATCGGCTTCTTCGTGATGCTGTTCTTATTCGAAGGCGCTCGCGAATGGGCTGTGATCGCAACATACGAACCTCCGAAGATCGCCGTGTCCAATTACGTCGGTCGGGTTCAGACACTCGTAACGGCGACCGGGCGCTGGCAGCGGCTGGATGGCGGATCGCCGATGGTGCCGGGCGCGACGAAAATCACCTGTTGGCAGAACGAGGGCAAATGCTACGAGGTCAGCTATGACTTTCTGAACGGCTACGTGGGCGAACCAAGTCTGGACGTTTTCGACGCGAAATTCTCCGACGATGCCGTGACGTATGAGAACGATAATCCGAAATGCGCGCGCTACGCCGTTCGGATCGATCTCAAGTTGAAGAAGGTCATCGCAACCCGTGACCGGAAGGAAAATCCGGCAGAGGGCACCTGTCAGAACATGGAGCGCCGCATCGAAATGACGCTCGGCGACGGCTTCGTGTTCACGCACCTTGAGGACGAGCATTTTCTTCCGATATTCTGGCTCATCGCCAAAGCGTTCGGAAGCAAATGACGGATAAACAGCCACGCATCCGCGCGAAGATCACGAACGATTGGGTGGATTATCCGCACAACGATCTGTCGAACGCGGCATGGTTATTCCGCGAGCGCATCAAGAAGGCTTTCGCGGAGAAGGAGCGGACGGACGGCATATTCCTCGACATGATGGCGTGCGTCACCATGATCGCGTTCTCGCTTGAGGGATATGTGAACTTCATTGGGGCGAAGCTGCTCGACGGGAAGCCTGACGAGTGGAAGGACTTTGAACGCGAGACAGTGCGGGAGAAGATCAAAGCTATCCGCAAAATCACCGGCATTGAGATCGACTGGAATAAGCGCCCATACGTCACGACAGCGAAACTGGTCGACCTCCGCAACATGCTCGCGCATCCGAAAGCCCACAAGGCCGAGCCGAGAGAATGGATCGCCGAGGGCACTGACAGCGCGTTCAAGAAGGTGCTTCGCGACTATGAACCCGAGTGGGTGAAGATCATCAGTGAGGCATTCATTGACGAGGCATACGAAGACGTTGAGGCGATCTGGAAAAGCCTTCTGGCAGCCGCAGGTATCGAAGAACATGAATCGTGGAGCGGCGGTTCGCAGGGCTTTGAGTTGATCGACTTCCTACCACCGGAGAACGGACAGAAGTGACCGACAAGCCTGATCTGCCCGATGTTGACGAAGCCGCGACGAAGGAGTTCTGCGCGGCCATAGGTGAACTGATCCTGTGGGCCAGCCTGATAGACGAGCAGTTGAACAAGGCGTTGGTCGGCATGTTCGCGCTTCCTGAAAATGCCATGATCGAACCTATCGTCGCGCAGTTGGATGCCAGGCCGAAAGCGGAACTGCTGAAAAAGCGGGCGAAGACGATCCCCAGCAAGGATTGGAAGAACGGCATCACGAATTGGGTCGAGCGTGCCGAGAAGGCGAATGCAAACCGCAACACCGTCGCCCATCACGCCATCCGCATCGAGGGCGGCACCATTACCCTCCATACCAGCCAGCTTGGAAAAATCCTGAGCAATCTCAAGGACAATGACGGGAAGCTGGAAGCGGGCGACCGGAAGGGGCTGAGCGACATTCAGGCTTGGATCGATCAAGCCCGCAACACCTATATCGAAGGCCAGAACATCATCGCGAATTTGGATCGGTTTCGCGAGGCCGCGGCGAAGGCAGTCTGACGATGGCGAAGCTACCCAAGTTCTATCAATCGGACTCCGTGCTGCAAAACAGCGAGTTCGGCGAACTGGCACGACACCTCGGCTTTGTGGTCATCGTATGGGGCCTGGTCGAGGATGCCACACGGGAATTGCTCGATAGCGTTGCGCTTATCGGCGAGCGCAACACGACCGTCAGAACGACAGTTTTGAGCATGACGCCGTTTCGTGGCCAGATCGACATTCTGCGACGGACGGCATTCATCCATCAGCCCGACAGCGATTGGTTCAAAGAGCTAGACGCGGTGCTGAGCGAGATAGAAGGTAAGTTGCATGAGCAGCGCAATCGCTTCATCCACGATCCGTGGGTAGAGGACGACGACGGGAAAATCGTTCGCACGGCGCGGGGCAAGCTGGAGGTCAGCGTCAGCAAGGACAAGAAGGGCAACCGATCCCTCAAGATACTTGAGCCGAAGCCGGCCACGCTGGCCGAGATTACCGACTTTCTCGACAAGGCATACGCTTGCTACCACAAGCTGATCCAGTCCCGACGCGACTATCTGGTCTGGCTTGTCGCGAGCGATGCACGACCGGCTTGGTTCGATGACGTGATGGATTGAGATGGTTTTCGGAAAATCTGAGGATGCGGCCGGATTCTCAAGGGCGAGGATAGAGTAGATTGGCCTAACCATACGGCAGCTTCGGACAGGTTCGGACGTCTGGGTCAGCGGACGCGAACGGCTTGAACTGGTCGGAAACGGCCATAGCCGGTTTGTCCCGTTGAACGTCCGTTAATCCACCATCGCTTCCCGAAACCTGCCAGTCGGCAATCGCCCACTTCCTGCCATTCCTTTTGGCGGTGATCGATGCCCGCAAGTGGGTCGCTTGCCGACAGACCGCTTTGCGAGTCCTTGGCCCAGCTAGCGATCGGGCAAATGGACCTGCGCGCCCCTAATCAGCCCGCCCCATCTCAAGCGCGCCAAGATACGTATCCAGCGCCACATTCCGCCCGCACAGCACCACCGCGACCTTCTTGCCCCGATAGCGCTCGGCGACCTGGACCAGCCCGGCCAGCGCGGCCCCTGCAGCACCCTCGACCATCCAGCGATCGCTCTCGGCGAGCCGCCGCATCGCCTGGGCGATTTCCAATTCGCTGACCCGGACCGTCTCATCGATCACTTGCCGGCAGATTTCGAAGGTTACCGATCCCGGCTCGATCGCGCCCGCCGACCCATCGGACAAGGTCGGGCTCTCGGCCGTCTCGATGATCTCGCCCGCTTCGAGCGAGTCGAGCATGCAGGTCGAGGCCGCGGGCGATACCGCGACGATCCGCGTCCTGGGCGACAGCGCCTTGAACACCGTCCCCACGCCGCCGGTCAGACCGCCGCCACCCGTGCAGATGAACACCGCGTCGAGGTCGTCGGCCTGCTCGATCAGCTCGAGCCCCATCGTCCCCTGCCCGCCCATCGTGTCGTAATCGTTATACGGCGGGATGTACGGCACGCCGCGCCGCTCGGCCTCGGCGCGCGCCTGCAACTCGCCGTTGAGCGAATTGCCCTCGACGGTCACCAATTTGGCGCCCAGCGCGCGGATCGCGTCGAGCTTCATCTGCGGCGCGCTGTCGTTGACATAGACGGTGGCGCCGATCCCGAACGCCGCGGCGGCATGCGCGACCGCGCGGCCGTGATTGCCGGTCGAGGCGGTAAACACCTCTTCATGATCGGGCGCGAGCAGCCGCACCTTGTTGGTCGCGCCGCGCAGCTTGAACGATCCGGTCGGCTGAAGGTGATCGCATTTGAGCCAGAGGTCGCAGCCGAGCGCGTCGGACAGCGCGTCGCTGCGCTGGAGCGGCGAGACCAGGACGTGCGGGCGGATCGCGACATGAGCGTCACGGATGCGGTCGATCAGGGCGGTCATGTTGGATCCTTGGACTGGGAGGGTCAGCCGCGCAGCGCGGCGGAAATACCGACGAGCCCGGCCTCGAGCTGGTCGGCGGTCGGCCAGGCATAGCCGACCCGGAAATAGCGGTCGGACATCTCGAACCAATGGCCCGGGCCGACATAGGTGCCATGATCCTGGAGCAGGCGGCGATAGAAGGCGTCGGTGCCGCCCGGCGGGTCGGCCTTCATCCGCGGGAAGCACACCACGCCGCCCGACGGACGCACCCATTCGAGCAATTCCTCACCCGCCATCCACTCCGCGACGCGGTCGAGCCGGCGGCGCCATTCGGTGAGCGTCGGGGCCAGGAAGGCGTCGCGCTTGGCCAGGATTTCCTCGGCGACCCATTCGTTGATCACACTGCCGCAGATACTGATCTGCTCCTTGGCGGCGAGGAATATTTCCATCAGCGCGGGATCGGTATTGATCATCCAGCCGACGCGGATGCCGGGCACGCCGAACGCCTTGGACAGCGACGCGACGCTGATCACGTGGTTGCCGAGCGACGCCGCGATCGGCAGCTTGGTGGTGATCGCGAGGTCGCGATAGGTCTCGTCGACCAGCAGCAGGCAATTGCGCTCGGCGGCGAGCGCGACCAGCGCGTTGAGATCGGCTTGGCTCATCATCACGCCGGTCGGGTTGTGCGGACAGGTGACGCTGATCAATTTGGTCGCGGGCGTAATCGCCGCCGCGATTGTGTCGAGGTCGAGCGCGAAGCCACTCTCGAACTCGAGATCGACGAAGCCGATCTGGCAACCGATCGCGCGCGGCGTCTCGATATTGGTCGCGTAATTGGGGCGGACCACGACGAGATGATCGTCCTTGCTCAGCAAGGCGGTGGCGATGATGAACAGCGCGCCCGCCGCACCGCCGCAGATCAGCACGTCGTCGACCGCGAGGCCCGGCGTCTCCTCGATGATCAGCGAGCGCAACCGCTCGCTGCCGCGATGCTCGCCGTACAGCAGGGTCAGATCGGGGACGGTCAGGCCCAGGCTGCCGATCGACTGATCGACGATCGAGCTCTCGGACAGATTGTTGCGGATGTTGCCGTACCCATATTCCTCGGGCGATTCGACCTCGATCGGCATCCGGACGTAACGCATCGTCTTCCCTTTCCTGGCCCCGTGCGGGCACGCGCGATTGTGCCGGATCGGCGCCGCGGCGCCATCCCTCTTGAGAGGGGGGAGGTCGTATTCCTGCGCCCTGCGTTTTCGCGGAAACCAAGAACCAGAAATAGTCTGGCGCCGACCGATGCTCAGATTTTCCACGTCATGCCGGGCTTGTCCCGGCATCCACCGGGCCTCCGGGCCCGGCCCAGGAGCCTCTTGCCCTGGGGATCGCGGCACGGTGGACCCCGGCACAAGGCCGGGGTGACGGCAATTTCCAGTTTCTCAGCCTCAATGAACCGACGCGAACAACTCCGCGAGCGACGCTATACCCAGCTTGCGAAATATCTGCTTACGGTGATCCTTGACCGTATGCCGGCTGATCCCGAGCCGCAGCGCGATGGCATCGCTCGAACAGCCGAGCAGCAGCAAATCGCACACCTGGTTCTCGCGCGGCGAGAGACACGTGCGGAGCGTGGCGCCCTCGCCGGTCAGAGCGCGATGGCGCTCGAACGCCGCGGCGATCGGCGTCGCGGCGGCGTCGAGCGCGCGCAGGATCGCGGCCGGTGCCGCATGGCGTCCGCGCTCGCGATAGAGACCGAGCTCGATCGTCCCACCCCAGCCGCGCAGATGCAGCCCGAGTTCTTCCTGCCGCTCGGGCCAGCCCGCGGTGCGGAACCCCAATTCCTCTTCGGGCGCGGGTACCAGCCAGGGGCGCAGCGCCGCGATGCGATCGGGTGCGGTGCCGGCGAAATCGCGCGCGCGCACCACGCCAGGCCGCGCCAGCATCGGGTTGATGCGATGCGTCACGCGCGCATAGGTCTCGATCGCCTCGCGCCGCCCGATCCGGTCGAAATCGTCGAACAGCACGCGCGGCCGATCACCATCGGGATGCAGGACGATCGCGGCGAGATCGAAGCCGGCGAACCGCCGCACGCTGTCGGCCGCCGCGGCAAGGAAATCGGGGGCGCCGATCGCCCCGATCACGTCGCCGATCAGGTCATGCGCCGCTTGCATCAGTCCTTGATCCCGCGGCCCGCGCGCAACCGCGCCAGCACGCCGTCGAGCGCCTGGTCGAGGTCGGGCAGCACGCCGTCGCGCGTGATCGCGCGGAACACCTGCTCGTTGATCCCGCCGCGGGTCTGATATTCGTCAGCGAGTTGCGCGAAACTCCGTTCGGGCGCGGCGGGCGAGGCGCTGCCGAGACCTTCGAGCATCTGGGCCATGAAGGCGTGCGCCTTGCCGGCATCAACGCCGTTCGCTTCCATCCACGATGTCACCGTCCGCGCGAAGGCGAAATAGCTGCTCATCGTCGCGGTCGCGGCGCTGAACACGTCGAACTCGCTTTCGTCGCCAAGCTCGATCGCGATGCCGAGCCGGTCGTAGAGCGCCTTCACCTGCGCGTCGGGCGGGAAGACCGCGGTCGGCCCCTGCCCGCGCGCGACCGGCGGCAGCGGCACCGCGCGCGTCACGGTCGCGGCCGGCGCTGTGACCTCGTGGAGATAATCGAGCGAGATCGTCGCGATCAGGCTGAGGACATGCTGGTCGGGGCGGAAAGCGAGCGGCCGCAGCACTTCATCGGCAATCTGCGGACGGACCGAGAGGACCACCATGTCGCTGGCATCGACCACCGCCTGGTTGTCGGCCGCGACCGTCACATTGGGGAAACGCGCGGCGAGGTCGGCGGCGATATCGGCGTTGCGCGGGGAGACGATAATCGGCTCGCTGCCGGAGATCGCCAGCCCCTCAATCATCGCCGCCGCGATCGTGCCCGTACCGACGAAGCCTATTGTCCCGACCACCTATCACCTCCCGCAGATTGTTCTAATTCTTACTACAATACAATTATGATCGTGTCGATGGTCCACGGATTCCCCTCCCTGAAAGGGAGGGGCTAGGGGTGGGTGTAGCGTCGGGCGAGGCTCGATGCCTCGTCCGAGGCTGTTTAGCGCGAAGCCAGAGGGTCTCTATTGGCGCGCAGACGCGCGCACCCACCCAGCGTCAGGTGAACAGCGCCCCGCGCTGTTCAGGTCAAGCCGGGGGCTTGACCGACCTGACGCTCCCTCCCTGAAAGGTAGGGGAGCTTGTTCAGCAAGCCAGCCAGGTGTCGTTGAGACGATAACCGTGCGGAAACGGATCGTCGGGATCAGCGCCGTAATAGGAAACGCCCGTCAGCCACGCCCGTCCCGCGACCCGCGTCACCACGCCGGGCTCGCCGCCCACTTTGGTCGCCGCCTCGATCCCGCAGAGGAATTCGGTATCGAGGATCGAGGTGTGAACGAACCGCTCGCCGACCGCGAGGTCGCCGCGCGCGTGCATCAGCGCCATCCGCGCCGAACTGCCGGTGCCGCACGGGCTGCGATCGATCCGGCCGGGCGAAACGACCACGGCGTTCTTCGCGGTCTTGACCCCGTCGCGCTCGGCCAACGGCCCGGCGAACAAGGTCTGGTTGATCGTGTGGATTCCCGGATTCTCCGGATGGACCGAGGGCAATTGCTCGGCCGCGGCGAGCTTGATCCGCTCGCCCATTTCGACCAGCGCGCGTGCTTCATCGCGTGCCAGGGTGAAGCCGAGCTTCTCCGCATCGACGATCACATAGATCATGCCGCCATAGGAAACATCGACCGTGACCGTGCCGAGCCCCGGCACTTCGACCGCGGCGTCGCGATGCATGACGAAGGCGGGAACGTTTTTGAACGATACCCGGCGGCATTTGCCGTTGTCGCATTCAGCTTCGACATGGACCAATCCGGCCGGCGTATCGACGATTAGGTGCGTGATTGGTGCTAATATTGGCACCATTCCGGTTTCGAGTACGGCGGTGACCGTGCACATCAGGTTAGACCCTGACATTGCAGGATAATAGTCCGATTCGATGACGATCAGGCCGATATCGGCCTCGGGCGCGATCGGCGGGGTGACGAGGTTGACCGCGGCGTTCACGCCCCCGCGCGGATCGGACAGCAGCATGCCGCGCAGCCAGTCCTGATCGCGGATAAGTGCTTGTTGTTGCTCGAACATTGAGGATGCGCGCGGGGCGATGACGCCGCCGGTGATGACGCGGCCGACTTCTCCTTCGGCGTGCGCGCCGACGACCGTGATGAGGTGTTGCAAGCGCATAACTCAGCTTCCCGATTGGATATTGGATACAATTTTTACGACACCGCGCTTTTAGTGCTCCGCGGCCCTGGCCTGGCGCAGGGCCATGACGAGGGTCCGCCCGGCGTCGAGAATGTGCAGTTTGAGGAACGCGACCGCCGCTTCGGCGTCGCGCAGCGCGCAAAGGCGCAGGATCTCGCGATGCTCGCGCTCGGCCGTGTCGAGGCCGTCGGTCACCAACAGATGCAGGCGGATATAGCGTTCGACGCGGAGGTTGATGCCGTGGAGGACGGCCAGGGTCTGCGGCCGCCCGGCGGGGAGGTAGAGCTGGCGATGAAAGGCCCAATTGAGCCGTCCCCAACTCGCCATGTCGCCGCGCCGATAGGATTGCTCGAGCGCGCCCAGGACGTCCCGCGCCTCCGCAATGTCGCTGTCCGTCATCCGCCAGATCGCGCGCACCAGCATATCGGCTTCGAGTAAGGCGCGGAGTTCGAACAATTCTTCCACCTGCTCGGTCGGGATCGAGGTGATGACGGCGCCCCGGTGGGTCTGCATCGAGACCAGCCCGCACGCCTCCAATTGCCTCAGCGCCTCGCGCACCGGCATCCGGCTGACGCCATATTCCTCGGCAAGCACGTCCTGGACCAAGGCCTCGCCGTCGCGGAACTCGCCACTCAGGATCCGCTCCTGCAGCGATTCGCGAATGTCCGCGGGGAGGCTCCGCCGTTCGATCTCATGCCGCTCCGATGGCGATTCCAGCAATGTCATGCCCTGTCCTTTGTCCCGGCGAAACGCCGCCGCTCATGGGGTCGATGTGCCGAAATCGAGCCCCTGCGGCAAACGCTATCGACATCCTAGTTTGTATTTTATATGTATCCAATACAATTATTGACGGAGAAAAATGGCATGACTGAGGCTTGGACGGGCGTTTTCCCGGCGGTGACGACGAAAATGACGCAATCGGGCGAGCTCGATTTAGACGCGATTCGTGCAAGTATTGAGCGGCTGGTGACCAACGGCGTGTCGGGAATCATCGTCCTCCCGATGCTCGGCGAGAATGCCTCGCTGACTCTCGCCGAACGCGAGACCGTCATCCGCGCCGCGGTCGAAATCGTCGGCGGGCGCGTCCCCGTTCTCTCCGGCCTTGCCGAGATCACGCTCGACACCGCGCGCGCCAATGCGAAGCTCTACAAATCCTGGGGTGCGCAAGGTCTGATGGTCTTTCCCAGCCTGGGCTATAAGAGCGATCCGCGCGAAACCGCCGAATGGTATCGCGGCGTGGCGGGCGCGTCGGACTTGCCGATCATGATCTACAACAACCCGATCGCTTATGGCGTCGACGTCACCCCGGCGGTGCTCGAGACGCTCGCCGACGTGCCCGAGATCGTCTGCGTCAAGGAAGAGAGCGGCGACATCCGCCGCGTGACAGATTTGCGCGTGGCGCTGGGCGACCGGTTCAGCGTGTTCTGCGGGGTGGACGATCTGATCGTCGAGAGCATGGCGCTGGGCACGACTGGCTGGGTGTCGGGCATGACCAATGTCTGGCCCAAGCAATGCGTCGCCTTGTTCGAACTGTGTCGCGCCGAGCAATTCGCCAAGGCGCGCGAGCTCTACCGGATGCTCACGCCGAGCTTCCATCTCGATACGCACGTCAAGCTGGTCCAGTATATCAAGCTGGCCGAGAACCTCGTCTATGGCGCGCCCGAATGGACCCGCTCGCCGCGCCTCTCGCTGGTCGACGAGGAGCGGAGCTTCGTCGTTGACACGATCCGCGGGGCGATGGATCAGCTCGCCGGCTCCGCCTGGGCCTGAGCCCACCATCATCCCTATCGAAGGACAATCGCATGACCGAGATCAAACGCTGGCACCCGACCGCCCGCATGAACCAGATGGTGGCGTATAACGGCCTGATCTTCACCGCCGGCCAGGTCGCCGAGGAGAATGCCGGCAACAGCGTCGCCGAGCAGACCGCCGAGATCCTGCGCACGATCGACAGCCTGCTGGCCGAAGCCGGCAGCGACAAGAGCCGCATCCTGAGCGCGACCATCTATCTGGCCGACATCGCCGGCTTCGCCGAGATGAACACGGTGTGGGATGCGTGGGTGTCGCGCGACGGCATGCCGGCGCGTGCGACGGTCGAGGCGCGGCTGACCGGGCCGGAATATGCGGTGGAGATCAGCGTGATCGCGGCGGGCTTATAGAACGCGTTCTAGATCGCTAGCGTTTCACCGTCCGCGGGGATGAGCAGGCGCTGGTCGTAGCCATCGCGCTTCGAGAAGGCACGCAGGTCGGCTCGACTGAGGATGCAATGGTTGACCGCTTCCATGTGGCTGGCGATCAGCGTGGCGTTCGGCGCGGCACGATGCACGGCGAGGACGTCGGTGGGACCCATGATGATCGGGTCCAATCCGATCACCGTCGCCATGCCCGCGTTCACTACGATCACGTCCGGGGAGTAGCGGGCAATGGCGCGCTCGACCTCGGCATTCCAGATCGTGTCGCCGGCGACATAGAGCGTCTTGTGCGCGGGATGGCGCATGACGAAGCCGCTGACCGGGCCGAGGATCTGCGGCAGCGCCTTCAGTGCCGCGTCGGTGCCATGCTGGCCGCCGGTACGGGACAGGCGCACTCCCTGAAACTCGGTGTTTTCGCCCAGCAGCCGCACGTCGGAGAAGCCGGCCGATCGGAGCTGGGCGGCGTCCGCGACATTCTGCGCGAAGATCGGCCGCGACTTGTTCAGCTTGGCCTTCGCCGCTTCGTCCCAATGGTCGGGATGCAGGTGCGTCACGATGACGGCATCCACATCGACGATCGAGGCGAGCGGCATGGGCAGCGGCACCAGCGGGTTGCGCCGCTGGCTGTTCGCCGTTCCCTCGAAGCCGGGATAGGCGTCTTTGTCTCCCAGCAACGGGTCGACAAGGAAGCGGACGCCGCCATAGTCGATCTGCAAGGTCGCATTACGCACCTGGGTCAGGCTCGCGCTGCGTGATGAACGCTCACCAGCGACAGAGGCCGGCCCGCTGGCAAGAAGTGTGGTCGAGGCAAGTAGCGCACCACCGCCCAGGACGATTGCCTGGCGGCGTGTCAATGCGGTCGGCGTGTGCGGAGCATCAACCATCGAACGGCGTTCCTTAATTGATAACCCGATCATTTTCCGACGTTTCCGGGCGGCCGGCGCGCGCCGCCGCCCGGGACGTTGCGGCTAGTTAGCGTCGGCGGCCGCGGCCTCGATGAAGGCGGCGACGTCCTTGGGGTGGGAAAGCATCACGGCGTGACTGCTGTTGATCACGGTCAGCTTGGCCTTGGCGCGGGTCGCCATGAAGCGCTGGGTGGTCGGCGAGACCATGTGGTCCTGCGTGGTCAGCATCCAGCGAACCGGTTTGTCCTTCCACGCCGCGGAGGTGAGCTTTGTCTGCACCGCGCCGACGCCCCAGGGAACCTGCGCCACCGCCATGAAGCCGGTGATCGAGATATCGACATCCTGGGCAAAGGCGGTCGGGAACTTTACGGGATCGACGATGATGAACCCGTCGGCCGGCGGCAGCAGCGGCGGTCCGGACTCGCCGGGGACCGGCCGCGTCGCGAGTTCGAACACCGACTCCCCGACATCGGGCGCAAGCGCCGCGATATAAGCGAGGCTCTTTACCTTGGGATCGGCGCCGGCTTCGGTGATGACCGCGCCGCCATAGCTGTGGCCGACCAGCAGGACCGGCTTGGTCGCCTTCGCGATCACCTGACGCGTCGCCTCGACATCGCCATCGAGGGTGACGGTCGGGTTCTGGACGACCAGCACTTCATAACCGTCCTTGGTCAGGATGTCGTAGACCGACTTCCAGCCCGAGGCATCGACAAACGCGCCGTGCACCAGGACGATCGAAACGGGCTTGTCGGGCGCGCGGGCCTGAGCGGCGGCGGAAGCGGTGGTAGCCATGGCGAGAAGCACTCCTGCGATAAGATGTTTCACTGACGTCACTCCAGGTTGAACGGGTCGCGCTTCCGGCCCGGGGTGCCCCGGGAAATGCCGGGGCAGGAAGCGCGCAGGACCGGGTTGGGATCGAGTCCGATCCGCCGTCAGGCGTGACCGAGCTTGCGATCCAGGGCGGCGATAAGGGCCGTGGCAATCGGATGATCCGAACGCGGGTTCTGGCCGGTGATCAGCTCGCGATCTTCGATGACATAGGGCTCGAAGTCCGGCCCGGTATCGACGATGGCGCCCGCCAGGCCGAGCGCGTACGGCATGTCGAAATAGATCTTGGCGTGGAGGATCGTGTCCTCGATCACTTTCTCCTCGCTCTTCTGAAAGACCGTCATCCGGTAGCCGGCATATTGCCAGTCCCGGGCCCATTCCTTGGCCTTCTCCGGATCGCCGGCGATCAGCGCGGCGCGGAACTCGCGTGCATAGGGCATGGCCGCACTCGACGAGATCGGTCCGTGGCACAGCATCGCGGTCGGCTTCTGATGCTCGTGGAAGTGACGCAGGATTTCGCCGACCTCCTGGTCTTGCATCAGGTCGACGATCGGTGCCTGGCCGCCGGGAATGAAGACCCCATCATAGCTGTCCAGGCCCTCGTCGAGGATCGAACGCAGCGTGCGCCCCTGCATCGACGGGTCAGTGGCGTAAAAGACCTTGGCGTGCTCATAAGCGTGCACGTCGCCACCGAAATGCGCCGGCGCATCCGAGGCCTTGTCGATCGTCGGCGGCGCGCCATTCGGCGTGGCGAGCACGACCTCATAGCCGGCATCGATGAGCGCCATCACCGGCACGACCGTTTCATTGAGATACTGGCCGGTAGCGCCCCAATAGCCACCCCTGGTCTCGATGCGCGTTGCATTCGAGCCGATGACGACGACCTTTCCTTTACTCACGACGCCCTCCGTTGCGGTGATCTGCGGAAGCTGCAGCCACGCATCTGATACGCTCGCGGCGTCGGTCTCGGTCGTGAATTGCGGTAAGTTTGGGTTAAGCGAAAACGTGGCCCCACAACATGGCCGGGCTGGACGCGCCCGAGATCAATCGCCCGGCGATCGGACTCTGTCCGAAATTGACCCTCGCTTACTTCTCCGGCCCCGCCGACCGGCAATAGCGTCGGCGTCGAGCCAAGCCTGACCGCGTTTTACCGCGTTTAACCCCGCCGGCGCGGCGTACTGGTCTAGGCAGCGTTCCGCCGAGAAGGTGCTTCGCAACGAGGACCGGCTGTAGGGCGAGAACCGAGATGACCAGCAATGTGAAGACCGTGGGCATCTTGACGGCGCATCCGGGCAAGGAAGCCGAATTGCGCAGCCTGGTTGAAGGGTTGATCGGGCCCAGCCGGTCGGAACCGGGCAATCTGCGCTACGACCTTTGGACCGATCCGTCCCAGCCCGGCCTCTTCGTGATCGACGAACTCTATGTCGATGCTGATGCAGCCGCGGCGCATCAGGCGTCTCCGCATTTTCAGCACTACCGCGCAAATATCGGCGCGCTGGCCGAGCGCCGGGCCTTGAGCCTTCAGGCGGTCGCGGTTGCCTGAGGCGGAGGGCGGAAATTCGAGACGATCGGCAGGAAGATCAATCGAAAGGAACGAACAATGCCTACGATCACGACCAAAGACGGCGTCAACATCTACTACAAGGATTGGGGATCGGGTCAGCCGATCGTGTTCAGCCATGGCTGGCCGCTGACGGCGGACGACTGGGACGCCCAGATGATGTTCTTCCTGCAGCATGGCTATCGGGTGATCGCCCACGACCGGCGCGGCCATGGCCGGTCCGACCAGCCCAGCACAGGTAACGACATGGACCATTGGGTCGCCGACCTGGCGGCGCTGACCGAACATCTCGACCTGCGCGACGCGATCCATATCGGACATTCGACCGGTGGCGGTGAGGTCGCTCGCTATGTCGCTCGTCACCAGGAACGCGTCGCGAAGGCGGTGCTGGTCGCGTCCCTGACGCCGAATATGTATCGGAGCGAGGACAACCCGGCGGGTCAGCCGCCGGAGTGGTTCAAAACGATCAAGGCCGGCATGCTGGCTAATCGCGCCGAGTTCTTCCGTTTCGTTCCCGAGAACCCGTTCTATGGCTACAACCTCGATGGGGCGAAGCCTTCGGAGGCGGTCATCGCGAACTGGTGGCGCCAGGGCATGTCCGGCGGTGCCTTCGCTCACTACGTCACCGTCGACTCCTGGCTGGAAGATTATACCGACGACCTCAAGCAGATCACCGTGCCGGTGCTGGTGATGCATGGCGAGGCCGACCAAGTGGTCCCGTTCGCAAGCTCGGTGCCGCGTGCGGTCGACCTGCTCAAGAACGGGTCGCTGAAGACCTATCCCGGCTACCCCCATGGCATGCTGACCACGCATGCGGATGTGCTCAACCCCGACCTGCTCGCGTTCATCAGGTCTTGACGACATCTCCCATCCATCATCGCCTACGACCGAGATTTTGGGGATTTAAACTGAGGAGGGTTCGGGTTTTCGCGTTGTGACGAAGGAACCAACACGAAGCTCAAACCCTCCTTGAAATTCGTACGCATTTGATGAGAACCAGGCCCTCCTCCGCCCCAGCGTGACACTGCGTCCGCTTTGGGTGAAATATGGGGCATGCCATCCGCTGGGAAATACCTCCTGTTGGGGATGCTTGCGCCCGTCCTTGCAAGCCTGTGCGACGCGCGCGCGGCGGACGGGCAGCGCAGCCTGCAACAATTGCAGCATACCGCCTGGACCTCGAGAGAAGGAGCTCCGCCGGAGATCTGGGCTCTCGCCCAGACGAACGACGGTTACCTTTGGCTGGGCACGGGGGGCGGACTCTACCGGTTCGACGGAGCGAGTTTCGAGAAGTTCCAACCCCTCAAAGGGGAGAGCCTTCCGTCGCTCAACGTCAATTCCCTGGTTGCCACCCGCTCCGGTGACCTTTGGATTGGCTTTGCATCCGGTGCCTTGGCAAGACTCCGCGCGGGCCACCTCAGCACGTTCGACCTGGGCCTGCCGCCGGTCCCCGTGTTGGAGCTGTCCGAGGACCGCGCAGGCGGCGTCTGGGCGGCGCTGGGCGAGGATGACAGAGGCGGAGTCGCGCGCTTTCGTCAGGGTCGATGGGAGATTTTCGGTCCTTCTCGCGGGGTAGCTGCAGGCGCCGCAACCAGCGTCCTGGGCGCGGCCGACGGGTCGGTCTGGGTCGCGGCCGGTGGCCAACTCGAGGTGCTGCGTCCAGGTGCCGATCGATTTTCGCGCGTCGCCGCCTCAGCCGGGAACAGACCAAAGCTGAAGCAATCGCCGGATGGAGCGATATGGCTCACCACCGGTGCCCGGCCCGGTCTTCAGCGCATCATGGCATCGGCTGGCCAATCCACGACGATTTGGATCGTGCCGCCGATAACGCCCAATCCCCGAGCACAGAGCCTACTTTTCGATCGGCACGGTAGCCTCTGGGGAACCTATGGGAGTGGCGGCTTCTTCCGTCTCGGCGGCGCCGGCTCGAGAGGTGGCGTGCTCGATGCTCATACCAAGACGGAGCGGTTCGGCCCGGAGCGTGGCCTAACCTCCAACCTCGCCAATCCGATCCTGCAGGACCGTGAAGGCAATGTCTGGGTGGGGACCAACCTCGGCCTCGACCAGTTTCGCGAGACGAGCGCGGTCGTGGCCACCGGGCTTCCTATGGATTCGCGCGACGGTTTCCGGATAGCGGCAGGTCCTGCGGGCTCGATGTACGTGACGTCGAACGACGCTCTCTTCAAAGCAAGTTCGGAGCATGCCGCCCAAAAGCTGGTCCGCCTGCCACGGCGGCCATTGATATTACATACGGATGCTCTGTCGCGCACCTGGATCGGCACGGACCGAACGCTGGGCGTTCTGTCGGGCGCCACGGTACGGGATGTGCCGCTGCCCTGGGCGAGGAGCAGGCCGTTTGCTCTCCTCGAAATGGCCGCGGGGCGGATCTGCGTTTCGTCCGTAGAAGGAGCGTTCTGTCGGATAGGCCATGGCTGGAGGGCTGAGCCACGCCTCGCCACCCCAGGCATTCTGCCGATGCAGATGCTCCGCGACGGGGTCGGGCGGATATGGATCGCGGAAGGCGACCGCATCGAGATGGTCGATGGCTCCGCCCGTCGTGTGTTCTCCGCGCGCCACGATCTTGCGCTTGGCACCGTCGTGGTGATGGCCGTCCGGGGACGGCATGTCTATGCCGGCGGCGACTTCGGGTTGGCGCGGTTCGACGGCCGGCGCTTCATCACCCTCAGGTCGGACGTGCACCCGTATTTGAGCCGGACAGCCGGGATCGTCGAAACGTCCGAAGGCGACCTCTGGCTCAACGCCGTCGCCGGCGTGGTCAAGATCGAGCGCGCCGACCTGGACGATGCGTTCGCGCATATCGACCGCCCGCTGAAGGCGCGCGTGTTCGATCGCGACGACGGGATGCCCGGCGTGGCGCAGCAGGATTCCTCGTCGCAAACGGCGATGGAGGCCTCCGACGGGCGTCTCTGGTTCGTGACGAGGCTCGGCATTGCCTGCATCGACCCCAAGCGGCTGTCCTTCAATTCGCTCGCACCGCCAGTGATCATCAAGTCCCTGGTTTCGGGGGGGCGGACCTATGCAGCTGCTACGCCCGTTCAGTTGCCCAAGGGCACATCCAATCTGCAGATCGAGTATACCGCGCCTAGCCTGTCCGTGCCGTCGCGCGTGCGGTTCCGTTACCAGTTGGAGGGCGTGGACGACGATTGGGTCGACCCGGGCACCCGCCGCGAGGCCTTCTACACCGGACTCAAGCCGGGCAGCTACAGGTTCCGCCTGATGGCTGCGAACGATGACGGCGTATGGAATCGACGGGGCGCGACGCTGGAGTTCGAAATCCCGCCGACTTTCTTCCAGAGCTGGCCGTTCTACCTGCTGTGGGTGGTGCTGGTGCTGGCGCTGCTGTGGCTGGCCTATTCGCTGCGATTACGCGCCGTCGCCGAGCGTATCCGGGCGAGGATGATCGAGCGGCTGGACGAGCGCGATCGCATCGCGCGCGAGCTGCACGATACCCTGCTGCAGAGCGTGCAAGGGCTGATCATGCGCTTCAGCAACATCGCGCAGGACATAGCCGCGATCCAGCCGGCGCACCGCGACATGCTGGACGCGCTGGACAGTGCGGACGCCGTCGTGGTCGAAGGGCGCGACCGCATTCACGAGTTGCGCCGATGGAGCGGGGCCCAGAGCTTGTCCGAGGTCATTACCCGCACCGCCGAGCGGCTCCTGTTGCCGGACAAGATCGAGATTCGCGTAAGCGTCGAGGGGCCGCAACGGGAGATCTATCCCGCCATTGCCGACGAATTGCTGCGGATCACGGATGAGGCATTGTTCAACGTCTCCCGCCACGCGCACGCGCGCAAAGTCTCGATCACGGTTGCTTACGGCATCGAAGCACTGGTCTTGCGCATCGTCGACGACGGCATCGGTATCGCGCCGGAGATCGTCGCCCAGGGCAGCGTCGCCGGCCATTTCGGGCTGGTAGGCATGCGCGAGCGGGCGGAGAAGATCGGCGGGCGACTGGCCATTACCACCGATCCGGCAGGCGGGACGTCGGTAGAAATGAAGGTCGCGGCCGAAATCGCCTATGCCGACAGACCCCGGTGGACATGGCTGGCCTGGTGGCGTCGGTCCGCGGTGAAGCGCCATCACAAAGGGCGTGGAGCGTGATGACGCGAGGCGGCATGCGGTTGTTCATCTCCGTGAAGCGGGGTTAATTCTGGTAGTGTGACGGCCCAGGGCGGGTGCTGGCTGTCGACGCGCGGGAGGCGAAGGCGCTAAGTCCAGGATACGTTAGTCGAAGTGACGGTCGGGGGCCGGCATTGCCCATGCCGACACATCACGCCCCGATCCGGCTAGCCTGGCGGCGTTGGTTCGCGAGGGAACGCAGCGATGGATGACTCAGTGACCGCCAATCCCATCCGCGTGATGATCGTGGACGATCACCCGATGTTGCGCGACGGAGTCGTCGGGTCGATCACGCGGCAGCCGGATATGGTCGTGGTCGCGGAGGCGGGTGACGGCGCCGCCGCGATCGCCGCGATCGCGGCCGCCAAGCCCGACGTGGTGCTGATGGACCTGCAAATGCCCGGCATCGACGGAGTCGAGGCGATCCAGACGATCCGTCGAGACTATCCGCAGGTGCGTATCCTGGTGCTGACGACCTATGTCGGCGACGCGAAAGCATTGCGGGCGCTCAAGGCGGGGGCCAACGGCTATTTGCTCAAGAGCGCGATGCGAACCGACCTGATCGACGCGATCCGCGCCGTACATGGCGGCGGACGCCATATCCCTCCGGAGGTCGCGACGCAGATCGCGGTGCATGCGATCGGCGACGCCCTGACCGAGCGCGAAATCGAGATTCTGTCGCTGGTGGCCGCCGGCAATCCGAACAAGCGGATCGCCTGGAGGCTCGGCGTTTCGGAGGATACGGTAAAGGCGCATCTCAAGCGCATCTTCGCCAAGCTCGGGGTCGCAGACCGAACGCATGCGGTGACGGTTGCCGCAAAGCGAGGGATCATCGAACTCTAGCCATTCCATTGACGGTTATCGACCGGCAGCGATTTCGACTGGCCGAAGACCTTCGTGCGCCAGACATGTGCCGTCACCCAAATGGGTATTCTGGCGCCTACCCGGTTTGGGCCATGGACCGATGTTGGAACCGAAGCTTATCCTGCCGCTATCGGATAGGGCGCCACTGTCGAACGCATTCCAGTAATGGGCCAGATGCCGATCGGTCAGCCATGCGCCAAGCCCCGAGGAGTGTCGAAATGCCGACGACTGCCGCTTCCGAAGCTCTTCCCGGGATGACCCGTTCGCCGGAATACGCATCCGATTTCGACCACGCCGGGCCGGAGCAACGCTGCTTTGCATTCGGCCCGTTTCTTCTGAGGCCGGAACAGCAGTTGCTGCTGAAGCGGAAGGCGCGGGTCAAGATCGGGGGGCGCGCCCTCGACATCCTAACGGCCCTCGTCGAGAAACCGGGCGAATTGGTGGACAAGCGCTCGCTGATCTCGCGAGTCTGGCCGAACGTCTATGTCGAAGAGACCAATCTCAAGGTGAATGTCGCCGGCCTGCGGCGAGCCCTGGAGGACGATCCTTGCGTGCCGCGGTTTATCGCGACCGTCGTCGGCAGAGGCTATCGTTTCATCGCGCCGGTGCGTGCAACTAGATCGTCCGGACCAGCTTCGGGCCACTACCGCTCGGAGGAGGCGCCCAGCCTGGTCGAGTTACTCGACACCATCAATGCCCTGCGGCACCATCTCGCGGAAATCTCGTCGGCCGGAGGATGAAAGAGGCGGCATTCGCGCGAGGGGAGCAATATTCGAGCGGCTGCCGCAACCCGACCGCCGCAGCAAAATGGAGCGAAACCATGTCCCTCAAGCAGATCCTGCCGGGCCGGCTCGGCTTCGGCGCCGCGCCGCTCGGCAACATGTTCCGCGACATCCCGGAAGACGAAGCGCTCGCGACGGTGGATGCAGCGTGGAACGACGGCATCCGCTATTTCGACAATGCGCCCTTCTACGGCGCGGGACTGGCCGAGATCCGCATGGGCGAAGCGCTCGCCGCGCGGCCGCGCGACGACTATGTCATCAGCACCAAGGTCGGTCGCATCATCCTCGACGAGGTCGAGGACGTCAGCGCGCGCGATCTCGGCGAGAAGGGCGACGTGTTCAAATATGGTCGCCCCAACCGCATCGTGAACGATTATTCGGAAGACGCGACGCTGCGATCGATCGAGGATAGCCTGAAGCGCCTCAAGACCGACCGTATCGAGATCGTCTGGGTCCATGACGTGGCGCAGGATTTCTATGGCGACGAATGGCTGTCGATGTTCGAAAGTGCGCGCAAGGGCGCGTTCAAGGCACTCGACCGGTTGCGCGACGAAGGGGTGATCAAGGCCTGGGGGCTCGGCGTGAACAGGGTCGAGCCGATCGAGCTGCTGCTCGACCTCGACGGGCCGCGCCCGGACGGATCGCTGCTCGCCGGCCGCTACACGTTGCTCGACCATGATCGCGCGCTCCAGCGGCTGATGCCCAGGGCCGAGGCGCGCGGCCTGGGTATCGTCGTCGGCGGCCCGTACAGTTCGGGTGCGCTCGTCGGCGGGCCGAACTTCGAATATGCGCCGGCGACGCCCGCGATCCTCGACAAGGTCGCGCGGATCAAGGCGATCGCCGATCGATACGGCATCAGCATGAAGGCGGCGGGCCTGCAATTCTCGCTTGCCCATCCGGCGGTCGCGGCCGTGATTCCCGGGGCCAGCCGCCCGAGCCGCATCGCCGAGGACAGCGCCGCGCTGAACGAGATTGTGCCCGCGGACTTCTGGATAGAGTTGCGCCGTGCGGGGCTCATCAACCCGGAGGCGCCCATTCCAGGCGACGCCTGACGGGGCGGCCGCGGAGATCCGGTGCAGCGCATGCGCGGGGGTGACGGGATTAGTGCAGGATCATCGCGGCCAGGCCGCCCGCTAGTCCCGCGATCATCGCCGCGCGCACCAGATGCGGGGCGAAGCTCAGGCCGAGCAGGATCGCGCCGCAGGCCAGTGGCAGCAAGCCGAACCAGGTCACGATATCGGTCGGCTGACGCCCCGCTACGGCGAGCCCCAGCGATAGCGCCACAAGCGACCAGCCGGCGATCACCGTCGCGCGGGGTGAGGCGATGCTGCGCCAGCCGCCGAGCAGGACGCCGCGATGCGGCTGCATCGAGGCGGCGAGCAGATAGAGGCCGAGGAATTCGATCATCGCGAAGGTCATGCGATTGCCCTCGCCCGCGCCGGCCGGCGGAGGTCGGCGCGCTTGCGCGTGACGGACCGCATGCAGGCCAGTGCGGCCAGCGCGACGGCGATGAGCAGTGCATCGGCCAGGGGCAACACGGCGTCGCCTCGGGCCAACGCCTGCGACAGATAGGATAGCCCGCCGCCGACGACCGGCGCGGCGAGACAGAGCAGCGCGAGGACTCCCAGTAGCAGCGACCACCCCAGACGCGGCGGCGCGGCAAGCGCGACGAGCAGCGCGACACCGGCGGCATCGAGCGCGACCGTCACTTCCAGTTGCGCGCGATCGGCAAGCCCCGGCGGCAACAACCGGTTGGTGCAGAGATAGGCGGCGAAACCGATCGGCACCCCGACGAGGATCCCGACATTGAGCCGCTCGACGACGCGGTTCGCCAGCGACAAGGGGGCGCGCTCGCGGCGTTTGACTACCCACAGGATCATCCCGCTCGCCACCGCCAGGGTCAGCATCGCGCCGCCGAGGAAATAGAGCCAGCGCAGCACGCCATTCGCGAACCGCCCCATGTGCAGGCCATAGATCACCGCATAGGTGCCGACCGCCGGCCGCGTCTCGGCCCAGGCACCGATCACCCGCCCGCTCGGCCCGTCGAAACTGATCTCTGCCGTGGTCGCGCCGATCTGCGCGGCATCGCTGCGATAGACGGTGACGACCGACGCGGCATCGGCGGGATTGGCGACCGACACGCGAGAGAATGGCGCGCCGCCGAACCGCCGCTCGGCCTCGCGCAGCATCGGCGCGATCGGCGCCAGCGTCGCGGGACGTCCCGCCGCCGGCCGGTCGACCGCGCCCGGGGTGAGGTCGTGAAACGCCGCGGCCAGATCGTTGCCGTAATTGGCGACGATCCCCCAGGGCATGTTCAATGACGCGAGCGTGACCAGCCCGCTGAAGGTGATCATCAGGTGGAACGGCATGGCCAGCACGCCCAGCGCATTGTGCCCGTCGAGCCACGACCTCTGTCCTTTTCGCGGGCGAAAGGTGAAGAAGTCGCGGAAGATGCGGCGATGCGCGATGATCCCGGTGACGAGCGCCGTCAGCATCGTCAGTGCGGCGATCGACGCCAGCCAGCGCCCCCAGGGATAAGGCAGTTCGAGCTCGAAATGCAGCCGGTAGAAGAATTCCCCGCCCAACGTCTCGCGCGCGACCGGCGCGCCGCTGACCGGGTCGAGCGCGCGCGCGACATACTCGCCGCCGCTGTCATAGGTCGCCTCGACATTGTTGGCGCGATCGTCGGGCGCGGTCAGGTACCAGCCGGCCGACTTGGGCGCGTTCGCCGCCAGCCAGCGCGTTGCCGCGGCGATCGCCTCGACCCGCCCAGCGCTCGCGGTTGCTTCCGGGCGCATCCAGCGGCTGATCTCGGGCTTGAACACGCTCATCGTGCCCGCCAGGCACATCACAAACAACACCCAGCCGAGCGCCAGCCCGGTCCAGCCGTGCAGCCAGGCCATGACCTGCCGCGCGCCCTCACGGATCGCGCTCATCGCGCCGTCGGCCCGATCATCCAGGCCAGCGCGCCGAACAGCGCGACAAGCGCAACCACCCCGCCCCAGGCCCTCCATGGCCCGCGCGCGAGGAATGCCCAGATCGCGACCGCGGGCACCACGAGATAGGCGCCCAAGGTCCCCGCGATCACGCCGTCGATCCGCCCGCCCGTGCCCAGCCGCGCAACTGCCATCGCCAGGCACGAAGCGACCCCATAAGCCCCCAAGCTCCCGGCAAGCACGCGCGCGGCGACGTTGCCGCGATAGCGCCAGCCGCGCCGTTCCGTCGCGCGCGCGCCCATCAGAAATCGAGCCCGATCGTCACCGCCACGCTGCGCGGCGCGGCGTAATAGGCCTGGCCCCACATCAGGCTGGCGAGATATTTGGTGTCGGTGACGTTGCGCACATTGACCATCGCGCGGACGTGATCGAGCAGCCGGATACCCGCCATCAGGTCGAGCACCGCATAACTATCCTGGCGCAGCAGCACGTCGCCGGTGACCACGCCCATCGCCTGCACCGTGGCATCGGCATAGCGGATCGCATTCTGCCAGCGCAGCTGCGCGCCGAGCTTGAGGTCGTTGAGCCGCGGCATCGTGTACGTGGTCGACAGCTTGAGCGACTTGGTCGGCAGGAACGTGCGGGTCGGGTTGCCGGCCTGGTCCTCGATCTCGAGCCCGGTATAGCCGCCGCTCACGCGCCAATTGTCGGTGACCTTGCCGGCGATCTCGATCTCGAACCCGCGCGAGGTCGTGTCGACGCCGGCATAGCAAGTCCCGCCGACCGGCCCGTTGACGCACGGCCCGTTGGGATCGCCGAACGCGCCGATCGCCGAGGCCAGCCCCTTTTGCTTCGCACGGAACAGCGACGCGGTGGCATAGAGCTTGCCGCCGAACCACTCGCTCTTGATCCCGCCCTCGATGCTGCTGCCGCGTGCCGGATCGAGCTTGCGGTTGTTGATGTCGACTTCGACCTGCGGATTGAAGATGTCGGTATAGCTCGCATAGAGCGAGACGTTCTTCGTCACGTCATAGACCGCGCCGGCATAGGGGCTGACCGCATGCGCGTCGCGCGACTGGTCGGTGCCGTAGGAAGTGCCGGTCGATTTGAGCCACATCGCGCTGGCGCCGACCACCGCCTTCAACCGATCGGTGATGTTGAGGTGCGCGGCGCCATAAGCGCGGGTCAGCCGGTCAGTATAATCGGCGGCGAGATAGGCGCCCGGATAGCTCGGTTCGGGGACGATCGCCGTGCCCCAATCGCCGACCGCCGGAAAGGCGATCGTGTCGGTCGAGAAATTCTCCCACTCGCGGCCATGCGAGCGCGCGGTCGAGACGCCGAACGCCAATTGGTGCTGGCGCCCGAACAGCGTGAACGGGCCAGACGCGTAGAAATCGCCGAGATATTGGTCGTAGGTCGAGGGATAGATGCCCGACATGCCCGCGACGCCCAGCCCGGTCGTGCGGTCGGGGAAATTATAGGCATAGAGCAGCTTCGCTTCTTCCTCGAAGCGCTTGTAGGTGAACACGCCTTTGGCCGACCAGCCGCCGCCCAGATCATAGGCAAGCTCGCCGAATGCGCTCTGATCGGTGACGTTCCAATAGGTCCAGGGCGCCGAGGTCGAGGCAGAGACCGGATAATCGATCCGCGTCCCGTCGCTATAGGTCAGCGGCAACGCGCCCCACATCACGCCATCGGCATGGTTTTCCTGACGCGTATAGCCGGCGGTCGCGGTCAGACGCGGAGTGACTTTCCACGAGACGATGCCGCCATAGACGTTGCGGTTGACGTGGTTGAAGTCGAGCCAGGAATCGCGATTGTCGTGCGCGTAGATCAGCCGCGCGGCGACATTGCCCGAGGCGTCGAGCGGCCCCGACACGTCGCCTTCGAACCGCAGCTGGTTCCACGATCCCGCCATGACCGAGGCCGAGGCCTGGAAGTCCTCGGTCGGCCGCTTGCGGACGTAATTGATCGTCGCCGACGGATTGCCGATCCCGGTCATGATCGCATTGGCGCCGCGCACCGTCTCGACCCGGTCCCATAGAGCCGTGTCGAGCGCGCCGAATTGCAGCCCCCAGAGCAAGGGCATGCCGATCCCGTCGACCTGGAAATTGGTGATGTCGAAGCCGCGCGCGTTGAAATAGGTGCGGTCGGTCTCGACCCGCTCGACATTGATCCCGACCGCCTGGTCGAGCAGATCGTTGACGTTGGTCAGCGCGAAATCGTCGATCCGGCTGCGGTCGATGATGGTCACCGATTGCGGCGTCTCGCGCAGCGTCAGCGGCAGCCCGGTCGACGACGCGCTTTGATTCGCCGCCAGCGTGCCGGTGATGACGATCTCCGCCTTCGTCTGATCGTCCCCCTCCTCCTCCGGCCCCGCGGCCCAGGCCGGATGGCTCCACGCCAGCGCCAGAACAGCGGAGAAAGCGAGGTGCCTGCGGGCAATGGTCATCGACGAGCCTTCCATGATGCGATCGGGAAGCGCGGCTCGTATGATTGTCGCTATTGCGAGTCAATGTCATTATCAATAAATGACGAAGCGCCTGATGGTGGTGCTGTCAGCGACAACGGTCACCAGTTAGCGTGGACTCGCGAACTGCTTTTGCTGGCCAATCGCCGCCGCTGAACAAAGGCAGCGGCTTATTGCGCAGCATCTCGCCATCTCGACAGCGCCGGTTGTGTGCTCGTGAGCCGACCGTAAGCACGCACCACACTTTGGGAAATCCTCTCGATGAATAATGAGAGCCGATCCGGCGCAGGTGACGCACCTTCAGAATCCTTGGATCTTGCAGCTTGGATCGCTTGAACGCATATTCTTAACCGCGAGCGGCGTGATAAGGAGCAAGCTGACGCGCGAAAGATAATGTGGGGGGCACATGACGGTAAAGCTGCACATCAATATTTCCCAGGGTGTACTAGACATCGAGGGCGACGCCGAACTCGTGCGCGAGATTTACGCCGACTTTAAAGGCCAACTCTTGGCTGGGGGTATGACTGTTGCATTGGGACGGGCTTCCCATGTTGAGGAGCCGGAAGGTACGGATGACGTTGAGGAAGGCGGTAAGCCGCGTGCGAAAGCTAAGCGGAAAGCTCCGGCACGAAAACGGACGAACAGCGATGAGACCGGTACGGGGATAAGTGCGGACGCTCCGAAACTTGATCGCGATCTCGACACGTCAAAGCTGGCGGCGTTCTATGGAAAATACGAGCCAAAGAATCACCCCGAAAAGATTTTGACGTTCCTCAGCTTCCTGACCGAGGAGTTGGGGATGGACTCACCCAATACCGATCAGGTTTACACCTGCTACGTGAAGGCGAACGTGCGTGTTCCGAAGGCCTTCGCTCAGGCATTTCGCGACACGAGTGGACGAAGCTTCGGCTATATCGATTACAAATCGGCCACCGAAATTCGAATCACCACAGCGGGAACGAATCATTTCAAATTCGACTTAAAGAAGAAGGCTGCTGAATGAACACGGCGGTCAACCGTTTCTACAATTCCATCGAAAACGCGGCGAGCCAGAGCCAGAGCGCGCTGGTCGAGCTATTCGTGTACTTCATTACCGTAGAACTAGGGCAAGATTCGACCACTCCGAAACAGATCGGGGACTGCTTCGCAGCCTGTGACCTGGTGATACCTTCGAATGTGGGCGCACGGCTGTCCGAAGGGCTTAAAGGGAAGCCGCCGAAATACATCAAGATCAACGGCGGCTATAAGCTTCAGCGGCATATGCGGGAGGCTTTGTCACGTAAACTTGGTGCGGAGAAGGTGACGGCGCAGACAAGCGCCACCCTGCGCGGCCTTGAGCACAAACTGCCGGAAGGCACTCACAAAGAGTTTCTCAAGGAGGCGATCGATTGCTTCGAGGCGGGCGCCAATCGCGCCACCATCGTGATGGTCTGGATCTTAGCAATGGACCATCTCTTCGCGCACATCCTCGTTCACAAGCTCGCTGCCTTCAACGCGGCGCTTGCGCAGAATACGGATAGAAGCGTGAAGGTAAAAGTGATCGCTCAGCGCGATGACTTCAGCGAAATGAAGGAATCTAAATTCATCGAGCTCTGCCGGACCGCGAAGATCATCAGCAATGACGTGCGAAAAATCCTCGACCAGAAGCTTGAAACGCGCAATACCAGTGCGCATCCCTCGGGGGTCACATTTAACAAGTCCAAAGTGATCGATTTCGTTGAGGATCTCGTGGACAATGTGGTTTTGAAATACTCACTATGACGCCCTCCGTTCAGAAGAGGGTTATTCAGGTCCATTAGCGCTATTAAGACGGCAGATACACATAGGGCTATCCGCCGGACATGTTTCATTCGATATTTTGCCGGCCCTTTCGTATCCTACCGCTGACGGTTAAACACGCATAATGACAAGACCCGATATACCGAATCTGCTTACGTGGCCGCGCAACCTCAGCACATCGCAGGGTGGTGGACTTTCGACCTCTCAGTACGGAGGCATGTCCACGTCACAATACGGGGGAGCATCCACCTCCCAATATGGCGGATTATCGACTTCGCAATTCGGCGGCATGTCCACATCGCAATTCGGCGGCATGTCGACTAGTCAGTACGGAGGACTGTCAACATCACAATACGGCGGCCTTTCGACTTCGCAGTATGGCGGATTGTCAACGAGCCAGTACGGCGGCCTTTCCAGTTCTCAAGGCGGGGGCATGTCAACCTCCAGCTCGAATGTCTACCGCAGCAACATACCGCCGTGGCCCCACTTTCTTCGGGAGTTGGAGTCACGAGGGTATCAACAGGCTGCAGACCTAATCCGTCGGCACCTGCCCGATCATCTCTGGCCGGAAAACTTCTTTCGCTAAGCCTACCGCCTCGGGCGCCGACGGAGCAAGAAGGTTCGCTAGGCCGACCCAGTCTCCCCGCCACATCCCGCCACATAAGGCATTAGGCAGGACGAGTAGCGGCCTGATCCATCAACCTTTGGGCTTCTAACTGCGATGCGAGTTCAACCCGTCGCCTCTCTTCGGCGCGTTCCTGCATGATCGTCAGATAGCTACGGGTCGAGAATTGAGACTCCGATTTAAGCTTCGCCAGCTTGTGCTTCTTCCGTATTTCAGCACCTAGATTGAGAGCGGCCAATCCTTTATTGGCTAGGCTCTCCGTCAAAAGCTGATCGCCACCATCGGGAGGATCGAAATAATAGGCCTGGTAGATTTCGCGGTCGACCTCCGAAAGCAACACGCGAAACCCGAAAGCCTTCTCGAACAGGCGGACACCGACTCGCTTCCAGTCTATCTCTGCCGGATACGGCGTAAGCTCTGGCATTGAGGAATGGAATTTGCCGGTCTGTTCGTCGGACGACCAAAACGTCTCGACATCGGATAGGTAAGTCTCACACTGGCGCGCGTAATCCTCCAACGCCAGCGCAAGATAGAGCGCCGAATACGGCGCTTCGTTGCGCCCCCTCCACCGTTCGCGAGCTTCGGCGAACAGTTGGGTAAGGACGGCTGCGCCAACCGATGACGACGCGATAATCGGCCAGATGCTTTCGGTAGGCATATTTCATCCCCCATCAACGGTTAGGGCTGTGTCTTGTTAGCCAACGCGCTCGCCTCATCACTCAGCCGATCGGCCTCCGCAGCCAAGTTATTGGCCACGGCGTCGGAGGTTGTACTAGTCGCCGTTGGCTGAGGATGATTGCTGAACCATATGAACAGCAACACCATAAGAACCACCGCGATCAATCCCAAGATGAGCTTGATCGCTAGACCATCCGCGGCCTCCCATTCCTCGGATGTTGCGATCTGAACTTGCGTGACCTCTTGAGCCTCCGCGGAATCAGCAGGCGGCAGCGTTTCAACTACAGACTCGCTGCCCGGCCAATGCCCAAGCCGCTCCGCGATCTCCCCTGCCCCCATCAAAACCGCGCCAGCGAGGAAGCCGGTGAGCCCGACATGAAGGACCATCATCTGGTTTTGGAGGAGGCCGAGGTTCAGCGTACCGCTGAACATGGAAACACCGTACGAGCTGTTGACCGCCGTAGGCATTAAGAACGACGCCGCTGCGCACAGTAGACCGACGACCAACAGAATACAGCCAGCTATTTTCACGCGCGCCCTCCCCGACTATCCCGCAGCGCACCTTACAAGGTGAGCTTGTATCAATCCATTGCGATTAGCTGGTTCGGATGAGGCACAGGCCGGCGTCGCTGTTGGAAATTCGTGCCTTTTTAAGCCGGCGCGAGAAAACCTCGGAAGGCCTTGAGTTACTCACTTTACGCGAGCATCGTTACTCAAAATCGAGGGATAGGAAGGCAATGAAGCGAACAACGGGCTGCCTCACAGCAATCTTGATTTTATTTGGAATCGGTTTGGCCATCCAAATTATTTCTCTCAAACGCTCTACAAGCGGTTCTTCTCTAGTTAGCGCTCAAACGGTTGAGGCACCGACCTCTCTACCTCCAAGCGGTTTTTCAGGGGTGGAATGGGGGTCGCACCCTCCGCATCATCTGAAGCTGCTTCTGCCAACAACGTCGGAGGGGCTATCTCTCTACGTACCGAAGCACAGCGCTGGGGCATTCGAGGGCATTCCAATTTCAGAGCAGGATTTTCGGTACGTTCACAACAAACTATATGGCGGTGACGATTACTTTGAAGGCGGGGTGACGGTTTGGGAGAAAGCGCTCAGTAAACTTGTGACGCTCTACGGCTTACCGACATTCCGGAATGACGATCTTCGGATTGTCCGATGGAAGTGGCAACCCGAAAAGATAGAAGTGGCACTGTCATATCAGAAGTCATCGGGACGGACGACGTTAGCCTACTCAAATAACGACATCGATTAGCAAAGGCGGGCGCTTTTGCGTCAGGGGAAATCCGTATCAGATTAAACTGTACGAGAAGGCTCGCCAAAACCCGAACGGGGTAGATCGGTCCCAGTTTATGCAGGCGCTGCGGTGACGGCCAATTGCGGACATTCATTTATGGCTTAGTGCGCGGCATGGTTAGGTCAGCGCGAGCCCAACGCCGAAACATCTTATTGATGCTCGCGCTTGCAACCGGCGGTTGTTTTCCGCTCGGCGATAACGAAGGTCCGAAAGGTGCGACGCAGGCTCAGGTAGCGGCCGCATTGTCCAGCTGCCGAGTTCCTAAGCAATATCTCATGTCCTCCGGCAGCGAACTCACCGTGAAGTTTCCCGACAAAGCCCAGAACACAGAACCGCAACGCCATTGCGTCGAAGCTTATCTGCAGAAGCAGGGAGTGTTCGTCAGTATGGCTTGGCGGGAAGGAATAGCGCGTCGGCCTTCGGAATGAGCGCAAACATGTTCGTTCGATTTGCGGCGCATTGCCGTCACTACGCGGCGCCCACAATCAACGGGGGACGACTGCGAGCAGCGCGCGACGCCAAGCCCGAGTGCCGCAAAACCGACTGCCCCATAGCGACCTCAGGTGCCAGCACCTCGTTCGCCGCTGTCACCGTGAGAGTCCCCTCACCCAGGATCGCCCCCCTCGACCATCTTTTCGATGAGCTGAATCAATCGATCGCGATCGTTCGCGCGCCAGCTTTGGAAGTGCGCTTCCATCCATTGGCGGCGAATTTCGGCTATCCTGGCCATGATTTCCTGACCCTGGGCGCTTAGCACCAGGCGGCGCGATCGGCTGTCGTCAGGGTCGGGAAGCCGAACGATCAGCCCGAGTTCCTCCAGCCTTATCACCTGTCGGCTCACGGTCGAATGATCCCGCCCGACGATATTCGCCATTTCGGCAACATTGATGTCGGGAGTCATCGCCACGCGCGCCAGCAACGGGAATAGCGCGCGGTCCAGCTTGACGCCCGCGGCTGCGAGCAGGCGCGCATCCACGTCAAGGCGGTTGATCAGGTCCGCGACCGCGATCAGCGAACGATAGAGACGATCCTGCCAGTCCATTTATATGCGTTATGCATATTTATCTTGCGACGCAATACCGGCGCCGCTAGGACAGATATATGGGAAATGCATATATCTTGGAGGCCCCATGCCGCAGGTTTTGATCGTCGGCGCGGGCATCACCGGCCTCACCCTCGCCATCGAACTTTTGCGCCGCGACATCGATGTGCGGATCGTCGATATCGCCACGGAGCATTTCTCCGGCTCGCGCGGGAAAGGCATCCAGCCGCGCTCGATCGAGCTGCTGGACATGGCGGGACTCGCCGACGAGATCATGGCGAGCGGGACTTTGTACCCGTTCATCAAGCTGCACTTCGGTCCGATCGGGATAAAGGCCTGGTCGCTGGGTACGCACCTTCCCCCGACCGAAGACCGGCCCTACCCAAATCTGATGATGGTCGCCCAATGGCGAACGGAGGAAATCCTTCGATCCAGGGTCGAGGCATTGGGCGGAAAAGTCGAGCTTGGCGCCGGGATAGAGGCACTCGCGCAGACGCCGGGCGACGTACGGGTAACGCTGACCACCGGAGAGGTCGTGACCGCGGCGTTTGCCGTCGCCTGCGACGGAGGACGCAGCACGACCCGCCGACTGCTCGGCCTGCAGCTGCTGGGTTCCACGGTGGATGCGAAGACGAGCATCGTCGCGGATCTGGAGATCGAGGGGCTCGATCCGGCGTTTTGGCACGCTTATCCGTTATGGCGGGGAGGATTGCATACATTGGCGCCGCTTCCCGGGGGCGAGCTCTTTCAGCTCCAGGCGCCTGAATCGATCGCGGCCAACGGCCTGGAGGCCGGTGTCGCCCGGATGACCGGCAAGACGGTGCGTCGCGTTGCCTGGCAATCGCGCTATGGCCACCAGACGCGGATGGTCGATCGCTATCGCGTGGGACGCGTGTTCATCGCCGGCGATGCCGCGCACATCCATCCGCCATCGGGCGCGCAGGGGCTCAACACCGGGATGCAGGATGCCTTCAATCTGGGATGGAAGCTGGTCTCGGCGATCAGGACTCGCGACGAAGGGATCCTCGACACGTATGAGGCCGAAAGGCTGCCGATCGCGGCGGCCATGCTGAAGCTTACCGGAGAGATGCATTCCACCGTCTCGAAATCCCGCGGCGATCTCACCAACCAGCTCGGCCTGAGCTATCATGGCGGTCCCCTGGCGACGGCACGGGCGTCCGGCCAGTTCAGGCCGGGCGATCGCATTCCGGATCGGCGCCTGGCGGACGGGCGGCGCCTCTATGAGGCCATGCGCCATGGTGGCGCGACGCAGATCATGAGCGCCGGCGGCGACCATGTCCTCGTGCGCCCCGACGGCTATATTGCAGAGGTGGGCGGAGTGGAGGTTGCCTCCTATCATGGGCACGATGTCGTGCACGTCCCCGCAATCGGATAGTCGCGTTGGAATTGGTGACGGAAGCCGATGCAAAATGGCGACGATAGGATTGCAACTGGCGGCGCGCCCATTTGTTGCTGCGTTCAGTGCTGACCCGCGCTCGCTCAAAGCTGGCCAGGCCCGCCATCCGCTCGCACGCTCCGCTGTCCCAGGGTCGATAGGTTTGCGCTATTGTGATGTATGCTGAGCGCCGCTGAATGCCTTGCGAAGGCCGATAGCCTGCAGCGCATAGCGCTTCTTTGTCCCACGCAGGCGCTGGGGGACGAGTATCTCAACATGGCGTTGAGGTGGCGTCAGCTCGCGGCACTGGCCGACCGGCAAGAGGCGTGGGAAGCGATCCATCCTGGAGGATAAACCTGCCCATTCATGCAACCTTCATGACGCGGGTTCGTATGACCAGGTATCGTCAGCCAATTTATCGGCAACCTGACGCTTGAGAGACAGATAATGTGCTCCCGCTATCCTAAGCGGAGAATAATCATGTTCGAGTTTCGATGGATAACGAAAGTTTTATTCGGCGCATGGTGCGCCACTCATCAAGAAGCTTTGCACGATGCGTTCAAACACGGGCAGGCTATCGTTGGCCAAATTAAGGGCGATTTAATTACGACGCAAGATTTTGCTTCGATCGAAAAACGCTAACCTGTCTTGATGGCACGAGCCCCATGACCGTGACCCGTTCCGAGTTGGGAGCAATCCGCGGCGAGCCATTGAACGCGCTCATCCGGCTCCTTGAAGAGACAAGGAACGGGACCTTCCGCCCTTCGGGTGACCCTGCTCGCTGGCGGTCTGCTTCGCCTGTCTTGAGGCCGAGCGCGGACGGTCGCGAACCACCAATCCAAGACGTAGGTACGGACTGGGGGTAATTGCGGCAACGGGTGCAACAATACCGAATTATTATTTAGGAATTTATGCGCACGTCGCCGCAAATGCCGTCACCACAAATGCTGGTGAGATCGAGGTCGTCGATCGCACCAAGTCGGATCCAATCCGGCTCGACTTCCGCTATGCATAGATGCAGTCTGAAGCAGGGGCGGAACGCCTTGCCGGCGAGCTGACGGCGCAAATCGCAGCTGTGGGAGGAACCGAAACCATGATCGCCGACGTCGTGTCCGTTCCGCGGGCGCCGATCGTTCTCAGCTTCGCCCACAACCTTTCGATAGCACTGGCCCTGTTCATCGCCGGAGCGATCGCGATATTTGTGGGGGACGCGCATGATCCGGCGCTTCATACCGTCCTCGACACAAGCGTCGCGCTGACCGGTGCGCTGGTTGCGCTGCTGTTGTGGGATATCAGCCGCCGCGTCGACCAGAGCTGGCCCTTATTGCTGGCGATTTCCTTTGCCTTCTTGTCGATCGCGGAGACGCTACACGTGATGGCTGTGCTCGGCTGGCTCGGCGGCGGGGTCGAGCTCGACGTTCGAATGCGCGCCGGAACATGGGGACCGGCTGCATATCTGCTGCCGCTCGGGGTGGGTGCCGCTCTATGGCTGCGCGATCGCCCACGCGCTTTTGCCTGGCTGTTCGCGTTGGGCTTGGTGGTGCTCGGCGGCGCATTGACCGCGTTTTTCCTTATCGTGCCGCGCTACACCGCGCCCGGTCTGCTTTGGATCACCCGGCCGACGCTCGCAGCGGTGCCCCTGTTATGGCTGGTGGTCGGTGCGGCATATTGGAAGCAGCGCGAAGAGTCCCAGATCGCTCACGCGATCGCCCTGTCCGCGACCGTGCTGCTTCTTGCTCATCTCGTCATGCTCTATTCGCGCTCGCCGAGCGACTCTATCGCGATGGTTGCTCATCTCGGCAAGGTCGTCGGCGACGTGCTGCTGCTGTTCAATCTGACGCAAATCGGTGCCGCCGATACCGTCCGGCGCCGGCTCGCGGAAGGCGAACTGCTCGCGCTCAATCGAGAATTGCGTTCCGAGCAGCAGCAAAGCCATCAATTGATCGAAACCATCTTCGAGAACAGCCCAGCTGTGATCTATGTCAAGGATCTCGAAGGCCGCTACCTCATGGTCAATCAGCGCTATGCCGAGATTTTCGGCTTCGATCGAGCGGCAATCACCGGTAAGACGGATCACGAGCTCTTCCCCAAAAAAGAAGCGGACGCCTTCCGGGCGATGGACGGGCGTGTCGCGAATGCCGCGCAGGCGCTGACCGAGGAAGAAGTGGCGCCGCAGACCGATGGACCACATCATTATATTTCGGTGAAGTCGCCGCTCAGGGATCAATCGGGCCAAGTCTATGCGATATTCGGAATCTCGACCGACGTCACCGAGCAACGTCGCGCCGAGAATGCGCTACGGGCCAGCGAGCAGCGTAACCGTTTGACCGTCGAATCGGCACTCGACGCGGTGGTGACGATCGACGGCACCGGCTTGATTACCGGCTGGAACTCTCAGGCAGAGACGATCTTCGGGTGGCAGCAATCCGAAGTGCTGGGGCATAGCGTCGATGGGATTATCATGCCCGAGCGGTTCCGCAGCGCCCACCGCGAAGGGCTCGCGCGTTATATTGCCACGGGCGAGACGAGCGTATTGAACAAGCGCATCGAGCTCGCGGCGCTTCGTCGCGGTGGCGAGGAATTTCCGATCGAGCTCTCGATCACGTCAATCGGCACCGACGACGCGCTCAGCTTCAGCGCCTTCGTCCGCGATATCACCGAGCGCAAGGTGGCCGAAACGAGACTCCAGACGCAGCGCGACCGATTGCACCTGCTCGAGCAGATCACGCGTGCGATCGGCCAGCGCCACGACGTGCAAAGCATCTTCCAGGTCGTCGTTCGAACGCTCGAGGATCGTCTTCCCGCCGACTTCGTCTGCATCTGCCGTTACGATCGCGTTGCGCATATGCTGACCGTCGCGAATGTCGGGGTCGGAAGCGAGCCGCTCGGTCGCGAACTCGGGATGATCGAGAAAGGCGAGGTTCCGATCGACAGAAACGGACTATCGCGCTGCGTCGCTGGCGAGCTGGTCTACGAGCCCGATCTGGCCGAGGTCGATTTCCCGTTTCCGGCGAGACTCGCGCGCGAAGGCCTCCGTTCGCTGGTGATCGCGCCACTCTCCATCGAGAACGAAGTGTTCGGCGTGCTCGTGGTCGCGCGCCTCAGCGCCGAGGCGTTTCTCAGTGCCGATTGCGAATTTCTCCGGCAATTGGGCGAACATGTCGCGCTTGCCGCGCACCAGACGCAGCTGCGTGACAGTCTGCAACGGGCCTATGACGACCTGAAGCAAACGCAGCAGGCGGTGTTGGAACAGGAACGGCTGCGTGCGATCGGGCAGATGGCGAGCGGGATCGCCCATGACATCAACAACGCCATTTCGCCGGTCGCTGTCTATACGCAGTCAATCATCGAACGCGAGCTCGCTCTGCCGCAGGAAGTGCGCGAGTATCTCGAGTTGGTCGGCAGGGTGACCAAGGACGTCGCCGCCACGGTCGGACGGATGCGCGATTTCTACCGGGGAGACGAGGACGTCGACCTCGCGCCGCTCGACTTGAATGAGTTGGTACCACAGGTAATTGAACTGACGCGCGCGCGATGGAGCGACATGCCCCAACAACGCGGCACGGTGATCAAGGTGTCAAGCGAGCTCGATGCGGGTCTTCCCCAAGTGATGGGAA
Source organism: Sphingomonas sp. P4_G2 (assembly GCF_056401155.1). Classification (NCBI taxonomy): domain Bacteria; kingdom Pseudomonadati; phylum Pseudomonadota; class Alphaproteobacteria; order Sphingomonadales; family Sphingomonadaceae; genus Sphingomonas; species Sphingomonas sp. P4_G2. Next base: position 384,888 of record NZ_JBFUJY010000005.1, on the reverse strand, counting down.
ATGCCTCCGAACTCCGGGAAGCGTTGACCAATCTTGTTTTCAACGCAGTCGACGCGATGCCCGAAGGGGGTTCGCTCACGATCAAAACGTTCGTCGAGGCCAGGACCGAAAACCGACCCAGAGTGTGCCTGGAGGTCTGCGATACTGGCCTTGGGATGGGGGAAGAAATCCGCAGTCGCTGTCTGGACCCCTTTTTCACCACCAAGGGCGAGCGCGGCACGGGCCTGGGGCTCGCCATGGTGCAAGGCGTGGCGCTGCGCCACAGGGCCGAACTCAACATCGACAGCGCACCCGGGAAAGGGACGCGTATCCTTCTGGAGTTCGATGCGGTTCGCGATACGCAGCGGCCGCGCAAATCGACCAAAGGTCCAGCCGCCAACACACCGCGGCGTATTCTGATCGTCGATGACGATCCCGCGGTCCTGACGTCGACTGTAACAGTCCTCAAGACCATGGGGCATGACGTCACCGCGGCTGACGGCGGGCAGGCCGGAATCGACACGTTACACGCCGCGCTTGCTGCCGGCGAGACGTTCGACGTGGTGATCACGGATCTCGGTATGCCTTATATCGATGGCAACCAGGTCGCGCGCTCGGCCAAGGACTTGTTCCCCGCGACGCCGGTGGTGCTGCTGACTGGTTGGGGGCGGCGTCTCGCGATGGGCGGAAAAGCGCCGGCGCATGTCGATTTTCTGCTGCCCAAACCGCTTGACCTGGGCGAGTTGCGCGAAGTGTTGGCTCGGCTCGGTTAGCGCCGTCGGGCTCTAAGGAAGCCGATGCAAAGTGGCGACGATAGGATTACAACGGGCAGTGCGCCCATTTGTTGCTGCGTTCAGTGCTGACCCCCGCTCGCTCAAAGCTGGCTAGGCCCGCCATCCGCTCACACGCTCCGCTGTCCCAGGGTCGATAGGTTTGCGCTATTGTGATGTATGCTGCGCGCCGCTGAATGCCTTGCGAAGGCCGATAGCCTGCAGCGCATAGCGCTCCTTCGTCCCACGCAGGCGTTACGGGACGACTACCTCGATATGGCGTTGCGGTGGCGCCAGCTTGCGGCACTGGCCGACCGGCAAGAGGTGTGGGACGCGATCCATCCTGGAGGATAAACCTGCCCATTCATGCAACCTTCATGACGCGGGTTCGTATGACCAGGTATCGTCAGCCAATTTATCGGCAACCTGACGCTTGAGAGACAGATAATGTGCTCCCGCTATCCTAAGCGGAGAATAATCATGTTCGAGTTTCGATGGATAACGAAAGTTTTATTCGGCGCATGGTGCGCCACTCACCAAGAAGCTTTGCACGATGCGTTCAAACACGGGCAGGCTATCGTTGGCCCAATTAAGGGCGATTTAATTACGACGCAAGATTTTGCTTCGATCGAAAAACGCTAACCTGTCTTGATGTCACAAGCCGCAGGACCGTGACCCGGAAATCCGGGCCAGTTTAAGCAGGCACGAATATGCCTTTGGGAAAACCGGCGATCGGGCGGACGAGCCTACCCGACCGGGCAGTAGCGAAACATCGCGGCGGCACCCTATCTCCCGTGTTCAGGAGATTTCCCATGACAACCACATCGCCCCTCGCCGAGCTTTCCGCCTCGATCGCCGACCTCGCCGCCGCCACCACGCCCTCGATTGTCGAGGTCCAGTCGCGCCATTCGCTGGCGAGCGGCTTCGTCTGGCGCGACGGGCTGGTGATCACGCCCGATGAGACGCTCGCCGATGAAGGATCGATCGAGATCGAGGAGTCCCACGGCACGGTGCGCAGTGCGACCCTGATCGGGCGCGACGCGGCGACCGATATTGCCCTGCTCCGGGTCGAGGGTTTGAAGGCACCGGTAGCGGCCCTGACCGACATGGCCGTCCGGCCCGGCGCGCTCGCCTTGATTGTCGCGGCGGCCGATAGCGCGCCGTTGATCGCGTTCGGCGGCATCGCCGCGGTCGGCGCGGCCTGGCAGTCGATGCGCGGCGGCACGATAGACGCCCGGATCGAGCTGGACCTGCGGCTGCGGCGTCGCGCCGAGGGCGGGCTTGCCGTTGATGGCGCCGGCAGCGCTTTCGGTATGGCCGTGCGCGGCCCGCGTGGCCGGACCTTGGTCATCCCGGCGGCGACGATCGATCGCGTCGCCCGGCAATTGCTCGACCACGGTCGGGTCCAGATCGCCTATCTCGGCGTCGGTCTCAAGGATGTCCCGCTCGACGACGGTGGCCATGGCGCCATGGTGATGACGCTCGATCGCGAGAGCCCGGCGGCGCGCGCCGGCCTGCATCAGGGAGACATCATCCTGTCCTGGGTCGGCCAGCGACTGCCGCATGTCGGCGCGCTGCTGCGGACGCTGCGGGCGACACCGATCGGCACCGAGGTCGTGCTTGGCGTTCGGCGCGGGGGCGCGCCGCTGGAGGTGACGGTGACGATCGGGGATCGGCCGGACCGGTGAGCAGTCGCGATCCCGCGGCGGGCCTGCGTCTGGCGATCCAGGTCGATGACCCGACGCTCGCCGCCCGGCTCGCCGACATCCTGGGGCGGATCCCGGAATTGCGGATCGTGGGCGCCGACGAAGCGTCGGACCTGGTCCTTAGCGCGTCCGACGCGGGCGAGCACGGGTTCGACCTGACGCCGCGCGAGCGCGACGTGATCGCGTTGCTGGCCGAAGGTCTGTCCAACAAGGCGATCGGCCAGCGGCTCGGCATCTCACCCGACACCGCCAAATTCCATGTCAGCCGGCTGATCGACAAGCTCGACGCGACGGGGCGCACGGACGCGGTGGCGCATGCGGCGCGCCGGGGGATCATCCATCTTTAGAGACCCGAGCCAGTTTAACAGGCACGTGAAAGCCCGAGCTGCGCTGGCTTCGACGGCGATGGGCGGTGAAAGATGGCTGCACAGCAGCTTTTGGGATGACAGTCCTAGCCGCGAACGGCCGCATCGAGAGCGCCTAGACGACGTTCGACGCAGAAACTTCCGGCATAAGTCTCAACCTAGTGACCCCGATCGGCGATAATCGGGCAAATAGCGGCTCGTGCGCCAGAAAGCGTCCAGCCCGAGCCGCGCCACCACGCTTTCGAAGCGCGGATCGGCGCGTACGAGGCGGGTTCCCGGCTCGAACAGCACGCGGCTGTCGCGCTGTTCCGGCGTAAATGCGTCAGCCGCGCCATAATGGTCGGCAACCAAATACCCCTTGCCGAAATATAGCGCCTCGACCACCGCGACGGCCTCATCGATGCGCCCAAGCGCAGCGAGCACCCGCACAGCTTCGGTCGCGGGGTAGATGCGCCGTTCGTGAGCCACCTGCTTTGCAGCGACTTTATCGGCCAGCGCGCTGTGGGGATCGCGGATCGCGCCGGCAATTCCCTCAAGTTCAGCGATCGTTTCGGCGTCGATGTAGCGTGGCCGTCCAATCGGCTGACGAATCATCTCCAAGGCACGGTCGACGCGGTCGCTGTAGAGGTAGATGCGCATCTGATTGGACCAGACGCGCGGCTGTGCAGGATAGAGCGAGGCAGCCTCATCGAGCGCTCGATCGAGCTCTTCAAGCAGACCTGCGCTCCAGAGCGCTTGGGTGTAATTTGCGAAGGTCTGGGGTTGGAAGGGCCGCCGCATCCGATCGTAAAGCGGAAGTGCGCTGCTCGCTTGTCCATTGAAGATTCTACACACCGCCGCGTATTCGAGCACTTCCTCCGTTGTCGGCGCGGTAGCAAGAGCGCGTTCAAGGTGGCGCTCGCGCTTGCTCCATGCACCAACCAGCGGCAGCGCCACGCCCAATGCGAGTTCGCCCAGTCCGTTGTCCGGCGCGATGTCGAGCGCATGGCGCGCCGCGGCCTCGGCATGAGCGCGCAAGCTAAGGCCGAGCGCGCGATCGCGGAAATGCGAGGCGACGGCATTCGCAAGGCCAAGCAACCCCCAACCGTCCGCGTAACGCGGCGAGAGCGCGACGACTCTGCGCATCAGGGCAATCGCCTGGTCCTGGCCGTCGTCGCCGCTGGTCTCGAGCGCGTCACGGGCGCGCGTCACAAGTGCCTCGACCTCGGGAGGCTGGGCCGGCGTCGAAGCATGCGGACGCAGCCACAGCGCGCCGGCGCCCGCCAGGCCAGCGGCACCAAGCACCGCAGCGCCCGTCACCAATGCTCGTCGAGACGTGGTGCCGGTTGAAACAACGCTTTCAACGGCCGGCACCCCATCGCCCTCACCATCGCCAGCGAGCCAGAGAGCCAATTCGGATCGAAGCGCGTAAACGCTGCTCGTACCTCCGCCGGGAATACGGTGAACGGGTAGCCGCCGTTCCTTGGCCCAGCGCAGCGCGGTCGTGCGATCGCGGTTGAGGAAGTTGCCTATCGCCTTCCAGCCGTCAAGCCGATCTTCCTGCATTAGACCTACTCCGCACGCCTCACATTTCCTCAACTTGCAACAATTTGCAACGCGACGCGGCAGAGTGGCGAGTGATTATGTCGTTTCAGGACCAACACACGAACAGGCGTTAGCCGATTCTCGGATGGGGAGTTGTGATGCTGTCACCTCCACAATACATGCAGCGGTATCGGGAAATTATAGTCTCGAGCGCTAGCGGCGCTTGGAATCCGGCGACAATTTCAGTTGATCGCTACTTGCTGAATACGCCCGCTAGACAGCAAGGCATCATGAACGAGCGCGCCAAGCTGGCGCGTAAGGTCTTGAAGGATTTATCAATCCTCAGAGCAGCCGACCCGGCGGCGGGAATATCGGTCTCGGTGGACAGCGGCTCGGGCGCGGAGCGCAGGACCTTCGCAACGTTCACGACCAACGCGACGGATCAGCTTTGGGCATTGCTGCGCTATCCGTTCGTCGGCAAGGGCTCGCCGGAGGCAGTCTCGATCGTGCTCCAGCTGGCCGCAGTCGATCTTCCGGGCAGCCCGGCGATTGTTTCGCCGGAAAACTTCCAATCGTATTGCGACACCTGGCTTGGCCTCGACTGCAACGGCCTTGTCGGAAACTATCTTCGTCACGTCTTGTACGGGGTCGCTTGGGACGACGTCAATTCGACCAACGAGATCGGGCCGGATAGCGACATTTCGATAATCTGGAATCGGTTCTCGGGCACGGAATATAAGCACGTCGGCGACGTCGATCCCGCTCAACTAATTCTGGTCGTGCTCGTCGATGAACACGGCAAAGTGAAGCCGGGCGGAAGCAGCGGCTATGGCCATATCCTGCTGTCCGGTCCCGGCGAAAGCACGTCGATAGACGGCTTGAAGAACAAGCTGGGGATCGATCAGGCCCCTGCGATTTGCACCATAGAGTCGACGCACGCGGTCCACCAGCCTGAGGGTAAGGACGGATTGTTTCGAGGATGGTCGGCCTATGCGGAGAACAGCGCGCAGGCCGGCGTGTTCCGCTTGTTACGCGGGGTGGTCGGGCCGGCCATCCCGGTTCGGATGAAAGGCATGAATTGGAGTGGATGAGTTCAACCTAAGGAGAATAAAATGGCAGATTTAACAATTCCCGGCGTGGTCAAGACCTGGACGATCGGCAGCGGCTCCGGCAACATCCGTTCATCCAACAGTTATTCGGACAACAGCGGATACACGATGTATAGCTCTCCGAATAAAGAATATCTGACGTATAAGCATCAAGATTGGGGAATTAACCTGGGGTTTGTTGGCGATTCGAATCGACGCACGGGACATTTCCGTACACCCGATAATGCCGAGCGCGACATTTTATCCGGCGAACTGGTAGCTTTCGCGGTCGGTGGCGAGGAAAAGCAGTTCCTATTCTACTCGCATCGCGACTACGGTATAAACTTGAATTGGTCGAAAACTCCGGTGTTTCAGTGGCGCTTATTTCGCGAAGACGACCAGTTGGGCGTGCCGATTCAACTTGGTTCAGTTGTTGCGATCATGAACGAAAAAGGCGACGACCCCGATCCGGATTTCTTTATCTATCACAAAAGAACCGTTGGCGGCCAGATTGGCTGGCCGAGCACCCCTGGGTTTTGGGATATTGTTTGGGATGCCGCCAAAGGAAAAGCGGGCAAATATGCCCGCGACGCGGCAAAAGCCTACTTCGCCTCTTGATGAAGCTCGTCAGTATGCGGTTCGGCAGATACTTATGGCGTCGGAAGCCGAGCGGGTTGCGATGACGGTTTGCCAGGTATCGGGAGAGTTCCGGGGCGCGGCACGGCTGGCGTCCCGGAACCGGCGACCTGGGCGATACTGATGCTTGGAGACCCGTGCCGGTTTAAACGGGCACGAGAAAGCTTCATCTTCACCTGGAATAGCAGCCGTCGACCCGATTGCGGACATCTGCCCTTTGCTCCAAACCCGCCGGATGAAGATAGCCGCTCTGCTCTCCGCGCTGTTCGCGCTTCTGGTCTGCGCATCTCCAACGTTCGCCCAAACGAGCGCGGTTTCGTCGCCCGAAGATCGTCAGCGTTTCGTGAGCGTCGTGCAGAATCTCGAACGCGCTCCGCTGGATCCAGGCCTGCAGAGTGATCGGAGATGGGCGATTCAGTGGCTGACGGATGCGCCGGATGTGTCGGTAGCCGTTTGTGCGGACCCGATCGGAGGCGTCTCCGAAAAGGGCTATGTGCATAATCCGGAAATCGTCGTTCAGTACATGCTCGGCATGGCCGCTTTCGTCATCGAGAATCCGAGCAAGTCGAATGATCCGGACGCACTGCAATTGGCGGGGGTAGAGAGCGCGCTAAATGCCTATCGATCGATGCGCGTCGCTCAGCCGAACGACAGATCGCCGAAGCTCGATGAACTGTTGGGCATGAAAAGCCGCGGCGAACTACCCGGCTTTGTGCGCAAAGCATTTCTGCGCTGCTTAGCGAAAAAGCGCTAGGCAGATACGGGACAGTTTAAACGGGCACGAAAAGCTCCCCATTGAGGCAACGCAAACCAAGTCTTGTCTGAGCCCAGACCATTAGCCCCATTCTGGTAGCGTTTGTGATCGACGGCGTCGGCGGACGGTGGCAATTTATCGCCTCCATAAGGAGGGGCCTATGCGTATCGTATTTGGTATCGCTTTACTCTGCGTAGCGACGCCGTCATTTGCTGGCACATATCACTGGGCGAACGGGAAGTCCCCGCAAGCTGCTTGCGGCGAAGCAAACGCCGCCGCCAAGAAGCGAGCAAAAAGGATTCACACCTGCGTCACAACCAAATGCATTCCGGGCACCGAGACTGTTTCAGTCGGCGGCCCACTGGGGTTCCGGGGCTACGCAGTCAGCGCTAACCATCGTGGCAGCTGCTAACTGACTTCTTGGCAATCCAGCGACAAGTTGGGTACAGGGTAGCGAACCATCCCCTCTACACTTCGGTGCTGGTCGGGAGATTCGTGCCAGTTTAAACCGATACGAAAAAGCCCGCCGCGCCATCAGGCGTTGCGGGCTCTTTCGGTCCTGCGGAAAGGGTTGGTGGAGCCGAGGGGGATCGAACCCCTGACCTCTGCAATGCCATTGCAGCGCTCTCCCAGCTGAGCTACGGCCCCACACTTTCCGGGAAGGAAGGCGCCCCTAACCGGACGGCGCCCCTTTGACAAGCGGGCGTTAGCCCGCTTGCCTTAAAAAATTGCGTCGATCAGTTCTCGTCTTCGTTGCCGCCGGTCTCGACACCGAGATCGTCGTCACCGCCCAGATCGACTTCATCGTCGGCCGAAGGCTCGCCTTCGTCTTCGATGCCGATCTCCAGATCGTCACCCTCGAGATCCGAATCGTCCTTTTCGGGCTTCTCGGCCTTGACCACCTCGAACGGCAGCGGCTGCTTCGACTTCAGGATCGGCTCGGGCGCCCAGGCGGTGTTGCAATTGATGCAGGTCACCGGGTCGTCCTTGCCGAGATCGTAAAAGCGCGTTGCGCATTTCGGACACGTACGCTTCGTGCCCCATTCCGGCTTAACCATGCCGATTTGTACCTTTCGATTTAATGCAAATTTCGGGGATCGACCCCTAAAGTGGCGCGCGCCTTGCCATAGCGCAAGGTGGCTGTCAAAGCCCGCGACCGATGTCGCATGCTGCTCCCAAACCTCTCCTGATCGAATCGTCCGCCGGCCTGACCGGCCGCGTCACCGTGCCTGGCGACAAGTCGATCAGCCATCGTTCGCTGATGTTGTCCAGCCTGGCGGTCGGCGAAAGCCGGATCGAAGGGCTGCTGGAAGGCGAGGACGTGCTGGCGACCGCCGCCGCGATGCGCGCGATGGGCGCTACCATAGAACGCAGCGACGACGGGATCTGGCGCGTCTGGGGTGTCGGGGTCGGCGGATTGCTGCAGCCGGCGGGCGCGCTCGACATGGGCAATTCGGGAACGTCGACGCGGCTGCTCGCCGGGTTGGTCGCGAGCCATGCGATCACCGCGACGTTCATCGGCGATGCCTCGCTCAGCAAGCGGCCGATGGGCCGGGTGATCGATCCGCTGTGGCTGATGGGGGCGGAGTTCACGTCGAGCCCAGGCGGCCGCTTGCCGATGATGGTGCGCGGCATCTGCCCGGCAGTGCCGATCGACTATACGCTCCCGGTCGCCTCGGCCCAGGTCAAGTCGGCGGTGATCCTGGCAGGGCTCAATACGCCGGGGATCACGCGGGTGATCGAGCCGGTGCCGACGCGCGACCATAGCGAGCGGATGCTGGCCGGGTTCGGCGCCAATCTGACGGTCGAGGCGAGCAACAGGGGGCGCGTGATCTCGGTCCATGGCGAGGCCGAATTGAAGCCGCAGCAGATCGTCGTGCCGGGCGATCCCAGCTCGGCGGCGTTCTGGGCAGTGGCCGCGTCGATCGTGCCCGGCAGCGAAGTGACGATCGCCAATGTCGGGCTGAACCCGACGCGTGCGGGCATCTTCACCGCGCTCCGGATGATGGGCGCCGACATCACCGAGGTCGATGCGCGGACCGTCGGCGGCGAGCCGGTCGCCGATCTGATCGTGCGCCACGCCGCGCTGACGGCGATCGACGTGCCGCCCGATCTCGCGCCGAGCATGATCGACGAATATCCGGTGCTGTTCGTCGCCGCGGCTTTGGCCGAGGGGCGCACCGTCGCGCGGGGCGCGCACGAATTGCGGGTCAAGGAATCGGACCGGATCGCGGCGATGGCGGCGGCGCTCCAGGCCTGTGGCGTCAGCGTCGAAGAGTTCGAGGACGGCCTCGCCATCACTGGTAGCGGCGGCGAGCCGATCCCCGGCGGCGCGACGATCGCCTCTTTGCTCGATCATCGCATCGCGATGGCGATGACGGTGGCGGGGCTGGTCGCGCGGCGGCCGATCACGATCGACGACGTCGCCCCGGTCGCCACGAGCTATCCGGTGTTCTTCGAGACGCTGGAGCAACTGGCGGGCCGGGCATGAGCCGCATGATCGGCCGCCGCGAATTGCTCGCCGGCGGCCTCGCGCTCGGTGCCAGCCTCGCCCTCCCCCGCTTGCTATTCGCGCGCAAGGCGGACGGCTATCCGGCGCCCGATCTCGAGAAGATGGTCCCGGTCGAGGGCGGGCGCGTCTATGTCCGCGTCAACGGCAGACTGAACGGCGCCAAGCCGCCGATCGTCATGCTGCATGGCGGCCCGGGCGGCGATCATGAGCATTTCATGCCGGCGGTCGCTTTGGCCGACGAGCGCGCGGTGATCCTCTACGACCAGCTCGATAGCGGGCAGTCGGACCGGCCCAACGATCCAAAGAATTGGCGCGTCGAACGCTTCGTCGATGAGATCGAGCTGGTTCGGAAAGCGCTCGGCGTCGATCGCTGGCATCTGCTCGGGCATAGCTGGGGCGGCACGCTCGCGCTCGAATATGGCGCTCGGCGGCCGGCGGCGTTGCGCGGGCTGGCGATGGCCAGTCCCCTCGTGTCGACGAAGAGCTGGATCGCCGACGCCAATGCCTTGCGCGCGACCTTGCCGGCGACGGTGCAAGCGCAGATCGCGAGTTGCGACACCGGGCCCAGCCGGGGTTGCGATGATGGCGTCAACGCCTTTTACCGCGCGTTCAACGGCCGCGAGCCGGCCAAGCCCGCGGCGATCGCTTATGCCGGCGCGCATCCCAATGGCTTCAATCCCAAGCTCTACAATGCGATGTGGGGGCCGAGCGAATTCGCCTGCACCGGCAGCCTCAAGGATTATGACGGCGAGCCGTTGCTGGCCAGGCTCGATGGGCGGCGCACGATCTTCCTGGGCGGGCAATATGATGAAGCGCGCCCGACCACTTTGGCGGGGTTTGCCGCGCGCGTGCCGGGCGCCGAATATGGCACCATCCCCGGATCGGCGCATGGTATCTTCGCTGATCGGACGCTGGAAACGGTCGCATTGATCCGCGGCTGGCTGGCGCGACAGGACGCACGGGCCTAGAGGGTCGCGATGGAGTTTAGCGTATGATCATCGCCGTGGACGGTCCCGCCGCCAGCGGCAAGGGCACCGTCGCCCGCGCCCTGGCAAAACATTATCGCCTGCCGCACCTCGATACCGGCCTGCTGTACCGCGCGGTCGCCGAGAATGTGCATCGCCTCGACCTCGATCCGACCAAGGAGGCCGATGCCGTTGCGGCGAGCAATTTCGACGACAGCCTGCTCGACGACCCCGTGTTGCGCAGCGACGAAGCGGGGCAGCGTGCCTCGATCGTCTCGGCGCACCCGCTGATCCGGGCGGCGTTGCTGCAGCGCCAGCGCAAGTTCGCGCAGCAAGAAGGCGGCGCGGTGCTTGATGGGCGCGACATCGGCACGGTGATCGCACCCGACGCCGACGCTAAATTGTTCGTCAAGGCGACGCCGCAGATCCGCGCGCGGCGGCGGCATGCCGAACTGAGAGAGCGCGGCAGCACGCTCAGCTTCGACAAGGTGCTGGCCGATATCCGCGTGCGCGATCAGCGCGACATGGGGCGCGACGCCGCCCCGCTGGTGATGGCGGCCGACGCCGGCATCCTCGACACCAGTTTCCTGTCGATCGAAGCCGCGGTGAAGCGCGCGATCGAGCTGGTCGAGCGGCAGTTGCGGCTGAAGGCGGCGAACGGGTAGCGTCGGTCTAAATCCTCCCCGTTTACGGGGAGGGGGACCGCTCGCGTAGCGAGTGGTGGAGGGGGTCCTCCTCATCTACATCGCTTGGGGCTCGCCCCCTCCACCAAGCCGCTGCGCGTCTTGGTCCCCCTCCCCGTGAACGGGGAGGAATAAACATATAAAGATTTCTTTATATCCCGCTTGACCCGACTCGTTCGGCGCAGGATAAGGCGTGTGTCGAGGTTCTTCGGACGGGTTCACCCGCGTCGAAGCTAAGACGGGAAGCCGGTGCGGTCCTTCGGGGTCAAGGCCGGCGCTGCCCCCGCAACTGTAAGCGGCGAGCGGCGGTCGATGAGTGTCACTGGGGGCGTCCAATCCCCTGGGAAGGCCGGACCGGCGTGTTGACCCGTGAGCCAGGAGACCTGCCTCCGACGCGATAACGTCCACCGGCGGGGTGTCCGGGCTGGCCGCTTGCATTCGCGGTCGGCCCCGTGTCGCCCGTGCGTGCTCGTGTCTGGTCTCTGCCTCCGCCTTTCATCGGGGTATGAAGACCATGACCGTCACAGTTGCCACACTCGGATTCCCGCGCATCGGGCCGCGCCGCGAACTCAAATTCGCGCTCGAATCCTTCTGGTCGGGCCAGTCGTCCGAGGCCGACCTGCTCGAAGCCGCCGCCGGGCTGCGCACCGCCGCCTGGGCACGGCAGCGGGCACTCGGCGCCGACTGGCTGCCGTCGAACGATTTCTCGCTCTACGACCATGTCCTCGACACCAGCCTGATGCTGGGCGCGATCCCCGATCGCTATGGCAAGACGGCGGGCGATTCCGACCTCGCTACCTATTTCGCGATGGCACGCGGGACGACGGGCGAGGACGCTAGTTGCGGCCATGGGCACGGCAGCCTGACCGCGTGCGAGATGACCAAATGGTTCGACACCAACTACCATTATATGGTCCCCGAGCTGGTCGCCGGACAGAAACTCGCGCTGAGCTCGGCCAAGATCGTCGACGATTACCGTGAGGCCAAGGCGCAAGGGTTCGAGACGCGTCCCGTCCTGCTCGGACCGATCACCTGGCTGAGCCTCGCCAAGGGTCGCGGGGTCGATCCGTTCGACTATCTCGACGAGGTGCTGGGGCTCTATTCGGCCGTGCTGACGCAGCTGGGTCAGGCGGGCGCCAAGTGGGTGCAGATCGACGAGCCGGTGCTCGTGCTCGACCTGACCGAACGTCAGCGCAACGCGATCACCCGCGCTTACGCCAAGCTGCCGCGCGCCGGCGTGAAGCTGATGCTCGCGACCTATTTCGGCGGGCTCGAGGACAATCTCGACCTCGCGATCCATTTGCCGGTCGCCGGGCTGCACATCGACCTCGTCCGCGCACCGCAACAGCTCGACGCGGTACTGGCCAAGGCGCCCAAGTCGCTATTGCTCTCGCTCGGTGTGATCGACGGGCGCAACGTGTGGCGCGCCGATCTCGCCGCGTTGCTCGACCGGCTCGAGCCGATCGCCGCGAAGCGCGACATCGTCCTCGCTCCGTCCTGCTCGCTGCTCCACACGCCGGTCGACCTCGCGCTCGAACGCAAGATCGATCCGGAAATCGCGCAATGGCTGGCCTTCGCGGTGCAGAAGGTCGGCGAACTCGCGACGCTGAAGCGTGCGCTCAATGAAGGCCGCGACAGCGTTGCCGACGATCTGGCGGCATCGAGCGCTGCGGCGGCGGCGCGCAAGACTTCGCCGCGGATCCACAATGCAGGGGTGGCCGAGCGGCTGGCGGCGATCACGCCGGGCGATCGCGCGCGACAATCCCCCTACCCAGTCCGCGGCGCGGCACAGGCGGAGGCGCTCGACCTGCCGGCTTTCCCGACCACCACGATCGGATCGTTCCCGCAGACCGCCGAAGTGCGCCGCGCGCGCGCCGATCACAATCGCGGGACGCTCGACGATACGGCGTACGAACAATTCCTCCGCGAAGAGACCGAGCGCGCGATCCGCTGGCAGGAGGAAGCCGGGCTCGACATGCTCGTTCACGGCGAGTTCGAGCGCAACGACATGGTGCAATATTTCGGCGAGCAATTGTCGGGCTTCGCCTTCACCGTCAGCGGCTGGGTCCAGTCCTATGGCTCGCGTTGCGTGCGGCCGCCGATCCTGTTCGGCGACGTGTCGCGGCCCAAGCCGATGACGGTCGACTGGTGGCGCTATGCCCAGAGCCTGACGGACAGGCCGATGAAGGGTATGCTGACCGGTCCGGTGACGATCCTCAACTGGTCGTTCGTCCGCGACGATCAGCCGCGCGAGGCATCGTGCCGCCAGATCGCACTGGCGATCCGTGACGAGGTTGTCGACCTGGAGAAAGCCGGCGCCAAGGCGATCCAGATCGACGAAGCGGCGCTACGCGAGGGTCTGCCGCTGCGCCGGCGCGACTGGCAGCCTTATCTGGATTGGGCAGTCGATTGCTTCCGGCTGTCCGCCGCCGGGGTCGCCGACGCGACGCAGATCCACACGCACATGTGCTATTCGGAGTTCAACGACATCCTGCCGTCGATCGGTGCGATGGACACCGATGTGATCTCGATCGAGACCGCGCGGTCGCAGATGGAATTGCTCGAAGGCTTTGCGCGCTATCGCTATCCGAGCGCGATCGGGCCGGGCGTCTATGACATCCACGCCCCGCGCGTGCCGACGGTCGAGGAAATGGTCGCGCTGATGCGACTGGCCCAGGATCACCTCCGTCCCGAGCAATTGTGGGTGAACCCCGATTGCGGGCTGAAGACGCGCAAATGGGAGGAAGTGAAGCCGGCGATCGATGCGATGGTCGCGGCCGCCCGCGAGCTCCGCGTCCGGGTGGTGGAACCGGCCTGATGTCGGGTGTCGTCCGCCTCATCGACATGGTGTTCCCGGGCGACACCAACCATCATGGCACATTGTTTGGCGGGGTGGCGCTCGCGCACATGGACAAGGTGGCGTTCCTCGCCGCCTCGCGCCATGGCCGGGCGCCCTTCGTCACTGCCGCTTCGGAACGGATCGACTTCACCGCGCCGGCGCTGAAGGGCGAATTGATCGAGGCGACGGGGCGCGTCGTCCGGGCGGGAACGCGGTCGGTCGATGTCGAGATCGAGCTGACCGCCGAGGAGCTGTTAAGCGGCGCCCGGCGGCTCTGCACGCGCGGGCTGTTCACCCTGGTCGCGGTCAAAGGCCCCGACACGCAGCTGCCGCTGCCGCCGCTCGACAGCGCGGCGGAACCCGAGGATGGCCGGCTGCACATGGTCGACATGGTGTTTCCGCCGCAGACCAATCATTACGGCACCTTGTTCGGTGGCGACGCGCTGAGGATGCTGGGCAAGGCCGCCTTCATCGCCTCGACCCGCCATGCCCGGGCAGTGATGGTGATGGCGGCATCCGATCGCATCGACTTCCGCTCGCCGGTGCGCGAAGGCGAGATGGTCGAGCTGATCGCGCGGGTGATGATGAGCGGAACGAGCTCGGTTCGCGTTGGCGTCGAATTATGGGCGGAAAACCTGTTGAACGCCGATCGCCGCCGCGCCGCGACCGCCGAGTTCGTGATGGTGGCGGTCGACCGTGCCGGACGCCCTGCGCCGATCGGCTGATACGCTTGCCTCCGCGCTCTGAAATCGCTATGAGCCCGCCCGTCCGGCGAGCAGGTTCTCGCGGAGGAAGGCGCGGAGGTACCCTCTGGCGCCCTTTTCGCATTTTAGCGTTGAGCCCATCCTCCGCAGCGTCTGCCCAGCGGATGCCGCGTCGGCGTTCGGCCGCCGCGGCGTTTTGGCCAAGACCACCGGAGACAACCGGTTGGCCGGAAACAGTTGATTAGGAATAATATTTTTATGGCCACTACGGCAAACCCGACACGTGACGATTTCGCGAAACTGCTCGAACTGACCCTTGGCGACGCCGACGGCTTCGAGGGACGCGTGGTGCACGGCACCGTCACCGGTATCGAAAACGACATGGCCGTCATCGACGTCGGTCTGAAGAGCGAAGGCCGCGTGCCGCTGCGTGAATTCGCCGCGCCGGGCCAGAAGGCCGACCTCAAGGTTGGCGACGAAGTCGAAGTGTTCGTCGACCGCGTCGAGAATGCCAATGGCGAAGCGATGCTGTCGCGCGACCGCGCGCGCCGCGAAGCCGCCTGGGACAAGCTCGAAGCCGAATTCGTCCAGTCGGCTCGCGTCGAAGGCGTCATCTTCGGCCGCGTCAAGGGTGGCTTCACCGTCGACCTCGACGGCGCCGTGGCGTTCCTGCCCGGCAGCCAGGTCGATATCCGTCCGGTCCGCGACGTTCAGCCGCTGATGGACATCCCGCAGCCCTTCCAGATCCTCAAGATGGACCGCAAGCGCGGCAACATCGTCGTGTCGCGACGCGCGGTGCTCGAAGAGACCCGCGCCGAGCAGCGTTCGGGCCTCATCCAGAGCCTGGCCGAGGGTCAGATCATCGACGGCGTGGTCAAGAACATCACCGATTACGGTGCGTTCGTTGATCTCGGCGGCATCGACGGCCTGCTCCACGTCACCGACCTCAGCTACAAGCGCGTCCAGCACCCGAGCGAGGTTCTGAACATCGGCGACACCGTCAAGGTTCAGATCATCCGCATCAACAAGGACACGCAGCGCATCTCGCTCGGCATGAAGCAGCTCGAGAGCGATCCGTGGGATGGCGCCGCCGCCAAATACCATGTCGGTGCCAAGATGACCGGCCGCGTGACCAACATCACCGAGTACGGCGCGTTCGTCGAGCTCGAAGCGGGCATCGAGGGCCTGGTCCACGTCTCCGAAATGAGCTGGACCAAGAAGAACGTCCATCCGGGCAAGATCGTCTCGACCAGCCAAGAAGTCGATGTCGTCGTGCTCGAGGTCGACGAGGACAAGCGTCGCATCTCGCTGGGTCTCAAGCAGGCCCAGGCCAATCCGTGGGAAGCGTTCGCCGCTGCCCATCCGGTCGGCTCGACGGTCGAGGGCGAAGTCAAGAACGCCACCGAATTCGGCCTGTTCATCGGCCTCGACAACGATGTCGACGGCATGGTCCACATGTCGGACATCGCCTGGGGCATTTCGGGCGAGGACGCGCTCAACCTGCACCGCAAGGGTGAGATGGTGACCGCGATCGTGCTCGACATCGATGCCGAAAAGGAGCGCATCTCGCTCGGCATGAAGCAGCTCGAGCGTGGTGGCCCGTCGGCCGCCGTGGTTTCGGGCGCCGGCGACAAGCTGAACAAGAACTCGGTCGTCACCGTGATCGTGCTCGAAGTCCGCGATGCGGGCCTCGAGGTTCAGGTCGGCGACGATGGCGCCACCGGCTTCATCAAGCGCACCGATCTTGGCCGCGACCGCGACGAGCAGCGTCCGGAGCGTTTCCAGGTCGGCCAGAAGTTCGACGCCATGGTCACCGGCTTCGATCGTTCGAAGAAGCCGACCTTCTCGGTCAAGGCGATGCAGATCGCCGAAGAGAAGCAGGCCGTCGCGCAATATGGTTCGTCCGATTCGGGCGCATCGTTGGGCGACATTCTGGGCGAAGCGCTCAAGGCCCGCGATACCAAGAAGTAAGCTCAAAAAGGGTAGCATCCTGAAGATGCTACCCTTTTTGTTACACTTTCACTGTCGAATCGGTCCTATTGCGTTCGACGGTTTTTCTTTATGATAAGCATCGGTGGGGGCCCTTTTTCCGCGAGGGGGAAATTCTCGGAAAAACGGGTAGTTGATGGAGAAGACCGGGACGTGCCCCGGTGGTCCTTCGACTCTGGGGAGACCGTGTTCGTATGATTCGTTCGGAACTGATTCAGAAGCTTGCAGAAGCCAATCCAGATCTTGCGCTCCGCGATGTCGAGGCAATCGTCTCGACGTTCTTCGATGAGATTTCGCGGCGTTTGGCGGCCGATGGCCGCGTCGAACTGAGGGGCTTCGGCGCTTTTTCAACGCGTGCGCGCGGTGCGCGCACTGGTCGCAACCCGCGGACGGGCGAAGTAGTGGAAGTCGACGCCAAGCGCGTCCCCTATTTCAAGCCCGGCAAGGAAATGCGCGTCCGGCTCAACGTTTCCTGAGCCAAGGTGGCCTGGTTCAAGCGACGCGAAGCGCAGCTTGAACCAGGACTCACCGAAGGCCGGCCGGCAGGCGCGACGCGCCTGACCGACGTCACGCGATTTACTCGCGTGACGGCCCTTCTCCTTCAACTCCCGGCTTGACCAAGCCGCGCGCCTGCGCGACCTGTGCCGACACGCGGACGTGGCGAAATTGGTAGACGCACGGGACTTAAAATCCCTCGCCCTATGGGTGTGCGGGTTCGAGTCCCGCCGTCCGCACCAGATTATAAGATGGCGCAGCGCCCGAAGGCCCCGCGGCGCGACGTTTTAGCCGTTTCCCGGCGGGCGCGGCTTGACGGACGGCTCGGTTATCGCTGCGTGCGCCGTCGCCGGATATCGCGATTCGGGCCCAGTATAGTTCGCTATTTTACCACTTCCGCCGCGCTGCTTACCATAATCCCGCCATGGGGCGTGTTGACGAACAGGACGCCGAACTTCTTCATGTCGCCCGCGACGATGCCGACGAGTTCCATCCTGCGACCTTCATTGGTGATCTCGGCCCAGGATCCGCCCTGGTCCTCGGACATCCAGAGTCCGCTTACGCCATTGATCTTCCCGGCCATATAGACTGTCGGGTAACCGCCAGGCGCTCGCGGAGCACCAAAGCTGACCGCCCAGGCCGCGTCGACATGGCCAATCTGATTAGCGGCGTGCTTGGAATCCGGCGAGTGGAACAAGCCGTTGGGAGTGGCCAGCCACAAGTCGCGCAGGATGGTCGGCACAACTTCGAGCTTCGCCCGCTGCCACGGCGCGACCTCCTGGAATCCCGTCACGATCGGCGTGAAACTGGCTCCACCATCAGTACTGATCAGGATGCGGCCCGCGGGATCGAAGATGTAGAAGACGCCGTCGAGCCGCTTGTCGGCGATGGGGCGGAAATTGCGATCCTTGAGATCGGGTACGCCACCCGATTTCGTCCAGCTCTTGCCGCCGTCCTTCGAATAATAAGGCGGACCGCTACCAGCCGCCCAGACGAGCGACGTGGCGCCCGCCGATACGGCGATACGTCCCGGATCATACCAGTCCGCCTTCGGATAGCCCGGCGTTTCGAAGATCGAAGTCGGCAGCTCCGCCCAGCTCATCCCGCCGTCATTGGACACGAAGCCCTTGTGCTTGGCCGAATCCGACGTGCGAACGACATAAAGCGGCTTCGACCCGGCATAGTCGATGCCCGGGACGTTCCCCCGGGCGGGACGGAACAGACCCTGGTCCGGGGGAAGCGTCAGATCGAAATAGGCTCCGCCGGCATTGTCGCCCATCCCCAGCAACAACTGGGCGCCCTGTGGCGGGACGGCAAGATCGAGCGGTGCCGATTCCTCCAATTCCTCGTCGGGGAACACGACATTCAACGCCTTGCCGGAGCCCGCATCACTAAGGTTGGTGACCACCCAGGCGCCCTGATCCTGGTAGATCAACTCGTTCTTGTTGAACGGGTTGATCTTGACGTCCGACATCCAGCCGCCGAACCAGCCGTTACTCTGCCAGTCCTTGGCCCAGGCATAATCACCCTCCGACCGCTTGGCCTGATCGTGGAGGCCTATCCACGTCTTGCCGGAATCGCGGGAGAGATAGATCTCCCCTCCCGGCCACCACCGGTCGAGCGTGGTGACGACCAGCGTTCCGTCCGGACCGACATCGACCCCCGAATAACCGAACTTGGCGCCGTTCACCGGTTTCTCGGGCGTGATCTCGGCCCACTTGGCCTGCGGATCCCGGCGCCACACGCCCCCGGTTGTCGCAGCGGCCGGATTGACCTCGCCCTCCTTGTCGCCCCGGGCATAGGTCACGAACAGCGTGCCGTCCGATCCCTGCGCCATGCGCTGCGGGATCATGTCCGGGGTCGAGGAGACAGGCGTGAAAGTCTTGCCATCGTCCTGGCTGGCGAACAGGTGGCCCTGGCCGTCGACGCCGCCGAGATACAGCACATGGTCGCGCGGATCGAAAAACAGCAAAGAGATCGAACTCACCGGCGCGGCAATGCGCGCGAAGCTGGCCCCGCCATCGCTGCTCTTCCACAGGCCGTCGCGGTTGCTGCCGTAATAGATTATCTTGCCGTTGGCCGGATCGACGACCAGCCGCTCGCCCGTGCCGCGTCCATCAGCGTTGCCGCCGACGCCGATCGGGAGGTCGAATTTCTGCCAGGTCCGGCCCTGATCGTTCGACCGCAGGATCGCACCCTTTCGCGCCCATTGGGAGATGTATAGGCCGCACGCCGCATAAAGTTTTTGAGGGTCGTTGGGATCGATGGCCATGGCCAGCACACCCATCAGGTCCGCGTCGCTACGGCTCAGATCGTCCAGCAAGGGAATCCATTTCTGGGCCTTGTAATCGTAGCGGTACATTCCGCCGACGTCTGTGCGCGCGTATAGAATCCTCGGGCTTTTAGGATGGTACAGGAATGCCGGAATGTATCCGCCTCCGCCCCAAGGCACCGTTTTCCAGGTAAAAGACTGCGCCGCAGCTTTAGATGCCGCCACGATCTGCGCCGGCGCGACAAGCGCCGCGCCGCACAGGGCAGCAACCAGAACCGGTTTGAATAAGCCTTTCATCCCCGCCCATCCCAAATTTTTTCAGCCCTGCGCGGCAAGCGCCGAGCGGGACTGGTCGCCATCATCGTGGCGTATTTCATTTGTCTGATTTATTGCACGAGCGCTGTCAATAGGTAGCGCTATCAAAGCCCGTACCGATCTGACTCAGGGGTCTCGCGTCCGGCCGTGATCGCAATATCGCCGGCGCCAACGAGCGCGTCTGGACGGCAATAGGACCCCCATCCTTTAGAGCGCAGGGCCCAGTCCCGCCGTCCGCACCAGATTGAGAAGCCGATGCGCGACCATGTCGCGTTAATCATAAAATAGTGTCGGGCCGTTAGCGCGGTCCTTCATGGAGCAGCCCTCAGATGCCCCCCGACCGCGTAGCGCTGTAGCCGTTCCCCGTCTGGCGCGGCTCGACGGCCTGCGTGGCATCGCCGCGTGCGTCGTCGCCGGATATCACCTCCAGATATTCTATTATAACGGCCTGAGTGACTTCTTTGGCGGCGTAGCCGGCTGGTTCTTCCGCTGGGGCTGGACCTTCGTCGACCTGTTCTTCCTCATCTCGGGCTACATCTTCGCCCATGTCTATCTCGGCGGCGCGGGGCTGCGAACCGCGCGTCAGCTCGGCGATTTCGCCGTGGCGCGCATAGCGCGGCTCTATCCGCTCCATCTCACCATGTTGCTGATCGTGGCCGTCCTGGATTGGGGTAGGCCGGAAAACACGCTCCCGATCTTCCTGTGCCACCTTTTCATGCTGCAGGGACTCGTGCCCGGGGCCGATAGCGGATTCGTCGGCCCGAGCTGGTCGATCTCCGTCGAAATCCTCTGCTACATTCTGTTCGCCCTGGCGGCCTGTTCGGGCAAAAGAGCGCTCACCTGGATCTCGGTAGCACTCGTCGCGCTCATCGTAACGAAACTCGCCATGCTCGGATTGCCCGGTGGGCCCTGGGGCGCCGACTATCTGATCGGAGGCGTGCTCGGGTTCTTCATCGGGCAGCTATTGTGGCAATATCGTGAGATACTGGCGCGGGTGCCGACGATCGCCCTTGCCCTGACCTTGGCGATCGGCGTGACGATCAATGTCGGCTCTTACAGCCCGTTGCTGCCTTTGGACCTGCTGGCCTGGCCGGCGGCACTATTGCTGGTGCTGCGCATCAAGACGTTCGAAGCGCCCCCGTTCCTGTGGCTGGGGGAGCGCAGCTATGGAATCTATCTGGTTCACTATCCGGTCCTGAACATCTTTTTCGCTGCGCTCGGCAAGTCGCATGCCAGCTGGACGGGCGTCATCGCTCTCTATGTGACGTTCTTTGTCGTCGTTCTGGCCCTGGCGAACGTTGTGCTCCATCTGGTCGAGCGTCCCGGACGCAGGGCGGTGCGCGCGGCGTGGGCCAGACGGTATCCGGTAACGCCGCTTGGCGGCTCGGTTGCGCCTTACCGGGCGGCGGACAGCGGGCCTTAGCGATGATTCTACGTTGGCCATGGCGAGCCCGTGACCAAAATAAACCCCACTCTGCCGCTCATCGGCAGGCGAGCCACGAGGCTAGATGCCACAGGAGCGAAAGCTGATCAGTTCACCAAGGCCTTGTCTGAATTTGAGTCGCAACCCGACCAACGGCATTTAGCTGGCGCGACGTGAAAAGCGAATCTCATCAGCGAGCGACTAATCTAGGTACGAGCAACTGCTGTGCGCTTGAACAAGACTTAGTTCCTAGCAGCAAGGGACTTAGTTCATCCGGAACTTAGACCGGCGAACAGCTGGTCGGAAAACAAAAGACGCCCGCCGGTTCGCCATTGTGTCCTCGATAATAGCCGTTGCACTTCCCCGGCGCTCGTTACGATGGTCGTCCGACTCACGCCATGGCCCCATTGAGCGCGTGGATAACTCCATTGATCATAGCGTCCAGTTCGTTGCCTTCGGTGGGAACGCCGGGGCGCAGTCGACGTACCGCGCTTCACGATGCAGAAAGCGTCTAGTTGTTATGCGCTCGACAATTTAAACCAGAATGGTTTATTTTATTTCGAATATATTTTAAGTCCTCTTGACTCCCAACGATTCCAAATTATGATAACTTCGATTCCAGCGGAGTGTGTTCTATGCAAGCCGCAGTACAATCGAGAAATGCAAGCAGTAGTGACCGGGCATTTGCTTGGTTACTTTATTCGGATTCTATCCGAACCCTTGTTGAGCCGTTGATCAAAGAAGAGCGTGGCGTACCTTGGGACGAGAAAGAGGAAGCGCGCCGGTTCGAAGAAATCTGGGTGCCGAAGAACACTCAAATCCTTGAGCTTGAAGGCCAACCGATCGGCTGGATCGCGGTCAACCGGGAGCGCAGTGATGCTTTTCTCGAGAATTTCTTCATCGCGCCGGATTTTCGCGGCCGAGGCTTGGGCAGTGCGGTGCTCGCCTGGCAAAAGGATCGGGTAGGGAGCGGCACCATCCGTGCTAACGTTATTCCCGGCTCTCGGGCGCGCTCTTTTTACGAGCGTGCCGGCTTCGTCGTAGAACAAGAAGAAGTGCATCAGGTCACCCTGGTGGCGCAGCCGTAGCTGACAGGAGGCGGATATGTATCGGGAAATCGACGAGACGATCTTCACCTTGAACGACGCCGAGACGGAGACGCTGCGCCGGGCAGCGGAAGAACGTCAGCTAAGCCACGAGCCGGAACGTACAAAGTTCTCGCGAGCAGAGCTTCGCCGCTTCGGCATGGTGCGTGAGGCATATTCACCCGAGGAATTACTCTCTAAGGGTTTCGCCCCCGCCCCTGTCACGAGTTTTGACGAACGGGCCAGACAGGCCCGCGAAGAATTGCGGGTCGATGCCCCTTTTGGCAGTGGCATCGAGAAATGGCAGCTGCCAGTCAATATGATTGAGATGCGTGTGTTCGAGACGGTGTTCCCGCCGAACACGCATGTCTCGCCGCACGTTCACCCGGTGAATACGGTCGAGGACCCAGGCGGGAGCCTGCGCATCGTCGTGCGCGGCAGCATCGACTATGAAGGACGAACCTTCGGACCTGGTGATTGGTTCTTTGTACCCAACGGCGAGCCCTACAGCTTTACCTCTGCTCCGGACAGCGACACGCATGTCATGTACCTCTATCGCTTTTTCAAAGCGTCGGAAGGCAACCGCTTCTCTCATCCACACGCCGTGACTGGTGAGCACATCGACTAGCTAACAGCGCAAGGGAGATCATCCATGAGTAGCACGCCAACTGTTCACCTGATTGAATCGAACGACGCTCGCCCGGCCATTACGCTGACACCTGGGATGCGGTTCGAAGTAAAAACAACCCAAGTGGTCGATGGCGCTCTTCAACCTTCGCAGAAAGTCGCCGCTCGACTGTGCGGGGGCACCTCGACCTGCCTCGCACTTGTTGAGCTCTGACAAAATGGCCAGCGGTGGTGAGATTGACCGCTTGCCGGCGCTAGTTCAGCCTTCGATGTTCAACTTTACCGTCCGTGATGGAGACGGTTGTGTGGCGCTATTTAATACCGCCAGTGGCGCACTGACGCGGCTTGAGGGGGGGCAAGCCGCCGCACTTGGCGAACTGATGGAATCTCCCCAGTCTCGCGTAGCTGACCACTTGCCGGATGAGACGCGGAAGGAATTTATCCGCGGCGGCTTTCTCGTTCGCTCCGACGCGGATGAGGTCGGCGCTATCCGCGAGAGGTTCTGGACAGCACGCGGCGGTACGCCGGCGGTGCTGACGATCACAACAACGATGGATTGCAATCTCGGCTGCTATTATTGTTACGAGGAGCGGAGCCAGTCCGCACTAGAAGCCAGTGCCATCGATGATATCCTTGCGCTCGTCGATCAGACCGTGATCGCTAGGGGACGCAAATCGCTACACGTCGATTGGTATGGGGGTGAGCCTCTATTAAATGTCGAGTTTCTTGGCGACGCGTCGCATTTACTCCAAGAACACTGCAGAACCCATGGCGTCGCCTATCATGCTTCGGTTATTTCGAACGGGACCTTATGGCCCGATGACCCGGTCGCATTTGTTCGCGCTCACGCAATCCGTCAGGTGCAGATCTCGTTCGATGGGATGCGGGCTCACCACGATAAACGGCGTCGGATCCGCAAGGGCTTTCGCTACTCGGGCAATCGGATTGTACTCAGTTCTTTCGACGAAGCCGTCGCCCTGGTCGATGCCTTGGTTGGTACGGTTCGGGTCGACCTTCGCTTCAACATCGACCGACGTAACATCGGCGACTTGACGCCATTCCTCGATTTCGCTGAGGAACGATGTTGGTTTTCCGGACTAAGGCCGGCGGTGTTTCAGCCGGCGCGTCTATCGGCCTATTCTTCCGTGTCGTCCTTCATGCGAGGTTTCGAACTGACGTTGGCTGAGTTCGACGCCGAGCGCACCAAGGTTCGTGCGCGCCTGGATGGGATCGGGCAAATCGAGGAATCCGAAGCACCCGACGGTTATCCGCATCCTCGAACATCTGTGTGTGCCGCTTTGTCCGACGCGTCAACTGTGATAGGTGCCGACAAGGCATTGTACCGCTGTGGTTTGCAGGTAGGTGAAGCGGGGCGCGCGGTCGGACAATTGGGCCCGCTGGAAGAAACCTCCAACCCGATGCCCGACGAGAGTTTCTGGGCAGGCTTCGATCCAACACGGCTACCTACGTGCGGACACTGCTCTTTTCTTCCGGTGTGCTGGGGCGGCTGTCCTAAAAAGCATCTCGAGCGCGATATGCACGCCATCGGCGAGCAAGGCCGGTTCTGGCGGACCAATTTGCCACGCCTGATCGCAAAGGCTGCGGGCTTTGGTGACAGTGCGTTGCCCACCGCCTTTGGCGATCGTCACCAATTCCGAGATATTGCTGACGTCGAGACTAAAAATATGGCGGACTGAGGTTGGCCGCACGATGCCGTTGGCACAGACTTCCGACCAGGTGAACGAACGGCCGTTTTTGGAAAGTTCATTGTATAACCAATGTCGGCAATTAGGGAGCATTGCAGCCATGGCGCTGACCCGTCCGGTCGCGCAGGTGCCCAATCGCAGCTCTCCCGTGGATCAGAACCCCGCGACCCCAACCAGCACCCACAACCCCTAACTATCGATCATCACCCCCGAATACGCCTCGTCCTCGAGCGCCCTGCCCGCGCCCATCGCCACGCTGGTCAGGGGATCTTCGGCGATGATCACCGGCACGCCCGTCGCCTCGGCCAGCGCGTCGCTGATGCCGGTCAACAGCGATCCGCCGCCGGTCATGACGATACCGTGTTCATGGATGTCGGCGGCGAGTTCGGGCGCGGTGGCGGCGAGGGTGCGCAACACGGTCTCGATCACCTGATCGACGAGGTCGCTCAGCGGCCCGGCAATGTCCGCCTGGCAGATGTCGATCTCGCGCGGTACGCCGTTGACCTGGTCGCGGCCGCGTACGGCCATGACGAGCCCGCGGCCGTCCTCCGGCATCCGCGCAACGCCGATCTCCAGCTTGATGCGCTCCGCCGTCGTCTCGCCAATGACCAGATTGTGGTTGCGGCGAATGCTCGACGCGATGGCATCGTCCATCTTGTCGCCGCCGACGCGGGTCGATGCGTGATGGACGAGGTTGCCGAGCGAGAGGACCGCAACCTCGGTCGTGCCGCCGCCGATGTCGACGACCATCGTGCCAATCGGCTCGTTGATCGACAGGCCCGCGCCGATCGCCGCTGCCATCGGCTCCTCGATCAGGCGAACCCTGCGCGCGCCGGCATTGGTCCCGGCCTGCCGTATCGCCCGCCGCTCGACCTGGGTCGCACCTGAAGGAATGCAGACCAGAATTTCCGGCCGACGCGGGAGCCGCGAGGGGCCGCCATGCGCCTTGTCGATGAACGCCTTGATCATCTGTTCGGCGATATCGACATCAGCGATGACGCCGTCGCGCATCGGCCGCACGGTCGAGGTGCCCTGCGGCGTCCGCCCGATCATCAGCTTGGCTTCCATCCCGAACGCCCGCAATCGCGGCAAACCGTCGATCAGCTCGATCGCCACGACCGATGGCTCGTTGAGCACGATACCGCGATCGCGCAGGTAAACGATGGTGTTCACCGTGCCGAGGTCGATCGCCATGTCGTTGGACGTCGTGGAAAAAAAGCGGGGTACGCGCATTGTTACTCGATCTTTTAGGAGGCGCGCGACCATCCGCGCATCATTGTCTGGCGTTTAGCTCATCATAGAGGGCGACGAGCCGGTCGACTTCCGCAATGACCTCTCGCTGCTCATTAAGCCACCGCTGAGTTGCATCGTGCATCGGCTGGCCGATGCGCCCGTCATGCAAGGTGGCGCCCTCCTCGATCAGCCAGACCGCGTCACGCGCCCGCGTCCGCTGCAGCCGAAGGTGAGTCATCCACTGCTCGACGACGTCGGATGGTATTGTCCGGTCCAAATCAGCTCTCCCGGACCGTATATGGGAAGCGCGGCGCCAAATACGACGAGTCGGGAGCATCCGACTGCGCCCGGAGCCGTTACGATCGATGGATCGCCCCGAAATGCCGACGGAGATGGAGGTTGAGAATGAGTCGCGCGGATTTTGACCCGGCCAGCGTTCGGCCGGACGGACGGCCGGCGTCACGAGCGACATTGTTCGATCCCGCCGGGGGAGGACCGTGGCGAGGCTCGGTCGCCGGGCTGGACCTCGACGGGCCGGTCACGGTGCTCGCTTATGGTACCGACGAGATCGGCGTTGGTCCGCGGCTGCATGTCCATCCCTATGACGAGACCTTCATCGTGATACAGGGCCGCGCACGCTTTTTCGTCGGCGATGCCGTGATCGAGGCGTCCGCCGGAGAGGTCGTGCTCGGTCCGGCGGGCGTGCCGCACAAGTTCGAGAATCTGGGGCCTGGCCGGCTTCAGACGATCGACATCCATCACTCGCCGCAATGGATCCAGACTGACCTGGAGTAGGCCGGCGCTGAGTTGCGTGCGGGCGTTCGCGCCGGCCGCTTTTGGCTTCATGCGGATCTGCCCAGGCCAAAGCGGAACTCGGGGTGGGCAATGCCCACCCCGAAGCGCCTTACATGCCGTCGAGGCCCTTGCTGACCATGATATTCACCGCCACGCGGCGATTCTGTGCCTTGCCGGCCGCTGTGTCGTTGGGTGCCGCCGGATCCGCTTCGGACATGCCGGTCGGGGTCAGCATGCGATACGGCTTCCAATGGCACTCTTGCTGAAGGAAATTGACGACGCGGCTGGCGCGCTTCTCGCTCAGCGTCTGGTTCAAATCCTGGCTTCCGGTCGAGTCGGTATAGCCGACGACGAGAAGCAAAGCGTTGTTCATCCCTTCGGCTTGCGTTGCCGCGGCGCAGAGATCGGCCTTCGCCTGCGGGGACAGGACCGCCTTGCCGGTATCGAAGGTCACGTTGGTCGTGCCCTTGACGTTATACTGATCGATATCGGCGACGCGGCCGCGCAGCGCCTCGGTTGCCGCGGCCTGTTCGCCGAAGCGCTGGTCGGTGCCGTTGCGGATCATCGACGCGGTCCTGAGATCCTTGGTCTTGAGCGCGATCTGGCTCGCCACCAGGCCGCCGCCCCATTGCACGGTCTTGATGTCGACCGGCAGGCCGTTGAGCAGCTGGTCCGCGGCAAGCTTGTTGCTCCGGAGGCCCAGCAGGCCGCCCTTGGACTTGATCCTGGTGCCATCGCTGATCAGGACCACCGTCTTGGTTCCGCCCGCGGTCGTCACCTGCATCTTCTGATCATTGCGCGCCGAAATGAAGCCTTCGACGTCGGGCCCGTCCGGCATCCCGGTCAAGTCGGCGGGCGCGGTGCCGTTCACGGTGATGTCCGGGTTGGCCGGCGCCGAAGCGGGAGCCTGAGCCGGAGCCGCATCTTGCGGCGTCTGCTGTGCATGCACGCCGACCGACATCGTGCCAGTAAGCATGGCGAGCATGAAAAGCATTCTTGGGTTTTTGGAAATTGCACTCATCGTATTGCTCCTTGAAATCTGACCAGCCGGGCGTTGGTGGTCGCACGCATCGCCGGGCCGTCCTCTCCGTGTTGCCCATCGGGCAGGTTGATCACGCCACACCAGTTTTCCTCGGCAAGTGCGACGCGACGCCGTACGCGAACATCAGGGACTTGCTGGGTGTTCGGACCAACCTTTCGCGCACATGAACGCCGCCCGTGATGGTGGTGGTTGCAGGGATAATTGGAGCGCATTGCGCGGCGAGCCGATGAAATCGCCCGGCGCAAAAGCGCAATAGTTAACGCTCGGCCGTTGACCGCGATTGCCGGAAAGAGTGGCCGGCGACAGTCGAGCGCCGGCTTTCATGGTAAATCACCGATACGGCGAACGAACGAAATCGGGGTGCGCAGCTATGGCTGCAGAGCAATTGCGGACGCCGACTGTTTTGGCCGATCGGGTGACCAAATCGGAAGACCGGATGGGCGTCCAGCAACTATAAAATGATAAAGAACTTGAAGGCTTTATGCCTGTAAGCTCTGCGCTTCCTTCGCAGCGGGTTTGGGGTTCCGCCGTCCGCACCATGGCGCCACGCCGCGGAGTTTGGCACAACGCGTCTATGACCGCGCCTCGCCGCATCCCTGCCCTGCTCCTGCTGCTGCTCGCATCGTGCAATCCGCGCCCCGACACCGGGCCGGTGGTGGTGAGCGCGATCGGCGGGCGGCCGTCCTATCCCGACGTCAACAAGCGCCCGGCCGACACCACGCAGCGCCTGTTGCTCGACTCCACCGCGCAGGGCCTGGTGCGTTTCGACGCGAGCGGCCAGATCGAGCCGGGGCTGGCCGAGCGCTGGATCGTGATCGACCAGGGCCGCACCTATATCTTCCGCCTGCGCGAGGCCGAATGGAGCGACGGCGGCAAGGTCACCGCCGCCGACGTCGCGATCATCCTGAAGCGCGCTATCGCCCCCTCGTCGCGCAATCCGCTCAAGCCGTTCCTGACCGCGATCGACGATATCGTGTCGATGACCGACCAGGTGATCGAGGTGCGGCTGAGCCGGCCGCGCCCCGATCTGCTCAAGCTGTTCGCGCAGCCCGAACTGACGGTCCGGCGCGAGAATCCGCCGGGCGGGAGCGGACCGTTCCGGGTGTCCACTGCCGCCGCCAATTCGGTGATGCTGCGCCCGGCCTTCGATCCGGCACGATCGCCCGACGACGAGGTCGCCGAGCCCGGCCCCGAGCAGAATGTCCAGCTGATCGGCGAAAGCGCCGCACGTGCGTTGCTGCGTTTCAGGCACAAGGATTCGGATTTCGTCGTCGGCGGGGCGATCGGCGACTGGCCTTTGGTCGCGATGACCAAGGTCGCGCCGGCGAATATTCGCCTCGACCCCGCCGCCGGGCTGTTCGGCCTGGCGATCGTCAAGCGCGACGGCTTGCTCGCCGCGGCGGCCGGGCGCGCCGCGATCGCCGAGGCGATCGATCGCCCGGCCCTGATCGCCGCCTTCACGCCCGATTGGGGGCAGCCGGTCGAGCGCCTGTTGCCCGACAAGCTCGATTCGGCGAGCGCGCCGGCGGTATCGGCCTGGGCGACGCTGACGCCCGATTCCCGGCTGGCCGACGCCCGCCAGCAAGTGGCGGCCTATCGCCTCGCCAATCCGGGAGAGATCGCCTTGCGGGTGGCTCTGCCCGATACGCCGGGCGGCAACATATTATGGGGTCAGATCGGCGCGCGGCTGGCGACGATCGGGATCCGACCGATCCGCGTGGCGATGAAGGCCGAGGCGGACCTGCGGCTGATCGACGAGGTCGCGCCCTATGACAGCGCGCGCTGGTATCTCGCCACCGCTTGCGCGCTGTGCAGCGACGACGCGCAGGCCGCGCTGACCGCCGCGCGCGACGCCCCGACCATGGCGGAGCGCGCCACGCACATCGCCGAAGCCGATGCCGCGCTGGCCGCCGATGTCGCCTTCATCCCGATCGCCCCGCCGTTGCGCTGGTCGCTCGTGTCGCTGCGGCTGCAGCAATGGCAGGGGAACCCGCGCGCATGGCACCCGTTGAATCGACTACGGAACGACACCAACTAGATCGGACCATGGCCAACACGACCCGTATCCCGCGTCCCGATATCAGCCAGATCGTCCCGATGGGACGCGACGCCGCCTCCGTGCGCAAGCGCATCGAGGGGTTGGAGCATTTGCTCGAAGGGCTGATCAAGATCCCCGGCACCAACCAGAAACTGGGACTGGACGTGATTCTGGACCTGGTCCCGGGCATTGGCGACCTGGTCGGCGCCGCGCTGGGGTCGTACATGGTATGGGAAGCGCGCAACCTGGGCATGTCGAAAACCCAGATGGCGCGGATGTTTGGCAATGTCGGCGTCGACTTCGCGCTGGGGCTGATCCCCTGGGTCGGCGCGGTGCCCGACTTCTTCTTCCGGTCGAACAGCCGCAATCTGAAGATCATCCGCAAGCATCTCGACAAGCATCACCCGTCGACGGCGGTGATCGAGGGGTAGCCGCGATCGTAGCGGCTAGGCGCCGTCGCAACCGCTCATGCGCATGGGTATTTCAGACTCCCCTCCCAGCAAGGGAGGGGTTGGGGGTGGGTGCGCGCGTCTGCGCGCTCTCAAAAACTCCGGTTCCGCTGGGCAAAACAGCATCGGACGAGGCATCGAGCCTCGCCCGATGCTCAACCCACCCCTTGATCCCCTCCCTGCAAGCAGGGAGGGGAAAATCCGGATGCCGATCTACCTAAAATTGCGTCAGTCGCCTCAGCGCCGGCCGCGCCAGATCTTCAACCGCGCATTGCCGGGAAGCCCGCCGGCATTGGGCTTGCAGCGTTCGTAAGCGAAGCGTCGGTCGAGGCACAGCCATAGCTCGTCGAGCCAACCGCCTTTCGCGGTCACGCGGAGCGCGCTCGCGGGAATGCCCGGGTTGGACCTGGCGAACGCCGCCGCGAACTGGCCGACGGTTAGCGGCCGGCGCGACAGCGCGTCCATGTCGGGATAGCGGAGCTTGGCGTACAGCGCGCTCGACCGCGCGAAATAGGCCGCCGGGGTCGTTCCCATGCAGGTGCCGTGCTTGGCCCATTCGTGCTGGATCAACTGCGCCGAGGGAGTAGTACAGAGCATTCCCTTGATCACAGGCGGCGGCACGAGATTGGTTGCCGTGCAATATTGCGGCCAGTCCTTGCCGACGCCGTCGGGCCACAGCCCGTGCAGCGTGAAGCCGAAGCGATTGCCGCTGCCGCACTGAAACCTCGCCGAGGGCGTGAACCCGCCGTTGCGGCAGAATTGCGGTCCCCAGGTGATTGCCAGCGTATAGCCGCCGATCGGCAGCACGCGCTGCGGCTGGTCGGCGGTCGGCAATTCCGGGTTGGGCCGCGGCGGATTGGCGCTCGGCGTGCAGACCAGTGCCTGGGCATTGGCGATGCCGGGCAGGAGCAAAGCCGTCAGGGCCGCGAGCGTGGCGCGGGCTTTCACGCCGACGCTCCGAACCAGGCGGACGCGTCCCGCCGGAACAGGCAGATAACCGCCAGCGTGGTCAGGATCAGCGACACGACCGACAGGCCGAGCGGTAGCGCCAATTGCGGCCCGCTGACGGTGAGCGAGAAGACGAACCCGATCAATCCGAGCACATAGAGGATGGCGATCGCCCAGCGCGCGACATTGCTGCGCGTCCGCGCGGCGAAATACCACAGCAGCAGCCACAAGGTGAACGTGAACACCGTGAGCAGCGCCGGGAACCAGGGGCCCAGCATCTGCTTGACCTGCATCGTCTGCGGGTTGGCGTCGGTCGCGGCCCAGGTCATGGCGGTGTTCACCGCCTCCACCAGCACTGACCCCAGATAGAAGAGTTCGAACAGTCTGATCGACTTCGGTCTTGCCATAAATCCCCCTAAGCCCCTGATATCTTTTATAATGGTCAGCCGATCGCCGCGAAATCAAGACCGATATCCGCGGCCGGCGCCGACTGCGTCAGCCGTCCGACGCTGATATAGGTCACGCCGGTTTCGGCGATCGCGCGGATCGTGTCGAGCCGCACCCCGCCCGACGCCTCGGTCGGCACGCGCCCGCCGACCAGGGTCACCGCCCCGCGCAGGGTCGGCACATCCATATTGTCGAGCAACAGGTGCGTCGCCCCTGCCGCCAGCGCCGGCTCGATTTGGTCGACGCGATCGACCTCGACGATGATCCGTTCGATCCCGGCGGCGGCGGCGCGGCGAACCGCCTCGACAACCGATCCGGCCACCGCGACATGATTGTCCTTGATCATCGCCGCATCCCACAGGCCCATGCGATGATTGGTCGCGCCGCCCATTCGCGTGGCGTATTTCTCGAGCAACCTGAGGCCCGGGATGGTCTTGCGCGTATCGAGCAGGATGGCGCCGGTCCCGGCTATCTTGTCGACATAAGCGCGGGTCATCGTGGCGATGCCCGACAGATGCTGGATCGTATTGAGCGCAGAGCGTTCGGCGGTAAGCATCGCGCGGCCCATGCCTTCAAGGCGCATCAGGTCGGTGCCGGCCGCAACCCGCTGGCCGTCGGCGACCAGCCGCTCGATCGCCACGCCGGGGTCGAGCGCACGAAAGAAAGCCTCGGCGATCGGCAGGCCGGCGACGATGATCGCGTCGCGGCTGTCCATCACGCCGGTGAAGCGCGCATCGGCCGGGATGACGGCGGCAGAGGTAATGTCTCCGCCATCGCCAAGATCCTCGGCGAGCGTGGCGCGAACGAAGGCGGAGAGGTCGAAACCAGGCAGGTCGAACATGGCCATGCTGGTAGCGCGCCGCGATCGGGCGCGCGACCCCATAATCGTCAGAAGGTCGCCGCCGAGACTACCGATACCGCGCCCGCCTGACGCTTCTTTCCGATCGTGGCGAACCGCGCGTTGGTCCAGGTCAACCGGCTGATGTCGAATCTGAATTGCTGCCGAATATCTTTGTGCCAACTATGTGAGGGCAAATCGACGAGCGCAGGAGCGGCCGTGCCTGTCGCGAGAGGGAGAGAGACCGAGATGACCGCCTATATCGCCCTGCTCCGCGCGGTGAATGTCGGGGGGACCGGCAAGCTGCCGATGACCGAATTGACGGCAATGTGCGACGCGGCAGGGTTCGCCAAGGTGAAAACCTATATCGCCAGCGGCAACGTCGTCTTCACCTCGAGCAAGAGCGAAGCGGCAGTGAAAGCCGCGCTCGAACAGGCGATGCAGGCTTATGCCGGCAAAGCGGTCGGGGTGATGGTGCGAACCGCCGCCGAAATGGCGGCGGTGCGCGACGCCAATCCGTTCGCGGATGCGCCGGGCAATCGCGTCGTCGCGACGTTTCTGGACGAGGCGCCGGCGAAGGATGCGATCGAACAGGCGACGAACGTCAATGGCGAGGAAATGGCGCTCGGCAAGCGCGAGATTTACATCCGCTATCCCGAGCACGGCATGGCGGATTCGAAGCTAAAGATCCCCGGCGCGAAAACCGGCACCGCGCGCAACATGAACACCGTCGCCAAGCTGGCGGAGATGGCGGCGAAGCTCTAGACATCCCCGCAACGACAAGGGCTTCCGCACAAGCCCGCGACAAAAGGGGAAATCTGCATGCGCCGCACCGCCTTCCTGTTGCTCGCCGCGACCGCCACGCTCGGCGCCTCGGTGCCCGCCGCGACGCCGGCCGTGTCGAAGGCAATCAGCGCCAACGCGCAATTCGCGGCACTGTCGAAACGCTATGTCGACAGCCTCGCGCGCTTCTCGCCGGTCGGCGGAACGCAGCTTGGCGATCATCGCTTCGACGACAAATTGCCCGACATCACCGCGCGCGGCCGCGGCAATCAGGCGGCGTTCGATCAGGCGATGCTGGGCTCTATGGCGCGGATCGATTTCAAGGCGCTGAGCCGCGACAATCAGGTCGATTTCCTGCTGCTCAAGAACGCGCTCGATTTCGAGCTCTGGGATATCCAGGTGCTCAAGAGCTGGTCGTGGAATGCGCAAAATTACAACGATGCCGCGGCGGGCGCGCTCTATACGCTTGCCGCGCGTGATTTCGCGCCCTGGCCCAAGCGGCTCAAGGCGGCAACCGCGCGAATGGAGGCGCTCCCCGCCTTCCTGCTCGAAACGCGGCAGCAGCTGATCGCGGCGAAAGTGCCGCAAATCTATGCGAGCACGGTCGCCAAGCAGAATTCGGGGATCGTCGAGATCGCCGAGGGCATGCTCGCCCCGCACGCCAGTGAGCTTGCGCCGGCCGACAAGGCGCGGTTCGATGCCGCGTTGAGCAAATTGAAGGCCGCGGTGGCCGATCAGCAGGTCTGGCTCGACAAGACACTGGTGCCCGCGGCCAAGGGCGATTTCCGCCTGGGCGCAAAGCTTTACGACCAGAAGATGAAGTTCGCGCTGATGTCGACGATGACGCGGCCCGAGCTCAAGGCCAAGGCGACCGCCGCTGCGGCGGCGACGCGCGCCGAAATGTACCGGCTGGCGCAACAGGTGCTGGCGGGCAAGGCGAACGCCCCTGCCCTCCCCGCCAATCCGACCCGCGACCAGCAGCAAAAGGCGATCGAGGCCGCGCTCGACCTGACCTATGCGCAGCGTCCGACGCGCGACGGGGTGGAGGCCGCGGCCAAGGCGACCCTGGCCAGCGCGAGCGATTTCGTGCGGGCCAAGGGGCTGGTGACGATGCCGACCGCGCCGGTCAGAATCATCACCATGCCCAAATTCCAGCAAGGCAATGCCGTCGCGTATTGCGATTCCCCCGGACCGCTCGACAAGGGGCAGGATACGTTCTTCGCGATCTCGCCGATCCCCGACGATTGGAGCGAGGCGCAGGCAACCTCGTTCCTGCGCGAATATAACAGCTATATGATCCACGACCTCAGCATCCATGAGGCGATGCCGGGGCATTGGCTGCAGATCGACCATAGCAATCGGGACAAATCGGTGCTGCGCGCGGTGCTGTCGTCGGGGCCGTTCGTCGAAGGCTGGGCGGTCTATGCCGAGGGGATGATGGCGGATCAGGGCTATCTGAATGGCGATCCGCTGTTCAAGCTGACCGTGCTCAAGATGCGGCTGCGGTCGATCACCAACACGCTGCTCGACATCGGCATCCAGACTGAGGGCATGACCCGCGACCAGGCGATGGACCTGATGATGAAGGGCGCCTTCCAGCAGGAGCGCGAAGCGGCCGGCAAATGGGTGCGCGCGCAACTCTCCTCGACCCAATTGCTCAGCTATTTCTCAGGCTATGAGGAGCATATGGCGATGCGCGAGGAAGCCAAGCGGCGCTGGGGCGCGAAGTTCGACCTCAAAACCTATAACGACGCGGTCCTGGCGCACGGCTCGCCGCCGGGACGGTTCGTGCGGGAATTGGTGTTTAACTTGCCGATCGAGTGAGGTTCGTGCTGACGTACTCCTGAGGTGAATCGTCACCCCGGCCTTGTGCCGGGGTCCACCGGGCAGCAAGTCCGGGAAAAGAAGCTCCTGCTATACGCTAACCTGCACGGTGGATGCCGGGACAAGCCCGGCATGACGGCCAAAACTGATCGTATTCGCTTCCAGCCGCTGCTTCGCGTCAGCTAGTCCCCCGTCACCTTCGCCGGCCCGAGATCGCCCATCCCGACCGTCGCCGAGGCCATGCTCAGCATCGCGTCGAGGCTCTTCTTCGCCTTCAGCCGCAACTCCTCCTCCATCTCGATCCGCGGCTCGAGGTCACGCAGCGCGACGTAGAGTTTCTCCATCGTGTTGAGCGCCATGTACGGGCAGATGTTGCAGTTGCAGTTTCCGTCGGCGCCCGGCGCGCCGATGAAATGCTTGTTGGGCAGCGCCTTTTCCATCTGATGGATGATATGCGGCTCGGTCGCGACGATCAGCGTGTCGCCTTCGAATTCCTGGGCATATTTGAGGATGCCGCTGGTCGAGCCGACATAATCGGCATGGTCGAGGATGACCGGCGGGCATTCGGGATGCGCGGCGACCGGCGCACCGGGATGCTGCGCCTTGAGCTTGAGCAATTCGGTCTCGCTGAATGCCTCGTGCACGATGCACACGCCCGGCCAGACGATCAGGTCGCGGCCGGTCTTGCGCGCGAGATAGCCGCCGAGATTACGATCGGGACCGAAGATGATCTTCTGGTCCTTGGGGATCTGGCTGAGGATCTTTTCCGCCGACGAGCTGGTGACGATCACGTCGCTGAGCGCCTTTACCGCCGCCGAGCAGTTGATATAGGTGAGTGCGATCGCGTCGGGATGCTGCGCGCGGAACGCCGCGAATTGATCGGGCGGACAGCTGTCCTCCAGGCTGCACCCGGCATTCATGTCGGGCAGCACGACGATCTTTTCGGGCGACAGGATCTTCGCCGTCTCGGCCATGAAGCGCACGCCGCAAAAGGCGATGACCTCGGCGTCGGTCGCCTGCGCCTTGCGGCTGAGATCGAGGCTGTCGCCGACGAAATCGGCAATGTCCTGGATTTCGGGCTTTTGATAATAATGCGCCAGGATGACGGCGTTGCGCTCCTTGCGCAGCCGATCGATCTCGGCGCGCAAA
This sequence comes from Sphingomonas sp. P4_G2, assembly GCF_056401155.1. Taxonomy (NCBI): domain Bacteria; kingdom Pseudomonadati; phylum Pseudomonadota; class Alphaproteobacteria; order Sphingomonadales; family Sphingomonadaceae; genus Sphingomonas; species Sphingomonas sp. P4_G2. The sequence goes on along the minus strand of NZ_JBFUJY010000005.1, from coordinate 348,905 downwards.
TCGAGGCCCGTGAGGTTGGTCCGCTGTTCCATGGTCCGCTCCGCCAAGTGTCGGTGCCCACATGGCCCTGCGCGGGGAGCGGATCAACCCATCGGTAGCGCATCAAGCTCCCGGCAGCGGTGGATAGGCGAATGGCGGCAGCGCGGCGCCGGGCGAACCGGCGGTAATCCACTCATGCAACGCCGCGGCGATCGGCGACGCGCCGAGCAGGTCGGTCACGATCCGCACCGCGACGAGCGTGCCGAAGCCCCACAGCCAGGCGCGGTGCACGCTACCGGTTCGCCGCCACTCGATCGTGATCGCGATCAGCGGAAAGAGCAGGATCGTCGCGGTCTCGACATGCGGCGTATAGGGAATGAACAACGGCATCGGCAGGATGCGGCCGAACCCTGGCCCCATCAGCCCGGCCATCGCGCAGAAATGCAGGCGCTTGTGCCAGTCGGTCCGGCGACGCAGCATGATCGCCGCGGTCGACAGGCCGGCGAAGGTATAGACCGTCAGCGGCGCCATCACGGTGAAATAGGCCGGCGTGAAGATCGGCGCCGAACGGCCCAGCCGGAGCGACTGGTACGCGACCATCGTTCCGACCACGACCATCAACGGGATCCACGCCGCGCCGATCCACCCCACGCGCTTGTGCAGGGCGATGTTGCCGCTGGTGCCGAGCAACGTCTGGGTGAGGTAGATCATCGTCCACCCGAAAAACGTCAGTGCATGCGCATGGACGTAAAGTGGGGCGCCGAAGCTCGATCGTCCCGCCGCGAGTTGCATCGAGAAGCCGGCGACGAGCACCAGCACCATCGCGATGCCACCCCAAAAAAACACGCGATCTTCTCGCGTCATGCCATGACCGGCCGGTGCCAGCGTCGCCATTCGAGTACCCCCCACGAATTTTCCCGCGGAGAGATCATAACGCGCCCGTTGCGATTAGCCAAATTGCGCGGAGCCCCTACTCCCCTCCCGCTCGCGGGTGGGGAACCTTGCGATCAGCGCTTGTAGGTCACGCCATCGAGTGGCTTCGACATGTCCCAGATCTCGTCATTCTGACCCTCGCCGGCGAAGCGCACGCGGACCGTCGCATCGAGTCCCGCCGCCTTGAGCGGCAGCGCGAAACTCTGTTCGACCGCGCGCCGGGTCGCGTCGCGCGCCAATTTCATCGGCTCGGGCTGGAGCGCCTGGCTGGCGAGTTCCTTTTGCGCCGCGGCCTTGTTGGTGTCGTCGAGTTGCGATCCGACGTCAGTGAAGGTGCCCAGTACGCCGTTATGGCCATAGCTCTTGATCGCGTTGATATTGATGCGCGGCGCGGACGGCATCGGCTGCGGCAGGGTCACGCCCAGGGTCTTGCTCTTCGCGTCCCATACGACATCGCGCTGGGTGAGCTTGCTGAGGTCGACATCGTAATCGACCGTTCCGGGCATGATCAAGGTGCGTTCGGTCGACAGGCCGAAGCGCGATTGGGTCGAGGTGACGACGGCGACATAGCTCGCCTGGAAGGCCGACAGCTTGTTCTGCTCGCGCAGCCCCTGGATGCTCGCGGTGGCGATCGTCACCGGATCGGGATCGACCCGCGCCTTGATGTACGACTGCACCACCCACAATCCGCCGGCGAAAAACAAGGCGATCAGCGCCAGTGCGCCGCCGAACTTGATCAGAAAGCTGGTCGCAGCACCATTGCGGCTGTGTTTCAGATCTTCTGCCATATATCCCCCTGATCGGCGACGATGTGCCGGTCGCGCAGTTCATAGAGGTGCGCGAGGACCGATCGCTCGGCGGCGGGAAACAAGCGCGGGTCGATGCCGACATACATTTTCGCCACCATCGCCGGGATCGTGCGCGGCTCGGCGTCGAGCAGGCGCAATATCTGCCCCTCGCGTTGCTTGCGGTGGCCGATCAGCCCGCGCACCAGGCGCTGCGGCTTGTCGACGGGGTCGCCATGCGCCGGGTAATAGATGCGGTCGTCGCGCGCCTGGAGCTTGATGAGGCTGTCCATATAGGCGGCCATGTCGCCATCGGGCGGCGAGACGATGGTGGTCGACCAGCCCATGACATGATCGCCGGTGAACAGCGCCTTCGTCTCCGGAAGCGCGAAGGCGAGATGGTTCGATGTGTGCCCCGGGGTCGCGATCGCGGTCAGCGTCCAGTCGCTGCCCGACACGCTCTCGCCTTCCGCCATCACCGCGTCGGGCGCGTAATTGGCGTCGAAACTGGCATCGGCACGCGGGCCGAGATCCTCGAGCGCGAGCGGGGCGCAGCCGACGATCGGAGCGCCGGTCCGGGCCTTGAGCGGCGCCGCGCCGGGGCTGTGATCGCGATGCGTATGGGTGATGACGATGGCGGTGACCGCGCGGCCGCCGATCGCGCGGACCAGCGCGTCGATATGCCGGGGATCGTCGGGACCGGGATCGATCACCGCCAGATCGGCTGTGCCGACCAGGTGGGTCTGGGTGCCGGTATGGGTGAAGGGGGACGGATTATCCGCCAGAACCCGCGTCACCAGCGGTTCGAGGACCTGCGGTACGCCGGGCTTTTGCTCGTCCATGCCGGTCGAGATGGCGGCTGGAACGGGGCTTGGCAAGGGTTGGAGCATCGCGCGGAAAAGTGGATACCGGTTTTCCGCAAAGCGGTGCGACCACAAATAACCCGGTCAGTTGGTCGGGCGGCGGGCGTGCTGTGGACCTGATCTGGGAGCCCCTCTCCCGCTTGCGGGAGAGGGAGGGACCCGCCGCGAACCGGTGGGAGGGTGAGGGTCTTCTTTCTTCTGCTTCGACATACGCTTGGAAGAAGGAAGAAGACCCTCACCCAACCTGCATCGGGTGAACAGCGCCCCGCGCTGTTCAGGTCATGCCGGGGGCATGACCGACCCGCTGCACCCGCAAGCGGGAGAGGGCTTTAGGCATTACCGCGGCCGCATAGCCGAGGTCGCGCGGCGCCGCCGCCCTTCCTCCCTGATCTGCCAGCCCCTCTCCCGCTTGCGGGAGAGGGCAAAGCGATCAATCCGGATTGGCCATGTCGGCCTGCATGTCCCTGATCGAGTCGTCGATGCTCTCGAGCGCATCGCGTTTCGCCTCCGCACCCATGCGCTCATCGCGGGCGACCCGCTCGCGGGCGCGGTGGAGACCTTCAAGGGCATGGGCATAGGCCATGCGCTGGATGTCCTTGGACTTCTCGATATTGGCATTGCTCATCGCGACGACGCGTTCGATGCGGTCGTTGCAGATGATGACGATGCGCTTGTCGCCGCGCGTCTTGTTGACGACCATGTTGCGATCGTCACCGCCGCCGCAATTGCTCGAGCGCACGTCGGGAACGTTGACCGGGCCGACCCAATCCTCGGTGACCGAATTGCCGTCCTTGCCGACGCGAACAATCTTGAAGCGCTTGGAGACCTTCCTGGTGCCGCCGTCGCTGATCGCGACATTACTGCCGTCGATGGGCGGCAAGGGCGCTACGTCGGCGGGCGGCGGCGGAGGCGCCGGCAGATCGACGCCTTCGGGCTCGGCGGCGGGCGCGGGCGGGGGCGCGGCTGGCGCCGACTGCAATTTCGCCGCGACACGCGCGTCGATCGTCGCGATGTCGATCCCGGTGGCCTTCTCGACTCCGGCGCGGACGGTGGCGGCAGCGGGCGTGCCGCTGGCGGTGGCGGCCAGGCCGCCGATCATCAGCGCCGTGACGGCGGTGCCGCCCAGCGTCAGTCGAAGCCGTGAACGGCGTCCGGTGGTAAGCATCCTCAAACGTCCTTTCAGATCTTGTATGGTGTGGAGGTGGCAGGCCGCCGACACCGCGCCGCCATGCGCCGCCTTGACGATCGCACAGGCATAAGTGTGCCGGTCGATCGCCGAACGGCCAGCGAGAACGAGCGCATCATTGGCCATTTCCTGATCGGCACGGAATGCACGGAAAGCGCGCCAGGCCAACGGGTTGAACCAGTGGAGGGCTAGCACCGCCAGCGCGACCCAATTGGCGATCAGGTCGCCGCGCTGATGGTGGCCAAGCTCGTGCAGCAGCGCGAGTTCACGCTCGTCGGCGTCGTAGCGCTCGGCGAAATCGCGGGGAAAGGCGACGTAACGGCGGAAGATGCCGAAGGCGAGCGGCCCCGACGCCGCCGAGGTCTCGATCACTTCGATGTCGCCGGCGCGCTCGGTGGAGACGCTCTGGTCGATCATCCGGCGACAGAAGCGCCAATGGCCAAGCGCGTGCCAGGCAAGGAATGCCGCCGCGCCCACGCCCCACAGCACGGCCAGAGCCGCGCCAAGCGAGGAGTAGAGGGACGTAGGCGCGGCGGCCGAGCCTCCGAGCGGCTCGATGACGTAAATGGTGACGGTCTGGCTTGCCCGGTTGAGCAATTGCGGTGCCGCGCTGTGCAGTTGCGGCAGAGGCGGCAGCAGCAGCCGGACCGCGGGAAGCGCCCAAAGCGCATAGGCGATTCCGGGTCCGAACTGACGGCGGACCGGCGCGCGGATGACGAGCACTACCGCCATCAGCAGCGTGGAGGCGAGCAGCGCCTCGATCGCCCAGGCAATCACGCCTTGAGCTCCTTCAGGATGGCCTCGATCTCGGCAATGTCCTGCGCGGTCAATTGGTCGCGGTCGGCGAGATGCGCGACGAGCGGGGTCAGCTTGCCGCCGAACAGGCGATCGATCAGCCGCTGCGATTCACCCGCGACATAATCCTCGCGCTCGACGAGCGGGCGATAGAGGTAGCGCCGACCCTCTTCCTCATGCGTGATCGCGTTCTTCGCGAGCAGGCGCCCGAGCAGGGTCTTGACGGTATTGGCACTCCAGCCGCGTTCGCTTGGGACGCGCTCGGCGACGTCCTGTGCCGTCAGGGGACTTTCCTCCCACAGCACTTCCATCACCGCATGTTCGGCATCGCTGATGCGTTCGGCCACGACTCGTTCTCCCTCACGACTACGCATGTAATCGCATTGATTACGAGTGTAGTCAAGAACAGAGGGCGGCGTTCGCGATATTCCGTCATGCCGGGCTCGTCCCGGTATCGACTTGGCCATGCGGCTAACGGTGATGCCATCAGCCCTCTCCCGCGTGCGGGTGCGCCGGGTCGGTCATGCCCCCGGCATGACCTGAACAGCGCGGGGCGCTGTTCACCCGGTGCAGGTTGGGTGAGGGTCTTCTTTCTTCTTCCAAGAGAATGAAATTCAAGAAGCAGAAAAAGAAGTAAGAAGACCCTCACCTTCCCACCGCCTTCGGCGGCGGGCCCCTCCCTCTCCCGCAAGCGGGAGAGGGATTCGTGACGGACGATAGAAAACGTCGGGATTTCTTACAGAGACAACAGGCCCCCGAAGGCCGTTAACCATCGAGTCCCGCAGAAATCCGTCACTGGCACGGACTGGCACGGCGTCTGCAGAGTATCGCGTGCCCGAGCGGTTTCCCGCTTCAGCAGGGCGGACCGGTCGCTCCCCCGATCTTGCGCCGGTCCGCCCTCACCCGGCTTCCTACCAGATCAGGCTTTCCTCGCGGTCACTCGGCAGCGAGCGGTTGCGGCTCCCGGACGCCGCCGAACCACCCGCTTTTGCCGGCGGTCGCGCGCGCGGCGGCATGCGCCATCGCCTTGGGGTAGATGTCGCCGAGCAAGCGCTCGAAGGTACGCTTCCAGCTGAAGTTGGTTTCGACGTGATGGCGCGCCTCGATGCCGATCGCGTGATGATCGTCGCGCCAGATCTTGAGCACGTTCGCGGCCATTGCCCTCGTGTCGTCGACCGGACCCAACAGGCCGAGACCCGGGGGCACGCGATCGGGCATCGCGCCTGAGGCAACACCGACAATGGGCAGTGCGCAAGCCTGGGCCTCGAGCACCGAGATGCCGAACGTCTCGTCGGCCATGGCCGAGACATAGATGTCGGATGACGCCAAGGCGCGGGCAAGTTCGGCGCGGTTCTTTTCGAACCCCGGGAAAGCGACCGGCAGGCCCCTCGCCTCGGTTTTGAGCCGATCCATCAATTTGCCGTCGCCGATCATCACCATCGCGGCGTCGAGGTCGCGGGGCAATTGCTTGAACATGGCGATCAAGCGGTCGGCGCGCTTCTCGTTATCGACGCGGCCGGCATAGACGAGCAGCGGCCCGCGAAAGTCGAAGCCGAGCTCGTGGCGAAATGCCGGGTCGCGCTTGGCCGGCGAGAACATGTCGATATCGACACCCAGCGGCAGCACGTCGGTGCGCGTGATCCGGCGCTGCGCCAGCACCTCCCTGGCGTCCTCGCTCAACGTATAGACCCAGTCGAACTCGCGATAAGTGAGCTCGGCATAGCCATAGCTCAGCCATTGCAGCCCGCGGCCGATCGTCTCGCCGAACTTGTCGCGGCCGACGCGATAGACATGCGCGTTGGGGAAATCGGTGCGATAGCCGGCGACCAACGTCGTTTCCGGGAATTTCCTGCGATGGTTGATCGCGGTCCAGGGCAGCACCCAGGGACACAGCGACTCGATCACGTCGGGCCGGTATTTCGCCAGGATGTCGCGGACCACGGCGGTACGCAGGATGAACCGGTAATTGGGACTGCCGTGCACGGGCGGAGCGCCCACCTCCGCGAAGATGTGGCGGCCATTGACCGTGATCTTGTCTTCCGGCCCCGGCACGATCTGCAGCAGATGATGCGGGGTGTGGGTCAGCACATAATCGCGCTTTTCACGCAGATAGGTGCTGATACCGCCACCGCCCGAAGGCGCGTAGCTTTGAGTCAAATCGCATAGGATCAGCGGCGCACCGCTCTCTCCTGCGCGGCGCGGGGGGTCGCCTTGCAGCAGCATGTTTATTCCCTTTTACACGCGCGCCGGTCAGGCGGCGGGAGTAGCTCCTTGTGCGGCGAGAAGCTGCGACAGCTCCCCACTCTCGTACATTTCCATCATGATGTCGGAGCCGCCGACGAATTCGCCCTTCACATAGAGCTGAGGAATGGTCGGCCAGTCGCTGAACGCCTTGATTCCCTGACGGACTTCCTGATCCTGGAGCACGTCGACGCTGTCGAACTCGACCCCAAGATGCTGGAGAATCGCCACAGCGCGGCTCGAAAAGCCGCATTGCGGGAATAAGGGGCTCCCTTTCATGAATAGCAGTACGTCAGAACGCTGTACCAGTTCCGCAATACGCGCCTGTGCGGCGTCGGTCATCGTCTTCACTCCTTCATTCGGCGGCGGTGGTGAGCTGGAGCGCATGGAGCACTCCGCCCATCCGGCCGCCCAACGCGGCATAAACCGCCTGATGCTGCTTCACACGTGACAGGCCGCTGAACGACTTGCTCACCACACGTGCAGAATAATGGTCGCCGTCGCCGGCCAGATCGGTGATCTCGACCCGCGCGTCGGGAATATTCGCCACGATCAACGCGCGTATGTCATCGGCCGCCATCGGCATTTTAGTTGGATTCCATCAATTGCCGGCGCGCTTCGACCATCCGGTCCTCGATCGCCTTGCGGACATCGGCTTCCTCCACCTCGACCCCGGCAGCGGTCAGGTCGCCATACAGCTTGCGCACGACGTCTTCGTCGCCGGCTTCCTCGAAATCGGCCTGGACGACTGCCTTGGAATAAGCGTCGGTTTCTTCGGGGGTCAGCTTCATCAGCCCGGCCGCCCATTGGCCGAGCAGCTTGTTGCGCCGGGCGATCACGCGGAACGCCATTTCTTCATCGCGCGCGAACTTGGTTTCGAAAGCGCGTTCGCGGTCGTCGAAGGTGGTCATGGCTACTCCCTGGCGTTTCGTTACGCCTGGGGAGATAGGATTGCGCGGCGGCTATGGGAAGGGGTGGATCCGTTCCTCCCCAACACGGATGGGAAGGCGCTAGTCCGCGACCTTGACCACCAGCTTCCCGATCGCGCCGCGCGCCGCCATCTTGGCGATGGCGTCGCCGCCGCGTTCGAACGGGAAGACCTCGGTCACGCGCGGCGCGATGCTGCCGTCCTTCCACAAGCGGAACAGGCGATCGACATGGGCGCGATTGGCCTGGGGATCCCGCGCGGCGAACGCGCCCCAGAACACGCCGCAGACGTCGCAGCTCTTGAGCAAGGTCAGGTTGAGCGGCAATTTGGGGATGCCGGCAGGGAAACCGACGACCAGATAGCGCCCTTCCCAGCCGATCGAGCGCAACGCCGGCTCGGCATAATCGCCGCCGACCGGATCGTAGATCACGTCGGCGCCGCCGGCGCCCAGCACGGCCTTGAACTGATCGGCGAGCGCCTTTGACTGATCCTTGTCGAACGGGGCGCGGCCATAGATGACGACATCGTCGGCACCGGCGTCGCGGCACGCCTGCGCCTTTTCCTCGGACGACACCGCCGCCACGACGCGCGCGCCGAACGCCTTGCCGAGCTCGACCGCGGCTAGGCCGACACCACCGGCGGCGCCAAGCACGAGCAGGGTCTGCCCTTCCTTGAGGTGACCGCGATCGAGCAACGCATGGATGCTGGTGGCATAGGTCAGGAGCAATGACGCCCCTTCCTCGAAACTGCGTTCGGCGGGGAGCGCATAGAGCGACGCGGCGGGCACCGCGATTTTCTCGACCAGGCCACCGGCGCCCGTCGTGCACAAGACGCGATCGCCCGGCTTGAAGTCGGTCACACCCTCGCCGACGCTCTCGACCACGCCCGAAATCTCGCTGCCCGGGGCAAACGGGCGCGGCGGCTTCATCTGGTATTTGTCCTCGATGATCAGGACGTCGGGATAATTGATGCTGCAGGCCTTGACCGCGACGACCACTTGACCCGGCCCTGCAACGGGATCGGGCAGATCGTCCATTATTAGCGTTTCAGGTCCGCCCGGCGCTTTCGACAGCAAGGCCCGCATAGTCTCTCTCCCGGCTCAACCACGGCCGTTCTGACGAGACCGCGGATTCGTATTTCGAAATCGCGGTATCCCTTGCCAGCGTCAATCCCACCTCGTCCAGTCCCTCCATCAGGCACTGGCGTCGAAAAGGGTCGATGGAGAATTCGAAGCGGTCCTGGAACGGCGTGGTGACCGTCATGGTTTCGAGATCGACGGTCACGTCGTCGGTCTTCGCGACCTCGACCAGGCGATCGATCGCGTCCTGCGGCAGGACGACGGGAACGATCCCGTTCTTGACCGCATTGCCCGAAAAGATGTCCGAATAGCTCGGCGCGATGATCGCCTGCACACCCATGTCCATCAGCGCCCAGGCGGCGTGCTCGCGGCTCGACCCGCACCCGAAATTGTCTCCGGCGATCAGGATCGGCGCGCCGGCATAGCGCGGATCGTCGAAGATATTGCCGGGCTGGGCGCGCACCGTTTCGAACGCGCCCTTGCCCAGGCCGGCGCGGCTGATCGTCTTCAACCAGTGCGCCGGGATGATCACATCGGTATCGACGTTCTTCGCGCCCCAGGGATAGGCGCGGCCTTCAACCTTGCGGACTGGGGTCACTTATTGGGCTTTTCACTTGGCTTTTCGGGAGGAGCAGGCATCGCCATCGCGGCATAAGCGGCGATACCGCTCAGGATGGAACCGGCGACCAGCAGAACGAGTACGCGTTTCATTGGCGATCCCCCATCAACTCGCGGACGTCGGTCAATCGGCCCGTTACCGCCGCCGCCGCCGCCATTGCCGGGGATAATAAATGTGTTCGCGCCCCGGGACCCTGCCTTCCTACGAAATTCCGATTCGAGGTGGAAGCGCATCTTTGACCAGGCGGTACTTTATCGGGGTTCATTGCCAGGCACATCGAGCATCCGGGCTCACGCCATTCGAATCCGGCGGAAATGAAGATGCGGTCGAGCCCTTCGATTTCCGCCTGCCGCTTGACCAGACCGGAGCCCGGCACGACCAGCGCGCGGACGCCGTCGGCGACATGGCGACCATTCGCCACCGAGGCTGCGGCGCGCAGATCCTCGATCCGGCTGTTGGTGCAGCTGCCGATGAAGACCTGATCGACGCCAACGTCCTGCATCGCGGTGCCCGGAGTCAGGCCCATGTAATCGAGCGACTTTTGCGCCGCGACGCGCTTCGAGGGATCCGCGAAGCTGTCGGGATCGGGCACGCGTCCAGTGATCGGAACCACGTCTTCGGGGCTGGTGCCCCAGGTCAGCGACGGCGCGATGTCGCTCGCCGACAGGCGGACGGTCGCGTCATAGACCGCCTGGGCATCGGTCGGCAGCGTCCGCCACCAGGCCACCGCCTTGTCCCATTCCTCACCCGATGGCGCCATCGGACGCCCCTTGAGATAGGCGAAGGTCTTGTCGTCGGGTGCGATCAGGCCGGCGCGCGCACCAGCCTCGATCGACATGTTGGCGACGGTCAGCCGCCCCTCGATCGACAGATTGCGGATCGTGTCGCCGGTATATTCGATGACATAGCCGGTACCGCCAGCCGCGCCGATCCGGCCGATGATCGCCAGCACGACATCCTTGGCCGACACGCCGAAGCCGAGTTCGCCGTCGACGCGGATTTCCATCGTCTTCGATTGCTGGAGCAACAGCGTCTGGGTGGCGAGGACGTGTTCGACCTCGCTGGTGCCGATGCCGAACGCCAGCGCGCCGAGCGCGCCGTGCGCCGAGGTATGGCTGTCGCCGCAGACGAGCGTCGTGCCGGGCAAGGTGAAGCCCTGTTCGGGGCCGACGACATGGACGATGCCCTGCGCCGCGGCGAGCGCGTCGATATAGGGTACGCCGAATTCGGCGACGTTGTGGCGCAACGTCTCGAGCTGGTTGGCGCTTTCGGGATCGGCGATCGGGATCGCGTGCCCGGCGGCATCGACGCGCGGCGTCGTCGGCAGGTTATGATCGGGAACCGCAAGCGTGAGATCGGGCCGGCGCACCGCGCGTCCGGCGGCGCGGAGCCCCTCGAACGCTTGCGGGCTGGTGACTTCGTGGACCAGGTGGCGGTCGATATAGATCAGGCACGTGCCGTCGTCGCGGCGTTCGACGACGTGCGCGTTCCAGATTTTCTCATAGAGGGTCTGCGGGTGGGGGGTCATGACGGCGACTTACTCCCTCCGCGCCCGATCGCAAGCAACAAAGGAAAACTGTCAGCCGGTCAGAATGAAAGAAAACGGCGACGCGACAGGATTCGCCGCGCCGCCGCCCGGGGGTGGGCCGGATACTATTCCGCTGGTTCGGGTTCAGATTCCATCTGATCGACGGTCGCCGTCACGACCGCATGCAAGGCGTCGTCCGAAGCAGACATGACCGCTCTCCTCCCAGCTGAAATATAATTTCCGCTGACAAATGATGTTTTGACGGGAAAACGCACTTTTACGGAGTTGCGTAAATTAATTACGTCGGATTCAACCTTAGATCGATTCGACAAGAGTCCAAGCGGCGAATAATATTTCGCCACCATTATGGGCCAATTTCCTATCGTGAGATTAAATCACTCTTTGGGCGATGAATAGCTCGCGTCATGTTGGAACGGCATCGGACCATTTTCGCGTAGCGCCGCGAGGATCGCCGGGAAATCGGTCGCGCAGCGGAAGCCCAGCCCGCGTTCGATCGCGCCCGCGTCGTAGACGCGCCCAACCTGTTGCGGCAGCTGCCAGCCACGCGCCGCGAACAGCTCGGCGGCGTCGGGAAACAGCCGCGCGATCACGGCTCGTGCATCGCGTTTCAGCTCGACGACATCGTCGCGCGAAAACGGCGTCGGCGCCGAGGCGATGTAGGTGGCAAAGCCGATCGTCGGGGCGCGTTCGAGCGCGGCGATATGCGCCTGCGCACAATCCTCGACCGTCAGCCGGCGATTGAGGAACTCGTTGGCCTTCATATTCTCGCCCGACAGATCGCGATGCGTGTCGTCATCTTCGGGAAAGAAGCGCGAGGTGCGCAGGATGATGATCGACAGGCCAGTCTCGGCATGCACCAAGCGGCACAGTTCCTCGGCCGCGCGCTTGGTCACGCCATAGATGTTGCGCGGGCTGAGCGGTCCGCTGCTCTCGTCGAGCCACACCGCCTCGTCGGCAGTCTCGTCGCGGATTGCCTGGGTGATCATCAGCGACGTGGTCGAGGTGAAGACGAACCGGTCGGCGCCTGCCGCGATCGCGCATTCGAGCAGGTTCAATGTCCCGGTCACATTGACGTCAATGAACGCCTGGCGCGGATAGCGCACGATATCCGGCTTGTGCAGCGCGGCGCCGTGGATCACTCCCTCGATCCCATGGCTGAACATCACGCGTTCTACCAAGGCGCGATCGGCCACGCTGCCGACGACGCGCGTGTCGGGGCCGGGCGCGACGTCCATTCCGACGACCTGATGACCGGCGGCGCGCAGCATCGGCGCGAGATAGCGGCCCAGCCAACCGGTCGATCCCGTCAACAATACGCGCATGCTATCCGGCCTCTATCTCCGCCATTTCCCGTCCACACCGGTTGCCGCTTGGTGTGGCTTGCGTCACGCCGTGGCCAGCACCTCGTATTTGGCTGTCGTCTTCGCCGCGACCTCGTCCGCGGTGACGCCGGGCGCAAGCTCGATCAGGCGGAACGGCGACTGGTGATCGGGCCGCTGGAACACGCATAGATCGGTGACGATCATGTCGACCACGTTCTTGCCGGTCAGCGGCAAGGTGCAGGCCGGGATGAACTTGGGATCGCCGTTCTTGCTGGTATGCTCCATCACGACGATGATCTTCTTGACGCCGGCGACGAGGTCCATCGCACCGCCCATGCCCTTGATCATTTTGCCGGGGATCATCCAGTTGGCGATGTCGCCATTCTCCGCGACTTCCATCGCGCCGAGCACGGTCAGGTCGATATGCCCGCCACGGATCATCGCGAAACTGTCGGCAGAGGAGAAATAGACCGATTGCGGCAGCTCGCTGATCGTCTGCTTGCCGGCGTTGATCAGGTCGGGGTCTTCCTCGCCGGCGAAAGGAAACGGGCCGATCCCGAGCATGCCGTTCTCCGACTGCAGCGTCACTTCGACGCCGACCGGAATATGGTTCGCGACAAGGGTCGGGATACCGATGCCCAGGTTCACATAATAACCGTCACGCAGCTCCTTCGCGGCGCGGGCGGCCATGTCGTCACGAGTCCAACCCTTGTTTTCTTGGGCCATCAATCATCCTTTCTGGCAACCACCACGGCGGGCGGCAGAGCATCGTCTTCGGTGGGCGCGCCGCGCTCGGCATCGAGGCCCATCCAGATCCGGTCGAGCGCCTGATCCTCGGGCACGCCGATCGCCTTGGCGTAGGTCGACGCCGCATTGCGGATGACATCGACCATCGCGATGCCGAACAAGGCCGGGTCGGCACCGAGCGGGCGCGGATTGACGAAACTCAACGTGCCGCCATGCTTTGCCCAGACGCGCAGGAATTCGCGGCTGTCGCCAAGCGTTTCGGCGAACGACACGAGGTCGATCGGGATCGGTTTGTCGGTCATATTGTCACGGACGGGGCGGCGGACGCCGCCACAGGTCGGGGCGCGCGGGCGCTGTGGGTGTCGGCGCGGGTACCGCGGGCACCGGCGCGGCAACAGGAACAGGCGCGGTGGCGGGGACCGGCGCGAGCGGCTGCGCGCCCGGATCGGTCCAGCGCCGGTCCTTGGGGAAGACGTCGTCGATATCGCCCTTGAGCGCGGTCCCATAGACCGGGTTCGGCAGGACGAACCAGCCATGCCCCCACAGCATCCTGAGCTTGGGCGAATTTGTCTGCGCGCGGCGTTGCGCGGGGGTCGTGCCCGGCATGTTGAACAAATCGGTGAAATCGCCGAGCTGGTCGCCGACCATCGCGATCACGCAATATTTGCCCGAAATCGCCCAGCGCCGGGCATCCTTGCCACTGCCGCCGGTCGCGTCGTCGCCCTTCAACCACAGATTTTGCAAGTGAACCACGGGACCGAGGCCAGCCAGGGTGAGCGCATCGATCGTTGACGAGGCGTTTGCCGAGGCGCGGTTGGAGTTGAACACCACTTCGATGCCGCTGGCACGCGCCGCCCGCAATGCATCGAGCACGCCCGGGACCGGGTTGACCGCGGTCACGCCGCTCGCTTCCCAGCGATCCCAGCGTTGCTGGTCATAAGCACCGCTGCGCTGGCTGTCGTCGGCTTCGTACCCGAGGTTCAGCAGCGCGGTCTCGTCGATGTCGAGCACGACCGCGGGGCGCTGCCTGGGGCCACATTTGAGGAATTTGGGGGCGTCCAACGTCGCGTCGGGTGCGAGCACGACCGACGATATCGGATGGCCGACCGCGAAATCGCCGCCGCGCGCGACCAGGAAATCGGTCAGCGTAAGATAGGCCTGGATCGACACTGCCGACGCTTCGCCCGAGCCGTAGAGATATTGCATTCCCGGCGGCACGGTGCCCGGCGCCGGCGGCGGAGGTGCCGCTGGCGTGGTCGGGCCGGCAGAGGGAATTGCGTCGGCCGCCGGGATTCCGGTCGGCACGGCCTGCGCGCCGGCGGCGGCGACCGCGGGCGGGGTCGCCGACGGCAGATCCTCGTCCTTCTTGCCAAAGAACTGCTTCTTGCCGATCGCGCCCGCCGCCAACACCGGCACGGCGGCAGCGACGCACCCGCTGGTCGCGGTGCTGCCGACCAGCAGCATCAGCAGCGCGAAGCGCCCCTTGCTCACGCCGCGGCCCGCTCGCGCACGGTGCGGAATTCGATCTTCTTGTCGTAGGGGCTGCCGACGATCAGCCGGTTCACATAGATGCCGGGCAAATGGACCTGATCGGGATCGAAGCTCCCCACGGGCACGATTTCCTCGACTTCGGCGATGCAGACCCTGCCGGCAGTCGCCATCGGCTGGTTGAAATTGCGCGCGGTCTTGCGGAAAATGAGGTTGCCCGCCTCGTCGGCTTTCCAGCCCTTGATGATCGCCAGATCGGCGCGGATGCCGCGTTCGAGGATATAGTCCTCGCCGTCGAACGTCTTCACTTCCTTGCCCTCGGCGACCTGAGTGCCGACCCCGGTCTTGGTGTAGAAACCGGGGATGCCGGCGCCGCCCGCGCGGCAGCGTTCGGCGAGCGTGCCCTGGGGGCAGAATTCGACCTCGAGCTCGCCGGCCAGATATTGACGCTCGAATTCCTTGTTCTCGCCGACATAAGACGAGATCATCTTCTTGACCTGGCGTGTGCGAAGCAGCTTGCCGAGCCCTTCCCCATCGACGCCGGCATTGTTGCTGGCGATCGTCAGGTCCTTGGTGCCGGCATCGCGGATCGCGTCGATCAGGCGCTCGGGAATGCCGCACAGGCCGAACCCGCCGGCACAGATCGTCATGCCGTCGAACAATACGCCATCGAGCGCCGAGGCGGCATCGGAATAGAGCTTACGGGCCATGCGGACTCCTTGGGTGATGCGCGCCGAATAGATGGCGGCGCGAGAAGGAGCAAGCGCGCGCACCGACTTTGCGGCCGGGCCGGACTCACTGTTCGCATGTGCGGCAAAATAGCGGCGGGCGCCCGGTCCTTCCGCCCCAATCCCGCCATGAACCGTGTTCAAAGCGCGACGAACCGGGGGGTCGCGAGGCCCTCCGGTTTTGTTTTTACAGGAGTTTTTATGCGTTTCCTTATCGCGTCCGCCCTGTTGGCCAGTGCCGCCATCGCTACCCCTGCCCTGGCGCAGGATGCCCCCGCCTCCGCCCCCGAGGGCAAGGAATTCCAGGGTTTCAAGATCCTCGCCGTGACCGGCATCGACCATGTCACCAGCTCGGCCGGTAACGAGACCGGCCTCTCTTATGGCGGCGTCGTCGGCTACGATTATCAGGCAGGCAAGGCCGTGTTCGGCGTCGAAGGTGAAATCGACGGTTCGACCGCCAAGGATTGCGCCAACAACGTCTTGGCCGCGGGCGATCGTCTTTGCGTCAAGGCCGGCCGCGATCTCTATGCCGGCGTCCGCGCCGGTGTGGTCGTCGGCAACAAGGCGCTGCTCTACGTCAAGGGCGGCTATGCCAATGGCCGCATCAACGCGACCTACACGGCCGGCGGGACCACCACCAAGGATGGCACCAATTCGGACGGCTGGCGCGTCGGCACCGGTGTCGAGCTGCCGTTGGCTAACAACCTGCTCGTTCGGGCCGAATATCGCTACACCAACTATTCGGACAGCGATGTGGCTCGCCATCAGGGCCTGGTCGGCTTCGGCGTGAAGTTCTGATCTGACGATCGACCAGGGTCTGAGTACAGACCCTATACGGACAGCAGGGGCCGCGCGGGGAAACTCGCGCGGCCTTTTCGTTGCTAGACCTGCGTCCCGAACAGGTGACCGATGGCGGCAGTGACAGCCATGGCGAGCGCGCCCCAAAACACGACGCGTATCGCCCCGCGTATCTGGCTCGCGCCGCCGGCATGCGCGCCGATCGCGCCGGTCGCGGCGAGGAGCACCAGCGTGACGGCCATCACTGCGAGGACCAGCGAGCGGCCGCCGAACAACAAGGTCATCAGCACGGGAATGATCGCGCCCGCGGCAAAACTGGCCGCCGAGGCCAACGCGGCCTGGACCGGCCGCGCGCCAAGATCCTCGCTGATCCCGAGTTCGTCGCGCAGGTGCGCGCCCAGGGCGTCGTGCGCCATCAGCTGATCGGCGACCTGAAGCGACAAATCATGGTCGAGCCCGCGCTGGCGATAGATGGCGGCGAGTTCCTGGCGTTCGGCTTCGGGTTCGTCGGACAATTCCGCGGTTTCGCGCGCGATATCGGCGCGCTCGGTATCGGCCTGGCTGCTGACCGACACATATTCCCCCGCCGCCATCGACAAGGCACCAGCGGCGAGCCCCGAAATCCCGGTCAGCAGCACAGTGGTGCGGTCGGCATTGGCGGCGGCGACACCGACGATCAGGCTGGCGGTCGACAGGATGCCGTCATTGGCGCCGAGCACGGCCGCGCGCAGCCAGCCGATGCGCTGGACCAGATGTCGCTCGCGATGTCGTCGGATCGCCATTCGTCCCCCGTAGATGGTTTCTCTACCGCAACAATAAGTGCTTCTACGAGCAATTGTCAGCTCAGCGTGCCGCCTTCAAGGCCGAGCGCGCTCTCGAGATCGGCCAAGGCCTGTTCGCTGGTCGAGACCTTGATCGCCGCCATACCGAGCGCCGCGGCCGGTTTGCAGTTGATCCCGAGATCGTCGAGATAGACGCAACGGTCGGGAGTCACGCCCAGGGCGTCGCAGGCCAGGCGATAGATTGCCGGATCGGGCTTGCGGATGCCGATTTTGGAGCTTTCGACGACATGATCGAACCGCGCCATGATCGCCGCGATCGCCTCGGCCTTGTCCGCGGTCGACGACATCTGGGCGCCATGGCCGGCGGGAACGTTGTTGGTGATGCAGCCAGTGCGATAGCCGTTCGCCTTCAGCCAATCGAGCGCCGCGACCATGTTCGGACGGATATCGCCCGAGAGCAAAGCGAGCACGTCGCGGCCGGGAAGCTCATGACCCAATGACCGCGCCTCTTCCGCAAACAGCGAATCGAACCGGTCGGAGTCGATCTCGGCGCGCTCGAACAGCGCCCAGGCATTGGCGTCGGGATTGGCCGAATTGATCCGACGGACGAGATTGTGCGGCAGACCGCGTTCGGCCTCCATCCGGTTGAATGCTTCGAACGGCGAGGACGTGATCACCCCGCCAAAGTCGAAGATCACGGTATCGCGCGTCATGGTTCGATGAGCAGACCAATGCGCGGATCGACATTGCCGGCGACTGCATCGCGATAGGCGGCAAGCGCGGCCTCGGCGCCCGAGCGGCGATCGATCGCGGTCAGCCGCTTGGCGGTCGGCATGAAGTCGAGCCACGCATCTTCGCTCTGCCGACGCAAGCCATGCGCGCCCCAATCCGCCGAGCGCTTCTTCATCCTGCCCGGCGCGAAGAAACCGATCGGACGCGGCCCCGGCAGCGGGGCGCCACCGCGTTCGGCATCCCAATGCGTGATGCCGACGACCATGTCGATCGCCAGCGCGTCGCCGAAGCGTTCGTGCACCGCACGCGTCGCCGCCGGATTGCCGGCGAAGTCGACCAGGGCGACCTTTCCCTCGGCCGCGATAGTGTCGATCGCGCCATAGTCGACGACCTGGTCGTACAATCCGGTATCGGCGGTAAAGGCGGCGCTGCGCGGCGAGGCGAGCGCGACCAGTCGTGGACCATGTCCGCGCGCCTTCATCACGTGCGCAAAGGCCAAGGCGGTCTTACTCGACGCGCCGCTGACGATGACGGTGCCGGCGTCGAAATCGTCTTCGTCCTCGAATTGATCCGCGATCAGCCAGCCGGTCAGGAACAAAGGACGATAGACAGGCCACCAATCGTGATCGGCCTCTCGGTGATCGCCCAACGCCTTGAGCCGCGAATATTGATTATAAGCAGCGGGCAACGACTTGCGGCGCGGCGTCACCTCGGTGAATCCGGTGCCGCGGATCTGCTCGGCGGCGAGCACCGCGTGGCTGGCGAGCGGCCAATAGCCGTAGAAGCGGTCGCCTACCGAGATACCCTCGGCCGCCGATCGCGTCGCCGTCGCGAACCCCCAGACGGGCAGCCGACCCGGCTCATCACGCGCCGAGAAAAAGTCCCAATAGCCCGCATCGGGCCCGAGGAACGGGGTCTTCTGACCCAGGGCGGCATAAGTGATGTTGTTGGCGGTCAGCGCGACCAGATCGATCGCGAATTCGGCTTCGCCGGGCGCCGGTGCGCGGTCGGGCAAATCGGCGACATTGGCCTGCGCGATGTCGTCGCGCGCGATCTCGATTTGCCAGCGGCCCATGATGTTCTCCTGCGTCAAACCGACATGGGTCCGCGTCGCGCTATGTCGCCCCGCACGCTCGAATCCGCAACCTGCAATCCCGCCGCCTCGAGCGCCGCACGCTGGTCGGCGCCGCGCGTGGTCAGCATGATCTGCTCGACCATCACCGATCGCGCGAACAGCGGCGTCGCAAAGACATGGTCGATCCAGGCGGCGGTGCGCGGCCAGCGTGCGGCGTCGGGCGTCCAACCGGCCAGCGCCGCGTTGCGGAAGAAGCTGGCGAAGGTCAGGTCGATCATCGACAGATCGTCGAACACGAAGCCGCCGACCGGCGCCTGGGGCTCGAGCCAATCCATGATTTCGGGGAGATCGCGCGTGATGACGGCGGTAACCAGATCCTCATCGGTCTCCTGCTTCCACACGCGCGGCTTGACGTTGCGCTGGAAGAATAGCTTCCAGATCATCACGTCGCCCAGGCGGCTGTCGGCGAATTCCTCCAGCCAGCGCGCCCGTGCCCGCTCGGCGGGATCGGCTGGGTAAAGCGGTTTCTCGGGATAGCAATCGTCGAGATATTCGCAGATCACGGTCGAATCCGGGATCACCAGATCGCCATCGATCAGGACCGGAATGCGCCTGAGCGGATTGAGCCGGGTGAATTCGTCGCCGCCGAAAAACGGCACGATCGGGTCGATCTCATAGTCGATGCCCTTATGGTCGAGCGCCAGGAAGACCTTGCGCGCATAAGGCGAGACGTGGTTGCCGATGATCCGCAGCATGTTGCTTATCCGTTATATTTGAGCTTGAGGCCCGGGCGCGGCCAGCGGAGCTTGGCGAGGCGCCCGGTCCCCGACAGGCAGATATAAGCATCCATCATGTCGTCCCCGCCCCAACAAATGTTGGTGGTGAAGATGTCGTCGGTGGCGACGAACTCGACCAAATCGCCGTCGGGCGAAATCACCGAGATGCCGCATTCGCCGAGCGTCGCGACGCAGATATTGCCGCACTCCTCGACGCCGAGCGAGTCGAAGAATTTGTACCCGGCCGGGCGATAGAGCGGGATGCCGGGGCCGCCGGGACCGGCGCTGCCGTCGACCTTGCCTGGGGCGACGATATTGAAGGCCATCAGCCGGCACGTATAGGTCTCCGCCGCGTACAGACGCTTGCCGTCGGGCGACAGGCCGACGCCGTTGGGGTTCTGGCTGGGGAAGATCACTTCCTCGAGATGGCTGCCGTCGACCTTGCCGTAGAAGATTCCGACGATGTCGTGGCAGCGCTTGTCGTAATCGACCTTGCCATGGTCGGTGAACCAGAAGCCGCCTTCGCCATCGAACACGATATCGTTGGGGCCACGCAGCACGCAGCCGAAATCGCCCGATTTGTAGAGAATTTCCACGCTGCCGGTAGCGATGTCGATCCGCTCGATCCGCCCGCCCGAATAGTCGCGGGCGATGCCGTGCGGCGCGAGCATGCCTTTATTCTCGATATAGTCGAAGCCGCCATTGTTGCAGCAATAGAGCTTGCCGTCCGGGCCGATCGCCAGCCCGTTGGGGCCACCGCCAGGTTCGGCCACCGTCTCCTTCGAGCCGTCGGAGCGGACCCGCGTGATGCGGCCGGCGGCGATCTCGACCAGGATGACGCTGCCATCGGCCATCGCCACCGGGCCTTCCGGAAACCGCAATCCGTCGGCGACGATCTCCATGCCCCACTCCCACTCGTCATGGCCGGGTTCATACCCGGTCTTCGAAACGGTCATGCCGCGTCCCGCGGGCGAAAGGAAGATGGTTTTGTGGGAAGTTTTTAGCCCTCTCCCGTGTACGGGAGAGGGTTGGGTGAGGGTCTTCTTTCTTCTTCCAAGCGTGTGCCGAAACAGAAGAAGTAAGAAGACCCTCACCTTCCCACCGCCTTCGGTGGCGGGCCCCTCCCGCATCAGGTAAACAGCGCCCCGCGCTGTTTAGGTCATACCGGGGGCATGACCGACCTGATGCGCCCGCAAGCGGGAGAGGGGTATCACCGCAGCAATCAGAACCGTTCGCCGACCAGTTCCTCGCTCTTCGCCCAGAGCGCCTTGGCGTGCTCGGCGTCGAGTGCGTAGGCGCGCACGCCGCCACGAATGCCTTCGCCTTCCTGTAGTTCCGCGACGTGGCAATCCTCGCAATATTTCCCACCGATTTCGGCCGGATCGGCGACGATCGCGGCCCAGACCGAGGTGGCTGCGCCTTGCGGAATGGTCTTGAGCTCGAAAGCCGGTGCGCCCGCCTTGGCCGCGGTTTCGTTGATCGAAGCGACCAAGGCGGCCAACTGGCCTTCGTCCATATGGCGGCTGAGCTCGGTCTGGATGCCGCCCGGATGAACCGCCGTCGCGCGGACGCCGCGATCGCGATGGCGCCGGTCGAATTCGACCGCGAACAGGACATTGGCGGTCTTCGACCGGCCATAGCCGATCCACGGTTCGTACGGCGTGTGCTCGAAATTGGGATCGTCGAGGTCGACGTCCGAATAGCGATGCCCGGCCGAGGACAGATTCACCAGCCGGCCGCCATCCTTGAGCAGCGGCGCGATGCGGTTGATCAGCACGAAATGGCCGAGATGGTTGGTGCCGAACTGGGTTTCGAAGCCGTCGGCGGTGTGCCCGAACGGCGGGACCATGACGCCGGCATTGGCGATGATCACGTCGAACGGGCGGCCATCGGCGTTGAGCGCGTCGGCACAAGCGCGAACGCTGGCGAGCGAGGCAAGGTCGAGCTCGACGATCGAAAAGGCGCCCTTGCCCGCTTCCGCCGCGGCGCGGACCTCCGCCGTCGCGCGTTCCGCTTTGGCGACATCGCGCGCGGCACCGACGACTTCCGCGCCATGCGCGACGAGCGCCCGCGCCGTCTCCACGCCAAGCCCGGCCGAAACGCCAGTGACCAGAACCCGCTTGCCGGTCAGGTCAACGCCAGCGAGCACATCCTCGGTAGTCGATTTCTCGCCGAATTGGATCGTCATCATCATTCTCCATGAATGTCGGAAAGAGGGCCCGGAGCGATCGCCATGCGCCCTCGCCGCCTATTTGGGCGCGGAGGTCGCCACCGCGGAGCCCGATCGTCTCGATCGCTTGCCCAATCCTATCAGCGGCGCACGATTTCAGGTCGGAAGCGCTTGCGCTTCCCGTCGCCGCGACCACCTTCGCTATCATGCAGGACAAACTCGACGAGATGAGCCGGCGCGTCATGCGCCACACGCAAGGCGTGGCATTCGTCACGGCGATCCCACGAGTCGGGATTGGTGTGGTCGATCAACCGAGCAAGCCAATGCCGACCGTGTACGAACCAATGATCTGCCTGGTGCTGCAGGGCGCCAAGCAGGTGATGATCGGCGACCGCATTCTGCACTACGACCCGGCATGCACCTTCATCGCCTCGCTCGAATTGCCGGTGTCCGGCTGTGTGATCGAGGCGTCGCCCGACAAGCCCTATATCGCCGCCAGCCTGACGATCGATCGCGCGATCCTGGCCGATCTGCTCGCGACCATGCCTTCCTCTCCCGAAGGGCAAACCGCCGGCTTCGCGGTGACGCCGGTCACGCCCGATTTGCTCGACGCCTGGGCGCAATTGCTGGCCTTATTCGACGCGCCGCAGGACATTCCGGTGCTGGCGCCTTTGCGCGAGCGCGAAATCCTCTATCGCTTGCTGCAGGGGCCAGACGGCGGATTGCTGCGCCAGATCGCGCGCGAGGACAGCCAATTGTCGCGTGTGCGACGAGCAATCCACTGGATCCAGGCGCATTTCGACCAGGCGATGCGGATCGAAGGGCTGGCCGAGATTGCAGGAATGAGCGTCCCGTCGTTCCACCGCCACTTCAAGGCGGCGACGGCGATGAGCCCGCTACAATATCAAAAGACGCTCAGGCTGCATGCGGCGCGGCGGATGCTGGTCGCGAGCAACGATGCCAGCCGCACGGCTTATTCGGTCGGCTATGAAAGCGCGTCTCAGTTCAGTCGCGAATATGCCCGCATGTTCGGCGCGCCGCCGTCGCGCGACGCCGAGCGGCTGCGTGGCCTGCAGGTAGCGGATCTCGCGGAAGCGGCAGGCTTGGCGTGAACGAGTTAGCCCGAAGCCCCTCTCCCGCCTGCGGGAGAGGGCGGGGCCCGCCGCCGGAGGCGGTGGGAGGGTGAGGGTCTTCTTTTTTCTTCTTGAACCATAGCTGCTGGGAAGAAGAAAGAAGACCCTCACCCAACCTGCACCGGGTGAACAGCGCCCCGCGCTGTTCAGGTCATGCCGGGGGCATGACCGACCCGGTGCACCCGCGCGCGGGAGAGGGCTTTTGGTCGCGACACACGAATAGGGGGCCGCGCGGTACCGCACGGCCCCCACGTCAGCGCGGTGAGCGCTGCAAGCCGGACAGCGACTAGATGTCGTCGCCCAGCGCGCCCTTCACCTTGCCGACGAACTGTTGGCCCTTGCCTTTCAGTTCCTGGCCGGCGCCTTCGGCTGCCAGCTCGTCGTCCTTGCGCGTGCGGTTGGGGTCGTCGGCGTCGCCGGCCATCGCCTGCTTCACCTTGCCCACTGCCTCGTTGACATTGCCTTTGATCTTGTCGGTCAGTTCGCCCATCGGTCATTCCTCTCCGTTCGCGACGGCGGGGGCGCCGGCGCGTTGAAATTACGGAAATAGAACGGTTTGGCGGACGCGGAGTTCCTAAGACTTAAGGGGCAACGCGTTTCAGGAAGGCGAGCACCGCTTGCCAATTATCGTCAGCGCCGCCCGGATTCTTGGCGGCGATCAAGGTCGACGACCCGTGCACGCCCGCCTTCGGGATGAATTGCTGCCGATCGGTGCTCTTGGTGGCCGACAGGATCGCCTTCGCTTCCTGCTCCTCTACGAGCGTGTTGGCCGAGGTGACAAAGACCGGCACGGTGATCTTGGCCGCGGCCTGTTCGACCATCTTCTTGTCTTCGAAATATTCGCCCGGCGAGAAAGCGAGCACGCCCTTCACGCTGCCGTCGGCGGATTTCGACGCGGCGACCAGGAACACCAGGCTGGCCGAATAGCTCGATCCCCACAGCAGGACGGGCTTGCCTTGCGCCTTGTCCTTGGCCCAGGCGAGCGCCGCCTCGAGATCGGGAAGCGCGCCAAGATAATCGGTCTTGCCCTTATATCCGGCCATCGTCTGGTTGTTGCCGTAAAGGCCGCCGCCGACGCGCTGGTCGATCGCCAAAGCGGCAAAGCCGGCGCGCTGAAGCTGCGGCGCGATCGAGACATATTCGTCCTTCGACGATCCCGCCTGATGGAACAGCAGGATCAACGCGCGTGCATTGCTGGCCGGATAATAAGTGCCATAGACGGTCACGCCGTCGGGTGCGGTCAGCGTCACGGCCTGGGGCGCATGGTCCTTCACCGCTGCGCTTTCGTTGATCAGCGCATCGGCATTGTCGATCTTGGGTTGGGAGTGGCAGGCAGCGAGCGCAACGAGCGCGGTGATTGACAGCAAACGGCGCATCGAGCCTCCTTGGATCAGATCAATCCGGCAAGCGGACTGGAGGGATCGGCATAACGCCGCTTGCCCATCCGGCCGGCGAGATAGGCCAAACGCCCGCTCTCGACCGCAAGTTTCATCGCGCGCGCCATCATCACCGGGTCCTTGGCCTCGGCGATCGCCGTGTTCATCAGCACGCCGTCGCAACCTAATTCCATCGCGACCGCCGAATCGGACGCGGTGCCGACTCCGGCATCGACCAGTACGGGAACCTTGGCGCCCTCGACGATCAGGCGGATCGTGACCTGGTTCTGGATGCCGAGGCCCGAGCCGATCGGCGCGCCGAGCGGCATGATGGCGACCGCGCCGACATCCTCCAGCCGCTTCGCCGCGATCGGATCGTCGACGCAATAGACCATCGGCTTGAAGCCTTCCTTGGCGAGAATCTCGGTCGCCCTGAGCGTCTCGACCATGTCCGGATAGAGCGTCCGCGCCTCGCCCAGCACTTCGAGCTTGACCAGATCCCAGCCGCCTGCCTCGCGTGCCAGCCGCAGGGTACGGATCGCATCCTCCGCATTGAAGCAGCCCGCGGTGTTGGGCAGGTAGGTGACCTTTTTCGGATCGATGAAGTCGGTCAGCATCGGCGCCTTGGGGTCGCTGACGTTGACGCGGCGCACCGCGACGGTCACGATCTCCGCCCCCGACGCTTCGAGCGCGGCGGCGTTCTGTGCGAAATCCTTGTACTTGCCGGTGCCGACGATCAGCCGCGAGCGGAAGGTCTTGCCGGCAACGGTCCAGGTGTCTTCCTTCACCGCGGAAGCGTGGTCGCCACCGCCAACGAAATGGACGATCTCGATCTCGTCGCCGTCCTCAACCAGGACCTGGCTGAGCGTCGAGCGCGGCACGACCTCCAGATTGCGCTCGACCGCGACCTTCTCGGCCATGAGGCCGAGCTCCTCGGCAAGTTGGGCGAGCGTGAGCCCGGCAAAGACGCGGCGATGCTCGCCATTGACGCGGATCGAGACGGTTCCGTCGGTGTGCATGGTATTCATGGCAAATCGCGATATAGGGACGCGACCGATAGCGCCACAACCGAAAGGGCAAGGGTGACCGAAACGATCCTGGTGCTGAACGGCCCCAACCTCAACCTGCTCGGGACGCGCGAGCCGGAAATCTATGGGGCCGACACGCTCGACGACATCGCGGAGAGACTGGAAGAGCGCGCGCGTGAGCTCGATCTCGAGATCGACATGCGCCAGTCGAATCACGAAGGGCATCTGATCACCTGGATGCACGAAGCGCAGGGATCGGACGTGAAGGCGATCCTGCTCAATGCCGGCGCGCTGACGCATACCAGCGTGGCATTGTACGACGCGATCAAGGGCATCAAAGTGCCGGTGATCGAGGTGCATTTGTCGAACCCGCTGACGCGCGAAGAATTCCGCCACACAAGCTTTGTCGGCCGTGCCGCGCGCGGAACCGTTTCCGGGTTCGGCGCACTTTCGTATATGCTTGCGCTTGAAGCCGCCGCCCGACTCTGACAGAGGGCGCGCCTTTGAGTCAGCCTCAACAGGGCGAAGAAGGGTCGAATGGCAGACAATAACAATGACGGGGGCATGCGAGTCGATGTCGAGCTGGTCCGCCAGCTCGCGTCTCTGCTCGACGAAACCAATCTTACCGAGATCGAGGTCGAGGATAACGACCGCCGCATCCGCGTCGCACGGCAGGTGCATGCCGCGCCGGCAGTGAACTATGCGGCACCGGCGGCCGTCGCGGCACCCGCTGCGCCGGGGGTTGCTCCCGCAGCGGCTGCCGATCCGGCACCCGCTGCAATCAGCGCCAACGCGGTCAAGTCGCCGATGGTTGGGACCGTCTATCTGGCGGCGAATCCCGAAGCGAAGCCGTTCATTGCGGTGGGGCAGAAGGTCGCCGCGGGCGACACTTTGGTGATCATCGAAGCGATGAAGGTGATGAATCCGATCATCGCGACGGCTGCCGGCACGGTATCGGCGATCCTGATCGAGAACGGCCAGCCGGTCGAGTTCGACCAAGCGCTCGTCGTGGTCGAGTAAGAAGTTTCTTGCCGATGTGCCGCTCCGGCCCGCTCCCCCACCCGGCCTCCCATATGATGCTGCCGTTGGGAGGCCGGGTGGGGGAGCGGGCCGGCACCGCCTAGGAAAACGACCGATGCCCGAAATCAAGAAACTGCTGATCGCCAATCGCGGCGAGATCGCGCTACGCATCCACCGCGCCTGCCATGAAATGGGGATCAAGACGGTTGCGGTGCATTCGACCGCAGATTCCGATGCTATGCACGTGCGGCTGGCCGATGAGGCGATCTGCATCGGCCCGCCGCCGGCGACCGAATCGTACCTCAACATCCCCAACATCATCTCGGCGGCCGAGATCAGCCATGCCGATGCGATCCATCCGGGCTATGGCTTCCTGAGCGAGAATGCGCGCTTCGCCGAGATCGTCGAGGCGCACGGCATCATCTTCGTCGGGCCCAAGCCCGAGCATATCCGCACGATGGGCGACAAGATCGAGGCGAAGCGCACCGCCGGCGCGCTCGGCCTGCCGCTGGTGCCCGGCTCGGACGGCGCGATCAGCGACATCGGGGAAGCCAAGAAGATCGCCGAGGCGGCGGGCTATCCGGTGATCATCAAGGCCGCGTCGGGTGGCGGCGGGCGCGGCATGAAGGTCGTCAACTCGCCCGAAGAGCTGGAAACCCAGATGCAGCAGGCTGGGAGCGAGGCCAAGGCCGCGTTCGGCGACGCCACCGTCTATCTCGAAAAATATCTCGGCAACCCGCGCCACATCGAATTCCAGGTGTTCGGCGATGGCAACGGCAATGCCATCCATCTCGGCGAGCGCGATTGCTCGCTTCAGCGCCGCCACCAGAAGGTGCTCGAAGAAGCCCCCTCCCCCGTCATCACGCCCGAAGAGCGCGAACGGATGGGCGGGATCGTCGCCAAGGCGATGGCCGATATGGCCTATCGCGGCGCGGGCACGATCGAATTCCTGTGGGAAGATGGCGAGTTCTACTTCATCGAGATGAACACGCGCCTGCAGGTCGAGCATCCGGTGACCGAGGCGATTACCGGCCTCGATCTGGTCCGCGAACAGATCCGCGTCGCGGAAGGCCATGGCCTGACGCTGCGCCAGGAAGACGTCCAGTTCCGCGGCCACGCGATCGAATGCCGCATCAATGCCGAGGATCCGCGCACCTTCGCGCCCTCGCCGGGCCTGGTGAAGCAATATCATGCCCCCGGGGGCATGAACGTCCGCGTCGATAGCGGGCTCTATGCCGGCTATCGCGTGCCGCCTTACTATGACTCAATGATCGCCAAGCTGATCGTCTATGGCACCACGCGCCAGGGCGCGATCCGCCGCCTGCGCCGCGCGCTCGAAGAATTCGTGATCGAGGGAATGAAGACCACCATCCCGCTGCACCAGGCACTGATCGAGGATCCCGAGTTCCTGCAGGGGCAGTATACGATCAAGTGGCTCGAGGAGTGGTTGGACAGGCAGGGAGCATGATGAAGCGCCGGGGGGCTGCCGCATTGCTGATCTCGTGGGCGCTGGCCGCAGCGCTCGCCCCGGCAGCCGCAGAGGCGAAGCGCTTCGCAATCGCCTGCGCCGGCACGCTCAATATAGACGAGCGCGCGCTCGGCGGCCTCCCTAGGACCGAGACCCAGAAGGCCGACCAGGTCTTCGTGATCGACGAGGAGGCCCGCCGCGTCGCGCACCTCCTAACCGGTCCGCCGGCGAAGCTGGAGGACATGTGCGTGTCGCGCGACGCCGCCTGTTATTCGGCTTTTTCCGACACGCTGATCGTCGCGGACACCGGCAAGTTCGCGATGGGAGCTCTCACGGGCTCGCAGAGCTTTCGGTACGACCGGGCGGCGAACCATGTCGACATGATGGTGGCGATGGAACGTCCGGACCATCGCACCCTGCGCATGACCTTTTCGATGATGTGCCAACCGACCGGCGTTCCCGATCTGGGCTATTGACGGGCAACGCCGATTCTCAACGGGGAGAATTGAGCGATGAAGAAAGCCATCGTCATCTTAACGCTCGCGGTGATCGCCGCGGCGCCCGTCTCCCCCGTCACCTCGCTGGCCGGACGCTATTCGAAGCATTTCCAGAACGGGATGGTCGACGGGTCGAAATTCTGGTCCGACGACGTGGTCGAGATCGTTCCGGTCGACGCGGGCCACGCCTTTTTTCGCTCCGAGCTCGCTTTCTTCAACGGTCACAGCTGCTCGATCGCCGGAGTCGCCAAGGCGGTCGGCGGCAAACTCGTCTATAGCGAGAAGCAGCCGAGCTACGATGGCGGACCGACCTGCCGCCTGACCATCACGACCAAGGGCAAGAGCCTGTTGCTCGACGACGGCGACGGCAGTTGCCAATCCTATTGCGGCGCGCGCGGTTCGCTCAGCGGATTCGACTTGATCCCGCTCTCATCGAAACGGCCGATCAGCTATATGGCGCGGCTCAAAGGGTCGAGCGAATATAAGGGCGCGATCGACGCCTGGAAATCGGGCAAGACCGACTGAAGCCTAAACCCTCTCCCGCATGCGGGAGAGGGAGGGGCCCGCCGCGAAGCGGTGGGAGGGTGAGGGTCTTCTTTCTTCTTCCAAGTGGAAGAGACTGAAAAAGAAGAAAGAAGACCCTCACCCAAACCCTCTCCCCGCAAGCGGGAGAGGGCTTAAATCGCGGAGGGGGGACTCATATGTTCATCGGTCACTACGCGCCGGCCTTCGCGGCCGCGACATCGCCCAAATCGCCGCGGCTCGGCGCGCTGTTCGTCGCCGCGCAACTGGTCGACATCGCCTTTTTCAGCTTCCTGATCCTGGGCGTCGAAAAGATGCGGATGCTGCCCGGCGCGACCGTGATGAACGGCATGGACCTGTACGACATGCCCTGGACGCACAGTCTGGCCGGAGCGATCGGCTGGGGCGTGCTGTTCGCGGTTGCGGTGAAAGCGCTGCGCGGTAGCTGGACCGCGGGCCTGATCGGTGGCGCGGTGGTGGTGTCGCACTGGCTGATCGATCTGCTGGTCCATCGCCCCGACCTCACGCTGGCAGGAAGCGCGCCCAAACTCGGCCTCGGCTTGTGGAACCATCCCTGGATCGAAATCCCGCTGGAGCTCGTCTTCGCGTTCGGGGGATTGTGGTTCTTCGTCAGCCGGACGCGGGCGATCGGCGCAATGGGCAAATGGTCGCCCTGGGCCCTCGCCATCGGCATGGCGGTGCTCCAGGCGGTCAACTGGACCACGCCGCAGCCGAGTGAAGCGGGCCCTGCCCCCGCTTCAACCGGCTGGCTCGGGCTGTTCGCTTATGCTGTGCTCGCCATGCTCGCCTGGTGGGTGGCGCGGACGCGGCGTTTGGCGTAGCCCCTTCCCAAATCGGGGAGAACCGGATGTCGTTGGTCGCAGAGCTCAAGGGATTGCAGCGCAAGCAAGTCCATTCGATCTGGGCAAGCTATCTCGGCTGGACGCTCGACGCGTTCGACTTCTTCCTGCTCGTCTTCATGCTCTCGGCGATCGCCAAGGAATATGGCACCGACATCAAGACGGTGTCGGAAGCGACCTTCCTGACGCTCGCCGCGCGGCCGTTCGGCGCGTTCGCCTTCGGCTGGATGGCCGACCGCTGGGGACGGCGGCCGATCATGATGATCGTGATCCTGTTATTCTCGCTCTTCTCGTTCGCTTCGGCCTTCGCCTGGTCGCTGACCAGCCTATTCGTGATCCGGACCCTGTTCGGCTTCTGCATGGGCGGCGAATGGGGAATCGGCGCCAGCCTGGTGATGGAATCGATCCCGATCAAGCTGCGCGGGCCCGTCTCCGGCCTGCTGCAATCGGGCTATCCCTCAGGCTATTTCCTCGCCAGCCTGATCTATTTCCTGTTGTTCGACGCGCTTGGCTGGCGCGGCCTGTTCATGGTCGGGATCGCGCCGGCGATCCTGGTCTTCCTGATCCGGATGCACGTCGAGGAGAGCCCGGCATTCGAGAAACGTCGTCACGAACGGCCGGCAAATCCGATCGGCGAACTGGTCAGGAACTGGAAGATCGCGCTCTATCTCGTCATCCTGATGACGGCGTTCAACTTCTTCAGCCACGGCACGCAGGACCTGTATCCGACGTTCCTCAAGGAGCAGCATCACTTCGACACCAAGACGATCGGCCTGCTCGCGATGATCGGCAATGTCGGCGCGATCGTCGGCGGAATCTCGTTCGGCATCTGGTCCGAACATATCGGGCGCAAGCGCGCGATCATCATCGCCAGCCTGCTCGCCATCCCCATCATTCCGTTATGGGCGTTCGCCAGCACGCCGATCATGCTCGGCTTGGGGGCTTTCCTGATCCAGGTTGCCGTCCAGGGCGCGTGGGGGATCGTGCCGGTGCATCTCAACGAGTTGTCACCGGCATTGGTGCGGGGCATGTTCCCCGGTTTTGCCTATCAGCTGGGCAATCTGATCGCGTCGCGGAACGGGCCGATCCAGGCGTCGATCGCGGAGAGCCATGGCGGCAATTATGGGCTGGCCATGGCAATCGTCGCGGGCATCACCGTGGTCGTATTGGTGGTGTGGACCGCGATCGGGCCCGAGCGCACCGATGTGGATTTCCTGACGGAGAAGACGAATTGAAGGCGACGATCTGGCATAACCCGCGCTGTTCGAAATCGCGCGAAACACTGGCGATCCTGGAAGGGACGCCCGG
The DNA here is from genome assembly GCF_056401155.1 of Sphingomonas sp. P4_G2. Lineage (NCBI taxonomy): Bacteria > Pseudomonadati > Pseudomonadota > Alphaproteobacteria > Sphingomonadales > Sphingomonadaceae > Sphingomonas > Sphingomonas sp. P4_G2. The sequence continues at coordinate 318,119 of NZ_JBFUJY010000005.1, read as the reverse complement.
CATTCAGGTCGAGATTGTCGAATATCTCAAAAACCCGCCGTCGCGCGATGAACTGGCCGCGCTCTACGCCGCCGCCGGGATGACCCCGCGTGACGGGCTACGCAAGAGCGAGGACGGCGCCAAGGCGCTGAAGCACGCCGATGACGACGCGATCCTCGATGCGATGGCCGCCGATCCGATCCTGATCGAGCGCCCGCTGGTCGAAACGCCCAAGGGCGTGCGGTTGGGCCGGCCGCCCGAAAAGGTGCGCGAGATCCTCTGATCACTATGTTGAGAACCAAAATAAGCCCTTGTTCGTAAAGCGATCCATTTCCAGAACTCGTCATCCCAGCGAAAGCTGGGATCTCAAGCGGCATCGCGTCACCGCCAGAGACCAACATCGGGTCGGATCGTCCCCCGGACGATCCTTGAGCATGCGGGGCATGCTCAACCCGATGTTCTTTCGCTGGGGTGACGGGAGGATTCCGCGGGGATGAGGCCAGGAATATGAGCTCCCCAACCTAGGCGTTCAGGCTCTATATAGGCGATAGCGCGCACGTTTCGGACATATAGTCCGGGAGGGAAGCCATGACGCCGCTGTTGCTCGCCGCATTCCTGTTCGCTGCCGACGGTCCGCCGCCGGTCAATCCGCAGATCGACTATCAGGGATTCCAGCAGCTTGCCGCGCGCGTCGCGCCGGAACGCGCAAAACGCCGCGTCACGCTGGCGCGCTTCAAGCAAATGGCCGCGACGGGCGAGGCGATCATTCTCGACGCGCGATCGGCCGATGCGTTCGCGCAGGGGCATATTGCCGGGGCGATCAACCTGCCGCTGACCGATTTCACCGCGCCGGCGCTGGCCGCGGTTCTGCCCGACCGCGATCGGCCAGTGCTGATCTATTGCAACAACAATTTCTCGAACGACCGACCACCCGTGATGCTCAAGTCGGCGGCGGTGTCGCTCAACATCCAGACCTATATCAACCTCGCCGCTTACGGATATCGCACCGTCTACGAACTCGGCGAGACTGTCGATTTCGACGACCCGAAGGTGGGCTGGGTAAAAAGCTGACGCCGGGGCGCGTGCGGCCGGTTGGCCACGCGCGCCCGCGATCATCAGTTCGAGCGAGTCGTAACGGTCGTCTTGGTCTTGACCGTCGCCGGCGCCGCCTTGCGCACGACGTGGCGCCTCGTCACCACCCGTTTGCGCGTAGCCGCCCTGGTGACGACCTTGGGAGCCGGAGAGACCGTCTCGGTCGTCACCGTCGTGCTGGTCGGCGTGGGCGGTGGCGGCGGCGCGGCGATGACTACCGGGGCTGGCGGCGGCGCGTTGCGCGCGGCAGCGGCTGCGGCCTCCGCCGCGGCGGCGCGAGCATTGGCGTCCGAGGCCGATCGCGCGGCGTCGGCTGCCGCTGCGTCGGCTGCCTGCTTGTCATCGCGGGCGCGGTTGAGCTTGGCGCGCTGCGCCTCGCCCAGCGCTTGGTCGGCAAGCGTCGACGCGCGATTGGCGTCGGCGATCGCGTCGGTCTTCTTGTCGCGCGCCAGATCTTCCTGCGCGGTACGCAATGCCCCTTGCGCCTCGGCGAGCAGCCGCGGCACTTCACCTGCGGCGCCGACCTTGCTGGCGGCATCGACCTTGGCCTGGGCGGCGGCGACCGCCTCTTGCGCGCGGTCCTTCTTGCCCTGCGCCAATGCGGGCGACGCGGCAATGAGTGCGGCCCCCGATACGCACGCGAATATGGTTGGGAAACGCATGTTACTCTCCTGTTCATGGAACTGCCGCACAACGATCGTTACGCAGGGGATGTTCCGTAACGGTCTCAACGGGTGACGGATGCGATCGGGCCCGCTAAGGGCTGCGGCATGACCGGAATCACGCCCGAAATCGTCGCCGAACACGGCCTGTCGCCCGAGGAATATCAGCGCGTCCTGCACGCCATGGGACGCGAACCCAACCTCACCGAACTGGGCATCTTTTCGGTGATGTGGTCCGAACATTGTTCGTACAAATCGTCGCGTATCCATTTGAAAAAGCTGCCGACGACGGCGCCGTGGGTAATCTGCGGACCGGGTGAGAACGCTGGCGTGATCGATATCGGCGACGGTCAGGCGGCGATCTTCAAGATGGAGAGCCACAACCATCCGTCATACATCGAGCCCTATCAGGGCGCGGCGACCGGAGTCGGCGGCATATTGCGCGACGTGTTCACGATGGGCGCGCGCCCGGTCGCCAACCTCAACGCGTTGCGCTTCGGGCGTCCCGACCATCCGAAGATGCGCCACCTGATAGCCGGCGTGGTCCATGGCATCGGCGGCTATGGCAATTGCGTCGGCGTGCCGACCGTGGGTGGCGAGGTCAATTTCCACGCCGCTTATGACGGCAATATCCTGGTCAACGCGATGACCGTCGGCGTCGCCGAGACCGCCAAGATCTTCTATTCGGCAGCCTCGGGCATCGGCAATTCGATCGTCTATGTCGGCTCCAAGACCGGGCGCGACGGCATCCATGGCGCCACCATGGCGTCGGCCGATTTCTCCGAGGATTCGGAGGAAAAGCGCCCGACCGTGCAGGTCGGCGATCCGTTCACCGAGAAATTGCTGATCGAAGCGTGCCTGGAATTGATGGCGTCCGACGCGATCGTCGCGATCCAGGACATGGGAGCCGCCGGCCTGACCTCGTCTTCGGTCGAGATGGCATCGAAGGGCGGCGTCGGGATCGAACTCGACATGAATGCGGTGCCGTGCCGCGAGACCGGCATGACGCCGTATGAGATGATGCTGTCGGAGAGTCAGGAGCGGATGCTCATGGTGCTCAAGCCCGGCCGCGAGCCCGAGGCGGAAGCGATCTTCCGCAAGTGGCAGCTCGATTTCGCGATCATAGGAACGGTGACAGATACCGGCCGCATGGTGTTGACGTTCAACGGCGAAACCGTGTGCGATATCCCGCTCGGGCCGCTCGCCGACGACGCACCGGCCTATGATCGGCCATTCGTGCGCACCACGCCCCCGGCGGATCTGACCGATGAGCCCGAATGCGGCGACCTGACCGGCGATCTGCTCAAACTGATGGCGTCGCCCGACATCGCCAGCCGCCGCTGGATCTGGGAGCAATATGACCACATGGTCGGCGCCGACACCGTCCAGCGCCCCGGCGGCGACGCCGCGGTTGTCCGCGTCCATGGCACGTCCAAGGGCCTGGCGATCACCACCGACTGCACCCCGCGCTACTGCCTGGCCGATCCGTTCGAGGGCGGAAAGCAGGCGATTGCCGAGGCTTATCGTAATATCTGCGCAGTCGGTGCGAAGCCGCTGGCAACCACCGATTGCATGAATTTCGGCAATCCGCAGCGGCCCGAGATCATGGGGCAGTTCGTCGGCGCGATCGAGGGCATGGCGGAAGCCTGCACCGCGCTCGACTTCCCGATCGTGAGCGGCAACGTGTCGCTCTACAACGAGACCAAGAATGACGATGGCAGCGGGTCGGCGATCCTGCCCACGCCGGCGATCGGCGGCGTCGGCCTGCTGCAGGATTACACCAAGAGCGCGACGATCGCGTTCAAGCACACCGGCGACGCCATTCTGGCGGTCGGCGAGCGTGGCGGTCATCTCGGCCAGTCGATCTGGCTGCGCGAGGTCCATGGTCGCGAGGATGGCCCCCCGCCCCCGGTCGACCTCAAGGCCGAGCGCCGCACCGGCGATTTCATCCGTTCGGCGATCGAACGCGGGCTGATCAGCGCGTGCCATGACGTCTCCGACGGCGGCATGGCGGTCGCGCTGGCCGAAATGGCGCTGGCGAGCGGCATCGGCGCGATGATCAACGAGGCGCAGCCGTTCGGCGTGGCGGGATCGTTCTTCGGCGAGGATCAGGGTCTCTATCTGGTCACCGTGCCCGACCAGGCGCTGGCCGAATTCCTGGCCGATGCCGCAGCAGGCGACGTTCCCGCCGATCCGATCGGAAGGACGATCAAGGACCGGCTGATCTTCGAACTCGACGAAGGCGATTGGTGCGTCAGCATCGCCGACCTGCGCGCCGCGCATGAAGGCTTTTTCCCTGCGCTGATGGGCGACACCATCGTTTGATCTGGGGGATCCTCTTCTCCCCTCCCGCTTGCGCGCGCCGGGTCGGCCATGCCCCGGCATGGCCTGAACGATGCGGGGCATCGTTCACCCGGTGCGGGGTCGGGGGAGGGTCTGTTCGTTATCCGCACTGCTCTTGAACACGCCCTCCCCTAGCCCCTCCCGCAAGCGGGAGGGGAATGCATGGAGCTGTTGTAGTCCAGCAAGTTGGTGATAGCGTCGGCGTCATGGCATCGCCCGACGCACCGACTTCGCGCCCCAAGGCGGCTCCCGCGGGCTATTCGGGAACCCCGCTGGCGAAGAAGCTGTCGCTGGCGCCAGGCATGCACGCCTGGTTCCATGCCATGCCCGACAGCGTCCGCGCGGAGATCGGTCCCGCCGCGATCGGTGTCGTCGAAGTCGATGCTCCGGTCCCGGGCCTCGATGCCGCGCATCTGTTCGTCACCGACCGCGCCGAGCTGGAACGGCTGATCGTCCAATTGCGCGCCACGATCGCCCCAGCCGGGCAGATCTGGGTGTCGTGGCCGAAAAAGGCATCCAAGGTCCCGACCGACGTCACCGAGGACGTGATCCGCGCCGTGGCGCTGCCGACCGGGCTGGTCGATGTGAAGGTATGCGCGGTCGATGCGATCTGGTCGGGACTCAAATTGGTGATACGCCGCGAATTGCGGTGAAGCGGGGAGAGGAACGATGGAAGGAACCGGGCGCAAGATTCTGTTGGCGACGTTGGTCGCGGGCACGCTCGATATCCTGTCGGCGTGCGTCTACACGCTGATCGCCGGACGCGCGCCGATCAACATGCTCAAGGGGCTGGCCAGCGCCATCCTGGGCAATGATGCGGTCAAAGGCGGGATCGGCGTTGCGCTGGTCGGACTGCTGCTGCATTTCGCGATCATGGCGGTGATGGCGGCGTTCTTCGTGATCGCGGCAAACCGCCTGCCGTTGCTCAAGGCTCGCTGGCTGCTCGCGGGCATCGCTTATGGCGTCGGGTTGTGGGCGGTGATGAACCTGATCGTGTTGCCGCTGCGCTTTGGCGCGCATCCGTTCACGGCGCTGGGCCTGGCCGAGCAGTTCTTCAGCCATATCGTTCTGGTGGGCATCCCGATCGCCTGGTTCGCGCGGCGGTGATCGACCCGCCGGGGAGCGACGGCGCGGCCGTGCGGCAACGGCTGCGCACGCTCGACGCGGTGCGCGGGGTCGCGGTGATGGGCATCCTGCTGCTCAACATCATCGACTTCGCGATGCCGGGCTATGCCGAGATCGACCCCAGTTTCTATGGCGGATCGACCGGCGCCAATTGGTGGGAATGGGCGATCGCCTACGCGATCGGCGACGGCAAGTTCCGCGGCCTGTTCACGATGATGTTCGGCGCCTCGACCATGCTGATCGCCGACCGCGCGCTGCTGAGCGGCCAGCGGCCCGCGGTGGTGCATTATGCGCGGATGGCGACCTTGTTCGTGTTCGGCATGGTCCACGCGTATCTGATCTGGGCAGGCGACATCCTGGTGCTCTATGCGCTGACCGGGATGATCGCGTTCATCGGCTGGCGCGTGCGGCCGCGGATGCTGGTGACGATCGGCATGCTGCTGCTGGCATTCAAGCTGGCCGATGGCTTGGTTGCCTATCAGCATCTCGAAAGCGCGCGGGTGGCGTCTAGCCAGCCCAGCGCCGATCCAACCCTGACCGCAGATTGGCGCGCGTTCCGGCAGCAGTCCGATCCGCAGCGTGACGCGATTGCGCGCGAACTGGCGGGCTATCGCGGATCCTATGGCGACGCGTTCAAGGTGCGCGCGCGAACCGCGATCTTCTTCCAGACGATCGTCAACCGCATCGCCTTCATCGATACGCTCGCGCTGATGCTGATCGGCATGGCGCTATTTCGCTGGGGATTCTTTTCCGGTGCCTGGTCGCGGCGCGCTTATTGGCTGACGGCCGCTGCCGTGCCGGTCGCGTGGGCGGCCTATATCCCGCTCGTCGACTGGCTCGATGCGACGCATTGGGCGCCGCTGACGATGATCGCGACCGAGGCGATCCAGCTGAGCTTGCTGCGGCCCTGGCTCAGCCTGGGCTATGCCGCTTTGGTCATCCTGTTCGTGCAATCGGGCAGCGTGCCCTGGCTGGCGGATCGCTTCGCCGCGACGGGAAGGATGGCGTTTTCCAATTATCTCGGCACCTCGATCGTCTGCACGTTGATCTTCAACGGCTATGGCCTGGGCTGGTACGGCTATCTGCAGCGCTGGCAGTGCCTGATCGTCGTCGCCGGGATGTGGCTGCTGATGCTCGCCTGGTCGAAGCCGTGGCTCGACCGATTCGCGTATGGTCCGTTCGAATGGCTGTGGCGCAGTGCCGCGCGTGGCCGATGGCAGTCGTTCCGGCGCACAAGGCGAATTGCAAACGTGTCGCAATAGTATTGCGAATCGATCTCACTATCGCTAACTCGATGGCAACGAGCGCGAGGGATAATCGGTCTCATGATGGTGTGCGTCTGCAATGCGATCCGCGAACGCGAGGTGCGCGAAGCCGCGCGCAACGGGTCGATGACCGCCTGCCAGGCCTATCGCTCGCTCGGTCGCCAGCCCAAATGCGGCCAGTGCGTGCCGTTCGCGCGATCCATTATCGACGACGAGCGCGCTGCTGCGTAGCGTTCGCAGCAGAGGGAAACCGCAGAAATCCGCCATTTTTTGGACTGTCTCGCCCGACCTTCCGGGGCTATGATGCCGGCTGAAAAGCAACGAAGGGCATCACCATGAAGGGCGATCCGCAGGTTATCGACTTCCTCAATACCGCGCTCAAGAACGAACTGACCGCGATCAACCAATATTGGCTGCATTACCGCCTGCTCGACCATTGGGGCGTGCAGAAGCTCGCCGAGTTCGAGCGCCACGAATCGATCGACGAGATGAAGCATGCCGACTGGTTGTCGGAGCGCATCCTGTTCCTCGACGGCCTGCCCAATTTTCAATTGCTCGGGCGGCTGCGCATCGGCGAGACGGTCGAAGAGGTGTTGAAGTCGGACCTCGAGCTCGAGATGGAAGCGCTGCCGCTGCTGCGCGACGCGATCGAACATTGCGAGAAGGTCCGCGACTATGTCAGCCGCGACCTGTTTCGTCGCATCCTCGACAGCGAGGAGGAGCATGTCGACACGCTCGAGCGCCAGTTCGACATGATCGAGCGGATGGGGCTGGAGAATTACATCCAGCTCAACGCGAAATCAGCGGAAGACAGCGAAAGCTGAGCGGGACACTGGACGGGCTTCTTAATCCGTCATCCCGGCCTTGTGCCGGGATCCACTGTGCAGATTAGGCCGTAGACTCATAAGTGCGGAGCCACAGCCGCATTGAGGCGAGTTGGACCATGGCGAGGAAGTTGGCGGCGAGTTTGTCATATCGGGTGGCGACACGGCGGAAGTGCTTCAGCTTGGAGAAGAACCGCTCGATAAGATTGCGCTCGCGATAGAGCCGTTTGCTGAAGCATGGCTTCCATTTCCGATTGGATTTTGCCGGGATATTCGGCGTGGCTCCTTGCTCCTCGATCAGGTTACGGATGCGGTCAGCGTCATAGGCTTTGTCCGCCAGCACGATAGTGTGGGGGCTGAGATCGTCGAGCAGCGTGTCGACGGCCTGCCCGTCATGCGTTTGTCCTGCCGTCAGGCCGAGCCGGATCGGGAGCCCTTGCGCATCGACGACTGCATGGATTTTGGTCGTGAGCCCTCCTCGGGAGCGACCGAGACAATGATCTCGATCCCCCTTTTTACCGTCGCGGCCTGCTGGTGGGCGCGAACGGATGTGCTGTCGATCATCTTGATGTCACCGTCATGGGCAGCGGTGATGGCGTCCATCATCCGGTCCCAGACGCCCGCCCTCCGCCAACGCACGAAGCGGTTGTAGCAGGTTGTTCGCGGGCCATAGCGCTCGGGCAGGTCACGCCACGGTGCGCCGGAGCGCAGCACCCAGAAGATGCCATTCAACACGCGGCGATCGTCAACACGAGGAACACCACGCGGTTTATTGGGCAACAGTGGCTCAATCACGCGCCATTCGAAGTCGGTCAGATCATATCGGCTCATGCCGATGCTGAATCACTTCAGGCCGGAGGATGGAAGCCTCCATTTGCGAGCCTAAGTCGTAAAATGCGGACCCATTCGTTGCTCTGGTCGCCAAGCAAGTCCCACATCGGCCAATCTGGCGCGGCCTCGATCGCGTGCAGCAGCGACCAGTTGAGGCCAGCGGCCGTGTCGCCATCCCGAGGCAGGAGCGGCAATAAAGCTCGAATGTCATCCGGCTTCAAAGGATGCGCGAGCGCATCAATATGCTTCGTCGCCGCCGCCAATTGGTCAGCATCAAGGTCGTCCGTGAGCTTCTCGCTGACCCCACAGAGCTCTTTCACCGCATTCTGAACCATGAATCCTCCGATGCCCGAAGGATGCGACATCAGCGCTATGACCTCAATCCGTTTATGAGTTCACGACCTAGAGTCTTTTTCAGCTTTGCTGAATCGGTGCCGGCCCTCTCCCCCACCCGGCCTCCCATAGAATACCCTGATTGGGAGGTCGGGTGGGGGAGAGGGCCGGCACCGCTACCGTTTCAGCTTTGCTGAAACAAACTCTAGCGCAGTAACAGGAGCTTCTTTTTCCGGGGCTTGCCGCCCGGTGGACCCCGGCACAAGGCCGGGGTGACGATTCAGCTCGGTCGCATTCGATCCCGATTGTACGAGATCGGCAAACAAACGGGGCTAAAGATCAGACGGCGCGGCGGCCGAAGGCGGTGGGGCGGCGCTCGACCAATGGGTTGGCCTCGCGTTCGAGCATCGCCAGCGTCGCTTCGAACGTCGGGCGCAGCTTGACGACATGTTCGAGCGCCTGGTCGGGCGCGTCGCGCGTTTCCACGCACTGGCGCCCGATGACTTCGATCGCTTCGGCGATGGCGGCGAGCTGTTCCGCACCGAACTGACGCGACTCGCCCTTCAGCGTGTGCGCCGGCAGCACGATCGCGGCGGCATTGCCCGCGCGCATCGCCTCCTCGATCGCGGCGACCGACTTGACGCCGTCTTCCTTGAAATAGCCGAGAATCCGGACGAATCCGGCGCCGAGCTCGCTCCGGGCCGCCTGAAACGCGCTCCAATCCACTATCTGCCCGCTGTCGATCGTCACCACGTCCTCCACCCGTATCGGCACGCCCCCGCTGCCAATCTGTCCGCTGTAGCTGGCGCAGGTAAACGACCGGTTGACAGAGTCGGTAGCCGTCAGCCTCTAAAGCCTTGGAGCCGTGCAGCTTTCACGAAATTAGGTTCATTCCCGATCAAATGGATTCTTCGGCGCGCGCAACGTCAAGCGCACGGGGACTGCGCCGAAGCCAAGATCTCGCCGCATCGAATTGACCAGATAGCGCTCGTAGCTTGCGGGAAGTTGATCGACGCGCGTGCCGAAAATGACGAAGCTGGGGGGCCGCGTCTTGATCTGGGTGACGTAGCGCATCTTGATCCGCTTGCCGCCGGGCGCTGGCGGAGGGTTGGCGTCGATCGCCCGCTCGAACCAGCGATTGAGCTCGCCGGTGGAGACGCGCTTCGACCAGGCCTCGCGCGTTTCGAACGCAGCGCCCAGCAATTGGTCGATGCCCTTGCCGGTCGCGCCCGACACGGTGATGACGATGACGCCCTTCACCTGGCTAAGCCCGTCCTCGAGCGCCTTCTTGACGCCATTGAACAGCGACGAGGCATTTTCGGCGATGTCCCATTTGTTGAGCGCGATGACCAGGGCGCGCCCTTCCTGCAGCACGCGGTCGGCGATCTTGAGGTCCTGCGCCTCCAGGCCGAGGGTCGCGTCGAGCAGCAGCACGACCACTTCGGCGAAATCGACCGCGCGCAACGCGTCGGCGACCGACAATTTCTCGAGCTTGTCCTGCACCTTGGCGCGCTTGCGCATGCCGGCGGTGTCGATCAGCCGCACCGCGCGCGGGCCGCTTTTCGGATCGTGCCAGGTCCAGTCGATCGCGATCGAATCGCGCGTGATCCCGGCTTCGGGGCCAGTGATCAGGCGATCCTCGCCCAGCATGCGATTGATCAACGTCGATTTACCGGCATTGGGGCGGCCGACGATCGCGAGCTTGAGCGGCGCGTCGGGGCTTTCGTCTTCCTCTTCCTCGAACTCTTCCGGTTCGGGAACGAACGGGACCAGCGCCTCAAACAGATCAGCCATGCCTTCGCCATGCTCGGCCGACACCTGGACCGGGTCGCCGAAGCCGAGGGCGAGCGATTCGATGATGCCGGCCTCCGCCGCGCGTCCTTCCGCCTTGTTGGCGACCAGGATGACCGGCGTGGTCGAGCCGCGCAGCCAGCGCGCGATTTCCTCGTCGAGCGGCACGATGCCGGCGCGAGCGTCGATCAGGAACAGGGCGACATCGGCCTGTGCCACCGCCGCCTCGGTCTGTTGCCGCATCCGGCCCGGCAAGGTCGCGGCCTCAAGATCCTCATAGCCGGCGGTGTCGATCACGCGGAACTCGAGGCCGAGCAGGTTTCCGTCGCCCTCGCGCCGATCGCGGGTAACGCCGGGCTGGTCATCGACCAGGGCAAGCTTCTTGCCGACGAGCCGGTTGAACAGCGTCGACTTGCCGACATTGGGACGGCCGATAATGGCGACGGTAGGTAAGGACATGCAGGGCGCTGTAGGGCGTGTGCACGCCAGCGGCAACGCCCTGAACGGGGCGACGCTTTACGCCGCCCCGATCCTATCACTCAGCGACTGTTTGAAAACTCGCGGTAGAGCGAGTTTTAGGACGGTGCCGGCCCGCTCCCCCACCCGACCTCCCAATCAGGGTATTCTATGGGAGGTCGGGTGGGGGAGCGGGCTGGTGCCGCGAAACGCGCCCTCAGCGCGTTTTCAAACAGACTCTCAGCGATAGGCGGAAATGCGTCCGCGCCCGTCGAGCACGTAGAGCGTATTGTTGGCGACCACCGGCCCCAGGCTGAAGCCGTCCTTGCCCGGAATAGTCTGGCCGATCGCGCCGTCGCTCGGCGAGGCGAACACCATGTCGCCCAGCGAATTGACCAGCACCAGGCGATTGCCGGCAAGGACCGGACCGTACCAGGTCAGCGGGTTCTTCTTCTTTTTCTTCTTTTCGACCTGGAAGGCACGCAACTGGCTGATCCAGCGGATCTTTCCGGTCGAGCGCTGCAGGCAGTAGAGCTTGCTTTCGTCGGTCACCACGAACAGCCACTCGCCCGCCAGCCAGGGCGTCGAGATGCCAGCGAAGTTCTGCTCCCACAAACGCTGGCCAGTGGCGAGATTGGCGGCGATGAGACGACCGCCCTGCCCCAAGGCGTAGACATTGGTGTCGTCGATCACCGGATCGGCGTCGATATCGGCGAGGCTGGACACCGAGGTCGAAATGCTGGTGCGCGACAAGGCGTCGCCCCAGATCGCCCGGCCATTTTCGACGCGATAGGCGTTGAGTTCGCCCGACGAGAAGCCGGCGACGACCGTCTGGTGCGCCACTGCCGGCGCCGCGACGCCGAATACGCCTTGCGTCTCGAGGCTGCCCGAGGCCGACCAGACTTGCTGCCCGTTGGCCGTCGACAGCGCATAAAGCTGGTTGTCCTGGCTCAACGTATAGAGCTGGTCACCGACGACGGTCGGCGATCCGCGCAGCGGCGGTCCTGGCTTGGAGCGCCACACTTCGGCGCCGGTCTTGGCATCGAACGCCACGATGTCGCCCAGGCCGGAGGTCGCATAGACGCGGCCATTGTCATAGGTCGCGCCGCCGCCGAACCGCGCCGATTTGCTCTTCTCCGCCTTGGCGATCGGCACGGTCCACAAGGACGCGCCCGAATTGGCATCGAAGGCGTGCAGCGCGCCGTCGACATCGACCGCGTAGAGCTTGCCGTCGCCGATCACCGGGGACGCCGCCAGCCGCTGCCGGTTCGACCCCGCGGGGATCGACACCGTCCAAACGCGGGAGACGGATCCACCCAGCGCCAGATGGCCCATCGATTTTTCGGGGTTGCCGCCGGGCTGGGCCCAATCGGTGTTGGCGACGGGCGCCGGCAACAGGACGTCGAGCCCCGAAATCGCCGGATCGACCTTGGCATCGCTTTCCGACACCAGGATCGGCACGCGGTCGCCGAGTACGGGAGTCTTCTTTCCGCCGCCCTTGAACGCACCGCACGCGCCGAGCGCGGTCAGCGCCACCAGCGCAATCGGCATCCTCCACTTGGTCGTCATGCTATTTACTTGCCCTTCTGAACGTTCGTGCCGGGATCCAGAGCCTGGGTCGCCTGAACCGCGCGTTGACGGATGCTGTCGGGAACCTTGTCGCTCTCCGCGATCATCTTGAACATCGCGCGCGCTTCCGCCAACCGGTTGAGCTTGAGATCGGCCATCGCGATCATCTCGCCGGCGCTGCCGAGCCAGGCCGAGTCCGAGGTCGCGAGCGGCTTCAGCCGGTCGATCACCACCTGCGGCGCGAGCGTGTCGAATTCGGTATGGGTCTGGCGGATCGTGGCGAGGTCGCGGATCGGCTGCCCGACGCTGCTATCGCCCGCGACTTCACCATATTTCGCCGCGGCTTCCTTGGTCTTGCCGGCGGCGAGCAAGTCGTTGCCCTGCAGCATCTTGGCGAGCGCGCGGTAGCCCGGTGCGCTGTCGCCGGCGAGCTTGTCGATCGGGGCCTTGGCCGCCTGGCTATTGCCGCTGGCGATCGAGTCATAGGCTTGTTGAAGCTCGATCGCCTGCTTTTCGGCAGCGCCATGGCTCCATGCCCGCCAGCCGAGCACGCCGGCGAAAATCGCCAGCGCGGCCACGATCAGGCCAATGATCACGCGGCCATAATTCTTCCACACGCCCACGATCTGATCGCGGCGGAGTTCCTCATCGACCTCGCGCAGGAAAGCTTCATCGGTTTTCGGCGTCACAGCCAAGGGGTAGGCTCCAATTGGGGGCAAAAATAAGTCGGCGGACCTTAGGGACCGCGTTCGGCTCTCGCAATGGCCGTGATCGGCGACTGTTCCTAGGGGGGTCCCTTAGCGGCGCGCCGCCCAAAAGCAACGCGGCTTAGGCGTCCTTAGACCTTCGGCAAATAGGTCTGCTCAACTCCGGGGAAGGTCCGGTTGCGCACCTCTTCGGCATAGCGCGTAGCGGCGTCGGTGATGCGACCGGCCATATCGTCGTACTTCTTGACGAAGCGTGCGGTACGCTCGAACAGGCCGAGCATATCTTCGGCGACCAGCACCTGGCCGTCGCAGGCGGCGGATGCGCCGATGCCGATTACCGGAATGTCGGTGGTTTCGGCAATCGCGCGGCCGATTGGCTCGACGACGCCCTCCAGGACGACCGAGAAAGCGCCGGCAGCGGCGATAGCCTGCGCATCGCCCTTGATCTTGGCCTCTTCCTCCTGGCTTCGCCCGCGCGCGCCATAGCCGCCGAGCGTGTTGATCGCCTGGGGGGTCAGGCCGATATGCGCCATGACCGGTATGCCGCGTTCGGTCAGGAAGCGGATGGTCGGCGCCATTACCGCACCGCCCTCCAGCTTGACCGCGGCACAGCCGGTTTCGGCCAATATACGGCTGGCGCTAGCAAAGGCCTGTTCGGGCGAGGCTTCGTAACTGCCGAACGGCATGTCGACGATAACGACGGCATGATAGCTGCCCCGCACCACCGCGGCGCCGTGCGCGCACATCATGTCGAGCGTGACCGGCAGCGTCGACGGCAGGCCATAGACCACCTGCCCCAACGAATCGCCGACCAGCAGCATGTCGCAATGCGGATCCAGCAATTGCGCCATGCGGACCGTATAGGCGGTCAGCATCACCAGCGGTTCCTGCGTCTTTCCCTCGAACTTGCGGCGCTGGATCGCCGGGACGGAGAGGCGCTTCATCGGTGCCGGCGTCGGGTTGGCGCGGCTGGTCGATGTGTCGATCGTGAAGGTCGTGGACATGGCGCGCTCCCTAGCGGCTTGCCGCCCGCGCCGCCAGCACCGAACGCCGCGATTGTATCCCACGCTTGACTTCATGTTAGTTTTATATAACATTGAGTTTATAGATTCGAACATGAGGTCAACAATGCCATTCAGGGAAAAGATGGCCTGGCTATCGGTGACCACCACGGTCGTCGTGTGGGGCGCCTATTTCACCTTCCTGCTGACGACCGCGCGGCACTTGCCCGGGCCGGCGCAATTCGGCGGGTTGCTCGCCGCGGTGATCGTGCAGACTGGACTGGTCACGGTCGGGGCGATCGTCTCCGCGGTGCTGTCACCCAAGGACGCCAGCGCGGCGAGCGACGAACGCGACAAGGCGGTCTCGCGCCGCGCCTATGCGCTCGCCTATCCGGTGCTGCTGAGCCTGATCGTGTGCGTTGCCGCCAGCATGCATTTCGGCGTCGATGCCAAGGGGATGACCTATGGGATCATGGCCGCAATCGTGATCGCCGAGATCGTCCACTACGGCGCGCAGATCGTCGGCTATCGGCGGGGAGCATGATCATGGCCTATCGCGAAAAGACCGCTTGGCTGACGCTCATCTGCATGATCGTCGCCTATGTCATCTACTTCTCGCTGGTGCTGTCGGGGCATGTCGGGCCCAGGTTGCTCGACATCGTCTGGACGTTCGGCATCGTCGCCTCGATCCAGGCGATCGTAGTGATCATCGGCCACATCGTGCTGGCGGTGCGCGACGGCGCCGAAGGACGCGCCAGGCCCGATGAACGCGACCGCGCGATCGCCCGGCGCGGCGGCAGCGCCGGCTATTACGTGCTTTTGGTCGGGACGATCATGGTCGGCGTGGTGATGCCGTTCAGCGATCCGGCGCCCAAGATCGTCAACGCGGCGCTGCTCGCGATCGTGTTGGCGGAAACCGTCCGCCATGTCCTGATCGTGACGAGCTACCGGAGGGGCTGGCATGGTTAGGGCGTGTACTCATGACCGGCAACGCCCTGGATTGCGCTGGGAGGCGTGCTGGCTAGGAGCGCAGCGCAGTCGCGTAGCCTTGAGCTACGCGCAAGCAAGCGACGACGCCGGCGCGCCTCCCAGCGCAACCGCGAAGCGGCGGGCGGATTTTGGCGCCGGGCGGCGTCGCTCGTCGGTCACGATGCAGAAACGCATCGCTCCCTCCTCGCTTCTTGCCCTGCGCCAAAATCCGCTCCGTCCAGGGCACTGCCGGTCATGAGTACACGCCCCAAGCCGCTTCCCGGCCGGGTGGTCAATCAGATCCGCCTGTTGCGCTTCATGGCCAACGAGATGACCCAGGCCGAATTGGGCGAGCGGATCGGCATGACTCGCCAGACCGTGGCGGCGATCGAGGCGGGCAAATATTCGCCCACGCTGGAAGCCGCGTTCCGCATAGCCCAGGTGTTCGGCAAACCGTTAGACGAGGTGTTCCAATGGGAGGGCTGAGCGCCCTCCCCCTGGATCAGCGCCCGATCCAGCCCTTTTTCGCCGCCATCCCGGAAAACCAGATCGCGAACAGGCCGACAAGCGCGATGAATACCGGGAACGGCACCACCTTCGCCGCGCCCTCGTGCGCGATCAGGTCGGTCATCGCGAACGTGTAGCCGAACTGCACGATGACGGCGATCAGCGAGATCCAGAACAGGATGATCGCGCGGCGTTCGCGCAACAGCAAGGCAAGACCGCCGAGCAATCCGCCGAACGTGGCGACGGCGTAGACATAATTGTACCAACTGGGCAGCGAGCGGTAGAGCGCCTGGTGATAGGGCGTTTGTTCCCACATTGCAGACGCCGCACCCAGCCGGAACTGCTCGACGCAGAAATAAACGCCGATCGCGTTCCACAGCACCAACAGGATCGCGACGATCCAGAACCAGACCGGCGGCTTGGCGGTTTGAGCCATGATTCCCCTCCCCTATTTATGTGGAGGAGACTGCGCTCGGATGCGCGCCGTGGCAAGCTCAGCCGATGCCGGCCGTTTGCCAGGCATCGGGCTTGAACCCGGCGACCAGCACGCCGTCGCCTTCGACGATCGGGCGCTTGATCATCGACGGCTGCGCCAGCATCAGCGCAATCGCCTTGTCCTGGTCGAGATCGGCCTTGTCAGCATCCGGGAGCGCGCGAAACGTCGTACCCGCGCGATTGAGCACGGTTTCCCAGCCCAAGGCACTCGTCCAGCGGCGCAGCGATGCCTCATCGGCTCCGGCTTTCTTGTAATCGTGAAAGGTATAGGCGACGCCATGGTCGCCGAGCCAGGTGCGCGCCTTCTTCACCGTGTCGCAATTGGGAATGCCGTATAGGGTAAGCATGGCCGTGTGCTTAGGCCGGGCTCCGCCATCAGGCAATCAGGCAAGCCCGGCCCGCGCGATATCGCCGAAAGCCGGGCTCGCCGATCGGTCACGGGCCGATACCCGTCAGCGCACGCGCGTGAAGTCGGCGGTCCAGTTGGTTTCCCAGGTAGCGCCGCCGTCGCGCGAAAAGGCCTGTTCCCAGCGTTCGCGATCGGGCGGTTGCTTGGTGCGGATGAAGCGAACCTTGACCGGGATGCCGTCATCGCTGTCATCACCGTAGAACAAGCCGTTGTTGCCGCGGAAACCGCCGATCACCGGCGTCCCGAGCACGCCGTCGCGACTGTTGATCCAATAGATATACCATTGCCGCCGGGCGCGATTGAACGTGCGGACCGTGAGCCCCGACCAGCCCTTGGTCGGAAAGTTGACCTGGTCGACATTGACGAGGCCATCGAGATATTGGCCGTAAATGTCGTTGCTGGGGAATTCGTCCCATTCCGGATTGGTGGTCCAGCGTTTCTTCAGTCGTCGTTGCACCGCGGTCCAGTGGCCGAGATGATAATCGAAATCGTGGATGTCGCCGGTCGGCGCCTCCGCCGGGGGTAGGACGGCGGTCGCCCGACCCGCCAAGCCTAGCCCACTCGCCAGCAACGCGCCCGCCAGCAGGTCACGCCGAGCCGGTCGTATCGGGTTGGTCATCGCTCTCTCCTTCGGAAGGGAAAAGGAGCTTTCCCGCTCCGTCCGGCCTGCTAACCTCGCCGCGACAGTGACTTGCCAGCGGATATTCGCGACTGGGCGAACGGGTACGGGAGTGGGCATGGCGGACGGTGCGCGGCGCGGCGTCGAGCTTTGGGAAGCGGGAATCGGCACGCCCGGCGGTTGGCTGCGGTTGCTTGCCTTCGGCGCGGTTGCGGGCGGCGTGGTCGGCTTCCTCGGCTATCTCGGTGGCGACCTGCTGATCTGCCTGTTCAACTGGACCGGCATGATGGTGATCGGCGCGGGCCTTGCCGGGCTGATCGTGCCGCCGGTCGTCAGGATGCTGCGCGCACGCGGCGTGCCCGCATCTGTGGCGCTGGCGATCGCGATCCTGGCGGCGGCCTTGCCCGTCAGCCTGGCGGCTGCGGCGTTCGGCCGCTGGGCATGGCCTGGAGAAGCCGCTCGGATGTCGCTGATCGACTGGTATGTGAAGACGGCATTGGTCGAGGCGATGGTGGTCGGCTTGTGGCTGGCGGCCGAGGCGCGTCGCAGGCCTGCGCCGGAGCTTGCCATGCCCTCCGCGCGGATGCCGCCCGCTTTCGCCAATGACCATGTCACCTGCCTGCAGATGGAGGATCATTATGTCCGCGTGCACCAGGGCTCGGGCAGCCGGCTCGAACTGATGCCGATGGCCGACGCGATCGCGCGTTATGGTGCGGTGGGGATCCGGACGCATCGAAGCTGGTGGGTGGCAGTGTCGGCGGTGCGCGCGATCGAGCGCGACGGGCGCAATATACGGCTACGGCTCGACGGCGGCGTGATCGTTCCCGTCGCACGCAATCGCGTCGCGGCGGTCCGCGCCGTGCCGACGCTGGCGCGCCTGTTCCCTGCCCCTAGGTTGGACGCCGCGCGATCCGCCACAGCGTGAAGAGTCCGATCCCGGCCCAGATGACGTTGAGCACGGCCGAGGGGATCGCGCCGTTATAGCCGCTATTGACGACGAAGCAGGCGGCCCCGACCAGGTTCATCCACTGATAGAGCCGCGATTGCCCACCGACCCGACCCGCGGACAGCAGGAGGTAAGCAAGCAGGATCACCACGGCGCCGGTCCAGCCGATCGTTTCGATAATGATGCGTTCCGCTGTCATGCGATCTGCCGATGACGCGGTTCGCCGCCGCCGTCCAGCCATCACCGTTAAGTCGGCATTCAGCCCCGATTGGCTGATATGCTGTCATAAGACGATATAACGGCTTGGGAGGAAGGGCATGGGGCGGCTGGGCTCGGCGACGCTGACATTGTTGCTGGCGGGGATCGCATTTCCCGCCGTCGCGCAGGATCGCGCCGACGACAATGCGGTGACGCAGGCGGAGGACGGGTTCGGCTTCAGCGTCGGGCGCGAGACGATCGGCATCTACACGTCGAGCAATGCGCGCGGCTTCTCACCGACCGCGGCGGGGAACGTGCGGATCGACGGCATGTATTTCGACCCCGCGATCGCGCTGTCGAGCATCATCAACGATTCGACCAGCATCAAGGTCGGCCTGTCGGCGCAGGGCTATCCGTTCGCCGCGCCGAGCGGGATCGTCGACCAATTGCTGCGTCGTCCCGGCGACAAGGCCGCCGCCTCGATCGTGCTCAACGCCGACAGCTACAGTTCCTATGGGCTGGAGGTCGACGGATCGCTGCCGGTCAGCAAGCGGCTGTCGGTCGGCTATGGCGCGATCGTCGGGCGCACCGCATTCCCCGACGGCACCGACAATTTCAATCACAGCCAGGGGCTGATCGTCCGCTGGCGCCCCGCGCCCGGCGTGGAGATCATGCCGTTCTGGACGCTGACCAACGATTATAATGATGAGGCGGGGCCGTTCTACGTGCCGGCGGGCAAGTATCTGCCGCCCAAGCCCCCCGCGCACAGCTTCGATGGGCCGCAATGGGCCGATTTCCGCTATACCGGGACCAATCAGGGACTGCTCGCTTCCTATGCGCCGGGCAAGACCTGGCTGCTTCGCGTCGGCGCGTTCCGGTCGGTGTTCGATCAGAAGAAGAGTTACGCCAACCTGTTGGTCGACTTGCAGCCCGACGGGACGGCGGACCGCCTGCTCATCGCCGATCCGCGCGCGAAGAACGTGTCGCTGAGCGGCGAGGTTCGGCTGACGCACAGCATCGTCGACGGGCCGCGGCTGCACGTGATCCATCTCAGCCTGCGCGAACGCGACGCGCGTCATCAGTTCGGCGGATCGGACGACGTCGATCTGGGGCCGACCCGGATCGGTGTCGAGGAGGATTCGCCCAGGCCGAATTTCGTATTCGGCGCGTCATCGCGCGACCGCATTCGCCAGGCGACCCTGGGCGTGGCCTATGACGGGCGCTGGCGCGACATCGGCGAGATCAGCTTCGGCCTCTCGCGTGCCGATTACCGCAAGACCACCTGGCTTCCCGGCGTCGCGCCGATCGTCTCGCGATCGCGGCCATGGCTCTATAACGGCACGGCGGCGGCCTATCTGTCCAAATCGGTGTCGCTCTATGCCGGTTATGCCCGCGGCCTCGAGGAAAGCGGCGTGGCGCCGCCCAACGCGGCCAACCGCAATCAGCCGCTCAACGCGATCCTGACCGAACAGAAGGACGCCGGCATCCGCTGGACGGTGACGGGGAACGTCAAGCTGATCGCCGGCGTGTTCGACCTGCGGAAGCCCTATTTCGGATTCGACGCGGCCAGTCGCTACACCCAGGTCGGCACCACGCGCAGCCAGGGGGCGGAAGTGTCGGTGTCGGGCAATTTGACGCGGACGCTCAATGTCGTCGCGGGCGGGTATTTCCTGCGCGCCCGGGTCGAGCGCGATCCCAATGCACTTGGCACGATCGGCGCCCGCCCCGTGGGATTGCCGGGGCACCTCGTCAATTTGAACCTCAACTGGAAGACGCCGGTGCTCGACGGGCTGTCGCTCGACACCACCCTGCTCCAGCGCGGCAAGGTGCCGTCGACCACCGACAATCTGGTGTCGCTGCCCGCCCGCGCACAGCTCAATCTCGGCGGCCGCTATCGGTTCAAATTGGTCAACCGCGACGCAACCCTGCGCATGCAGGTGACCAATCTATTCGACAATCGCCCCTTCAACGTCGCCGGACCCGGCATCTACGGCGCAGGCGCGGGACGGTACCTCACCGGCTACCTGGCAGTCGACGTCTAGGGTCCATACTCAGCGTCGACGCGCCAGTCTCCGTAGCCAGGCCCCCGAATGAAAGATGCCCATCAGCGCGTACATCGGCACCATTCCGCCCCACAGCGACATCGCGGACGCGGAACAGTTCATGGTGCCGTCCGCGCCGGATGCATAGCTCAACAGCGCCATCCCGATAAAGGTCGGGGTTGCCACGATGCCAAGCCATCCGGCCGCGTCGGGCGCTGCATCGTTGCGGCGCCCATGCTGGACATCGGCGGTGATCATGCCGCGGTCTCCGCGTAACGGTCATGATGGCGCCACCAAATCCCGTGTTCGTCACGTCCCCGGGGCGCGCGGTCGAGCCACTGGAACATGCCCCACAGCCCGTCGAGCCCGCGGGCGTAGGTCGAATAGCTGTGGTAGACTACGCCGTCCTCGATGACGAATGCGCTGAGGCCGGGACGTTGGCGCAGATAGGCGATCGGGTCGGCGCCGGTCCGCGCCGCGCTCTGGTTGACGACCGGCGGTATCGTTGCCTCGGTCATCGCATGGCCGCCCCGACGGTAATTATATTCGGTGCCACCCGCACGCTGCTGCTCTTCGGAGATCGAAACATTGAAGTCGTAATTGAAGTCGCGGCCCTGGGTCGACGCCCAGGGAAAGGACCAGCCCATCCGCTCCCTGAAGGCAAGCAGCTTGTCGAGCGGAGCAAGCGACGCGGCCCACAGCATCACGTCATGGTTGGCGAGGTGCACCGCGATGCCGTTGAAGCCGTCGGCAATCGCCGAGCAGGAGATGCATCCCGCGGGATATTCCGGTCCGAACATGAAATGGTAGACCAGTAATTGCGACCGACCCTGGAAGAGCGCCGCCAGCGCCACCTCGCCTTGCTCGGTATCGAACCGATAGTCCTTGTCGACCCGTACCCAGGGCAGCGCCTGACGCCGTTCGGCAACCGCGTCGCTCTGTCTCGTCAACGCTTTTTCCGCGTCGAGCAGATCAAGCCGCGCCGCGAGCCATTGCTCGCGCGTTCCGATTTGGTGGGACGTCATCGTGGAATCTCCTTCCTATCGTCGCACGTCATACGTCGCCGGCGCCTTCTCGCGGATGCGGATGCCGCGATGGTCGTCGAGAAGGCGCCGGGCGCTACTCAGGCCGCTTCGCGATAATCGCCGAGCTGAGCATTCAGCGCGCGCTGGAAAGCGGGCCGCGCCATGCAGCGATTGATATAGGCAGCCAGCCGGGGATCACGCTGCGCGACCTCGGGGTGGAAGCGGAGCACCGTCGCCATCATCAGATCGCCGACGGTGAAGCGTTCGCCGTCGAGGAACGGCTTGTCGCCCAGCCGTTTGGCCACCGCGTCGAGTTTCTTGTTCATCAACTCGGCGGCGCTCGCCCGGCGCAGCTTTGCCCATTCTTCGTTCGTGAAGATGAAGTCGATCAGGAAGAGGTTGACGATCGACGGCTCGACCGAATTGAGCGCGGCGATCAGCCATTGCACCGCCCGGATGCGCGCCGCCGGCTCCTTGGGCAGCAGCGCCTCCGACCGCTCCGCGACATGAAGAGCGATCGCGCCCGATTCGAACAGGACGAGCCCGTCTTCCTCGAACATCGGGACCTGCCCGAACGGCTGCATCAGGCGATAGTCCGGATGATCCTGGTCACCCTGTTCGAGCAGCCGTGCGGTGTAGGGAAGGCCCGCCTCCTCGAGCACCCAGCGTACGCGCAAGTCGCGCACCAACCCCTTGGCGAAATCCGGAACGTCGCGGAAAGCCGAAATGGTAATCATTGCCAATGCTCCTTTTCATCCGACCAGGCGCAATTATGTCTGTTCTTGCGGGCACCGATCCGTCGGTAGCCATCGGTCACGAACGGCATCTAGGGCGCGTCGCCGGAAGGGTGAGAGTGACAATCGTGGCGGGATTTCGATGGACTCGCTGATCGCCGCCGCGGCGCAAGCGCTGGCGAAAGGCGATCCGCTAGGCGCGCTCAACCGCATCGCGCTGCGCGACGACGCGCCGGCGCTGGCGCTCCGCGGTATCGCCATGGCGCAGCTCGGCGACTTCGATCGCGCCCGTTCCTTGGTGCGTCGCGCGGCGCGCGCCTTTGGCCCGCGGGAGCCCGTGGCGCGTGCACGATGCGTCGTCGCCGAAGCCGAGATCGCGCTCGCGTCGCGCGACCTGACCTGGCCGACCAAGGCATTGGCCGCGGCGGCGGCGGCACTCGAATCCCATGGCGATCGCGCAAACGCGGCCCATGCGCATTATCTCGAGGCGCGGCGACTGCTGTTGCTCGGGCGGCTCGACGATGCCGAAGGCAAGCTGGCCCGACTGGACGTCTCGGCACTTCCCACCCCGCTGCGCGCGATCCACGAGTTGACGATGGCCGGCATCGCCATGCGGCGCGTTCGGGCCGGTGCCGCGCGCGCGGCGCTCGGCCGCGCCGAGGAGGCGGCACGCTGGGCACGCATTCCGGCGCTCGCCGCGGAAGTCGAGCAGGCCTTCGCGGTGCTCGACACGCCAGCAGCGCGGTCAATCGCGCGCGGCGACGAGCGCCCTCTCCGGCTCGAACAGGTCGAAGCTGTGCTGGCGTCGGACGCGATCGTCATCGACGCCTGTCGCAACCTCGTGCGTGCGCGAGACACGATCGTTCCGCTGGCAACGCGTCCGGTGCTCTTCGCGCTGGCCCGCGCGCTCGGCGAAGCCTGGCCCGGCGATGTGCCGCGCGACATGCTGCTCGCGCGGGCATTCGGCGCGCGATTCGTCGACGAATCGCACCGCGCCCGGCTGCGGGTCGAGATTGGGCGCCTCCGCAAGCTGCTGCTGCCGATCGCGCGGGTGAGTGCGACCACGCTGGGCTTCAGGCTCTCGCCGCTCGGCGCGCGCCAGATCGTCGTGCTGGCCCGCCCCGTCGAGGAGGACCAGGCCAGCGTGCTGGCATTGCTCGCCGACGGTGAATCCTGGTCGAGCTCGGCGCTGGCGCTGGCATTGGGCGCCAGCCAGCGCACGGTGCAACGTGCGCTCGACGCGCTTGCTGCGACTGGCAAGGCGCAAGCCCTGGGTCGCGGTCGGGCGCAGCGCTGGACGACGCCACCATTGCCTGGATTCGCGACGACCTTGTTACTCCCCGCACCGTTCCCGGGCAGCTAGGATACAGGCATGAAGACATCCAAAGCGCAGATCGTCCGCGAATACGGACCCTTCCCTGAGGTCGAGCAGGTCGGCGGGGTCTCCTTCGACGGCACGAACGTCTGGTTCGCATCGGGCGACCGGTTGAACGCTTTCGATCCGGAGAGCGGCGAGCAACGGCGCTCGCTCGACATTGCCGCGCATGCCGGCACGGCGTTCGACGGCGAACATCTGTTCCAGATCGCCGAGAGCAACATCGAGAAGATCGATCCGGCGACCGGACGGATTCTCGCCACCATCCCGGCGCCGGGCGGCGGCAAGGACTCGGGTCTCGCCTGGGCCGAAGGCACGCTCTGGGTTGGCGAGTATCGCGAGCGCAGGATCCACCAGATCGACCCCGAGACCGGCGCGATCCTGCGCACGATCGCGTCCAATCGTTTCGTGACGGGAGTCACCTGGGTCGATGGCGAGCTGTGGCACGGCACCTGGGAAGACGAAGCGAGCGACCTGCGACGCATCGACCCGCGCAGCGGAGAGGTGTTGGAGCAAATCGAGATGCCCGAGGGGGTCGTGGTATCGGGCCTCGAATCCGATGGGTGCGACCGGTTCTTTTGCGGCGGCGGCAACAGCGGCAAGGTGCGGGCCGTCCGCCGACCGACGTAACGGCGCGGCGTGATCGTGCGGCATGCGGCCGGGACTGTGTCCCGCGATCGCCTAACCCACCTCGCGTTGCGGGCGCGCCAAGAAGTAGAACGCGGTGACGTGGGTGATCATCAGCAGCGGCACATAGAGGATCGGGATCGCATAGGCGGCGCCCAGCTCCCCCGCATGCGCCGGGAGGTCGGCCTGGATCGCATGGCTATAGGCAAGCACGAGATCGACCAGGCCGACCAGGTTGAACGCGACCACGAACAGCCAGAAGACGGGGCGGATCCGAGCGGTCGCCAGCGCCAATAGCGCGAGCAGCCCGGTGGCGAGATCGCCATAAGCGGCAGGTATGGCAAAATGCGCCGGGAGGTCGGCGCCGACCACGCCCGGGACGACGAAGGCGAGCCCGAAGAAGCGGAAGCTGTGAAGCGTCGCAATCGCACGATGCGCCGCGGCGCGATCGATCGATTTTAGCCAGGGCAGGATATAGGCGAAAAAGCACAGCAGCCACGCCGCATATCCGAGGAAGAGATGCGTCTGAAAGATATGGGTCGTCGACATGGCGATCTTCGATCCTGAATCGATTGCGGCGGGGTCGGGCACCGCCGGCAGTTGAGGTCGCGATCGCATCTATGGTCGCTTTCCCCGCACGACTATCGGCGATAATCTCGACGATCCATGAAGCAGAACTTCACAGTCCGGCACGGTGCGCTCGACGGGGTCGAGACATTCCTGAGCGTCGCCCGCTATCGCAGTTTTCGCCGGGCCGCCGCGGCTCTGGGCGTCACGCCGTCGGCGGTCAGTCAGTCGGTACGGTCGCTCGAAGCGCGGATCGGCGCCGCGCTGCTGACCCGGACCACGCGCAGCGTCGGCCTGACCGAAGCCGGCCAGCGCTTCCTCGACCGGGCCGGCCCCGCCTTTGACGAACTCGTCGCCGCCAGCGAAGCGGCGCGCGATCTGGGCCAGCGTCCGGCTGGATTGTTGCGCCTTGCCGTACCCCGCTCCGTGGTCCCGCTGATCCTCGAGCCGGTGATCGCCTCATTCTGCGATGCCTATCCCGAGATAGAATTGGAGATCGCCGCGAGCGACGAGATGGTGGATATCGCGGCCGGCGGTTTCGATGCCGGTATCCGCCTCGGCGAACTGATCGCGGCCGACATGATTGTCGTACGACTCACGCCCCCATTCCCGTTCGTCGTCGTCGGCAGCCCGGATTATCTGCGCCGGCGCGAGCCGCCGGCGCGCGTCGAGGATCTCCGCGACCATGCATGTCTGCGCCTGCGCCGTTGGAACGGATCGATCGCGCCTTGGACCTTCGCGGTCGGCAACGATGTGATCGAAGCAGCCGTATCCGGGCCGCTGATCGCGCACGATTACCCTACCCTTCTCGGTGCCGCGATACAGGGCCTGGGGCTCGCGCAAGTCCCTGGCCCGATCACCCAGGCGGCGATTGCCGATGGCCGGCTGCAAGCGCTGCTGACGCCGCTGGCGATCATGACGCCGGGCGTCTTCCTCTATCATTCAGGCAAACGTCAGATGCTGCCCAAGCTCCGCGCCTTCATCGATCACATGAAGGCGCCCCGACATCCAACCGCGACCGCCTGAACCTTCAGTTTGCGGCGCCCTGTCGACTAGCGAGATCGAGCGTCGCCTCGAGGCTTCCCACAGTGAACGGCTTCACCAGGACGGGAACCTCATCATCGACCGCCTGGAGGTTTGGTTCGGCATAACCAGTGATGATCACCGCCGGTAGTGTTGGCCGGATTTCGCGCAATTGGCGAATCAGGTCGGACCCCGACAGTCGCGGCATCGCATAGTCGCTCAGCACCAGGTCAAAGGCTCCAGGTTGCTTGCGCACCATCTTGAGCGCGGTCTCTCCTTCACCGGCCTCGGAGACGCGATGACCGAGATCGTGCAACATCGCCGCCGTGGCGGCTCGCGCGCCCTCATGATCGTCGACCAGCAGGATGTTGAGTTGCCGTTTGCCGGTCCGCGATTCCGGTGCGGACACCACTTCCGGCGCGACGGGCATAGCCGCGTCGGCCGGCGCCGCGGGCAGCCAGATCTCCACGCGGGTCCCGACGCCGACTTCGCTGGTCAGGCGCAGCGCGCCGCCCGATTGTTTGGCGAAGCCATAGACCATGCTGAGCCCCAGGCCGGTGCCCTTGCCCACCGCCTTGGTCGTGAAAAACGGCTCCATGACCTGCTCGACTTGTTCGGCCGCGATCCCGCAGCCCATATCGGTCACGGCGAAGACGATATAGCGCCCCGGCCCGAGCAGCGTGCCGGCGATATCCTCGCTTGCCTGCGCATCGTGGCCGCTCGCCTCGATCGTCACGGTTCCGCCGTCCGGCATGGCGTCGCGCGCATTGATGACGAGGTTCATGATCGCCAGTTCGAGCTGCGCCGAATCGGCGAATACGGCGTCGAGCCCGTCTTCGCATTTCCAGACGAGCTCGATCCGGCCGCCGAGCGTGTGCGCCAACAGCCCGTCGATCGCATCCGCCAGCATCGCCACGTCCACCGCGGCCGGTTGCAGCATCTGTCGCCGCGAAAATGCCAGCAGGTGCCGCACGAGTTGCGTTCCCTGTTCGGCAGCGTGCCGGGTCATGTCGACGAGCCGTCGTTGCTGGGCATCGAGCGGTATCTGCCGTTCGATCATGCCGATGCCGCCGAGCACCGCGGCGAGCAGATTGTTGAAGTCGTGCGCGATCCCGCCGGTCAGTTGGCCGATCGCCTCCATCTTGCGGATCTGGTTGAGCTCGCTCTCGAGTTCGCGGCGGTCCGAAATGTCGAGCAGCGTCCCGGCATATTCGACCGGCGATCCACCCGCATCATGCAACAGCACGGCTTGATCGAGAAAATGGCGATACTCGCCGTCGGCGTGTCGCCAGCGATATTCGACCGAATGCGCCCCGCCCTGGCCGCGGGCCGCCAGCGCGGCGATCGCCCGCTCCCGGTCCTCGGGGTGAAGCCGGTCGCTCCAGATGCCGGGGGAATGCCGAATATGGTCGAAGGTGAACCCGGTCAGCGTCTCGAAATTGCCGCTGACGAACTTGGGCATGCGCGGCTCGCAGTCGACATCTTCGAGGTAGAGAGTGATCGGCAGCGAGGCGATGATTGCTGCCTGGCGCTGCTCGGCGAGCCGCAATTGCTGCTCGGCATGGAGCCGCTCGGCATTGGCGCGCAGATTGTCGTCGAGCAGCCGCTGCTGCGCTTCCGCGGTGCGCTGCACTTCCTTGCGCATCGCATAGAGGTCGACGAACACCGCGACTTTGGAGCGGAGCACGGTCGGCTCGACCGGCTTGAAGACGTAATCGACCGCCCCCGTCGCATAGCCCCGCAAGAGATGTTCCATCTCCTTGTTGACCGCCGAGAGAAACAGGATCGGCACACGGCGGGTCTGTTGGCGCTCGCGGATCAGCTGCGCGGTTTCGTAGCCGTCGAGTCCGGGCATATAGACGTCGAGCAGGATGACCGCGAACTCTTCGCGGAGAAGGTGCCGCAGGGCTTCTTCGCCCGAGCGCGCGACGACGATCTCGGCAAGATCCTCGAGCACATTGCTGATCGCGACGAGGTTGTGCTCGTCGTCGTCAACGACAAGCACGCGCGCCCGTTCGGAAGGGAGCACGACCGGCGCCGGTTCGTCGACGATCCCGCGATCGAGGATCACGGTTGGGGCACGGGGCATGGTCCGCCGCGGCATCTCAGGCATGCCCCGCGAGGACCGCACCGGCCGCCTGCTGCGCCTCTCTCGATCGCGAAATCCAGACGCGCAGCAACGCGAGCAGCAGATCGATATCGACCGGCTTGGCGATGTAATCGGAAGCGCCGGCGTCGAGGCATTTCTGGCGGTCGCCCTTCATCGCCTTGGCGGTGACCGAGATCAGCGGCAGGTCGGCCAGCGCGGGGCGCCGGCGAATCTGCTTCATCGTCTCATAGCCGTCCATTTCGGGCATCATGATGTCGATCAGGGCGATATCGATGCCGGGCGTCTCCTCCAGGATCACGATGCCGTCGCGGCCGCGCTCGGCGTGCATCACCTCGACGCCATAACTCTCCAGTACGCTGGTCAGCGAGTAGATGTTGCGGATATCGTCATCGACGATCAGGATCTTGGCGCCGGCCAGTTCGGGCGCCGAGCGCACGGTCGACGGCGGCTCCGTGTCGGGCACCAGTTCGAGCACCGCCCTACCGGAGCCGATCCGTTCCGCGAGATCGCCAAACACCGCGGCGAGCGCGTCGCTTTGCGCCGGCTTTTCGGTAACCCCGGCGGCGCCGAGATCGATCGCCCGCGCCAGCTTGTCGGCGCCGGAGATCACATGGATCGGCAGGTGCCGCGTCTGGGGGTCGTGCTTGAGCAAGTCGAGCAGCACGAACCCGTCGATATCCGACAGGCCGAGATCGAGCGTGATCGCATTCGGCTGGAGCTTGCGCGCGAGCGCCACCGTGCCCGCGCCCGCGGTTGAAATGACGCCCTTGAGCCCCGCGCCGCGCGCCACGTCGAGCAGGATCGAGGCGAAAGTGGGATCGTCCTCCACGATCAGCACGAACGGCGAGCCGTCGAGGCTGTCGCGATCGTCGCTCACGTCGAACGTATTGGGCAGCGCCGTCGGTACCATCGCGCCGCTATTGTCATAGCGTGCCTGGCTGGGTTCCACCGGCAATGCCGCCGGCGCGATCGCCTGAAGCGGCACGAACAAGGTGAAGGTCGATCCCTTACCCGGCGTCGAGCGGACCTGGAGCTCGCCGCCGAGCAAACGCGCGATTTCCCGGCTGATCGAAAGGCCAAGCCCGGTGCCGCCATATTTACGGCTCGTCGTGCCATCGGCCTGTTGGAACGCCTCGAAGATCAGCTTCTGCTTGTCCTTGGGAATGCCGATGCCGGTATCGGTCACCGCAATCTCGATCGCGCGCTCCGCTCCGCGCAGCACCGGGTGATTGGTGCTCCAGCCGCTTTCCGCGGTGCGGACGGCCAGGGTGACCGAGCCTTGCGAAGTGAATTTGAAGGCGTTCGACAGCAGGTTGAGGACGATCTGCTGCAACCTTTTCTCGTCGGTGCGGATCGTCGCGGGCAATGCTTCGCCGAACTCGACGATGAAATCGAGATTCTTGTCCGCGGCGAGTTGGCGGAAGGTCCGCTCCATATGCTGTTTGAGGCCCTGCATCGGCATCTCGCCGATCTCGATCGAGACTGTGCCCGATTCGATCTTCGACAGATCGAGGATGTCGTTGATCAGGTTGAGCAGATCCGAGCCGGCCGAGTTGATCGTGCGCGCGAACTCGACCTGCTTCTCGTTCAAATTCCCCTGCGGGTTGTCGGACAGCAGGTTGGACAGGATCAACAGCGAGTTGAGCGGCGTGCGCAATTCGTGGCTCATATTGGCCAGGAATTCGGATTTGTACTTGGACGTGAGCGCCAGCTGCTCGGCTTTTTCCTCGAGCGCCCGGCGCGCCATCTCGATCTCGAGATTCTTGGCTTCGACCTGGCGCTTCTCATTCTCGAGCAGCTGCGCTTTCTCTTCGAGCTCCTCGTTGGTGTTGTGAAGCTCCTCCTGCTTGGTGGTGAGCTCGGTCTGGCGCGCCTGGAGTTCCTGGGTCAGCAGCTGGGATTGTTTGAGCAGCCCCTCGGTGCGCATCGTTGCGGCGATCGTGTTGAGCACGATGCCGACCGACTCCATCAGCTGGTCTAGGAAGTTCTGGTGAGTCTCGTTGAACTCGCTGAACGAGGCGAGCTCGATCACCGCCTTGACCTCATCCTCGAACAAGGCGGGCAGGATGGTGACATTGGCCGGGCGCGCCTCGCCAAGCGCCGAGCCGATACGGATAAAGTCGGGCGGCACGTCCTCGAGCAGGATCGGACGTTTGTCGGCGGCCGCCTGGCCGATCAGCCCCTCGCGTAGCTGGAACGCAGGTTTCAGCGCTTCGCGATTTTCCGCGCCATAGCTCGCGGCGAGTTCGAGCACGGTGTCCTCGGCGTCGCGATTGGTCACGTAGAAGACGCCATATTGCGCGCCGACCAGCGGCGCGAGTTCGGACATGATGAGGTTCGATACGGTCGAGAGGTCGCGTTCGCCCTGCAGCATGCGGCTGAACCGTGCGAGGTTGGTCTTGAGCCAATCCTGTTCGGCGTTCTTGAGCGTCTGATCCTTCAGGTTCCGGATCATCTCGTTGATATTGTCCTTGAGCGCCGCCATCTCGCCCGACGCCTCGACCGCGATCGACCGGGTCAGGTCGCCCTTGGTCACCGCGGTCGCCACGTCGGCGATCGAGCGCACCTGATTGGTCAGATTGGCGGCGAGCTGATTGACGTTGTCGGTCAGGTCGCGCCACAGGCCGGCCGCACCCGGAACGCGCGCCTGGCCGCCCAGCTTGCCCTCGATGCCGACCTCGCGCGCCATGTTGGTCACCTGATCGGCGAAGGTCGCCAGCGTCTCGATCATCAGGTTGATCGTCTCGGCGAGCGCGGCGATCTCCCCCTTCGCGTCGAGCGTCAATTTTCGCTTCAGATTGCCCTGCGCCACCGCGGTCACGACGTCGGCGATGCCGCGCACCTGGTTGGTGAGATTGGTCGCCATCAGGTTGACGTTGTCGGTCAGATCCTTCCACGTCCCGCCGACGCCCGGCACCTGCGCCTGGCCGCCGAGCTTGCCCTCGGTGCCGACCTCGCGCGCCACGCGAGTCACTTCCGAGGCGAAGCCGTTGAGCTGATCGACCATCACGTTGATGGTGTTTTTCAGCTCGAGGATCTCGCCCTTCACGTCGACGGTGATCTTCTTCGACAAGTCGCCGCGCGCCACCGCCGTCGTCACCTCGGCGATGTTGCGGACCTGGCCAGTCAGATTGTCGGCCATCAGATTGACGTTGTCGGTCAGATCCTTCCACGTCCCGGCGACGCCGCGCACGTTCGCCTGGCCGCCCAATTTCCCCTCGGTGCCGACCTCGCGCGCCACGCGCGTCACCTCGCTCGCGAACGAGTTGAGCTGGTCGACCATCGTGTTGATCGTGTTCTTGAGTTCGAGAATCTCGCCCTTCACGTCGACGGTGATCTTCTTCGATAGATCGCCCAGCGCCACCGCCGTCGTCACCTCGGCGATGTTGCGGACCTGACCCGTCAGGTTCGCCGCCATCAGATTGACGTTGTCGGTCAGGTCCTTCCACGTGCCGCCGACGCCCGGCACCTGCGCCTGGCCGCCGAGCTTGCCGTCCGACCCGACCTCGCGCGCCACGCGCGTCACTTCCGAGGCGAAGCCGTTGAGCTGCTCGACCATCGTATTGATGGTGTTCTTGAGCTCGAGGATCTCGCCCTTCACGTCGACGGTGATCTTCTTGGACAAATCGCCCGACGCCACCGCGGTAGTGACCTCAGCGATGTTGCGAACCTGGCCGGTCAGGTTGGTCGCCATCGCGTTGACGTTATCGGTCAAATCCTTCCAGGTGCCGGCGACGCCCTCGACCTGCGCCTGGCCACCCAGCTTGCCTTCCGAGCCGACCTCGCGCGCCACGCGAGTCACTTCGCTCGCAAAGCCGTTGAGCTGGTCGACCATGGTGTTGATCGTGTCCTTGAGCTCGAGAATCTCGCCCTTCACGTCGACGGTGATCTTCTTGGACAAGTCGCCCTTGGCGACCGCGGTCGTCACTTCGGCGATATTGCGGACCTGGCCGGTCAGGTTCGCGGCCATCAGGTTCACATTGTCGGTGAGGTCGGCCCAGGTGCCGGCGACTCCCGGCACCTGCGCCTGGCCGCCGAGCTTGCCCTCGGTGCCGACCTCGCGCGCCACGCGAGTCACTTCCGAGGCGAAGCCGTTGAGCTGATCGACCATCACGTTGATGGTGTTTTTCAGCTCGAGGATCTCGCCCTTCACGTCGACGGTGATCTTCTTGGAAAGATCCCCGCGCGCCACCGCCGTCGTCACGTCGGCGATGTTGCGGACCTGACCGGTCAGATTGTCGGCCATCAGGTTGACGTTGTCGGTCAGATCCTTCCACGTCCCGGCGACGCCCGGCACCTGCGCCTGCCCGCCGAGCTTGCCCTCGGTGCCGACCTCGCGGGCAACGCGCGTCACTTCCGAGGCGAAGCCGTTGAGCTGGTCGACCATCACGTTGATCGTGTTCTTGAGCTCGAGGATTTCGCCCTTCACGTCGACGGTGATCTTCTTCGACAGATCGCCCTTGGCGACCGCGGTCGTCACTTCGGCGATGTTGCGCACCTGGCCTGTGAGGTTCGCCGCCATCAGATTGACGTTGTCGGTCAGGTCCTTCCACGTCCCGCCGATACCCGGCACCTGCGCCTGGCCACCAAGCTTGCCTTCGGTGCCGACCTCGCGCGCCACGCGCGTCACCTCGCTGGCGAACGAATTGAGCTGGTCGACCATCGTGTTGATCGTGTTCTTGAGCTCGAGAATCTCGCCCTTCACCTCGACGGTGATCTTCTTGGACAGATCGCCCGACGCCACGGCCGTGGTCACCTCGGCGATGTTACGCACCTGGCCGGTCAGGTTGGTCGCCATCGCGTTGACGTTGTCGGTCAGATCCTTCCAGGTGCCGGCGACGCCCTTCACCTTGGCCTGGCCGCCCAGCTTGCCCTCGGTGCCGACCTCGCGCGCCACGCGCGTCACTTCCGACGCGAAGGACGCCAATTGCTCGACCATGGTGTTCACCACCTTGCCGATGCGAAGGAATTCGCCGCGCAACGGGCGGCCGTCGATCTCGACCGTCATCGACTGCGACAGATCGCCCTTGGCGACGGCGCCGATGACGCGCGCGACCTCGGCGGTCGGCTGC
Source organism: Sphingomonas sp. P4_G2 (assembly GCF_056401155.1). Classification (NCBI taxonomy): domain Bacteria; kingdom Pseudomonadati; phylum Pseudomonadota; class Alphaproteobacteria; order Sphingomonadales; family Sphingomonadaceae; genus Sphingomonas; species Sphingomonas sp. P4_G2. The sequence goes on along the minus strand of NZ_JBFUJY010000005.1, from coordinate 285,423 downwards.
ACCATGTCCTCGATCAATTCGTTGAGCGCGCGCAGTTGCGCCTCATAGCCGCCAGTGGCGCCGCGGACATGCCCGCGCTGGTTGATCTTGCCTTCCTTGCCGACGACCCGCGACAGCCGCTCGAACTCGTTGGTCATCTGTTCTTCGAGGCCGACGACCTCATTGAACAGGATCGCGATCTCCCCGTCGGTGCCGGACAGATCCTCCGGCAGCCGGACCGAAAAGTCCCCGCGCCTGAGACTACGGAGCGCGGAAACGAGTTGGCGGCGATCCAGCGTTTCGGGGGATTGTTCTGCGTGCACCTAAGGCTCCAGGCATCTCCCACCCCGCTCGTTCACGCGACCCCCCGATCGCTTTCGCTAACATCGGAGAACTATCTCGTTCGGCGTTTAAAAAAGGTCAATATGCCGCGAAAGGTCGGCCCGAACTGCCGGTGCGTTGGTGGAGTAGCGACGCCGGACCTGCCCGCTTTGTCGGGCCGCTATTCGATCATGCCGGCGCCGTCGCGGAGAATGCCTCCTCGACCGGATCGACGTCGTCGGTCAGCTGTCGGTCCGGTAATGGATCGGCTTGAACGTGCCCCCATTCGAATCCAGTGCCGAGCAGGCCGTCAGCCCGATGATCAGGTCGATCTCACGGGATGTCGCTACCAGCCGGCATCGATCGCCGCATCGACCAGCCGGGTTACCATTCGCGTAGCTTCGCCGGTGCCGTGCCGGTCGGCCAGCTGAGCGAAGAAACCTTGGCTGGTCAACGCGGTGACGATGTCGGTCAGCGCCGCTGCGTCACCCGGCACATCCAAGCGTGCGATCAGCGTTCCGACGGTGCCACGGCGGCGCTCGCCACGCGCGGCAAGTGCCGCCGCAAATTCTGGATCGGGGGCGATGACTTCGTGCAACCTGCGAACCGCGCCATCACCGCCCCAGAAATCGCAAAATATGGTGACGATGTGGCGCAGCGCCTCGCGCGGGTCTGTCATCGCCATCGCCTGCGGAATCCGGTGCAGCCCGCCCGCCGCCGCACGATCGTCGAACACAGCCTCGAGCAATCCGTGCCGCGAGCCGAACTGGTTGTACACGGTAAGCCGGGTCACGCCGGCCCGAAGAGCCACGGCGTCGAGCGATAACCTGCCACCTTCGCGCAAAATATCCCCGGCGGCCGCGATCAGGCGCGCGCGCGTCGCCGCCGCTGCCGCCTCGCGCTGGGAGCCGGCAATTGGGCGATCATTGGTCACTTGGTACGCGCCGCATAGTTCACTATACAGTATGTATATCGAGTCGCTCCGAGGCCGTCCATGCAGACCACCATCATCATTGCGCTTTCGCTCCACATTCTCGCCGCCACCTTCTGGGCAGGCAGCACTTTCGTGCTGGCGCGCACCGGAGGCAAGGGCGCCGAACAGTTGCTGCGTCCGCAGATCGGTGCAGCGACCGTTGCGATATTGTCGGGTGCTTATCTGGGGCATTTGCTCCACGCCGGCAGTTTCGAGACGCCGGAGAAATTGCTCGCCGCCGGCGCGGGCTGCGCGCTGGTCGCCTATCTGGTGCAGATTTGGCTGGCGATCGGCCTGCGCGGCCGGAGTCTCGATGAGGCCGCGGCCAGCCGAATGGCGGCGGGCGAGCGCCTCGCCGCCATTTTGCTGGCGATCACGACAGTCTGCATGGCGGCGGCGCGATATGCGTGAGGTTGGCTAAAGCGCCGGGCGTCAGGGTTCGATCGCGACGACGTCGCGGAAATAGACGACGCCAATCTTGTTGCGCCCCTCATCCTCCACCTCGATCTTGTGGTGGAGCACCAGGTGACCGTGCGCCTTGACCGATTCCGCGGCGAAATTGCGCGCCTCTTCGGCCGCGCGCCGTAGCGCCGCCGGCGTGTCGGCCAAGTCGGCGCCCTCCTCGTCCAGCGTGATCTCATCGTTATAGACGTTGAAATAATAGCGGGTCATCGCGATGACCAGAAAGCCGCTGCCGCGATTTGGTTTCGTATTTTGCCTAAAATCAATGCGATTCCGCTCGAGACGCGGATCCTGCGGCGATTTCGCGGGGCAAGGCGGCCAGGGTTTCGTCCGTTCCGGCCAATTGGTCGCGGCTCATGATCAATGCCCGCTCGGCATCGTCGAGCCCGAGCGTGAGGGAGTGGTAGCAAGCTGAGTCATGCATTTCCGAACGCGGCCGGCTCGGCGAGGTTTCACCGTCGAGTAGGAGTGACGTGCTGGATTTTTTAGGACAAATGCACTAGATGACCATCTAGATGGTCAGGAACACGGCAATGGAAGCAATCAATCTGGCGGAGGCGAAAGCCCATCTGAGCGAGCTGGTCGACCGGGTCGAAGCCGGGGATTCTATCGATATCACCCGCCGTGGAAAGCCGGTTGCGCGGCTGACCGCCGTAGTCGGGGCACGCAAGCCGATCGATGCCGCGCTACTTCAATCGCTAACGGCAGCGATGCCCCCGCAGCCCGAGAGTGCTGCCGACCTCGTGCGGTCGATGCGGGACGGTGATCGCTACTGATGCTCTATCTCGATACGTCGCTGATCGTCGCAGCGCTATCCAATGAAGCAACGACGCCGCGGATTCAGGCGTGGCTGACGGAGCAGGATCCCGCACAACTGCTGATCAGCGACTGGACCGTCACCGAGTTGTCTTCCGCCATGGCGATCAAGCTGCGGACCGGACAGATCAGCCTGGAGCAGCGCGCGGCGGCGCTCGCCATGTTCAACAAGCTGGTCGCGGAGAGCTTCACCGTCCTGGGCGTGACGGGCGGACAATTTCGGGCGGCGGCGAAATTTGCCAATCAGCATGCGCTCGGGCTTCGCGCCGGTGATGCGCTGCATCTTGCTATCGCATCGGAACATGGCGCCGCGGTTCATACGCTTGACCAACGGCTCGCGGAAGCCGGGCCGGCGCTCGGCGTCCCGACGCAATTGCTCGCTTGATCCGACCCTTCTCCGGCTTGGCAGACTTGCTCGGAAATCGTGATGGGAGACTGGATCAGACTTTCATCACCCGCAGGGCGATCCAGGGCTTGCCCGGCAGCGCGACTTTCGGCCGCGCCGGGTCGTGCACGTCATAATCGTTCTTGCGGGCCATCTTGAACACGCCGTCGACCGGCGTGATCGTCATGTTCCAGGTATCGATCACGTCGATCCGGTAGCTCTGTAATGCATCCTCGCCACGGCCAGGCAAGGTGACGTCCCATTCGGTCGGGCGATCGGCGCCGAAATAGCGAAGATAATAATGATTGGCCTTGCCGCCGAGGTGATAATTCCACCACGCCTGGATCGGTTCGATGCCGGGGACCGGCCCCTCTTCCATGATCTTGCGCAGGAAGGCGAGCCGCGGCGGGCTGGTGCCGACCAGCTTGCCGCCCTGCCCCAGCCAGGAGAAATCGGCATTGCGGTTAGCGTCGAACGTCTCGCTGTGGCCGACATAGGTGCCGCCGATCAGTCCGTACCAGAAGCGCTCGACCATCTCCTCGCCGGTCAATTGGCCCCAGCGTTTGTCCGAATTCCCTTCATAGACCACTTCGTCGAAGATCACCGGCTTGAGCGCGAAGGCGCGGTGCAGTTCGGCACGGATGTCGTCGAGCACCGCCGCGCCGTTCTGAATGCTGGCATGGGTGATCCACGGCTTGCGCGCGTCGTAATAGGTATTGATCTGATGGATCGAGCGCAGTCGGTCGTGCGGATCGGCGGCGACCAGCACCTGGAACAGATGGTCCCAGTCGTCCATCGTCTTGGTCTTGATGGCATCATATTCGTTGCCCATCGACCACCAGACGTTGCGATAGGCGCCGAACCGCGCGGCGACGTAGCGCAGGTAACGCTCGTCATCGGCGCGCGTCATGTCGGAATAGCCGCGCTTGGCGTCGTACGGGTGGTACAGGATGACGTCGGCCTGGACGCCGAGCGCGCCCAGTCGGGCGATCCGGTCCTCGTAGCGGCGGAAAAAAGCAGGGTCGAAGCGCGCGGGATCCCAGTCCTTGGGACCATCGCCGGTCCGCACGAACGGATTGGTCGCGACCGATTCCACATTGGGAAAGACCAGCATGCGCATCTTGTTGAACGGCGCGCCGGCGAGCGTCTTCAGCGTCTCGGTGCATCGGGCGTCGGATTGCAGCGCCCAGGAATAGCTGGTCGTGCCGATCTGGCGAAACGGCGCGCCGTCGGCATATTCGAAATGATAGCCGTCCTTCGTGACGCGGACTGGACCATGATTGCCGGGGTCCGGCACGATCGCCTCGAATGCGCCGGTGCGGCCGTTGAGCGCGGGCGCGTTGCTCTCACTGGTCCAGCGCCAATTACCGATTTCGGGCGGGCTGAAGCGGATGCGGTAGACGCCGTCACCATCATAGAAGCCGGGGACGCGGATCGTCCGGCCGCCGGCGGTGAAGGTCGCCGACAGGATGACATCGTCGAACGGATTGCCGGCTTGGGGTCCATCGAGCGCGATCTCGTATACGCCCCAGCGTTCGACGCGCTTGTCGGGCGAGCGCTTCGTTGCCGCCGATATCGGACCCGAAGCGGCGGCCGCTCCCAGCACCATGGCATTGGCCAGCACTGCGCGCCGCGAAAGTCCCATCGCTTCATCCTCTCCGTGGCGGCCGAATTGCAACGTCGGCCGGGTTTCCGAAGAGGTATCGGGCGCCTCGGGTCGAGTCAATTTGGGATTATAATATGATCAATTGCTACGGCACCGCTCTCGACAAACCGGGTGCCGACGCACGAAGACTTGCGTCGCACCGCGTCGATGCTACACTCGCTTAATAATATTATCATACGCTTTACGGAGAGCATGCCAATGACCACGGGGGGCTCCGCGACGGGAGGCTGGCGGGACACGATCCTGGCGGGTCTGGCGAATTATATCGACGCCGGATCGATCGTCGCGGGCTCGGTGGCGCTGGCATTGTGGCAAGAGGCGTACGGGCTCAGCAACACGACGCTCGGCGTCCTTGGAGCATTCGGGCCCAACGCAATATCGGCGGGGATCGGCGCGCTGATCGGCGGGCGGCTGTGCGATCTCTTGGGCCGCAAGAAGATCTACCAGTATGACATGCTGTTCTACGCGTTCGGCATGTTGTGGCTGGTGTTCGCGATCAACGCCTGGATGGTCGTGCTGGGGTTCTTTCTGGTCGGTCTGGCGGTAGGTGCCGATATCCCGGCGTCCTGGTCGCTGATCGCCGAACAGGCCCCCGACGATTCGCGGGGCAAGCATAGCGGCTCCGCTCAGGTGCTGTGGTATCTTGGCCCGACCGTCGTGCTGCTGATGTTCGCGGCGCTCTCGCCATTGGGCCTGCTCGGCGCCCGCATCGTGTTCGCGCACCTCGCCATCCTCGCGGTCGCCCTCACCTTTCTGCGCGCCCGCATGCACGAGTCCAGGCGCTGGCTCGAAGCCCAGGCGCTGCCCGCCGCGGAACGTCGCCGCGGCAAGTTGAGGGACTTGCTGACCTGGCAGCACATCCGCTCGATGGCGTTCCTGATTGGCATGTACGGTATCTGGAACCTTTGGGCGGGGACCAACGGCTTCTTCTTTCCGTTCATCCTGCGCACGGTCGGCAATCAGAGCCAGTTCACCGCCGTGGCGGTCCAGACGCTGAGCTTCTTCATCGGCATGCTGTCGATCTACCTCGTCTTCATGCAATTCTCCGACCGGGTGAACCAGCGGTTGATGTTCGGCATATCGGCGGTGATCCAGGTGATCGGCATGTCGCTGCTCGCGATCTTCCCGCTAACCCTGCCTGTCGCGATCATTCACGTGTTCCTGATGTCGTTCGGCGGCGGGTTCGGCGCGCAGAGCTTCTTCCAATTGTGGAGCGCGGAGATGTTCCCGACCCTGCTGCGCTCCACCGCGCAAGGGGTGATGTTCGCGGTGGTCCGCGTCTCGCTGGGCGCGTTCAGCTTCTTCGTGCCGGCGCTGACCGCGACCGGCTTCACCACGCTCGCCTGGATCCTGGTGAGTTTCCTGGTGGTGAGCGGGCTGATTGGATTCCTGGGCGCGCCGCGCAACGAAGGCAAGTCGCTCGAGGAAATCGAGGCGGGGATGAAGCCCGCACGCTGACATACGCGAAGGAGGGGAAAATGCGCTGGACCAAGGCGGCGATCGCGGCACTGGCGCTAGCGATGGCGACCGTTTTTCCGGCAACGGCGCAGGAGCGAACGCCGCTGCTCAAGGTGTCGAGCAACGGCCGCTATCTCGAGGCCGGCGGCAAGCCGTTCTTCTGGCTGGGCGACACCGGCTGGCTCCTCCTCTCCAAGCTCGATCGCGAGCAGGTCGAGGACTATTTCGCCGCTCGCGAACGGCAGGGCTTCACCGTCATCCAGGTCATGGTGCTCCATCGGCCGGAAATGGCGAACCCGCTGACCGGACCGGCCCTGGTCGATGGCGATATCGCGCGGCCGCGAGTCACGCCGAGCAACGATCCGTCAAAGCCCGGCGAGTACGATTATTGGGACCATCTCGACTGGGTGGTCGACCGCGCCGCCGTGCACGGTCTGTACGTCGCGTTGGTGCCCGCCTGGGGCACGTTCGCGGAGATGCGCAAGCTGACGGTCGACAATGCGCCGATCTATGGCCGCTTCCTCGCCGAGCGCTACAAGGACAAGCCCAATATCGTCTGGATCAATGGTGGCGACACCCATGCCGACATGGCGACGCTGACCTGGCGCGCGCTTGGCGAGACGATCAAGTCGATCGACCACAACCACCTGATGACTTTCCATCCGTTCGGGCGGACCGATTCCTCCTGGGTGTTCCACGACGCGGCGTGGCTCGACTTCGACATGTTCCAGTCGGGGCACCAGGATTACGCGCAGGACACCCAGCGCTGCGCCTATGGCGAGGACAATTGGCGCTATATCGAGGATGACTGGAAGCGCCGCCCGGCCAAGCCGACGATCGACGGCGAACCGAGTTACGAGAATATCCCGCACGGCCTCGATTTCGTGCAGTTTCCAATCTGGCAAGCGGCGGACGCGCGCCGCTACGCCTGGTGGTCGGTCCTCACCGGTGCGTTCGGGCACACTTATGGCGAGAACAGCGTGATGCAGTTCTACACGCCGGGCGAGAAAGCCGCTTACTGGCCCAAAATCTCGTGGCAGGACGGGTTGAAGGCGCCGGGCGGCGGGCAGATGCGGTTCCTCAAGGACCTGATCCTTTCGCGGCCCTATTTCGAGCGCGTACCCGACCAGTCGCTGATCGTCGGCAACGGCACGCGCTATGACCGCGTCGCGGCGACGCGCGGCACCAGCTATGCCATCGCCTATAGCTATACGGGCAAGCCGTTCCGCGTGCAGATGGGCAAGATCAGCGGCAAACGCGTGCGCGCGTCTTGGTACGATCCGCGTACCGGCCAGACACAGGCGATCGGCACTTTTGCCAATCGCGGCAAACGCCTGTTCACTCCGCCCGGCACGCCGGCAGCGGGCAACGACTGGGCGTTGCTGCTCGACGATGCGGCGGCAACGAGCGGGAAATAGCGCTGCTATCCCGCGGCCCGTCCGGGCGCTATTGAAGCAGCGCATGGCTCAACAAGATGCATTTTCCGCTGCCGATCCGATCGTCCGGCGCAAATTGTCCGACGAGGTGTTCGACCGACTCAAGGCGATGATCGTCAGCGGCGAATGCGGTCCGGGAGGATCACTGCCGTCCGAGCGCGAATTGATGGCGCGCTTCGGCGTCGGCCGCCCGGCGATCCGTGAAGCGATGCAGGCGCTCGCCAATCTCGGGCTGGTCACGATCAGCCATGGCGAACGCGCCAAGGTCCGCCAGCTCACCGCGGAATCGGCGATGCGGCAGCTCGATCCGATCGCGCAAATGCTGCTGTCGACGTCGCCCGAATCGCTCGAACATCTCAAGGAAGCCCGCAGCTTTTTCGAGCGCGGCATGGTGCGTCGCGCCGCCGAACAGGCGACCGCCGAGGATGTGGCGGATTTACGCGCGATCCACGCGCGGCAGACCGCCGCCGCCGGCGACGCGGTCGCCTTTATCCACGCCGACATGAACTTCCATACGCGCGTGGCGCGGATCACCGGCAACCCGATCTTCGTTGCGGTGAGCGAGATGATGCTCGGCTGGCTGCAGGAATATCATGCGCACATGCTGATCTGGCAGGGTCATGGCGACCAGACTTTGGCCGAGCATGCCGAACTGATCGAGCGCATCGCCGCGCACGACCCGGACGGCGCCGAACAGGCGCTGACCCGGCACCTCGCACGGTCGAACCATCTCTATGCGCATCGCGAGGGTCCGACGGCGGGCTAATCCCCGGCCCAATACCCTCTCGGCACGATTTAACTGGCGCTCGTTTCGGCGATCTCGAACGGCCGCAGCGAGAGTTCGCGCTCGCCGATGCGAGCCACCTGCACATCGGCGGTCAAATTGGCGACCACCACTATTCCGCCCGCAGCGATGGCGGCGATCTTGTCGGGTGCCGACGATCGGCACTCACGCCGCTTCAACCCGGCCATCCGCGCGAGCATCGCGACCGCCGCGAACACCGGCCGCGACCCTTCCTCTCCCAGCACGCCCAGCGGGCCGGTCAGCGCTCCCAAGGTCAGCGTATCGAGCGCGGCGCCTTCAGTCGCGGCGGCATAGCCGATCGTCCAGGCCGCAGCGAAGCGGCCATCCTGGCGCGGATCGGCCATTGCCATCGCGATCCGCTCGCGCGCCGGATTGGGCATGGTGCGCGAGCCATAGGGATTCTGCCTCATCCCGATCGTCACCGGACCGAGCCGGTAGGGCTTGTCGCCGATAATCGCGCGCGCCGAGCGCAGGATGTGGGGAATGGCTTCAAGCGACTGCATCACGCCGAGATCGTCGGCAGCGTGGACGATCGGGCAGGTCGCGTGGCTGACGAAATCGAGCCGGTCGAGCGGCGGGCGCTTGCGGTTGAGTTCGGTGAAATAGCCGTACATCCCGCCGCCCAGTTCCAGGTGAGGAAATGCCCGGCGCGCGGCGGCGTAGACATCGGACAGAGGCGGGCAAGCGGGCCACTCGCTGCCGGGTGGCGTCGATCGCAGATCGGGTGCCGGATAGAGTGCGATCGCGTCGAGCTTCAGTCCCGTTGCCGCGACGTGATCGGCGACCGCCTGCAACTCCATGTCGAGATCGCCGTCCGTCGCGATCACGCATTCGAGTGTCTTGCGATGCGACAGCCCATCGACGGCGCGCGCCAGCGCCTGCATCTCGGCAAGCCCCTGCCCGGCCTGCGCCTCGAAGCTCAGCAGCAAGTCCTGGACGCCGCTGTCGAGCAACGCACCGCGTACCGCCAGCACGGCGTCGGCCTGGGCCGACGCGACAACCAGCCCGACCCGCGGCATCGGATCGATCGTCTCGCCGATCGCGACGGTGACGCTGCCCTCTTGCGACGCCTGCTCGACGGCGTCGCCTTCAATCTCGATGCGCACCGACTGATGCTCGATCGTGCCCCCCGGCATGACGTAGGGCCACGGTTTGGCGAGCGGCCGGACATAGGTCTTGTACGAAGCATCGGACCAGTTGCGCTGGTCCTCCATCTCGAAAATGTCGCCATCGAGGCGGCACGACACGGTCAAGCCGCGCTGGCGATGGATCAGCGCGGCGATGTCGGTGAAAGGCTGAAGCGGAGCGATCAGCTCGGGAAAGACGGATTCCTCTATCGATCCGTCGCCATGCTCGACGCGAAGCGGCACCCCCGCCAGCGCAGCGGGATGAAGCACGCAGAAGCCGAGCCGGTTGAGCGTGACGTCGTCGACCGCTTGCGCCTCGACGCAGAAGATCAGGCGGTCGCCTAACGCGGCGATGGTCGCGCCGTAAACCAGATGCTCGCCATTGGGGCCGGTGCAATCGGCACCGTAATAGATTTCGATCCGATCGTCCGACTGCTCGACATGTAAGGAATGGATCGTCGGGGCCAGCGTACCCCAATCGCGGTCGCGAACCAGGTACTGGATGCCCCGCACCACCTCGACCCCGTCGACGCGGATCGAGCGCAGATTGCCGCCGACCAAGTCGAAGGAAAGGCGTCCGACGGCGAAATGGCGCACCGGCGCGGGCGGCGCGTCGGTGCCGTACAAAGCCAGCGCATCGGCCTCGGTCTTGGCCATTCCTCTCCCCGCGCCCTCTTGGATCCAGCGCTTGCACAACTCATCATACCATCATACCACGAAAGCAAGCGATTTGATCGGAAGGGTTGAAAACATGGTGGCGATTGCGCTGTTCGGTGCGGGCGGGAAGATGGGCGCGCGGCTGTCGCGCAACCTGCAGGGCAGCGACTATGAGGTGCGGCACGTCGAACCCGGCGAGGTCGGCCGCGCGCGGCTGCGCGACGAGCTTGGCATTACGTGCGTCGATGTCGCCGCGGCGATCGATGGCGTCGACGTGGTTATCCTCGCGGTGCCCGACACGCATGTCGGCTCAGTCGCGCATGAGATCGCGCCGTCGCTCAGGTCCGGAACAATAGTGATGGCACTCGATGCCGCCGCGCCGTTCGCCGGGCATTTGCCCGATCGTGCCGACCTCACCTATTTCGTCACCCATCCCTGCCACCCGCCGATCTTCAACGACGAGACCGATCCCGCCGCGCGCGACGACCGGTTCGGGGGGCTCCATGCACGCCAGGCGATCGTCAACGCGATGATGCAGGGACCCGAGGAGCATTATGCCTTGGGAGAGGCGGTCGCACGGACGATCTGGGCACCGATCCTGCGCTCGCACCGCGTCACGGTCGACCAGATGGCGCTGCTCGAACCCGGCCTGTCGGAAACCGTGTGCGCGTCGTTGCTCGACACGATGCGCGAGGCGATGGACGAAGTGGTGGCGCGCGGCGTGCCCGCCGAGGCCGCGCGCGACTTCCTGCTCGGCCATATGAACATCCTGGCGGCGGTGATCTTCCAGCACATTCCCGGGCAATTCTCGGACGCTTGCAACAAGGCGATCCTGTTCGGAAAGCCGGCGATCGTGCGCGACGACTGGAAGCGCGTGTTCGACGCCGACGAGCTTGCTGCGAGCATCCAGCGTATCACCTGAAATTTCCGCCCGATTTTCGCCTGCTGATCAACGGTGTGCATTGACTCGCCCGGCAGACTTATGATCTCATCATACCAGTTCAGAACAACAGTTCGAGCGACACCGGCCGCGTTGCGGGAAACGGCGCGGACCATTGGAGAGGATGATGGCAAGAGCCTGTTCGACGGCGGCGGCGCGCATGGTGCGCCGCCGGCGGCTGCACATGTCCGTCAGGGGTACGATCGCCTTGCTGGCCAGCCTTGGCTGCGGCGCTGGAATGGTTGCACCAATGCTGCACGCGGCCACCGCCAAGCCGCGCGCGGCGTCAACCGTGAGGATCGTTGGCGAACGCAAGCAATGGCATGACGTCCAGCTGACCTTCGCCGGCCCGCAGACCAGCGAAACCGCCAAGCTCAACCCGTTTCTCAACTACCGGCTCAACGTGACTTTCCGCCACGGCGACAAGGTCTATGTCGTGCCCGGTTACTATGCCGCCGACGGCAATGCCGCGGAGACCAGCGCGACCGCAGGCAATCTGTGGCGGGTCGATTTCGTTCCCGACGAGGTCGGCACCTGGACCTACACCGCGTCGTTCCGGACCGGCCCCGAGGTCGCAGTCAGTCTCGACCCGAATGCCGGCACCGCGACCTCGTTCGATGGAACACGCGGCGCGTTCACGGTCGCGCCGAGCGACAAGACCGGCCGCGATGCCCGCGCCAACGGCATGCTGCGCTATGTCGGCAAGCACTTCCTGCAATATGCCGGCAGCAAGCGATATTTGGTCATGGCGGGCACGCAGAGCCCGGAGAATTTCCTGGCTTATTACCAGTTCGACAACACCAGGGATTTCCGCGGGCAGAAGGGCCTGCCCTACCCCGACCAGCTTCATCATTACGACCCGCACGTCAGGGACTGGAAGCCCGGCGACCCCAGCTGGCAGGGCGGCAAGGGCAAGGGGATTATCGGCGCACTCAACTATCTGGCGTCGAAGGGGATGAACAGTTTCTACACGCTGACGATGAACAATTACGGCGACGCCATGGATATCAATCCGTGGATCTCCTACGACGAGCATACCCGCTACGACGTGTCCAAGCTGGGCCAGTGGGAGATCGTCTTCTCGCACATGGATCGCCTGGGCATGCAGGTGATGATGATCACCCAGGAGGAGGAAGGCGAACAGACGCTCGGCAAGATGAGCGTCGAGCGCAAACTCTATTATCGCGAGCTGATCGCGCGGTTCGCGCACCATTCCGGGATCGTCTGGGACCTGGACGAGGAGATGGACCGGTTCCGCTATTTCAAGACCCAGGACATCGAGGACATCGCCAATTACATCAAGGCGATCGACCCCTATAAGCACCCGATCCAGTACGTGCAGTGGAAGGCCGAGCTGATCGACGATCAGCGGACCTATGGCCGTTTGCTGGGCTTTCCCAATTTCGATTCCACCGCACTCCAGCACGATGCCGAGAACACGCATGCGGAGACGATCAAGTGGCTCGACAAGTCGGATGCCGCCGGGCACCCGTGGCTGGTCCACCTGATCGAGATGAACCCCGGCGTCCGCCCCGATACCGAAGACTATGCCCATGACCGGGTGCGCAAGCTGGCGATCTGGGGGCATTATATGGCGGGCGGCACGGGGACGATGTTCTTCTTCACCGACCCGATCGGCGACCTCAATATGGAGGATTACCGCTCGCGCGATCACCTGTTCGACCTGATCCATTACGCACAGGATTTCGTCGTCCGCTATCTGCCGGTCCAGGACATGCGCCATGCCGACGAGCTCACCCCGGCCAAGGACGATTACGTCCTGGCGAAACCCGGCCAGATCTATGCAGTCTATCTGCCCGAGGGCGGGTCGACGGCGCTGGATCTGTCGCAGACACCGGGCAGGTTCGAGGTCAAATGGTACAACCCGCGCGCCGGCGGCGAACTCCAGGACGGCAGCGTCCGCACCGTCGAGGGCGGCGGTAGCCGATCGCTCGGCAAGGCGCCGTCCGACACTTCGAGCGACTGGGCCGTGCTGGTCCGCAAGGTCAACTGACGCCGCCCATTCGGCGACACGATGAAATTGGATCACGCCATGAACAAGACCATGTTTGTACTCGCCGCGCTATTTTATGCGACGGGCGCTTCGGCCCAGGAAAGCGGGCGGGAGAAAGAGGGAGCGGCAATACTCTCGGACGCGAACAGCTCGATGTTGGTCAAGATGACGAGCTCGATGAGCGCGGCGACCAGCAAAGTCGGCGAGCCGGTCACCGGCGAGCTGATCGATCCGCGCGAGTTGCGCGGCGCCAAAGTCGAAGGGGTGGTTGATCGCGCCGACCACGACATATTGAGCTTCTCGTTCGACGCGATCCGGATCGGCGACAAGAGCTACCCGATCCAGTCGCGGCTGGTCTCCGTCACCAGTTCGCGCGGCAATGAGGGCCAGGACGATCTCGGTCAGCGCATCCGGATCGAGGGCGCCGGCATCATCGCTTATGGGGTCTCAACAACGCTCGACGAGGGCGCCGAGGTGCGGATCACCGCCTGGAAGAAATAGCGGGTGGATTCCCCAGCCCAGCCGTTCGGTTGCGGCGGGGATTTGGTTTGATCGCCTCCCCGCGCCGCTTGATCGGAAGGTATGATGGGGTCACGCGGCGGCTAGCGTGATAATGACCGGCCGCCCTAATTTTCCGGGTGGCTGGCGACGTAATCCATCACGGTCGAAAACGGCGCCACCCAAATGGTGTCGGCATGGTCCTTGAGATAAGCGAGGAGTTGCGCGTGCGCCTCGGCGGACACCTTCAAATAGTCGCCGCCGACTCCGTGAAAGCCGACAACCAACAGGTCGCCGGACTTTTTGGCAGTTTCGACCGCCGCGATCATATCGGCGCCCGTGGCCTTTTCGTCGAACCAACGGCACGGCACATCCATCGGATCCAGCACCTTGCCGCCCGGCCAGCCGGCGCTGCGGGTATAGCGCACCAGCCCACTGGTGCGCAGCGCAGGGAGATAGTCCACACCACCGGCCAGATGTTGACCGCACGGCGTGGCAAAGCTGTGCTGCACCTTCCCGTCGATCGCCGTCAGCATGGTGTTCATCGTGCGGATTTCGGCAAGCATCATTGGGACATCGTAAGCTTCACTGGTGTCGAGCTTCCTCGCCGGCGGATAATTGGCCTGCGGACAGGCGTGACGAACGGTGTGGTTGCCGAGCTCGTGGCCTTCGGCCGCCGCTGCCCGCCAGCGCTCGATCTGTTCCGGCACCAAAGCGTTGCCGATCAGGAAAAATGTCCCTTTCAAGCCGGCCGCATCGAGCGCGGGGATCGCGATGTCGAGGTCCGAGGGTAAGGCATCGTCGTAGGTCAGCACCACCGCGGCCCGCCGGCCGCCAGGCCATTCCCTTGCCTGAGCTTGGGACGCCATCAGGGTTAGCCCGATCAGAACCGATCCGACACGCAACAGAGTTGCTACCGTTCGCATCACCACTCCACGATTTTTCCAGTTATGATAGCGCTACCTAGCGGACGGGTGAGACTTCGACAACGTGCCTTGCACATTGGCCGCGGCCCGAAGGTAAGGCTACTCCGGGATTTTGATGTCGATGGTCGAACGACCAATTGGTGCGCAAGCCGCCGACGATCCAGGTCAAAGCAACCGCCGGGCTCCGCACACAAAAAAGACGGGAGAGCGGCCGAGGCCACTCTCCCGCCCAGGGGAGGAAACGGGTCGCGAGGTTACATCTTGATGCGGAAACCGGCGTAGAAACGGCGGCCGATCGGATCAAACATGGTCGACGGGTTGAAGTTGCCGACACTGCCGTAAAGCGGCGGCATCTTCACATCGAAGGCATTCTTCGCGCCGAGGTAGAACTGCCAGTTCTTCTTGACGTCGAAGCGGACCTGAACATCGGTGTAGACCCTCGCGCCGAGCGTGAACAAGCTCTTGGGCGGCAGCGATCCATCGGCCAGCACATAGGTCGTCTGGAAGTTCTCATAATCCAGCATCTGCTTGCCGATATACTGGTTGGTGACCGTCACCCCGAACGTATCGCTCGACCAGTCGAGGGTCAGCACGGCCTTGTCCCGCGGGTTGCCGAACTCGCCCATCGTGTTGTCGTATTTGTCGCCCTGGAGCGGAACGACACCGTTCTTGAGCAGATGGGTCCAGCTGCCCTCGAACGTGGCGGTCCCGCCAAACACCGCCTGACGATAGTTCAGCGTGAAGTCGAGGCCGCGCGTGAACGCGCCGCCGCTGTTGACCAACGTCGTGAAGATCTGCTGGACCGACCCGATGCTGAACGCGCCCGATGGTTGATCGCGCCGGGTGATGAACTGGCAGAAGTCCGAAATACCCTGCACATAGCATTTGTTGAGGATGGTCGTGGTCGACAGGCGGCTGATCGCGCCCTGCAGCTGGATGTCGAAATAGTCAGCCGTGAAGGTCAGGTTGCGAAGCGCATCGATCGACCGCGGATTGATCACCACGCCCGCGGTGAAGGTCTTGCCGGTTTCCTGCTTGATGTTGGGGTTGGCGCCCGACACGCTGCCGACACCGCTCTGGTCCGACGGCGTCAGCGTGAACTTGCCGTTGGCGTTGATGTTCGCGACGACCGACGGCACGGCGAGGCAGTTGGCCGCCGTAGAACCGGTCGAGGTCAGGGTAATGCCCTGACAGGGATCGGTGATCGAGGTGATGCCCGACGACGCGGCCGAGAACAGCTCGCCGATATTCGGCGCGCGGACGGCGTGCGCATAGACCGCGCGGAACCGGATATCCGAGGTCGGCGCCCATTCACCCCCGATGTTCCAGGCCGAGAAGCTGCCGACGGTCGAATAGTCCGACAGGCGATAGGCGCCGCGCAGGGTCAGTGCCTTGAAGAACGGGAGGTCCGCCAGGATCGGCGCGACCACTTCGCCATAGGCTTCCTTGACGTTGAACGAACCCTGCGTGTTCAACAACTGGACGTAACCGTTCTTCGCCTGGTTGCTCAGCGGGTCGAAGATGTCGCGGCTGGACTCGGTGCGATATTCGGCACCGACCGAGATCTGGAGTGGACCATAAGGCAGCTTGAACAGATTGCCGCCTAGGTTGAGCGATGCGACCTGCATTTCCTGCTTGGAGTCGCGGATGAGGTTGGTCTGCAGGTATTTCGCCGCGGCAGCCGAAATCTTCGACGAGCCATCCGGGTTCAGGCCGTAGATATTGACCGGCACGCAACCAGCCGCTCGCGCATTGGCGTCGACGCAGACCGCTTCGGTGAGGTCGCCGTTCTTATTGTAGTCGAAGATGTCCGGCATGACCTGGAGCGCGTTGGCGAGGTTGTAGAGGTTCGCCAGCCCGGTCATTTCCTGGTGCTGCTTGGTATAGCTGTACTGGTAATAGCCATCGAGGCTCCAGCTACCGCCAATGTCCCAGGATCCGCCGGCGGCGATCCGGAAATTGTCGCGCTCGGTCGGTGTCTTGCGTGATCCGAACGCGGTGGTGCGGATCAGCATGCTCAGGTCTTTCGACCCGATCGCATCGTTGGTCGAGCGGTCGGTCGCGGCATTGAAGACGGCGGTCGGCACCAGCGGGTTGTTGACGATCACCGTCGCGCCGGTGGTTGGATTGGTCACCGCATATTGGATCGGATAGAAACCGCCGGTGCCCGTGAACGCACCGAGTGCGCTGTCGGTGCGCATTGGCGACGCTTCGCGCTCGCCATTTGTGCGCACGTTCACATAGGTCGTCTCGAGGAAAACGTTGACCTTGTCGGTCACATCGAAATTGGTGCGCTGAGCGAAGGTCAATCGCTTCGACGGTGGCGCGATCTGGCCGTATTGGGCGGCGTTGAAGCCGTCGGTCGCCGGGACATAGGTGTGGAACGAGCCGTCGGGACTGATGATCTGATTCGACTTACTGCCGATCACGAAGGCGCCGCCCGGGCCGACGCTCGACGGCACATAGGCACGTTTGAAGAGGTCCTGTGCCGCCTTGAGGTTGAGATCCGACTTGCCGGCGACGCGTTCGGTCGTGCCCAGGCTCAGCGCCGAGAGACGGCTGAAGTCGCGATCGGCGGCAAAAACCGCGCTTGCCTGGTTCCAGCCGACATAGGCCATCACATTGCCGCGATCGCCGGCGAAATTGGATCCGAACGTGACGTTGGCGTCGAGCTCGTGATTGTCGCCCTTTTGCGAGATGCCGTCCTGCACGTTGAGCTGGATGCCCTCGAACTTCTTCTTGTAAATGAAGTTCACCACACCGGCGATCGCGTCCGATCCATACACCGCCGAGGCGCCGCCGGTCAGCACGTCGACGCGATCGACGAAGGACGGTGGGATCATCGACACGTCGACCTGCGCCGTGCCGGGCACGCCCGCGACGGTGCGCCGGCCATCGATCAGGACCAGGGTGCGATCGGGGCCGAGATTGCGAAGGTTGATGGTTGCAAGGCCGGGATCGGTATCGTTGCCGGTCGTGTTACGGCTCTTGCCCGGAATGCCGACCGCCGGATTGATCTGCAGGATATCCTGGACGTTGGTCGTGCCCTGCTTCTGCAGATCTTCGCTGGTGATCACCTGAAGCGGCGACGGCGAGGTCAGCGTCGGGCTCTTGATGCGGCTGCCGGTGACGACGATCTCGCCCTGCGGCGCCGTACTATCCTGGGGAACGTCCGCGGTCGGCGCGGGCGCCGGAGTGTCCTGGGCGAATGCCGGGACCGCGATCATCGTCATCAGGCTCGCACCGGCAAGCAATGCGGCATGCGCGGCACGCCGTTCGAATCCTGGTTTCTTCAGATATACCTTCATCGTCCCACTCCCTATTTTCGACTTATTCTTCGCAATCACGTCAGCTTCCCGGATCTGCGCCCGGCGTTATGTCTCGCTCGATCCGGCCGTGCGCACCGCGCCGGCCACTGCCGCATGCCAGCGGGCAAGCAGGCTTTCGCGCTGCGCCGCCGGCATCGCCGGATCGAAAAATTCCTTCTGTTCCTCGTCGCTTGCCGGCAGCTTCATGCCGAGCCCGCCCGCCGCCAGCCGCGCCACGCCGAGGGCGCTCGCTTCGGGAATGGTGGATCGGATGATGCGCCGGCCGGTCAGATCGGCGAGCAATTGCATCAGCAGCGCGTTGCGCGCGGCGCCGCCGTCGATCGACAGTTCGGCGATCGCGGTACCGAGATCCGCGTCGAGCGCCGCCATGACGTCGCCGATCTGGAGCGCGATCGCCTCCAGCGTCGCGCGCGCGATATGCGCCGGCTGCGTCGCCAAGGAGAGACCCGAGATCGTACCACGCGCGTCGCTGCACCAATGCGGCGCGCCAAGGCCAGCCAGCGCGGGCACGAAGACCACACCGCCACTGTCCTCGACGCTCTGCGCCAGCGCGGTCAGCGCCGCCTCGTCGGGCAGGCCAAGCATCGTGGTGGCGAAAGCGGCCGCGTGGCCCGAGACCAGGATGTTGCCCTCGAGCGCATATTGGACGCGATCACCCCGGCTCCACGCGATCGTGCTCGACAGGCCATGCGTCGAGCGCACCCGCTCCCCGGTCGCTGCCATCAGCGAGCTGCCGGTGCCGATCGTCACCTTGACCCGCGGCGATCCGTCGGCGCTGTGCTCGAACAGGGCCGCATGGCTGTCGCCCATCACCGCCAGGATCGGCGTACCGTCGCGCAGCGCAGTCAGCCCCGCGGCGACGGTGCCGAACCGGCTGTCGGACGGCATCACCCTGGGCAACAGGCCGAGGGGCACGTCGAACAAACGGGCGAGGTCGGCATCCCAGTCGAGCGTGTCGATGTTGAAGAGTTGGGTGCGCGAGGCGTTGCTATGGTCGGTCGCGTGCACCGCGCCGCCGGTCAGGTTCCACAACAGCCAGCTGTCGACCGTGCCGCAACGCAGGTCGCCGCGCTCGGCCCGCACGCGCGCATCGGGGATCGTGTCGAGCAGCCAGGCGATCTTGGCGGCGGGGAACAGGGGATCGATCCCCAGCCCGCTGCGCGCGACGATCTCCGCCTCATGCCCCGCCGCGCGCAACGCAGCGCAGCGATCGGCCGAGCGGCGGCATTGCCAGATCACCGCGGGACCGACGGGACGGCCAGTCTCGGCGTCCCACAGCACGGTCGTTTCGCGCTGGTTGGAGATCGCGACGGCAGCAATCGCAGCCGGATCGACCGCGGCCGCCAGCTCGGCGATCAACGCGGCAACACCTTCCCAGATGTCCGATGCCGATTGCTCGGCCCAGCCTGACTGCGGATAATCGACGCGCATCGCCCGCGACCGCGACAGGCGCACCGAACCGTCGGGCGCGACGAGCAGCGCCTTGGTGTTGGTCGTGCCCTGGTCGATCGCGAGGATGAGCCGATCGTCCATCAGCTTTTCCCGGCGACCAGCTCTTGCGCGGCGGCGACGATACCGGCGGCATTGAGACCGGCATGGTCCATCAGCCAGCTCGCCGATCCGGTCGGCGCGAAGCCCTGAAAGCCGAGCATCCGCATCGGCACCGGCCGATGCTGCGCACAATATTCGGCGACTGCACCGCCCAAACCACCGCGCGCGAGGCCCTCTTCCGCGGTGACGATCGCACCGGTTGCGGCCGCGGCGGCGATCGCGCCGGTGTCGAGCGGCGAGACGGTCGCCATGTTGATCACGCGCGCGGCGATCCCCTGCGCTGCGAGCGCGGTCGCGGCGTCGAGCGCTCGATAGACCAGGGTGCCGTTGACGATGATAGCGACGTCGCTACCCTCGCGCAGCGTCTCGGCCTTGCCGATCGTGAAGCTCGCGCCGGTCGGCCGCTCAATTGCCGGGACCGGCATGCGGCTGATGCGAATGAAGACGGGGCCGTCATGCGCCGCCGCGGCCTTGACCGCTTCCGCCGTTTCCCACGGATCGGACGGCACGATCACGGTCAGTTTGTCGATCGCGCGCAGCCAGGCAATATCCTCGATGCTGTGATGCGTCGCGCCGAGCTCGCCATAAGCGACGCCGCTCGAAATGCCGCAGAGCTTCACGTTCGCCTGACTATAGGCGCAGTCGACCTTGATCTGCTCCATCGCGCGCGCGGTCAGGAAGCAGGCCGCGCCACTGACGAACGGCACCTTGCCGCCATTCGCCAGGCCGGCGCCGACCCCGACCATGTTCTGCTCGGCGATGCCGACATTGACCAGCCGATCGGGGAAGCGGTCGCGGAACTTGCCGAGCTTGGACGAACCGACCGAATCGTTGCAGACCGCGACGATGCGATCGTCGGCGACGGCGAGCTCCTCGAGCGCGCCGACAAAGGCATCGCGGCAGTCGAACATGCCGGGAAGATTGGCCGGGGCGTTCACTCGCTCTTCTCCGCTTCGAGCTCGGCGATCGCCTGGGCAAGCTGGTCCGCATTGGGGACGCCATGGTGCCAGCCGGCCTGGTCGCGCATGTAGCTGACGCCGTTGCCCTTGAACGTATTGGCGATCAGCACGCGCGGCTTGTCGCGCGGCTGCGCGGCGTCGTCGAACGCCTTGAGCAGGGCGATCACGTCATGCCCATCGATCTCTACCACGTCCCAGCCGAAGGCGCGCCATTTGTCGGCAAGCGGCTCGAGCGCGTTGGTCTCTTCGGTCCGCGCACCCTGTTGCAGGCGGTTGCGGTCAACGATCACGGTGAGGTTGCCGAGCTTGCGGTGGCCCGCGAACATCGCCGCTTCCCACATGCTGCCTTCCTGCAGTTCGCCGTCGCCGGTCAACACGAACACGCGATAGCCGGCGCCATCGATCTGCCCCGCCACCGCCACGCCGACGCCGACCGGAAAACCGTGGCCGAGCGGCCCGGTATTGGTTTCGACGCCCGGCAGATAGACGCGATTGGGATGGCCGTTGAGCCGCGATTCGGGCTTGAGATAGGTATCGAGCTCGGCCTCGGGAAAGAACCCCGCGCCTGCCAGCGCTGTATAGAGCGCACCGGTGCAATGCCCCTTGGACAGGATGAACCGGTCGCGGTCGGGCGCGGCGGGATTGGTGCTGTCGATGCGCAGAATATCGAAATAGAGGCACGCGACGATGTCGCTCGCCGAGAGGTCGCCGCCGGGATGGCCCTGGCCGGCATCGACGATCATCTTGAGCAGCCGCTGACGCATCCAATTGGCACGCGCACGGACGTGCGCGGCGCGCTCTTCCAGCGTATGAGCGTTCGCATCGGAAGACCGAAGCGCCTGATGGTCCATTGATTAACCTCTCCTGCGAAGGGCTATAAGTGTGATTATATCCGAACACAAGCCATTTGCTTACGTTTGCTTTCGTTTTGACCGCCAAAAGGCGAAAAGATTGACAAAAAGCAAAAACTCAACCTATCGAACTCGAAACTGGAAACGGACAGCCAGAAGACGATGGAGAGCTATGCCGATAAGGCAGCGTCGGGTGTCGAGCCCGATGACCGCAAGGGAGACCGGCCGATGAGCGGGGGCTCGCGGTCGCGATTGCTCGGCGAGGCGCGGCGCGCCCGGATCCTCGACTGGCTGCAGGAGGAAGGCAGCGCGCGGGTACGCACGCTGGCCGAAGCGTTCGAAGTGTCCGAGGTGACGATGCGCCAGGATCTCGAGAAGCTCGAGGCCGACGGCCATATCGTGCGCGAACATGGCGGCGCCTTTCTCAAGTCGGTGACGCAGCAGGTGCGCTCGATGGCGCTCCAGCATCTCGAGAACATGGATGCCAAGCGCCGGATCGGCCGCGCTGCAGCCGCTCTCGCGAGCGACGGCGAGACGGTGATCCTCGATTCGGGATCGACCACGACGGAGGTCGCCGCGCAATTGATCGGCAAGCGCGACATGACCGTGATCACCAACGCGCTCAACATCGCGCTGATGCTGGGCGCCGAGCCGGGGTTCGAGGTCCATATGACCGGGGGGCATTTCAAGGCCCCTACCCTGTCGCTGTCGGGCGAACGGTCGGCCGACTATTTCCGCGGACTGTTCGTGCAGAAACTGTTCCTGGCCACCGCCGCGATCGATCTCGAGGCGGGGCTGACCTATCCGGCGATGTCCGACATCGCGGTGAAGCGCGCGATGATCGGCGCGGCGCAGACCGTCATCCTGGTCGCCGATTCGAGCAAGATCGGGCAGCGCTCGTTCACGTCTTTGGGTGGGCTGGAGCTGGTCCGCACGCTCGTGACCGACGACGCGATCCGCGACGAGGACCGCGCGGCAATCGAAGGCATTGGCGTAGAGGTGATCGTGGCCTGAACTTTCGGGTACGCTATTTTCGTAAGTTTTCGAAACAATTGGGTGAGGATCGAACGTGAGCAAGCAACGGTACGGCGCCGGCATCTGGCATTTCGCGACCTATGTCGACCGCTACGCGACCGACGGCTACGGTCCACCCCGCACGCTGATCGAGATGATCGATCTCGCCGGCCAGGTCGACGACCTGTCGGTGGTCGACATCAACTACCCCTTTCCCGGCGGCGAAACCTCGTTCGACAAGGTCGAGGAAGCGCTCAAACGCAACAATCTCTCGGTGATCGGCATCACTCCGGAAATCTACACGCGCCAGTTCGCCAAGGGCGCCTTCACCAACCCCGATCCGGGCGTGCGCAAGCTGGCCAACGAGATGGTCAACGACGCCGCCAATGTCGTCCGCCGCTTCGGCGCCGATTACGTCAAGCTCTGGCCCGGCCAGGACGGCTGGGACTATCCGTTCCAGGTCGACCACAGGCAGCTGTGGCGGCACAGCATTGAGGGCATCGGCGAGCTCGCTTCGCAGAATCCCGACCTCAAGTTCGTGATCGAATACAAGCCGCGCGAGCCCCGCGTTCACATGAGCTATGACAGCGTCGCCCGCACCTTGCTCGGAATCGAGAAGATGGGCGTGCCCAATGTCGGCATCCTGCTCGATTTCGGCCATTCGCTTTACGGCGGCGAAAGCCCCGCCGACGCAGCGCAACTCGCGATTGATCACGGCCGGCTGTTCGGCATGGACGTCAACGACAATTTCCGCAGCTGGGACGACGATCTTATCGCCGGATCGGTCCATCCAATCGAGCTGTTCGAATTTTTCTACACGCTGCGCAAGAACAAGTGGGAAGGCGTGTGGCAGCTCGACCAATTCCCGTTCCGCGAGGATTGCGTCGCCGTCGCCAATACCGCGATCGACTTCCTCAAGATCGTCGAGCGCGCGCTCGACAAACTGGATTTCGCGGCGATGCAGAAGGCGCAGGACGAGCATGACGCGGTGACCGCGCTCAAACTTGCGCGCGAGGCGTTGTTCACCTCTTATTGAGGGGTGACGAGGCCGCATATCGCCGTTAGGGAAATAATATGATTATTTCTTCGGCCAGCGATTTCCGGGAAGCGGCGCGGCGACGCTTGCCGCGCTTCCTGTTCGATTATGCCGATGGCGGCGCCTATGCCGAGGTGACGCTGCGCCGCAATGTCGAGGATCTCGCTGGGATCGCTTTGCGCCAGCGCGTGCTCAAGGACGTCGCGACGATCGACCTGAGTACCAGCCTGTTCGGCCGGCAGGTCGGCCTGCCGGTCGCCTTGGGACCGGTCGGGATCAGTGGGATGTATGCGCGGCGCGGCGAGATTCAGGCAGCGCGCGCAGCAAAAACGGCGGGCATCCCGGCTTGCCTGTCGACCGTATCGATCTGCTCGATCGAGGAGGTAGCGCGGGTCGCCGATCCGTTCTGGTTCCAGCTCTATGTGATCCGCGACCGCGCCTTCATGAAAGACCTGATCGCGCGGGCAAAGGCTGCCGGCGCAAGCGCGATGGTCTTCACCGTCGACATGCCGGTGCCGGGGGCGCGCTATCGCGACGCGCATTCGGGGATGTCGGGACCCAACGCGCCGCTGCGCCGCATGCTGCAAGCGATGGGCAAGCCGGCCTGGTCCTGGGACGTCGGTTTGCGGGGGCGGCCGCACACGCTGGGCAATCTGCTGCCCGTGCTGGGCAAGGATAGCGGGCTCAACGATTATATGGGCTGGCTCGGCGCCAATTTCGATCCGTCGATCCAATGGCGCGACCTCGACTGGATCCGCGCCGAATGGGACGGTCCGCTGATCATCAAGGGCATCCTCGACCCCGAGGACGCACGCGAGGCGGCGGCGATCGGCGCCAACGGCATCGTCGTCTCCAATCATGGCGGCCGCCAGCTCGACGGCGTGCTGTCGAGCGCGCGCGCTTTGCCCGCAATCGCCGACGCAGTCGGTGACTCGCTGACCGTGCTGGCCGATGGCGGCGTGCGCAACGGGCTCGACGTCGTGCGGATGCTCGCGCTCGGTGCCAAAGGCGTGCTGCTCGGGCGGGCCTGGGTCTATGCGCTAGCGGCGCAAGGCGAGGCCGGCGTCGCCAAATTGCTGGAATTGATCGCCAAGGAAATGACGGTCGCGATGACCTTGACCGGGGTCAACCGGATCGACGCGATCGACCGGTCGATCCTGGCCGAGCCCATCAAATAACGAGGAAACAGATGAAGCTTCTCGAGGGAAAGACGGTGCTGGTCACTGGTGGATCGACCGGCATCGGCCGCGCCGCGGCGATCGGTGCTGCGCAGCATGGCGCGAACGTCGCGATCAACTATGCGTCGAGCGACGACAAGGCGCAGTCCTGCATCGCCGAGATCGAAGCACTCGGGCAGCGCGGCATTGCGATCAAGGGCGACGTCGCGCTGCCCGAGACCGCGACCGATTTCGTCGCCCGCGCGGTCGCCGAGTTCGGCCGGGTCGACGTGATGGTGTCGAACGCCGGCATCTGCCCGTTCCACGCCTTTCTCGATATGCCGGTCGAGACGGTCGAGCGCACCTTCCGCGTCAATCTGCATGGCGCCTATTTCATGGTCCAGGCGGCCGCCAACCAGATGGTGAAACAAGGCGATGGCGGCGCGATCGTCGCGGTGTCGTCGATCTCGGCGTTGGTCGGCGGCGAATTCCAGACGCATTACACCCCGACCAAGGCCGGCGTGCATTCGTTGATGCAATCCGCCGCGATCGCGCTCGGCAAGCATGGCATCCGCTGCAATTCGGTGCTGCCGGGCACGATCCTGACCGAGATCAACAAGGACGACCTCGCCGACGCGGAAAAGCGCAAATACATGGAAGCGCGCACGCCGCTCGGCCGGCTCGGCATGCCCGAGGATCTGGCCGGGCCGATCGTGTTCCTGGCGTCCGACATGGCCGCCTATGTCACCGGGGCCGCGCTGCTGGTCGATGGCGGCATGTACGTGAACCTGCAATAACACTGCCGTGACCATCTGCATGCCCGCCCCCGACGAAGCGGTGCTCGCGCGCCGGGGGGAGATCGTCGCCGCGATGCGGGCGATCGTGGCGGGCGAAGGGGTGATCGACAAGGCAGACGAACTGCGTCCCTACGAATCCGACGCGCTGACCGCCTATCGCCAGCCGCCGATGGTCGTGGTGTTGCCCGAGACGACCGAGCAGGTCGCCGCGATCCTGCGCTGGTGTCACGCCAATCGCGTCAAGGTCGTGCCGCGCGGCGCGGGCACCTCGCTGTCGGGCGGCGCGCTGCCGCTGGCCGACGGCGTGCTGCTCGGCATGGCCCGGTTCAACCGTATCCTCGACATCGACTATGCCGACCGTTTGGTAGTGGTGCAGCCGGGTGTGACCAACCTGGCGATCACCCGCGCGGTCGAGGACGAGGGTTTTTACTACGCGCCCGATCCGTCGAGCCAGATCGCCTGCACGATCGGCGGCAATGTCGCGGAGAATTCGGGCGGCGTGCATTGCCTGAAATACGGCCTGACCACCAACAACGTGCTCGGCGTCGAATTCGTCACGATCGAAGGCGAAGTATTGCGGATCGGCGGACGCGGGCTGGAGCCGGCGGGGCTCGATCTGCTCGGGGTGATCGTCGGGTCGGAAGGGCTGCTCGGCGTGGTGACGGAAGTGACGGTCCGCATCCTGCCCCGGCCCGAAACGGCGCGCGCGTTGCTGATCGGATTTCCCGAGGTCGAGGGCGCCGGACGCTGCGTCGCCGATGTGATCGCAGCGGGGATCATCCCGGCCGGGATGGAAATGATGGACAAGCCCGCGGTCCATGCCGCCGAGGCGTTCGTCCAGGTCGGCTATCCGCTCGACGTCGAAGCGCTGCTGATCGTCGAGCTCGATGGCCCCGCCGCCGAATGCAGCCATTTGCTCGAGGAAGTCGAGGCGATCGCGCGCGCCAATGGCGCGGTATCGATCCGCATCTCGACCGACGATGACGAGCGCGTCGCCTTCTGGGCGGGACGCAAGGCCGCTTTCCCCGCCGCGGGCCGGTTGGCGCCCGATTATCTCTGCATGGACGGGACGATCCCGCGCCGCCGATTACCCGACGTGCTGACGCGGATGAGCACGCTGTCCGAGCAATATGGCCTGGGCGTGATCAACGTGTTCCATGCCGGCGACGGCAATCTGCACCCGCTGATCCTCTACGACGCCAACAAGCCCGGCGAGCTCGAACAGGCCGAGGCATTCGGCGCCGACATCCTGCGATTGTGCGTCGAAGTCGGCGGCGTGCTGACCGGCGAACATGGCGTCGGGGTCGAGAAGCGCGACCTGATGCCGGTGATGTTCACCGAAACCGACCTTGCGCATCAACAGCGGATCAAATGCGCGTTCGACCCCGACTTGCTGCTCAATCCCGGCAAGATGTTCCCCGTGCTGCACCGCTGCGCCGAACTCGGCAGCATGCACGTCCATCGCGGCGCGCTGCCGTTCCCCGATTTGCCGCGCTTCTGACCATGGCAGACGCGATCCGTCCTGACAGCGCCGATGCGCTTGCGACGATCGTCGCCGAGGCGGCGCGCGACGGGACGCGGCTGCGGCTGCGCGGTGGCGGCAGCAAGGATGCGATCGGCGCACCGACTCCCGACGTCCGGATCGTCGACATGCGCGGCTTTTCGGGCGTGGTCGATTATGACCCGCCGGAACTGGTGCTGACGGTGAAGGCGGGAACGCCGCTTGCCGAGGTTCAAGCCCTGGTCGCCGACAAGGGGCAGATGCTGGCGTTCGATCCGTTCGATCACGGCGCGATATTCGGCCGCGCGGTTGGCGAGGCGACGATCGGCGGGATCGTCGCGGCCGGTGTAGCCGGTCCGACCCGCGTCAGCCGCGGCGCAGCGCGCGATCACTTACTCGGCTTCGTCGGCGTGTCGGGACGCGGCGAGCGCTTCGTCGCGGGCGCGAAGGTCGTCAAGAACGTCACCGGTTACGATCTGCCCAAGCTGATCACCGGAAGCTGGGGCCGGCTTGCGGCGATCACCGAACTGACTCTCAAGGTTCTGCCCGCGCCGCGCCTGCGGTTGACGCTCGGGGTTGCCGGGCTGGATCCCGCCGCCGCGATCTCGGCGATGGCGCGAGCGATGGGATCGGCGGCCGAGGTATCCGCTGCGGCGCATCTGCAGGACTGGAACGGCGCCCCGCTCACCGCGATCCGCCTCGACGGTTTCCCAAGCTCGGTCGAGGCGCGCGCGGCGATCCTCACACGGCTGGTCGACGGCATCGCGCCGCTCGCCGACGAAGAGGCCGCGCGCCTCTGGCCCGCGATCGCCACCGCGGCACCATTGCCGGCGAGCGTGCCACTGTGGCGGATCATCGCCCCCGCAGCGCAGATGCCGAACGTGATCACCGCGACCAACGGCGCCTGGCTGCTCGACTGGGCCGGTGGCCTGCTGTGGCTGGCGAGCGCAGACGATCCCCAGGCGATCCGCGCCGCCGCGACGCAGGCGGGTGGACACGCCATGCTCGCGCGCGCGGATGCCGAAATGCGGGCTGTCGTGCCGGCGCTCCATCCGCAACCCAAGGCGCTCGCCGCGCTGGAGGAGCGCGTGCGCCGCGCCTTCGATCCGGCCGGCGTGTTCGAAACTGGGCGCTTCTAGGTGCAGACGCAATTCTCCCCCAAGCAATTGGCCGATCCGGCAATGGCATCGTCCGAAGGGGTGATCCGCAAATGCGTTCATTGCGGCTTCTGCACCGCGACCTGCCCGACCTATGTCCTGCTGGGCGACGAGCTCGATAGCCCGCGCGGGCGGATCTACATGATCAAGGACATGCTCGAGAACGAACGCGCGCCGAGCGCCGAAGTCGTCAAGCATGTCGACCGCTGCCTGTCCTGCCTGTCATGCATGACGACCTGCCCGTCGGGCGTGAACTATATGCACCTGGTCGACCATGCCCGGGCCTATATCAACGAGAGCTACAAGCGCCCGTGGCACGAGCGAATGCTGCGCAGCATTTTAGCTTGGATACTCCCCTATCCTGCCCGATTCCGGACTGCCTTGCGGCTGGCGCAGGTCGGTCGACCGCTGGCGCCGCTGTTCGCCAAGGTTGGCGCACTGCGCCCCCTCGCGGCAATGCTCGCGCTGGCACCACGGCGAATTCCAGCCGCGCCGGAGAAACGCGTTCCGGCTGCCACGACGCGCCCGCGCATCGCGCTGCTGCAGGGATGCGCCGAGCCGGTGCTGCGCCCCGAATTCCGCGCCGCGGCAATCCGCCTGCTCGATCGCGCGGGCTACGATGTCGTGCTGACTCCCGGCGAGCAATGCTGCGGTGCGTTGGTGCACCATATGGGCCGCGAGGCGGATAGCCTCGCGGCCGCCCGCCGCAATGTCGATGCCTGGACTCGCGAGATCGAAACGGGCGGACTTGCGGCGATCGTCGTCACTGCATCGGGATGCGGCACGACGATCAAGGACTATGGGTTCATGCTCCGGAACGATCCCGACTATGCCGACAAGGCGGCCCGGGTTTCCGAACTCGCGCGCGACATCAGCGAAGTGCTGATCGACGCCGATTTGCCCCTGGGCGACGGTCGCGGCCTGACGGTCGCCTATCACGCCGCTTGTTCGCTGCAGCATGGGCAGAAAGTGACCGACGCACCGAAGCGATTGCTGGCCGGCGCGGGCTATGTCGTGCGCACGCCGATCGAGGCGCATCTCTGCTGCGGGTCGGCGGGCACCTACAACATCCTCCAGCCCGAAATCGCCGGCAAGCTCGGCGACCGCAAGGCGGCCAATCTCGCCCGGCTCGACGCCGACGTCATCGCCACCGGCAATATCGGCTGTGCGATGCAGCTCGCACCGCGCCTCGGCATTCCGGTCGTCCACACCATCGAGCTGCTCGACTGGGCCACCGGCGGCCCCGTTCCGCCGCAACTTGCTGCCCGCGAGACCCCTAAGAGCGGTTGACTTTAATAGTCATATTATACAATCCAGACGAGCGATGCCGCCAAGGGCGTTATGGGGGAAGGATTCGGATGGGCCTGCCGAAGATCAAGCATGTTCGCGCGTTCACCGTCCGGGGCGGCGGCGCCGATTATCACGACCAGGGCGACGGCCATTGGATCGACGACCATATCTCGACGCCGATGGCGCGCTATCCCGAATATCGCCAGTCGCGGCGGAGCTTCGGGATCAATGTCCTCGGCACTTTGGTGGTCGAGCTCGAGGCCGATGACGGCACGATCGGTTTCGCGGTGACCACCGGTGGCGAGCCCGCCGCATTCATCGTCGAGAAGCATTTGTCGCGTTTCCTGGTCGGCCGCAGCCCGGCCGAATATGAGAAGATCTGGGACCAGATGTATTTCTCGACCCAATATTACGGGCGCAAGGGCCTGGTGGTGAACGCCATTTCGGGCGTCGACCTCGCGCTCTGGGATCTGCTCGGCAAGCTGCGCGGCGAGCCCGTCTATCACATGCTGGGCGGCGCGGTGCGCGACGAACTGCAATTCTACGCTACCGGTTCGCGGCCCGACATTGCCAAGGAGCTCGGCTTCATCGGCGGCAAGCTTCCGCTCCATCACGGTCCGGCCGAGGGGCTGGAAGGAATGGAGAAGAACATCGCGCTGCTCGCCGACATGCGCAGCAAGTGCGGCGACGATTTCTGGCTGATGTACGATTGCTGGATGAGCCTCGACATCGACTATGCGACCCGGCTCGCGCAGCGCGCCTGGCACGAATGCGGCCTCAAATGGATCGAAGAGGCGCTGAGCCCCGACGATTATTGGGGCTATGCCCAGTTGAAGAAGAACGCGCCCAAGGGCCTGCTCGTCACCACCGGTGAGCATGAGGCGACACGCTGGGGCTTCCGCATGCTGATGGACATGGAATGCTGCGATATCATCCAGCCCGACGTGGGCTGGTGCGGCGGCGTCACCGAATTGATCAAGATCGCCAATTACGCCGACAGCCGCGGCGTGATGATGGTGCCGCACGGATCGTCGGTCTACAGCTATCACTTCGTGATCACGCGGCACAATTCGCCGTTCGCCGAGTTCCTGATGATGCACCCCGGGCCCACCGAAATCGTGCCGATGTTCGCGCCGCAATTGCTCGGCGAGCCTGTCCCGGTGAACGGCAAGATCCGCGCGAGCGAACTCGACAAACCGGGCTTTGGCGTCGAGCTCAATCGCGATATCGCGCTCCACCGTCCCTATCCAAACTGAGGAATATTCATGAAACTCTGCCGTTATGGTGCCGCGGGTGCCGAGAAGCCCGGCCTGATCGATGCCGATGGCCGCATCCGCGACCTGTCGGGCCATGTCGCCGACATCGGTCCGGCCGAGCTGGGCAAGCAGGGCTTGGCCAAGCTCGCCGCGATCGATCTCGCCTCGCTGCCGCTGGTCGAGGGTGACGTCCGCTACGGCGCCTGCGTGTCGGGCACGCGCCAGTTCATCGCGATCGGCACGAACTTCGCCGACCATGCCGCGGAATCGAACCTGCCGGTGCCCGAGGAACCGGTCGTGTTCCAGAAGTGGGTGAGCTGCATCCAGGGGCCGAACGACCCCGTCACCATTCCGAAGGATTCGAAGAAAACCGACTGGGAAGTCGAACTCGGCGTCGTGATCGGCACCGCCGCTTCCTATGTCGACGAAGCCAATGCCCTCGACCATGTCGCCGGCTATTGCGTGATCAACGACGTGTCCGAGCGTCACTGGCAGATCGAGCGCGGCCTGACTTGGGACAAGGGCAAGGGCTTCCCGACCTTCGGCCCGATCGGCCCATGGATGGTCACCGCCGACGAAGTGGGCGATCCGCAGAACCTGGCGATGTGGCTGTCGGTCAATGGCCGGAAGATGCAGAACGGCAGCAGCAAGACGATGATCTTCACCGTCGCGCAGATCGTCGCCTATTGCTCGCAATTCATGACCCTGCTGCCGGGCGACGTCATCACCACCGGCACCCCGCCGGGCGTCGGTCTCGGCCAGAAGCCCGAGCCCTGGTATCTCAAGGCCGGCGACGTGGTCGAGCTCGGTATCGAGAAGCTCGGAGAGCAGCGCCAGGAATTCGTCGCCTGGGACGCTGCCAAATGAGCGTCTATGCGGGTCGCTTCGCCGGGCGCGCAGCGATCGTCACCGGCGGCGCGTCTGGCCTCGGCAAGGCCGTCGCCAAACGCATCGTCGCAGAGGGTGGCACAGTCGCGTTGTGGGACCTCAATCCCGACGCGCTGGCCGCCGCGAAGGACGAGGTCGGCGCCGCCGACATCCAGGCGCTCGACGTCTCCGATCCCGCCGCGGTCGAGGCCGCGGCCAAGGCCAGCGGCGCCGCGCTCGGCAAGGTCGACGTGCTGGTCTGTTCCGCAGGCATTACCGGCGCGACTGTTCCGGTCCACGAATTCCCGATCGACAGCTGGCAGCGGGTGATCGACATCAATTTGAACGGCCTGTTCTACTGCAACCGGGCGGTCGTGCCGCTGATGCTGGCCAACGGCTATGGCCGCATCGTCAACATCGCGTCGGTCGCGGGCAAGGAAGGCAATCCCAATGCCAGCGCCTATTCGGCGTCCAAGGCGGGCGTGATCGGCTTCACCAAATCGCTCGGCAAGGAACTCGCCGAGAAAGGCGTGATCGCCAATGCGCTGACGCCGGCGACGTTCGAAAGCCCGATCCTGGCGCAATTGCCCCCAAGCCAGGTCGATTACATGCGCTCGAAGATCCCGATGGGTCGGTTGGGCGAGGTCAGCGAGTCCGCCGCGATGGTCTGTTTCATGGCGAGCGAGGAATGCAGCTTCACCACCGCATCCACTTTCGACACGTCCGGCGGCCGCACGACCTTCTAACATGACCGAGCGGCTGCCCTTCGTCGACGCCCATGTCCATCTGTGGGACCTGTCCCACATCCGCTATCCGTGGCTGATGCCGCCGTTCGCGGAGGACGGGCCGAACGGCAGCGTCGAGCCGATCGCCAAGGATTACGGGCTCGACGACTATCTTGCCGACGCCCGCGGCTGGGACGTGCGGGGCATCGTCCATGTCGATGCCGGCGCCGATCCTGCGGATGCGCTGAAGGAAAGCGACTGGCTGCAGGCGATGGCCGATGCGCGCGGCATGCCCAATGCGATCGTCGCCTTCGCCGCGCTTAACGATCCCGAGGTCGAGGCCTTGCTCGCCGCCCATGCCGAGCGCCGGTCGGTGCGCGGCATCCGCCATATCGTCAATTGGCACCCCGATCCGGCGCGCACCTATACGCCGCGCGACATGACTGGCGACGAAGCCTGGGCAGCGGGTTTCGCGTTGCTCGGCAAATACGGATTGAGCTTCGATCTGCAGGCCTATCCTGGCCAGTTTGCGGGTCTCGCACCGCTGCTCGAACGGCATCCCGATGTGCCGGTGATGATCAACCATGCCGGCATGATGGTCGGCGAGAGCGGGCGCGAGGAATGGCGTGCGGGGATGCGCGCGCTCGCCGCCATCCCGCATGTCTCGGTCAAGATCTCGGGCATCGGCTTCGCCTTCCGCCCGTGGACGATCGAGCAGATGCGCAGCTATGTGCTCGAGACGATCGAGCTGTTCGGCACCGATCGCGCGATGTTCGCCAGCGACTTCCCGACCGACAAATTGTTTGGCGGGTTCGATCAGCATCTCGATGCTTACAATGCCATCGTCGCCGATTTCAGCGACGACGAGCGCCGCGGCTTGTTCGCGGGCAACGCCAATCGGCTCTACCGCCTCGGCCTGACGCTCTGATCATGCGCATCGTCGACCTGCGCGCCGAATATACGGTCGACCTGCTCGGCACCGATGTCGAGCGCCCGCGTCTGTCGTGGCGGATCGAAAGCGACCGGCTAGGCATGCGCCAGGCAAGCTATCGCCTGCGCGCGGCGGCCAGTGCCGAAGCGCTCGATGGCGACACGTTGCTATGGGACAGCGGCGAGATTGCCGGCGATGCGACGTTCGATATCGCTTATGGCGGCCCTGCCCTCGCCCCGACGCAGCGCATCTGGTGGTCGGTCGAAGCGGCCGACGATACCGGCACCATCGCGCGCTCTGCACCGGCCTGGTTCGAGACCGGCCTGACCGCGTCGGACTCCTGGCGAGCGGAGTGGATCGAAGCCGAGGACGACAATGCCGCGGCCGATCGCGCAGCCGGGCTCGCCTGGGTGTGGAGCGAGACGGCGCTCGACGGCCGGCCCCATGCTTTCCGTCTCGATTTCGATGCTCCGGACGATCTGGTCCGTGCGGAGATATTGCTGGCCGGCAAGGATCATCTGCGCGGCGTCTGGATCAACGGCGCTGCGGCGCCGCTCGATCGGCATTTCGACTGGGACACCTACCTCCCCTTCTGGGGCACGCTCGCACCTTATGCCGGGGATGTTCGGCCGGGCCGCAATAGCATCTGCGCGCTGGTTGAGGCGGATACGACCGGCTTCTTCCCCGTCGATGGTGGCGCCTTCGCGGCGTTGATCCGGCTGCATCGCGCCGACGGCAGCGTCGAGCGCCTCGTCAGCGGACCGGCCTGGAAGGTGAGCCCGAGCCCGCCCGCCAATTGGACCGGCGCCGTTGCCGATATTTCGGACTGGGGCACCGCGCAGCCAAGCGGCGCGAATGTCCACAACGATCCGCGACCATCCGAGCCGGCGATGCTGCTGCGCACGGAGTTCGACGCGCGGGGGCCGATCGCGAGTGCGCGGCTCTACGCAACGGCGCTGGGTGCCTATGACATGCGGATCAACGGCGAGCGCGTGTCGGATGCGCTGCTCGCACCAGAAATGACCGTCGCGCGCGACCATCTTCTCTACCAAAGTTACGACGTGACCGGCTTGGTAACGCCGGGCGCCAACGCGCTCGCCGCGATGGTCGGCGACGGCTGGTATGCCAGCCCGTTCGGCTGGCGGATCGAGCGCTATGGCTTCGGCCCCGCGCCGCGCCGGCTGCGCGCGCAGTTGCGGCTCGATTATGCCGACGGCAGCAGCGAGTGGATCGCCACCGGACCCGATTGGCGGATCGCGCCCTCGCCGATCCTCAAGTCGGAAATCTATGACGGCGAAACCTATGATGCGCGGCTGGAGCGTGCTGGGTGGGACCGGCCGGGGTTCGACGACAGCGGCTGGGCCCAGGCGAAAGTGGGTGAAACGCCCGACGCTCGGCTCGTCGCCCAGACATCGCCTGCGCTGAAAGTCGCCGGCACGCGTCACGCTGTCGCGATCAGCGGGCCGCAACCGGGACGTTACGTCTTCGATTTCGGCCAGAACTTCTCGGGCTGGGTGCGCATTCGCGCGACCGGTCCTGCGGGCACCACGATCACCGCCAAGTTCGCTGAGCTGCTCAATCCCGACGGCACCGCCGACCTGTCCAACCTCCGCCTCGCCAAGGCGGCCGACAGTTTCACGCTCGCCGGTTCGGGCGAGGAAGTGTTCGAGCCGCATTTCACCTATCACGGCTTTCGCTATGTCGAGGTCGCCGGTTATCCCGGCGTGCCGAACGCGGACGATATCGAGGGGGTCGTCGTCCATAGCGCGTGCCGCGAAACCGGCACGATGACCTTCGCCGACGCGCCACTGCTGCAGACGATCTGGCAGAACGCCTTGTGGAGCCAGCGCTCCAACTTCTTCTCGGTGCCGACCGATTGCCCGCAGCGCGACGAGCGGATGGGATGGATGGGTGACATCCAGGTGTTCCTCGACGCCGCCGCATTCAACATGGAGGTCGACCCCTTCATCCGCCGCTTTCTGCTCGAAGCACGCGCGGCGCAGCGGCCCGACGGTGCCTATCCCATCGTGGTGCCGCAACCTTTGTCCTTCCCCGATGTGGTGACCGCGGGCTGGAGCGAGGCGGGCATCATCCTGCCCTGGCAGCTCTGGCAACGTTACGGCGACACCGCCGTGATCGACGAGAATTGGGCGGCGATGGAAGGCTGGATGGACTTCGTCGCGCGCGGCAATCCCGATCATGTCTGGCGCAACGATCGCGGGCTCGACCTCGGCGATTGGCTGTCGGTCGATGCGATCAAGCCAGACGACGAGACGACACCGCGCGTGGTCTGCGCGACCGCCTATTGGGCATGGTCGGCAGCGCTGATGGCCGAGATGGCCGATGCGACTGGACGCGCCGATGACGCGGAACGCTACCGCGATCTTCGCGCGGCGATCGGCCAGGCATTCGCCGCCGAATTCGTCGCCGCCGACGGCACGGCCGGCAATGGCAGCCAGGCCAGCCAGGTGCTCGCCTTGTTCATGGATTTAGTGCCTGCCGACCGGCGCGATGCGGCGGCGGGCGTGCTGGCCGCCGACATCCGTCGGCGCGGGATGAAGCTTTCGACTGGCTTCCTCGGCACGCCCTACATCCTCGATGTGCTGGCCGATGCCGGCCGCCTCGGGGAAGTCGCCGGGCTGTTGCTCCAGACCGGCTATCCAAGCTGGGGCTATATGCCGGAGAAGGGCGCAACCACGATGTGGGAGCGGTGGAACGGCGACACCGGCGACCTGTCGATGAACAGCTACAACCATTATGCTTTCGGGGCGATCGTCGGGTTCTTCTACCGCCGCCTCGCCGGCATCGCACCGGCTGCCCCGGGTTTCCGCCGCATCGCCGCGCGGCCTTTGTGGCTGCCGCAGATCGGCCGCGTGTCGGCGCGCTATGACTCGCTGGTCGGCCAGATCGAGACGAGCACGGAGGGCGATGGCGAGCGGCTGACGCGGTTCGCTTTGTCGATCCCCGCCAACACGACCGCCGAGGTAGAACTGCCCGCCGGCGATTGGCACGCCGGCGGCCAAGCCCTCGAAGCGCATCCCGCGATCCGCGCACTCACCAATGACGGCACAGCGACCCGCTTCGAGGTCGGCGCCGGACGCTACGATTTCACGACATAAGCCCTGAGAGGAACGACCCGTGGCCACGCTAGGACTCATCCACAATTCGCCGATGCTGGCACCCGTGTTCAACGAGATCGCCGCGCGGGTGATGCCCGATGTCCGGCTGCTCCACTTCGTCGACGAGAGCACGATCAAGAACACGATCGCGGCGGGCCACCTGCAGAAGGCGACGATGCGCCAGGTCATCCGGCTGGTCGGCTCGGCATTCGACGCGGGCTGCGATGCGGCATTGGTGACCTGTTCGTCGATCGGCCGCGCGGTCGAGATGGCTGCCGAACTCTACGACCAGCCGGTGCTGCGCGTCGATCGCGCGATGGCGGAAAAGGCCGTCGCGACCGGCACGCGGATCGGTGTGGTCGCGACCTTGTCGACCACCCTCGAACCGACCGCCGAGCTCGTCCGCCGCGTCGCTGCCGAGCAGGGCAAAGAGATCGAAATCGTCGAGCATCTCTGCCAGGGCGCGTTCGACGCGGTGATGGCGGGCGACGGCGCGACCCACGACCGTATCGTCGCCGAAGGGCTGACCGAGGGCATGAAGGGCGTGGACGCGATCGTCCTCGCCCAGGCGTCGATGGCGCGTGTCGTCGCCGCTTTGCCCGAAGGCGCGGTCTCGGCACCGGTCTATTCGAGCCCCGAACTCGGCATGGAGCGCGCGCGCGACGTTCTCGCGAGCTTGGGCAAGTGAAAAAGCGGCACGCGGTCGTCAGCTTGCTGGCGGTCCTGTCGATCATCACCTTCCTCGATCGCATGGCGATCTCGGTCACCGGACCCGGCATCCAGAAGGAGCTGGGGATAACGCCCGACCAATGGGGTTGGGTGATGGGCGCCTATGTCTTCGCTTATGCGGTGTTCGAAATCCCGTCGGGCGCGCTGGGCGACCGCCATGGCTATCGCCGCGAGCTGACCCGGATCACGGTCTGGTGGTCGTTCTTCACCGCGATCACGGCCGCATGTCACAACTTCTGGCAGATGGCCGCCTCGCGCTTCCTGTTCGGCCTGGGCGCTGCGGGCGCCTATCCCAACATGACCGGCGTGCTCTACCGCTGGATGCCGGCGCGCGAGCGCGCGCGCGGCCAGGGCGTGATCTGGGCGGCGAGCCGGTTCGGCGGCGGGATGGCACCGCTGCTGTTGGTCCCGCTCGAGGCGTATTTCGGCTGGCGCGCAGTGTTCATCGCGCTCGGCCTGGTCGGTTTTGTCTGGGCGATCGTCTGGCGCGGCTGGTTCCACGACAAGCCTGCCGACCAGCCCGGCATATCGCGCGAGGAAGTCGTCGAGATCGGCAGCGACGAGAGCGGCGGGCACCTCGGCACGCCGTGGCGCAAGCTACTCGCCTTGCCGCAATTGTGGCTGATCGCGTTGGCCTATTTCTTCTATGCGTTCGGCAGCTGGTTCTTCTTCAACTGGTTCCCGACCTGGATGGTCAAGGGAGTCGGGTTCAGCGTCGCGGAGATGGGGCTGTACGGTTCGATCCCGTTCTTCCTCGGCGTCGTCGGCAATCTGATTGGCGGCGTGCTGTGCGACCGGCTGGCGCAGCGCATCGGCATCCGCCGCGCTTATAGTCTGATCGCCTGCAGCTGCCTGTGCACCACCGCCGCGTTGCTGGTCGGAATGAGCATTGCGAGCGATCGCCTGGTCATCATCATCCTGTCGGGCCTGGCGTTCGGCGTAATGGATCTGATGCTGCCCGCGGCCTGGGCGATGTGCATGGCGATCGGTGGCCGTTACGGCGGTACCGCCAGCGGCGTGATGAACACCGCCGGCAACCTCGGCGGATTCATTTGCACCGTGGCGATCGGCTATATGATCGCCGGCACGGGCAGTTACGACCTTCCGTTGCGCGGCGTCGCGGCGATGGTGCTGATCGCCGGTTTGCTGTTCGCGGTGATCGATTGCACCAAGGGATTCGACCACAAAAGGCCGCCCGAAGCCGACCCGGTGCTGGCGTGATCGCGATGGCGCGCAAGACTGCCCTCGCCGTTGCCTGCGCGGCGATGCTGTCTTCGAGCCTGGCCATGCCGGCGGCGGCGCGGCCTCAGGCCGCCAAGGCCTCGGCCATCCCGGTCGCGAAGGAGCGACTCTGGCTCGGATCGGCCTGGTATCCCGAGCAATGGCCGGAAAGCGCCTGGCCCGAGGATCTCCGCCTGATGAAGGCGAGCGGTGCCAATGTCGTGCGGATCGGCGAATATGCCTGGAGCCGGATGGAGCCGAGCGAGGGCCAATATGATTTCGGCTGGCTGGTCCGCGCCGTCCGGCTCGCGGCCAAATACGACATCAAGGTCGTGATCGGCACGCCGACCGACACCCCACCCGCCTGGCTGACCGAGACATATCCCGACACGCTTCAGGTCGACGGTAGCGGCAAGAGGCTGGGGCATGGCGGGCGGCGGCAATTCTCGATCTCGTCGCAACGCTACCGCACGCTCGCCCGCGACATCGTCACGCGCATGGCACAGGCGCTGAAGGACGAGCCCAATGTCATCGGCTGGCAGGTCGGCAACGAGCCGACCGACGAAAGCTACGATCCGGAGGCGCGCGTTGCCTGGGTCGCCTGGCTCAAGCAGCGTTACGGCACGCTCGACGCGCTCAACGAGGCGTGGACCACGGCTTATTGGTCGCAGACTTATAGCGCCTGGGATCAGGTGCCGTTCAATACCGACAAGGGCAATCCCGGCTGGATGCTCGAACTCAAGCGTTTCATCACCGCGCAATGGGGCGAGTTCCACCGCAACCAGCGCGACGCGATCCGCGCGGTGGTCGGCCCCAAGCCGTTCATCACCGTCAATCTGGGCGGGCTCGGCTGGGCCGATCGCTTCGACCGCTACGCGATCAATCGCGACCTCGATCTTGCTTCGTGGGACGATTATGTCGGCACCGGGCATCTCAAGCCCTATCGCAACGGCGCGACGCACGATTTGGTGCGCGGCTGGAAACGGCGCAATTTCTGGGTGATGGAGACCCAACCGGGCTTCGTGAACTGGGCGCCGGTCAGCAACATCCTCTATCCCGGCGAGACCCGCGCCATGGCTTGGCAGGCAGTTGGGCATGGCGCCGACGCGGTGCTCTATTGGCAGTGGCGCAACGCGCTGAACGGCCAGGAAACGATGCACGGATCGGTGGTCGGGCCCGACGGCAAGCCGCTGCCGATCTATCCCGAGATCCAGGCGCTGGGCCGCGACTTCGCCAAGGCCTCGCCGGTGCTGGCCGGCACCAGCCCGGTGTCGCCCGTCGCATTGCTGCAGGATTATCCCAGCCGCTGGGCGATCGATTTCCAACTCCACCACCGCGACTATGACCAGATCGAGGTGCTGCTCGACTATTACCGGCCGCTCAAGGATGCGCTCGGCGCGGTCGACATCGTCGAAGCTGCCGGTGCGCCTCTGGACGGTTACAAATTGGTCGTCGCGCCCAGCCTCAACGTCATCACCGATGCGATGGC
The DNA here is from genome assembly GCF_056401155.1 of Sphingomonas sp. P4_G2. Classification (NCBI taxonomy): domain Bacteria; kingdom Pseudomonadati; phylum Pseudomonadota; class Alphaproteobacteria; order Sphingomonadales; family Sphingomonadaceae; genus Sphingomonas; species Sphingomonas sp. P4_G2. The sequence continues at coordinate 245,981 of NZ_JBFUJY010000005.1, read as the reverse complement.
GAAACGGCTGGCCGATTACGTCCGGCGCGGCGGGCACCTGATCCTCGGTCCGCGATCGGGCATGAAGGACGAATTCAATCGTCTCGATCCGCAACGCCAGCCCGGCCCGCTCGCCGAGTTGCTGGGCGGGCGGGTCGAGCAATTCTATGCGCTGGATGAGAAGGTCACGGTCGGCGACGGCACCGCCTCGATCTGGGCCGAGCAGCTGACGCCGACTTCGCCCGACACGCGGGTTGTGCTGACCTATGGCAAGGCCAATGGCTGGCTCGACGGCAAGGCCGCGGCGATCACGCGCAAGGTCGGCAAGGGCAGCATCACGTATGTCGGCGCCTTGGTCGACGATCATGTCATGGACGGGCTGATCAGTGCCGCCATGCGCGACGCCGGCGTGATGCGCGACTTTGCTGTGCCCGCGGATGTCGAGCTGATGACGCGCCAGGGCCAGGGCCGGTCGATCGTCATTCTGATCAATCATGGGACCGAGGATCGGACGGTAGAGTTGCCGGAGGCCATGGCCGACGTGCTGGCGGGTGGTCAGGTGAAGTCGGTGACGCTGCCGGCGCAGGGTGTGGCGGTGTTGTTGAAGAGCAAGCCCTGAAAAATCCTCCCCGTTTACGGGGAGGGGGACCAAGGCGCGCAGCGGCTTGGTGGAGGGGGTTTTCCTCCTCGGGATCGTTGAGTGGAGGTCCCCCTCCACCACCGCCTTCGGCGGCGGTCCCCCTCCCCGTAAACGGGGAGGATCTTTAGGAGCTCCTACCCGCCTCGACGGACCGCTTCGAAGAACCCCTCGCCGCCCATCTGGCCGCCCTTCAGCACCAGTTCGAGACCGTCTATCGCCGGATCAGCGGCGTGTGCGCGGACCAGCGGCGCACCGCGTTCGATCGGCGCGGCCCAGGTCAACGCGTCGATGCCGAGCTGCGCAACACCGTGGCTCGACGTATCCCCACCGGCGAACAAGGTACGGCGCAACCCGCTTTGCCGGATCGCCGCTCCAGCCACGCGGCCGAGCGCGGAGCCGAGGCGATCGCCTGCCGCAGGGGCAACGGCTCCGAGCGGGCCTTCCGCCGAATGGATCACCACGCGGCCGCCCGCGCCCAGCGCGCCACCGGCCGCCTGCACCAGCCGCTCTTCTTCCGCACTTTCGCCGCGCAGCAAGGCGTCGACGTCGGCGCGGATCGTGGCGAAGCCGTCGGCCGTGCTGCGCGCGATCTGCGCCGCCGTCGTCGGTGAGCAGCTTCCGCTCACCACAAGCAGCCGATCGACTGCGCGCGCGCGAACATCGTCCGGCTCGCCCGTGACGATCCCCGCTGCGCGCCACGCCAGCACCAGCGCGCGCGTGACTCCCGAACTGCCCACCGCGAATTTCACCTTGCGGCCGAGCAGGACCGCGCCAGTCGCGACGAGGTCGTCGACCGACAGTCCGTCGAACAGGACGCCCGCGGCGTCGCCCGCCTCGGCAAAGGCCGCATCGGTTTCGTCAGCGTGGATGCGATCGATCGTCACCGAGGCGATCCGCGCATCGGTCTGGTCGCCGAGATGCCGGATCAGGTCCGCCTCATGCATCGGCGTCACCGGGTGGCGCGACATGGTCGGGTGACGGTCGATACGGAACACCTCCGCTCCCGCCGCCGCGAAGAGATTGCCGAACGCGACATAGCGGCGAAGATGTGGTGCGCCGACGACGATCGCCGCCGGACCGCCGAACGCAGCAACACCGAGGTCCAGCGCGCGCCCGATCGAGCCGGTGTGCGGGCTGGAATCGAACGTCGAGCAGGTCTTGTAATGAACGATCGCGGCATCGCTGAGGCTGGCGAAAGCGCGCGGCAGATGGTCGTCCATCCATCCGGGCGAGCGACTGCGGCTGTCGCCGGCAAGGCCGATCGCCCGCGCCTCCGGAAAGCGGGCGCGCAACGCTGCATCGGGCTCGCGCAGGAACAAGACGGCCGGCACCCCGCCTTCGGCGCATTGCTCGAGGACGTCGGTCGATCCGGTGAAATCGTCGCCATAGAAAGCGTAGAGTGGCGTCACCCCCCGAAGGCCCCCAAAGCCGCGGCCAGTTCGGGCGCATCGCGCGCTGCGTCCTCGACCGGTACGCCCGCAACCGCCGCTTCCCATGCCTGACGCAGCGCGCGCACACCCGCTGCCGGGCCACCCGGATGCGCCATGATCCCGCCGCCTGCCGCGAACATGCAGTCGACCGAACCGAGCGCGGCGAAGGTCGGCGCGGCCTGCCTGGCCGACTGGCCGGAAGAGAAGACCGGCATGATCTCGCAGCCGGGATGCGGCGGATCGAACATCGGCGTCAGGCATTCGCGCGCCGAGGCGATGACGCTCTCATTGCTCTCGCAGAATTTGTTGTCGATGCCGTTGACGTGAGTATGGTCGATCCCGGCGAGGCGCCACAATTTCTGGAAGGCGATATAGCTCATCCCGATCGCCGGCGAGCGGCCGAACATGCCCCAGCCGTTGCGATGCCCGTGGATCGGCAGCTGGGAATGCGCCCGCAGCACCTTCATCGCCGGCAGACCGATCGAATTCATGCTCGCCATCACGCAAGTGCCGCCCTCCGCGACGACATGGTCGTGGCGCGCCAGCATCTCGTCGATCTCGCCGGTCAGATTGGCGGCGTACATGACTTTCTTGCCGGTGCGCTGGGCATGGTCGTTGATCACGCGCATCACCGCCGAGACCCGCGCCTCGAACGGGCAATGCGGCCCGTCGGCCTGGAGCTCGTCGTCCTTGATGAAGTCGATCCCCGCCGCGACCAGGGCGCGAACCTGTTCGGCGGTCGCCTCTGGCGAGAGGCCAACGCTCGGCTTGATGATCGTGCCGATGATCGGACGGTCGAACACCCCCGCCAGCCGGCGCGTGCCGGCGACACCGAATTGCGGACCCTGATAGCGATCAAGGAATTCGGGCGGCAGCGTCACGTCGATCAGCCGCAGCCCGGAAAACGCCTTGAGCTCGCTGAGATTGCCGTTGATCGTCGCCAGCAGGTTGGGGAGCGACAGCCCCATGTTCGACACCGGCCAGGACAAGGTCACCCGCGCGGCGCGACGCGTGGCGTCGCCCGATTTGGGCAGACCGGAGCCCGGTAGCGACGGCGCCGCGACCTCGCCCAGCTCGATCACATCCTCGACCCGCGCAGCGTGCGCCGCGCGCAGTTCGTCGGTCTCGCCGGGTACGCGCACGAAAGTGCCGGTCGATTGCTCGCCGGCCATCGTCTCCGCTGCCTGCTGCAGCGGAAAGGCGGTCTCGATCCAATAGGTCGCGTTGATCCGGGGCTCGGTCATCAGGCGGTCTTGAAATAGGTGTTGTAGCGTTCGGTATCGACGTTGAAATACGGCACGAACACCAGGTCGCGGCCGCCGACATGTGCGCGATACGACTGGGTCTGCCCCGGCATCGGCTCAAGTGCCGCCGGCAAGGCGATCGTCTGGTCGCCGATTCCGGCCCAGGGATTGAGCCCGACATACATCACCGCGCCGCGCATCACCGCCGCCAGGTTCGGGTTCTGGTCGTCGATCGGCAAGGTGCGCAGCGGCTGCGGCAGCGTCAGTTCGACCATGTCGCCGGCCTTCCACGTGCGGCTGACGGTGGCCAGCGTGCCGGGCGCAACCGGTTGCGGCGCGCCGTTGACGCGGAGCGATGCTCCCTTGGTCCAGGCCGGAATGCGCAGCTTCAGCGCGAAGCGGCCATTGCCCGGCTTGCGCACGATCAGGCGGATGTGATCAGTCGCCGGATAATCGGTTTCCTGCACGACTTCGACTGCGCCGCCGGGACGCTCCCAGCGGACTTCCGAGCCGGCATACATGTTGACCATCAGCGCATTGTCGTCGTGGAAATAGAGGCCCTGGACGTAATCGGCGACGCCCTGGACGAGCGTGCCCGAGCAGCATGGCCATTTCTTCTGGTAATAGAGCTTTTCGGCATCCCCGCCGTAGTTCGAATAATAAGGATAGTCGCCGTCGCTGTCGGGCAGCCGCGTCGCGAGCATCGTATTGTAGAGCGTGCGCTCGAGCCCGTCGCCATAGACCGGTGCGCCAGTGAAGCGGGTGAGATAGCGCGCTAGCTTCATGTCAGCGAAACTGCCACAGGGCGTCTCGAAATGCGCCTTGGACGATTTGAGGCTGGCGGCGAGCTTGCCCTGATGGAGCGGCACGAACTGCTCCTCCGGGCCCCAGCCGCCGCTGGCGAAACGCTGCGGCTCCATGAAGGTCCAGGCGTTCTCGAGCGCCTTGCGGTATTTGGGGTCGCCGAGGTGGAGATAGGCCTGGCCGCCCGAGCTCAGCGCGATCGTATGGCTATAGGCATGTTTGGTCGGCAGCACGTCCTGGCCCGCCGCGAGCGGATCGAACCATTCCTTGTTGAGCAGATAGTGCACTGCCATCGCGCGATATTTGTCGTCGCCGGTGATGTCGGCGACGTGGAACAGATTCTCGGGCAGGACATAGGTTTCGTCATAGGGCGGGTCGACCTTGCCGACGCGGTCGCGCGATATAGGCGAGATGTACGGCATGCATTTGTCGATAATCATCGGCAACAATGTCTTGGCCTGCTCGACCCCGCTCAACCGATAGGCGTCGATGAGTCCGACGACATATTTGTCCATGACATAGGCCGCCCACTGCTCCTGCGCCTTGGGTCCGGCATAAGGGTTCTTGGCAGCGACCATCGCCTTGCCGAAACCATCGACCAACGCCGCGACCTTGGCGTGAACCGCCTTGTCGCCGGTGGTCGCGCCGATCCGCGCAAGGCCCGAGACATATTGGCCGAAAGCGAGACCCGGCACGAAGCCATCGGCGTCATACCAGCCGCCCATGTCGGGGCCCGGCGCCGGCAAGCCGGCATTCTGGCGGAACACCTTGAGCAGGCGATCATTGTCGAGCGCGAGGTAATGCGCGGCGATATGGTCGTAATGCTGCTTGATCCGCCCGCCGGTGAGACGGACGGCGCCGTACGGGAATTCGTGCACCGCTTCCTTGCCACGCAACACCGCCTGCTGCGCAGCAAGCGCCATCGGCGAGGCGGCGAGCGATCCCGCCGCCGCGGTCGCGCACGCCACGCAATGGACGAATTCGCGGCGGGAGACTTCGGCCTTTTTCAAGCCTGTCATGGCAATCCTCTCAAAACTCGGCGATCCGCGAACAGCGCGGCCAAGCCGATCCTGCTCTTGTGATATAATAGTATCATTTGCGCCGCAAGGCGGCGGAGCCGAGTAAAGGACTATTTCGCTATCTTGCGCTTGCGCGGCGCACTCGCGCGCTCAAGCCGGTCGAGGCCATGGGTGATGATCGCGCGCATCGCCTGTGCCGCGCCGGCGCCGTCGCCGGCCTCGATCAGATCGACGATGCGACTATGGCCCTGCACGCTCTCTTCATGCACCTCGGCCTCGCGCACTGGTGAGCTTAGCCGGAACGACGCGAGCAGAGCGGTTTCGATCACCGCCGCGAGCGACCGCATCAACACGTTGCCCGAGGCGTACCCGACCGCTTTGTGGAAATCGAGATCGGCATGGGCGAAGTCGCTCGCGCTGCTCGTCGCTTCCGCCATGCGGGCAAGGCAGCCGCGCAGAATCTTTATGTCTTCGGGCCTCGCCTGGTTGGCTGCCGCTTCGGCCGCCGCCGGCTCGATCGCCATGCGGATCGCGGCGATGTCGCGGATGAAGTCCACATCCAGTCCCTGGGCGACCTTCCATGCCAGGATGTCGGCGTCGAAGAAGTTCCAGTGGACGCTGTCGAGCACGGTAGTGCCGACGCGCGTCCGGGCAACGATCAGACCCTTTGCGGTCAAGGTCTTGAACGCTTCGCGCAACACGGTGCGCGACACGCCGAACCGCGCCAGCATCTCGGCCTCGGACGGCAATTTCGACCCGGGCGCGAAGACACCCGACAGGATATCGCTGCCGATCGAGCGTGCGACCTGGTCCGCGTTCGACAAGGTCGCGTCGGCGACCCTTCCGAAATCAGGACGGGATTGCATCGTCATTGGTCTCCTCCGATCGCCCGGTGCCGGAAATCCGATCGGGGTCGTAAACCGTATGACAATAAGGGCCGGAACTCGATGCGCGCAAGCGGCAGCCGTACGAGGGTCCGGATGCCGAGGACGCGATGGCGGTCACCTCAGCTCGATCTCGTCGGCGAACACCACGCGGACCGGACCGAGCAGCCCCGAATCCACCAGCGGCTCGTCCCTGGAATAGAAGGTCCAGGGCGAGAAAGTGACGCGACCGCCCGCCGGCTTTGGCCGCCCCGCTTTGTACCAATCGGGGAAAGCCGTGATCTTTCGCGCCATGATCGGGGTCTTCTTGCCGTCAGCGCCGACGCGCTCGCCGATTGCCCAATCGCCGTCGACATATTTGCCCTCCTCGGGCAGCGCGGCGTCGGCGATCATGCGGTTGACCCAGAGGTTGGTGACCGCGACCGACACCGTGTTGGCGCCGGGATGGACGACATTAGTGATGTCGACACGGTACGGCTCCTTCCATACCACGCCGAGATCCTTGCCGTTGACCGTGACCCCCGCGAGCACTTCGACGCGGCCGAGGTCGAGAAAGACGCGCCGCCCCTTGCGCAGCGCCGAGGCGGGAATGGTGATCTCGCGTTCATAGGTGGCGGTGCCGGAAAAGTGCCGGATGCCGTCATCGGCGTTGCGGCTGAGCGATTCCAGGCGCGGCAACGTGGCCGCGGCCGGCGCCCCCCTGCCCGGTTGGAACCGCACCGTCCACGGACCATCGACCGTGATCGGGTCCGGCACCGCGGCAGCGAAACTGGCGCCGCTATCGGTCGTGTACTTGCCGCCGCGCCAGGCGAGCGCGTCGAGCTTTCCGTTGTCGCGCCGGGTCAGCGTCACAGGCGAGGCGCCGATGGTCGGAAGCGGCGGTCCTTTTGCGGCGTCCACGACAATCTCGGCCGGCGTCAGTGCGCGCGGCACGGTGGCAAGTGGAGTCGCATTGCCCTCGAAGAAATAGGTCACGCCGGTCGGCGATGGCGCATCGCTGCCTCCCGCAAACACATGGCGCCCGCTCTTCAAGCCGGTGCGTACCAGCTTACCGTTGAGATAGAGGCTCGGCACGCCCTTGTCGTATACCAATGCGACGTGCGTCCAGCCGCTAATCGGGGTCCGGCTGACCAGCACGGCGGGCACGACATCGGGCGATACGCGCTCGATCACCATCGCGCCATTGCGGCCGATCGCGAGGCCGGCGACCGCCGTTCCTTCGCCGTGCAGATCGCGGCCCGAGCGGGCGTTGATCAGGTAATTCTTGCCGGTTTCGTTGATCCGTCCCTCGATCTTCTCGTCGGGCATCACGCGGAGATCGATGTCTGGCTTGGCCCAGAGCGAGAGGGTGAAACTGTCCGAGGGCGCGGGCGCGGCCTTGGCCGGCGCGGCGTCGAGATCGGCGACGCGCCGACCGTCGCGCGCGATCCATTTGATACCGCGCGCTGTGCTATTCCGATCGAGCATGACGAAGGTGGATCCGGCCGGAGACAGGTCGAACGAGACGGTGGTGGCAGTTGCACCACTGTCGAACAGAGCCGGGCGGGCGACCTTGCCCGTCTCCGCGTCCCATAAGGCCGGCACGGCATTACCGACGCGGAAAGTGCAGCGCACGGTTTCCGCGCGGCGCTGGCGGTTGGCGACGAAATACATGTCGCTCGCGGCCAATCGACGATGCAGCCATACCAATTGGCCGTCCGAACTGTCGGTCCGGCATTGCGCGTCCGGCGCTACCTTCATGCCAGCCAGGGCATCGCCGATGCTGGCGCCCGAAAGCACCCTGCCCTTGCCCACCGAGCGTGCGCCCGCCGCGGCGGGGTCGCTGCCCCAGAGCGCCGCGACGGCCGTGTCGAAGGCGCGATCGCCCGCCGACTTGCCGACGAGAGTCAGCGAATGTTGCGGCCTGGGACCCAGGATCGTCGCGCCTTGCTCGACCAGCGCGCGGAGGCGTTCGGCCAGCGCCGGGGTCATGCTCAACAAGGCCGCCGGCAGCACCAGCAAGCGGTAGCGCGCGCCGTTGGGCAGCACGATCGCGCCGTCCTCGACGCGCGCGCGAGTCAGCAGCACCTCGGCATTGACCAGGTCGTAATTGTAACCCGGCGGCATCTGCGGGTCGAAATATTGCCCGATCTTCGGGTTCGTATCGGGCGAGACATCGGGCCGGACATATTCGGCTTGGTTGGGGCTCTCCTCACCGACGAAATAAAGCACGTCGGCGACATAAATGCCCTGGCGCAGCAGATATTGGCTGCGCGCGAGATACTCCATCCATGGCTTCGACTGCGCGAACCAGGTGTTCGAGCGCTCGAGATTGATCCCCCACGGCCCCATGCTCATCCCCGGCACGGCATTGGGATCGGGCTGGTGCGCGTAGCGATGGAAGAAGACCTGGTTGAACCCTTGCGCGAACATCTGGTCGCCCAGCAGCTTCATCGCATAGGGGTAATCCTGCCAGCGACTGGTCTCCGCCTCGCCGGTGAACGCCTCGGCGGCGATGACTGGCTTGCCGTAGACGTGCGCCGCCGACGACACCATCTTGACCGTGCGGTTATCGGTCCACGGCGTGCGCGTCCAGAATTCGGTCATCGGCACTTGCGCGCGGCCCGATACCTGGAGCTCGTCGAACGGGCCCGGGCCGTAGCCCTCGACATGGAATCGCAAGCCCGCCGCATTGGCATTGGCCTCCATCCGGCCGTAATAATTGTCGGCCATCAGGTCGGCGAGCGTGCGGCGGAAATCGAACAGGAATCGGTTCGACGTATCGAGATCGCCGACGATCCGCCCGGTCAACGCCGGCAGATAGGGCAGCATCGAATAGCCGTTACGCTTCTCGAAATCGGCGGGCAGCGCGGCGGTCCAATTCTGCAGCCCGGCCTCGTAGCTGTCGATCTCGAGCATGTCGAAGGTCGAGCCGGCGAGCGGCCCCGACGCCTTGACCAGCCGGTCGACGCTGCTCTTGAACTGAAAATCGGTGGCGGCGGCGTCGAGCTTGTCGACTTCGAGCCCGCGCCCCGAATCCGACGCGGAGACGTTGAGATGCCCGGTCGTGGTGTGTCCGAAGCGCAGGATCGTCCAGCGCCCCGGCGGCGGCGTCCAACGTAACGTGCCCGACGCATCGACGCTTGCGGTGACGTCGACGATCTTGCTGGGGTCGATCGCGTAGCGCGCCATCAGGTCGGACGGACGCGTCTCGACCGTCGGCAGCATGTGGAACAGATGCTCGCCCTTATTGCCCCAATCGTCGATCCGCGGCGTAGCATAGAACAGGGCTTCGGCGAGCCTGAGCTCACCCTTGGGCGTGATACGGAAATAGCGCGCAGTGACGGCAGGAAAATTGATGCTCCCTGGCGCTTCGATGCCGCGCTCGTGCTGCACCGGCGCGGCGACCTCGCCGACCTTGTTCCAGCGCGTTCCGTCGTCGGACGCCTCGATCGTCGCGCTGAAGGCGTGCGCATCCACGTCCCCATAAAGCGTCACGGCCTGCGCGGTGAACGGGGTCTTCATTTCGATCACCAGCGGCGTGTCAGGCGCGATCTCGACCGAGGTATGCAGGTCGCGATCGGTCAGGCCGGCTGTCGCAACCGGCCCCGCCGCGCGCATCGAGGCAACCGTATCGCGGTAGATGCTCTCATCGCCGTCACTCGCCGGGAAGGCGAGCACCGCCGCGTCCCTATAGAAATCCTTCTTCGTGTAGGGTTGCGGGAGCTTGACCGCGACGGGCTTGCCGCCGGCAATCGTCGTTTCGTTCCAGACGATCTGCTGCATCGAGCGGTCGGGCGTAATCCACGGCCCGCCCGACGACGACCAGCCTGGCGCATTATGCAGCCCGACCTTGAGCCCCAGCGCCTTGGCCCGCTCCATCATGTGCGTCATCAGGTCGAGCCATTGCGGGCTGAGATAATCGACCGACCCCTTGGGCACGTCACTGCTGCCGTCGAACATCATCGCGCCACCAAGCCCGGCGTCGCGCATGGCCGTGAGATCGGCATCGATCCCTTCCCTGGAGACGTTGCCGTTCATCCAGAAATAGAGCGTGTTGGGCCGGGCATCCGCCGGCGGATTGCGGAAGGTCGCCGGATCGGGATCGGCCGGCTTGGCTGCAGGCGCCGGCGCGGACACCGGCGCATCTTTTGCCCAGGCCGCGCCTGCCAGCGCCGCCATGGCGCACCCAGCCGCGAATCGCCCGATTCCAGTCATTCCCGGTCCTCTCCCGATTGCCGCGATCCCCTGCTGCGGGATCGTTCAAACATCATATAAACATATTATTTGGCGCAAGGCCATGATTTGGCTAGGATGATCTCCGTCGCATCGCCTTGCTGGTGTGGCAGCAATAATAGATAGACAATATCAAAGGGATGGGATGGCGATTCGCGGAATCATAGCCTTGCTGACCGCGACGCTGGTGACAGGCGCACCGGCCTTGTCGGCACCGCCGCAAGCGTCGATCCCCTTCCCCGAACGCGCGACCGCCTTCGCGACCCGCCCGGCGATCGCGGTCGGCACTGCCTGGTATCCCGAGCAATGGTCCGAGGCGCGCTGGGACGTCGATCTCGCGATGATGAAGGCGACCGGGTTCAACACCGTGCGCATCGGCGAGTTCGCCTGGAGCCGGATGGAGCCCGAGGAGGGCCGCTTCGATTTCGCCTGGCTCGATCGCGCGATCGCGGCGGCCGCGCATCACGGCATGATGGTTGTACTTGGCACCCCAACCGCGGCGCCGCCGGCCTGGCTGACCCAGAAATATCCCGACGTTTTGCGCGTCGACGAGAATGGCGCGCGGGCCGGCCATGGCGCACGCCGACAATTCTCGTTCGCGAGCAAGCGCTATCGCGACTTCAGCCGCCGGATCGCGACCGAGATGGCGAAACGTTACGGCCACAATCCCGCATTGGTCGGCTGGCAGATCGACAATGAGATCGGCCCGCCCTCGTTCGACGATGAAGCGGTGGCCGCCTGGCATACATTCCTCAAGGCGCGCTACGGCTCGATCGACGTGCTGAACAAGCGCTGGGCGACCCAATATTGGAGCCAATATTACAACGATTTCGAGCAGGTGCCGCTCCATGCCACCGGCCAGCAGAACCCGGCCCTGTTGCTCGATTTCAAGCATTTCACCACCGCGACCTGGATCGACTACGTCCAGAATCAGGCGCAGGCGATCCGCCCGCTGATCGATCCGCGCATGTTCGTCACCACCAACACGATGTTCTGGAATGCGGGCTTCGACCATTTCGCCATGCATCGCGACCTCGATATCGCGGCATGGGACAATTACATTCCCGACGGACGTCCCAATTGGGTGGCGAACGGCGCCAATCACGACCTCGTCCGCGGCTATAAGCAGCGCAATTTCTGGTTGATGGAAACGCAGCCCGGGCGCGTCGACTGGGTCCCGGTCAACCGCGCGCTCGATCCCGGTCAGGTGCGCGAAATGGCGTGGCAAGCAGTCGCGCATGGCGCCGACGCGGTGCTCTACTGGCAATGGCGCCCGGCCGCCAACGGCCAGGAAACCTATCACGGCGCGATCCTCGGGCAGGACGGCGAGCCCAACCCGATCCAGCCGGAAATCGCCAAGACCGCAAACGAGCTGACCAAGGCGGCTCCGTTGCTCGCCGATACCGTACCGGCCGCGCGCGTCGCGATGATCTTCTCTTATGACAGCCGCTGGGCGATCGACCTGCAGCGCCATCATCGCGACTTCGACCCGGTCAAGGCGTTCACCGACTTCTATCGCCCATTGCGCGTGCAGTCGCAGGGCGTGGCGATCGTGTCGGCGGAGGCCGATCTGTCGCGCTATTCGTTGGTCGTGGCGCCCAATCTCAACGTGTTGACCGAAGATCAGGCCAAGGCGCTCGACAGCTATGTCCGAGCCGGTGGGCATCTCGTGCTCGGGCCGCGATCCGGCATGAAGGACGATGCCAATGCTTTGTGGCCTCAGCGCCAGCCGGGGCCGCTGGTCGATCTGCTCGGCGCGCGGGTCGAGCAATTCTATGCGCTCGACCAGGATGTGGGCATTGCCGGCAGCATGGAGGGCAAGGCCTCGATCTGGGCCGAGGCGCTGACGCCGGTCGCGCGCGACGTCCGCACCCTGGCGACCTATCGCGACGCCGGCGGTTGGCTAGACGGCAAGCCGGCGATCGTCACGCGTACGGTCGGCCGCGGCAGCATCACTTATGTCGGCGCCTGGCTCAATGCCGCGACGATGGCGAAGCTTGCCGCCAACCTGCTCGGCGACGCCAAGATCGCGCCGATCGTCACGGGCGCCGATCCCGACCTCGAGATCGCCGAGCGCGCCGGGGCAGGCAAACGCCTACTCATCGTCATCAACCACGGTAATGTCGCGCATCCGGTCGCCCTGCCCGCCGGTGCCTCGCCGGCTGGAGGGGACTGGGCCGGCGGCCAGATTGCTGCGCATGGCGTGGCCTTGTTCGAAATCGCTCGCGGAGGAAAATGATGAAACCTGGCCTTACCCTCGCCTTGCCGCTGATCGGCCTGCTCGCCGTCGCCGCTGCCGGAACGCCGGAGCGCTGGGTGCCCGGCTGGGCCGCGCCGCCGATCGGCTATGAGCCCAAGATCAAGGAAGCGCTCGGCCGTCCATTCAAGGACGAGAGCGTCCGCCAGGATCTCCGTGCCGGGATCGCTGGTCGGGCGATCCGCGTACGCTTCTCGAACGAGCTGTCGGACGTCCCGCTGCGCATCGGCGCGGTGTCGGTCGTGCGGCTCGACGCGCAGGACAGACCGGTCGCGGGCAGCCTGCGCTCGCTGACCTTCTCGGGCACGCCCGATACGATCATCCCGATCCGCGCGCCGATGCTGTCCGACCCGATCGACTATCCGGTCACGGCCGGCGAGCGGCTCGCCATCACGGTCTATTATCCGGAGGAAGCGGCGCCGCCCGCCCATGCGCAGATGGTCGACGTGGCTCCAGGGAACGCAACTACCGCGCTCACACTGACCAATCCGCAGCACGCGCGAGCCCCGGGCGTGGTCAGCGGATTGGAGGTCTCCAGCCCGGCCGCGACGCGCGTTCTGGTCACCTTCGGCGATTCGATCACCGAGGGCGCGGGCGCATCGAAGGCGATGAGCTGGCCCGACCAGCTCGGTCGCCTGCTCGCCGCCAGTCCGCGCGGGCGGTGCTGGGCGATCGCCAATGAAGGGATTAGCGGCAACCGCCTGCTCAGCATGGGCCGAGGACCCGATGCACTGTCGCGCTTCGACCGCGACGTGCTCGCGGTGCCCAACGCCACCCATGTCGTGATCCTCGAAGGGATCAACGACATCGGCAAGGTGCGCGACCCCAAGGATTGGCAGCCTCCCGCCGCCAATCTGATCGCGGCGTACGAGCAGATGCTGGCGCGCGCGAAGGCACGCGGGCTCAAGGTGATCGTCGGGACGCTGCTGCCGTATGAAGGCGCGGCCTATGCCGACGCCGCGGGTGAGCAAAGGCGTGCGACGGTCAATGCGTGGATCCGGGCGAACGCCAAAAGGTTCGATGGCGTGATCGACTTCGATGCGGCGATGGGCGAACCCGGAAAGCCGACCGTGATGCGGCTGGCGGAGCAGATTGGCGACCATCTGCATCCGAACGACGCCGGCTATGCACGGATGGCGAAGACCGCACTGCCGGTGATTGTGGGTCAGGGCTGCCGGTAAGCGGTCGGCTACCGACGCCGACTTTCAATTACTTCGTCACCCCGGCCTTGTGCCGTGTTCAAGCTTTGGCCTGCCCCCGGCAGGCCAAAATCGTGTCCGGGGGACACGATTTCGCTTTGAACACCACTCTTCCACAACCGAGTTGAGGCGTTGTTGCACGGTGGATGCCGGGACAAGCCCGGCATGACGATTAGGTAGGGACGCGAATAAGCGAGCTTTTGAGGCCAAAGCGGTCCAGGCATCAGCGTTCAACCCGGATCAAATAGCTGGTCGTCGCCGGACTGCCGATCGGGATCTCCCAGCCGGGCTCGATCATCTTGCCCGATATCTCCTTGCCGATCGGGCGCGCCGAGCCATCGAGCGGCTGCGCGAACACGCCGATTGCGCCTTCGAGATCCTTGAGCGTGACCCAGCCGGTGATCGGTTCGATCAAGGTCGGCGCGGTGCCCCAGACGGTCAGATTCGATCCCCGATCATCCCATTTCTGGCCGCTATTCTCGACACGGCCGGTGGTGGTCAGCAGGATGCGATTGGACAGGTTGAGCGGCTTGCCGTCGAGCGACGACAAGGTGATCACCGCAAAGCGGTTGCGGATCTGCGCCGACAGGTTGCGCGTCTCTATGTTGTTGGCGCTGACGAAGCCGACCAATGCCTGGCTGCGCGGGCTGTTGACACTGACCAGGCCGTTCTTGCCACCGTCGGTCAACCAGCTGAGCTCGCCGGTATCCGAGACGATCGGGTTCATCGGTCCGAGCGGCGCTGGCAGGCTGGGCTTGCAGTCGAGACACGACACACGCGAGCCGTGGACCAGCGGAATGCGGACATCGAAACCCGGCGTGTAATAGGGCATCGCCGCGCGCGGCAGCCGCGCCGCCTCGCTGATCTGGTCGGTCGAATAAGACCGTGTCAGCATCGTTTTCGCCGCCGACACGTCGCCGCGCAGGAAGATCATCGCACCGACCGGCATTTGCGCCATCGCCACCGGATCGAGCGTCATGTCGAAATGGTCGGTGATCATCGGCGTCCACTCACCCGCGACCTTGGTCTCGAACGTGTAGAAGAATACCGCGTCCCAATCCTGTAGCGAGGCATAAGAGGCCAGGATCGGAATCATCTCGGCGCCGTAATCGGTCGGGAATGGCTGGTTGACCTCGCTGACCGTGAACGGTTTCCCCGCCACCGCACTGCGCGCGAGCTTGAGGATGGTGGACAGTTCGGGCGAATTGACCATCGGCTGGTTGCGCTGGCCGTAAATTGCCGGGTGCTGCCAATAGACATGCGCGTCGACGATGTCGGACTTGATCAAGGTGCGCAGCAGCGGCTGATTGGCCATGAAATAGGTGTGGTCGGCCATCGGGATGATCGGCACCTTCACCCCGACCTCGTCCTTGAGGAAGCGCTTCATCTCGGCGTGGAAATCGACCTCGACCGAGGTGAGGAAGGCGATCTCGGCATCGAGCCGCAGCCGCGGCGCGTCGGGATGATCGCCGCGGCGCATGAACGGCACCGGCTGGCCGTCGGCGACCCCCGCCATCCGGTGCAGTTCGGCAATCTCGGCGGGCTTGCGGTTCTTCGCCAGCCAGTCGTTGTACATCCTGACCAGCAGCGCTTCGTAATGCGGCGTCATGTCGAGCTGGTAGTTGGGACCGTCCTTGGTCCGCTCGCCGCGCAGCCAGTTCCGCGCCCAGAATTCGAGCAGCGAATTTTCGTTGACGACCTCGACCAGCGCCACCGCCGGATCGTCGGCATAGCGCAGCCCGGTATAGGGGTTGCGATGGCCGAGCAGCTGTTTGGCGTAGTCCTTTTGCAGCGCCACCAGCTCGGGCCCGAAATAGGTGAAGGCCTTGGCGTTGTTGATCAGGTCGACGTCGGGAACCTTGTCGCCCAATTTGAACACGCGCCCGACATTGAGGTTGAAGTCGGCATAGATGCCGTTCTTCTTGAGCTCGGCGATCCAGTAATCGAGCCGGTCGAGCTGATCGGGATTGAAATGCTGGCTGTCGGGCAGGTCGCCGCGGATCAGGCCGCGCGGCGGATGCGTGAAGGGTCCCGCGGTCGGCGAGATAGCGGCGCCTTCGTTGCGAATAGGCAGCGCGGTGTCGGGCCGGTCGAGAAAATGCAGCCGCACGCAATTGACGCCGATCCGCGCCAGCGCCGCGGCGTAGACCTCCGCCGCCTTATGATCGGGAAGCTCGGCCGAGCCCTTGGCCCAGCCGGTCATGTTGAAGCCCCAGCAGCGGAAGCGCTTGCCGTCACCGCGATAGAGGTGCCCGTCCTGGACGCGGATGAAACCGTGGCTGCCAGCGGGACCGTCATGGACGAAGCGCGCATCGGCGGAGGAATCGACCCGCACCTCGTGATCGACGGTAAAGGGCTGGAGCGCCGGCGTGTCGGACTGCGCACCGACCGCGCTCGCGCCCAGCAATGCCGCGGCGATCGCCGCCCAGCGGCTCCAGCGTACCAGTCGCGCTCGCTTGTCCATCACAGCCCCCGTTGCTCGTCGATATGGCGTACGGCGGCCGGCCCGGTGCCGGCCGCCGTTCAGTCGGTGATCAATGCGTTCGAATACGCAGCGCGTAGGGGAAGGACCCGTCGACTGCGAGGGGCAGGCTCACCTTCAGCCCCTGCGGCGTCTGCTGCCAGCTGATCTTGCCGCCATCGAGCAGTTCGATGCTCCTGATCGGCGCATCGAGATAAGGGGTTCCGGCATAGAGAGTCTTGATCAGCACCTTCCCGTCCGACGGCCGCGCCAGCCCAAGCGCGTAAACGGCGTTGCCCTTGGTGGTGAAACGGATGTCCTGCGCCGTGAAACCCTTGATCGCCGACTGCTCGACCTGGCCGCCGACCCGGACCTGGCCCGATTTGGTCGGCCCCTCGCCGAAATATTTGAACGGGCGCGTGCCGTAGATCGCCTCGCCATTGACCTTGAGCCAGCCGCCCATTCCCTTGAGCACCGAGACGATCTCTTCGGGAATGGTGCCGTCGGACCTGGGGCCGACATTGAGCAGCAGATTGCCGTTCTTGCTGACGATATCGATCAGGTCGGCGACTAGAGATTGCGGGGTGCGATAGCTGTCGTTCCTGGCATAGCCCCAGCTTTTCAGGCTGACCGACGTGTCCGACTGCCACGGCGTCAGCCTGAGCTGATCGGTCTTGCCGCGTTCCATGTCGAACAGGGCACTGCCCTCGGCGAACTGGCCGCCTTTATAGGCGATGATCCCCGGCGCCCCCCAGCTCGCGCTGCGGTTGTAATAGTATGCTGCGGTATCGCGCATCCGCGATTCGAACATCGGCGCGGCGGTCCACCAGTCGAAATAAATCAACTCGGGATGATATTTGTCGATCAGCTCCGACGTGCGCCCCATCCAGTCGTCCATGAACGCCTTGCTCGGCGGCAGCCATTCCTGGAGCTGGTTGCCGTCGGGCCAATTGGTCGGGCCGTCAGCGGGCAGGCCCATCGGCGCGGCGGGGCCGTAGAGGCCGGCATATTTCGGATCGTTCACGTCGGAATCGAACGTGCGGCCCATATAATACCACCACCAATGCTCGGCGCGGTGCGAGGACAGGCCGAAATGCATGCCGCGGGCGCGCGCCGCTTTGGCGATCAGGCCGACCACATCGCGATGCGGGCCCATCTCCGCGGCATCCCATTCGGTCAAATCGGACTGGTACATCGCGAAGCCGTCGCAATGTTCGGCGACCGGCACGACGTAGCGCGCGCCGGCGTCGGAAAAGAGCTGGACCCAGGCGGCGGGATCGAACTTCTCCGCCTTGAACTGGGGAATGAAGTCCTTGTAGCCGAACTTCGATTGCGGGCCATAAGTCGCGACCTGGTGCTCGTAGGCGGCGTTGCCCGGCACGTACATGTTGCGCGAATACCATTCGTTGGCGAAGGCCGGGACCGAATAGACCCCCCAATGGATGAAGATGCCGAACTTGGCGTCGCGGAACCAATCCGGGGTGCGATAGCCGGCGCGCAGCGAATCCCAATCGGCCTTGAACGGTCCCTTCGCGATTCCCGTTTTGACGTTGGTCAATTTGGTGGCGAGCCTGGCCTGATAGCCCGGGATTTCGGCCGACGCGGAAGAGGCCGCCAGTGCCAGTGCGGCGCACATTGCCGCTCCGCGCGCGATGCTCTTGATCAGCGTGGCCATCGCTCTCTCTCTCCCGGTCAAAGCGCGCGGCTGATGCCCGTCGCCAAGGCTCGTGATCTAAATCACCGCGCCCGGGCCGATCAAGCTTTATTATCGTATCATATTACATTATTCGACGTTCAAGCGCCAACGATGGGCGGGAGAGGATTATGG
The DNA here is from genome assembly GCF_056401155.1 of Sphingomonas sp. P4_G2. NCBI lineage: Bacteria > Pseudomonadati > Pseudomonadota > Alphaproteobacteria > Sphingomonadales > Sphingomonadaceae > Sphingomonas > Sphingomonas sp. P4_G2. The sequence continues at coordinate 228,021 of NZ_JBFUJY010000005.1, read as the reverse complement.
GACTCGGACGTCGCGAATTCCTGGCGGGCGCCGCCGCGGGCAGCTTCGCGGTCACGCTGAGCTGGCCCGAAATGAGCGAGGCCGCGAGCGACGACGCCTTGCTCGATCAATTCCGATCGCCTGGCCCTGATGCGCGCCCGCACACCTGGTGGCATTGGATGAACGGCAACGTCACCGCCGAGGGGATCACGCTAGATCTCGAGGCGCTGGCGCGGGTGGGAGTCGGCGGCGTCCACATGTTCGATGTCGGCTGCGGTATTCCGCAGGGGCCGGCCAAGACGCTGAGCGCCGAATGGGTGAAGATGATCCGTCACGCCGCCGACGAATGCGGTCGGCTGGGGCTGACACTCGTCCTGCACAATTGCCCCGGCTGGTCGTCGAGCGGCGGCCCGTGGATCACGCCCGAGCGCGGGATGCAGCAACTCGTGTGGAGCGAAATAATGGTTGATGACGGCGCTCCGATCGACCGCGTCCTGCCGCGCCCGTTCACCCGGCTCGATCATTATCGCGACGCGATGGTGATCGCTTATCCGGCGCTCTCGGGCGACCGCGCCGCCGCGCGCGGCCAGATCGTCCGCGCGACGCTCAACGGCACGTCTGCCGACGTCCGGCTGATCACCGATGGCGACGGGTCGACCGCGTTCGACGTCAAACCGGGAGACTCGCCATCACAAATCGTGGTCGAGTTCGCCGCGCCCTACCGCGCTCGCTCGATGCTGCTGCAGGCGGCGGCGCCGGAGGACAACGCCAATTTCTCGCCTTCGGCCGCCTTCACGCTCGAGGCGTCGGATGACGGCAGGACTTGGCGTCGGCTCGCCCATGCGCCGGTACCGACATGGCGCGTCCACACCACGCCGCCGATCGTCGCCAATTTCGCGGAGACCGCGGCGCGCTTTTACCGGTTGGGTGTACCGGCCGCCTGCCGCCTCTCGGAACTCCGCCTGTCGACCGATCCGCGCGTCGCGGACATCGGCGCCAAAGGCGGCTGGGGGCGCTATGCCAATATCGGCGAGACGCCCGATGCGTCTGACCAGGGCGCCACGATCGATCCGGCACAGGTGATCGACCTCAGTCGCTTTATGGATGCCGACGGCCGGTTGCGCTGGACGCCACCCAAAGGCGCCTGGACCATCCTCCGCTTCGGCCATACCGCGACGGGCGCGCGCAACGTTTCCGCCGCGACCGCGGGCATCGGGCTGGAATGCGACAAGTTCAGTGCCGCCGCGCTCGACTTCCATTTCGACGCCTATTTTCGCGAATTGCTCCCCGCGCTCGAGCGGCTCGGCCGGCGCCAGCTCGCGGGCGTGCTGATCGACAGTTACGAAGTCGGCATGCAGAATTGGACCGCGGCCATGCCGCGCGAGTTTGAGGCACGGCGCGGCTATGCGCTGACCAGATACATGCCCGCACTGACCGGCCGGCTGGTGGGCGACCCTGAGACGACCGAACGCTTTTTGTGGGACATGCGCCGCCTTCAGGCGATCCTGATGGAAGACCTTTATTACGGCCGCTTCCACGATCTGTGCCGCCAGCACGGATTGCTGTCCTTCACCGAACCCTATGGCAACGGCCCGTTCGACGACCAGCGTCCGGGCGCCAAGGTCGACAGTCTGATGGGCGAATTCTGGGTGCGCGGCGGTGCCGCCGCTTATTCAGTCAAGGTCGCCGCGACTACGGCGCACGTCCAGGGCAAGACCTTTGTCGGCGCCGAGTCGTTCACCGGCCGCCCGGCGCAGTCGCGCTGGCAGGAGCATCCCTATGCGATGAAGGGTCTGGGCGACGAAATGTACGCGCTCGGCCTCAACCATTTCGTGTTCCACCGCTATGCCCAGCAGCCGCACCCGACCGCGCGACCGGGGATGACGATGGGCCCCTGGGGATTCCATTTCGACCGGACCAATACCTGGTTCGAGGAAGCACGCCCTTGGCTGAGCTATGCCACGCGCTGTCAGCACATGCTGTCCTCGGGCAATTTCGTCGCCGATATCCTGTTCTTCACGGGCGAGAATTCTCCGGTGCAATGCCCGGTCGATATCGAGGAGCCGATCGCGGCCACCTTGTCGGGCCCGCGGCCCAGGCTGCCGCATTCGGTCCCGGCGGGGCACGATTACGATGTGTGCGGCGCCGATGTGCTGCACGAACGCGCGCGGATCGAGGGCAATCACATCGTGCTGCCCGACGGCATGCGCTACAGGTTGCTGGTGATGCCCGACGACCCGCGCATCACGCGCGAAACATTGGCCAGGATCGACGACCTGGTCCGAGCGGGCATGTGGCTGGTCGGCGCGCGGGTCGAACGCTCGCACGGGCTGCACGACTATCCGAACAGCGATGCCGAGGTGAAACGGCTGGCAAGCGGCTTGTGGGGCGACCTCGACGGCAAGACGCGGACATCGCGCGCCTGCGGCAAGGGACGCGTTTTCTGGGGCGTGTCGCTTGAGCGGGTGCTGGCTGAGGCGGGGTTCGCGGCGGACGTCGCGATCTCGACCCGCGCCAACGACGCCAAGATCCACTGGATCCATCGCCGCACCGCCGATGCGGAAATCTATTTCATGTCCAACGCGCGGCGGCGTCCCGAGGATCTGGTCGCAACTTTCCGCATTGCCGGGCGCCAGCCCGAATGCTGGGACCCGATGACCGGGGAGACCCATTCCCTGCCGGTGTACGAACAGGCTGACGGCCATATCCGCGTTGCCCTTCGGCTCGACGAGGCAGGCTCGTGCTTCGTCGTCTTCCGCAAGCCGAGCACCGCGTCGGGCGCCCTCGCGCTGCGCGGACCGGCGACCGAAGTGCTGCGGACTGCCGCCTATCCCGCTGCGCCGCGCGATGAGGCCGAGGGACGCTTCACGATCTCGGCCTGGATCAAGCCCGAGGTCGAACTGTGGCCGATCAGTCCCGACATGGCCGTGCCCAACCCCGAACCCAGACTGGCGGCCGGACGCGCCGTCGCGCTCGCCCGCGGTGGGAACGTGGAGACGCTGGGGATCGCCGGCGCCAGCTTCCTGATCGATCCACCCGCCGGCAAAACGATCTACGGCGCGGGCAACGCCACCCTAGCGCTTTCCGCCGGCCGCAACGGCGTCATCGCCTATGCCAATGAAGGCGACAGCTATCGCGCGGTTCTGGCCACGCCGACACCGATCGCTGGATGGACGCACCTTGCGCTGACCGCCGACAATGGCCGCACCGCCTTGTTCCTCGACGGGAAGCCCGTCGCGACCGGCATACCGATCAAGGCACGGCTCCACGCGCTGCTCAACGCGACGATCAACCAGCCGCGATTGTTCGAAGGAGACAGCGCCGGGCTGACGCTCCATCGCGCGGTGCTCGATCAATCGGCGATCGGCCGCCTCGCCGCCGAACAGCCCCCTGCTCCCGCCCCGCCGCCCGCGGTTGAAGTCGTGGCGAGTGGCCTGCTCCTCTGGGAGCCGGGAGGTTACAGCCTGGGCGACCGGCAGATCGACTCCGGCACGATCCCCTCGCCCGTCGGTCTTACCGGTCCATGGCAAGTCTCCTTCCCGCCCGGCCTCGGCACGCCCGCGGCGATCACCCTCGACCGCCTCGCGTCGCTGCATCGCCATGCCGATTTCGGGGTTCGGCACTTTTCGGGCACGGCGACCTGGCGGACGCGGTTCGCGGTTCCGGCTTCGGCGCTGGGTAGCGACCGGCGTCTGTATATCGATCTCGGCCGCGTCGAGGTGATTGCGCGCGTCGTGGTCAACGGCAAACCCCTGGGCGCGCTGTGGAAGCCGCCCTTCCGCGTCGATGTGACGGATGCCGTGCGCGCCGGCGACAATCTGCTCGAAGTGCACGTCACCAACCTTTGGCCCAACCGCCTGATCGGAGACGAACACTTTCCGCCGGAGAACGCCTACACGGTCAATGCGTTCGGCTGGGATGGCGGGATCGAGCGGCTACCCGATTGGTATCGCGACGGCCGTCCCAAACCATCCGGCCAACGGGTCGCCTTCACCACCTGGAAACATTATTCGGCGGACTCGCCGCTGCTCGAATCCGGCCTGCTCGGACCCGTCCTGCTACGCAGCGCGCGGTTCATCCGCTTGAGCTGAGCGCGACGTCTACCAGGGTTTGGATCGCGCCACGGCCAGGCCGCGTGTGTCGTTGGGCCATTTGCCGCTGACCGCGCAATAGAAGTGATAGAGAGCGCCGTCGTGATAGATCACGGCGGGTTTGTGGGCGAATTTCTCGTCGATCGAGCCCGGCGCGCCGATGTCGAGCAGCACCTCGTCGACTTTCTCGAACCTTGTCGGCGTGCGCCCGAGCGCAAGCAACTCGCGACACGGGCCGTCATTGGCGCGGCCGAAATAGAACATCCCCCACTCGCCACGATGCTTCACCACTACTGGGTCGCTCGCGAAGCGCGCGTCCGGAGCGCCATTGGGCCCGTTGCGGATCAGCGGATTGCCGGGGTGACGCGTCCAGGTCTTGAGATCCTTCGAGGTGGCGAGCCCGGTCTGCTCGAACCACGGCGTACCCGTCGTCTTGGCGTTGTAGTAGAGATAGAAAGTGTCGCCTTCCTTGATCAGGTACGGCTTGTAGAGCCCGCCGCGTTCCCACTCGGCGCCGTCCTCCGGCCGCAGGATCACCGGCCCGCGTTGCCAGCGGAGAAAATCGTCGCTCCAGGCGAGCCCGATCACCGCCGCGCCCTGCTCATATCCTGCGCCGGGATAAGCGTGCCAGGCGGCAAGGTAACGCCCGCCGACCTTGACCAGCCGCGCTGGCGACTGGAGCTCGTTTTCGCGCAGGATCGAGGCGGAGGCGATATTGTAGCGAGTGACCGGATCATTGGAATCGCGCGAGAGGATCACGCCCTTGCGCGTCCAATGGAGCAGGTCGGTCGATTCGCAGATGCCGGTCTGATAGCCGTCGCCGTCGAAGCCGACATAGGTCAGATAGAATTTGTCATTGGCCGAGAAGACGAACGGACAATCGACGGATTTGGCGTCGAATTCTCCGGCGACACCTGATCCGCCCAGGATCAGCTTCGGATATTTGTACGGCGTGCGATAATCGGCGGCCGGATCGGTGGCGGCGCGCGCGAAGCCGGGAAGCGCCAGCGCGCCGGCGGCGCCCGCCGCCATGCCGAGGATGCCCCGGCGGTCGAACTCGGCCCTCTCCATTGTCCTGCTCCTGCGTCGCCGGCTTACGCCCGGCCATTGCGAAATCACGCTATCGTCCTGCTCAATTGGGGCCAAGTCATTTGTCATATTAATTGTCGTTTTCTGGCGGCGCGCGCGGTTGCTTTATGCGTGACCGGCGTCATAGTTGGGCGGGGAAAAGAACATGGGGACGAACGCTATCCACTTCCGGACCTTAGCCGATGGCTGACCGCGAAATACGCGAGCCGGGCACCATTCGCTCTACCGCTCGGCGCAGGCCGGCGACCCCGATGGAAGCCGAGATCAGCTTCCACAAATTCAACCGCAAGGCGCGATCGAACCACGATCAGGTCGCCCGCGCTTTGGGCATCGAGATCATGTCGGGCGTTTATCCGCCGGGCACGCGATTGCCGCACGAGGCCGATGTGCTCGAGCGGTTCGGCATCTCGCGCACCGTATTGCGCGAGGCGCTCAAGACGCTGACCGCCAAGGGCCTGATCGCCTCCAAGTCGCGGGTCGGCACCAAGGTGCTCGACGAGACCCATTGGAACCTGTTCGACGCCGATGTGCTGTCGTGGAAGGTGGCACAGGGGTTCGACGAGAAATTGAGCAACGACCTCGCCGAGATCCGGCGAGCGATCGAGCCGCGCGCGGCCGCGCTCGCCGCCGGGCATGCCGACCGCGAGGTCATCGCGCAGCTCCGCCGTTGCATCGCCGATATGCGTGCCGCGACCGACAGCCGGCGACATTTCGCCGAGGCCGACCTCGAATTCCACCGCGCGATCGGGGCCGCATCGGGCAACATGCTGATGCGCGCGCTATCGGCGGTGATCGAGACCGCTCTGGTCGAATCCTTCACGCTGAGTTCGCCGGTCCGCGACCTCGCTCAGCACGAAACGGTAGTGCGCAAGCACGAACGCATCGTCGACGCGATCGAAGCGCGCGATCCCCAGGCCGCCGCAGCGGCGATGGACGCAGTGATTGTCCGCGGTGTCAGGGGCGTGGACGGCGCGCTGGTGACCTGACCTGGGAGCTCCCCTCCCTGCAAGGGAGGGGCTGGGGGTGGGTGCGCGCGTCTGCGCGCCCAAAAAAAACCAGCTGATCGGCAAGACAGCATCGACGAGGCATCGAGCCTCGTTGACGCTCACCCATCCCTTAATCCCCTCCCTTGCAGGGAGGGGACAAGACTCGCCTCAGATCGTCCAACCGCCGTCGATAATCTGCACCTGGCCCGTCGTGTAGGTAGCGCCGGCGAGATAGACGACCAGATCGGCGATTTCCTCGGGCGCGCCGATCCGGCCGATCGGCTGGCGCGCAATGAAGGCGGCGCGCGCGCCGTCATAATCGCCGCCGGCGGACAGACGATCGTGCAATGACGGTGTCTCGACCGTGCCCGGACAGATCGCAGTGACGCGGATGTTATTGCCGACGAAATCGGCCGCGATCGACTTGGTCAGCCCAACCACCGCCGCCTTGGTCACGGTATAGGCGAAGCGGTTGGGCACTCCCTTCACGCTCGACGCCACCGACGACATGTTGATGATCGCGCCGCCGCCGCGCTCGACCATGCCGGGCAGAACCGCCTGGCAGGTCCGCGTCATCGCGATGACGTTGAGCCGCCATGCGAAATCGAGATCGGCATCGCTCGTCTCGAGCACGGTTCCGCCGTGGACGACGCCCGCGCAATTGAACAGGATGTCGATCGTCTCGTCGCCAAGCGCCGCGACCGCTTCGGGGTCGAGCACGTCAAGCCGGCGCGTCTCGATCCGCTCGCCGGCCAAGCCGTCCAGCCCCGCTTCGTTGGCGTCGGTGGCAATGACACGCGCGCCCGCGGCGGCAAGTGCCAGCACCGAGGCGCGGCCAATGCCTTGTGCGGCAGCGGTGACAAGGGCGGTCTTTCCAGTCAGGTCGATCAACGTCTTGGTCCTCAAAGTTGGGGAATTGGAGTGCCGGGCACTTTGCCCGCCCTATAACAGGCTTCGACCAGCGCCATAGTCCGCCAGGCGTCATCGACGCGAGTAGCAAGCACCTCGTCCTCGCCCGCGGCGAAACGCTGGAGATTGGCCATCGGGCCGATGAACGCGTCGGGGAACCAGGCGCCCGCGAGCGCGACCTGCTCCCACGGTCCGCCACGCGGGGCGAGCCAGAGTTCGTCGGGCTCGCCCGCCGGATAATCGAGCAGCACGCCGAGCTTGGCCTGGGTCGCGCCGTCTGTGCCCTCGACCCGGAAGCTCGCGTCCTGGTGACGGCGGCCGAAATCGTGATGATGGTTGATCGACAGCAGCACCCGGAGCGTGTCGCCGTAATCGAGCAGGATCGACGTCCGCGTGTCGGCGAGTTCGCTCGACGGATGGCCGAAACTCCGCGCGAACACGCCTTGCGGGTCGCCGATCAGGGCGCGGATCGTGTCGAGATAATGGATCGAATGGCTGACGATCTCGACCCGTGGATTGGGCTTGAGATGCGGAAACAGATGCCAGGGCGTGACGAGGTTGATACGTATCTCGACCTCGACCAGCTCGCCGAGCCAGCCCTGTCGAATCGCATCGGCGATCGCGAGCATCATCGCCGAATAACGTAGCTGGAAATTGACCGATGCGGTGAGCTCACGCGCTTCTGCCATACTCCGGATCGCAGTCGCTTCGGCGAGGTCGAGCCCCATCGGTTTCTGCAGCAACACCGCCGCTCCTATGGGCAGCGCCTCGAGGATCGCCCGATGCACCACCGGCGGCGCGGCGACGTCGAACACCGCATCGGCCCTCGCCGCTTCCTCGATCGAGGCGAAGACGTGCGGCACGTCCCATTGCGCCGCGAGCGCCCGAGCGCGATCCTGGTTGAGATCGAACAGGCCGGCGACGTGGAACCCAGCCTTGCGATAAGCGGGCAAATGCGCGTCGGCGACGATGCCGCCGGTACCGATGATCACGATCGGCCGCGGCTTCGAGGGCATCGGCCATTGCTGCTGGAGCGCGGTCATGACGCCCCCCTTGCCTGTGCCTCTGCGATGAGATCCGCCGTCGCGCGATCGGTCGTCACCGCCGCGGTCATCAGATCGTCGACGATATGGCTGATCCGCGCCAGGTCCGCCGTCAGCGGCATCTCGCGGGCATGTTCGTGCAGCCATTCGAGCCGGTGATAATAAGGCATGAGCGCGTTGATCTCGGGATCGGTCCAGGTCGAGCGCCGCACGCCGATCGCGCCTTCTGTCGTGGTCAGCCGGTCCATTGGCGCGGTGGCGCAATGGCGGAGGAAATCCCAGGCGAGTTCTTTGTTCGCCGATCCCGATCCGATCGCGAGCACCCAGAAGACGTTGAGCGACACGCTGCGCCCGCCCGGCCCCGCCGGCAGCGGCGCGACGTCGACCAGTCCGCGCACCCGGCTGTCCGCGGCGGTATCGGCATGGGCAGCGAAGCCGAACCAATTGGCCATCAGCGCGACCTTGCCCTCGGCGAACAGGCTCCCTGATTGGACGCTGTCGAGCGAGCGGCAGTCGGGGGCGATCGCATCTTGGTCGGTCGCCAGCATTCGGAGAAAATCGAGCGCGGCGTGCGCGGCCGGGGAGGTGAAATCCGGCCGGCCGGCGGCGTCAAAAACTTCGCCGCCGCGCGACCAGATTTGGATGCAGAAATCGTAGAAGCTGTTGTGCCCGTCGGGGAACAGCGCCAGCACTGTGCCGTAGCGGCCGCTGGCGGGGTCGTGATGCTGGCGTGCAAGGGCGTGGAATTCCTCCCAAGTTGCGGGAGGTTCGGCGATCAAGTCCTTGCGATAGATCAGGCATTCCGGGCCGTCGTGATAGGGCATGGCCCAAAAGCCGCCATCGAACCGCTGCAGCCCGGTCAGCGACTGGCTCCAGGCGTCGGGAAAATCGGCGATCGGTGCGCGCGCCATGTGCGGCGTCAGATCTTCGAGCAGATTATCGGCAACCGCCTCGGCCAGCCAGTCGGTGTTGAGGAAGGCGATGTCCCATGCGCCGGTCGCAAGCCCGCGCTGTCCGATCACGCTTTCGTGCAACGGGTTGAGGTCCATCGGCACCGTCTCGAGTTCGGCCTCGACGCCATAGCTGCGCGCAAAATCGGCGAATTGCGCGGCAATCGCGCTTTCGAACGGCCCAAAGCGGCGAACCGCGATGCGGAGCTTCGCCATTAGCCGGCCTCCGCCACGGCAGGAGCGGTGGGCGCAGTGTCGACCACGGCGCGGCGCGCGCGCCGGCGGTCGCCACCGACCGTGTAGATCGCGGCTGCGGCGATCACCACCGCGCCCTCGATCAGTCCCTGATAGCTGGCGCCGAGGTCGAGCACGTTGAATCCGTTGGTCAGGGTGAACAGTAACAGCGCGCCGATCACGGTCTTGAGCACGCTGCCCGCGCCGCCCAGCAACGAGGTGCCGCCCAGGATCGCGGCGGCGATCACGGTGAGTTCGGTACCCTGGAGCGCGGTCGGGTTGATCGCGCCCAACCGACAACCGAACAGCACGCCGGCGAACCCGGCTGCCGCGCTCGACAGGACGAAGGCGCCGAGCTTGTAGGCATGGACGTTGATCCCCGACAGCCGCGCCGCCTCGGCATTGCCGCCGACCGCGTAGATGCGTCGCCCGATGACGGTGAAGCGCAGCACCGCCCAGACCGCGACCGTGAACAGCGCGAGATAGACGACGGGCGCCGCGACGGTGAAACCCCTCCCCGCGAGCAGCGCCAGCACCGCGACGACCACGCCTGCCAGCGCGTCAAGCGGCCGCCTCTTCCACGCCGCGAGCGCCAGCAGCGCTACTGCGAACAGCAAGGCAGCCCAGAAGATCGGCACGCGCGTGCTCTCGAACGCCAGCATCTGCTCGAGCACGTCGGGGCGCTCGACCATCAGCGAGCGTCCATCGGTCAGGACGAGCACTAAGCCCCTGACCGCGGTGAGCGTGCCGAGCGTGACGATGAAGGCATTGATCCCGACGAACTGGACGATCGCGCCGTTGAAGATGCCGACCGCGATCGCGGTGACGATCGCGGCGCCGGCAGCCAGCGGGAAGCCGATGCTCGGTGCCAACCCGACCAACACCGCCGCGGCGAGCGCCGCGACCGACGCCACGGACAAGTCGAACGCGCCGGTGATCAGCATCACCGTCATCGCCACGCCCATGATCCCGACCAAAGATGCCTGGTAGACGATGTTGCCGAGATTCTGCGGCGACAAATAATTGGGCAAGCCGCGCGATTGCGCGATTGCCGCGAGCAACGCGAGCAGGATCAGCAGCGCGTAATAGACGCCCGCTTCTCGCAGACCGAAGGTCCGGCGCCAGTCGATGGTTCGGGTCATGCGGCGATGTCCGTTCTGGATTGGGTTCCACTGGCGAGCTGGATCAGCCCGGCCTCGTCAGTCGTCGCCGGATCGACCTGGGCAACGATCGCGCCGTCGCGCATCACCAGGACGCGATCGGTGACGGCGAGCAATTCCTCGAATTCCGAGCTGACCAGCAAAACCGCCAATCCCTGATCGGCAAGGCGACGGATCAGCCGCAGGATGTCGGTGCGTGCGCCGATGTCGATCCCGGCGGTCGGCTCGTCGAGCAGCAATAGGCGCGTGCGCGGGGTCAGCCATTTGGCGATCACCACTTTCTGCGCATTGCCGCCCGAAAGTTCGCCCACCAAAGCCTCTGCATCGGGCGCCTTGATCGCGAGATCGTCGATCGCGGCGGTCGCCACAGCGCGCTCGCGACGCGGCGCGATCAGCCAGCCATTATGCGGCAAAGCGATGCTCTCGGCGATCGTCATGCCAGGAATGAATCCCTGCGCAGCGCGATCCTCCGGCACCAAAGCGATGCCCGCAGCGACCGCTTCGGCCGGATCGCGGCCCACTTCCTCCCCGCCGAGCAGGACGGTGCCCCGCGCCGCGGGATCGGCACCGAAGATCGCGTGGAGCAATTCGCTGCGACCCGAGCCGAGCATGCCGGCGATGCCGACGATCTCCCCGGCAGCGATGGAGAAAGTCGTCGGCGCGAGCTTTCCGGGCGAGGCGAGGTCGCGAACATCGAGCAACGCGCTACCTGCCGGAGGGGGCCGCTCGACTCGTTCGAGCGCCGTAACCGAGCGCCCGGCAATCGCCGCCGCGATCGCCGCTTCGTCGAGGTCCGCCGTCCGCGCGTCGAGCACCGCACGGCCATCACGCAGCACGGTGACCTCGTCGGTCAGCGCGACGATCTCATCGAGGAAGTGCGAGACGAACAATATTGCCCGCCCCTCGCCCGCCAGTCGGCGGATAGTGCGATAGACCTGCTCGCGCTCGTCGCCCGCGAGCGACGCGGTCGGCTCGTCCATGATCAGCAAGGCGGGGTCGCTCATCAGCCCCTGCGCGATCGCGACCATCTGGCGCGTGCCGATCGGCAAGTCGCCGATGATCGCATCGAGATCGAACGGGTCGCCCAGCGACTGCGCGACCGCCATCGCCCGGTCGCGCGCGGCACGGTCGATGCGCCATCCGCCGCGCTGCTCGAGCAGCATATTCTCGAGCACCGACAAGGTCGGGACGAGCGGAATATGCTGATAGATGGTGGCGACGCCTCCGGCCCGCGCGGCGCGCGGATTGGTCCAGCGCACCGGCTCGCCGCGCCACTCGATGCTGCCGCCGCTCGCCGGGATCGCGCCCGCCAGCACCTTGATCAGCGTCGACTTGCCGGCGCCATTCGCGCCGAGCAGCCCATGAACCTTGCCTGCGCGCACCGTCAGATCGACCCCGCGCAGCGCGATGGTGCCGTTGGGCCAGACCTTCTCCAGCCCGCGCAATTGGAGGAGCGGCGCGTCTACCATTGCCCGACGCATTCGCCGATCGTGGCGCGCGTGACCGCCGGGATCGGATAGGTGCGGAAGCGCGGCGTATTGCCATTCCTGTCATGGAGCGCCGCGAACGCCAGGGCACCGAGCGCCTTCGGCTTGAAGCAGACCGTACCGTCGACCGCGCCGGCTTTGATCGAGGCGATGCCGAGCTTCGATCCGCCCACCCCGATCAGCCGCGCCCGCGAGCCGCCGGCGCGGACCGCGCGCGCGCAACCGATCATCATGTCATCGGCCTCATTGTAGAACAGGTCGATGTCAGGATGCGCGGCGAGGATGTTCTGGCACGCTGCCTCGCCGCCTTCGCTGGTCCAATTGCCGGGCTGCGATGCGACGACGACGTAGCGTGCGCCTGCTGTGTCGAGCGCCGCGCGGAATCCCCGGGCGCGCTGCTCGACCTCGGGGAATCCGGCCGCGCCCTCGATGATCGCGATCCGCGCCAGCCGGTCGCGCGGCAGCCAGCGAAGCGCCAGGCTCCCCGCCGCGCGCCCCGCCGCCACTTCGTCCTGCGAGGCGAGCGCGACGAGGCCGGGATAGACGTCTTCGACCGATCGCGTCTTGGGATCGCCGACCAACGCCGCCACCGCCGCGATCGGTACGTTCTGCGCATTGGCACGGCGCACCCAGCCCTGCGCAACCACCGAATCGAGCGGCATCACCGCGATTCCGGCGACGCGCTGCGCGATCAGATCGTCGATGTCGTTGGCCTGTTTCTGGACGTCGCCCTTGGCGTCGAGCACCACCGCGCTCGCCCCGGCCCGCGCCGCAGCGTCGCTGAACCCCTTGGCGATCGCTGCGGCGAAGGGATAGCTCAGCCCGACCGTCGACAGGCCATAGCGCGGCCCGCCAGTCCTGCTGCTGCTAACCACGCCCGCCTCCGCCCGCGCCGCCTGTCGTACGCCGACCAACGACGCTGCCGCCACCGCGGCGACCATCACGCATAAGGCTATCGGGATCGGGCGCAGCCGCATCGTTCAGTCGGCCGGACGGCGCGCCACGAGATAGAGATGCTCGCACGCCAGCACGGTCTCGCCGCGCTGGTTGCGAACGTCGACCGCTTCGGTAACGACGCCGTGCAACGCTCTTTTGGGATGGTCGCGCTTGTCGGCGATGCGCGTGATCGTCGTGATCGTATCGCCGATATGCACCGGGCGGATGAAGCGCAGCCGATCATAGCCATAGGACATTGCGTGCGGGTTGATCGTTGTCGCGGTCAGGCCGATGCCGATCGAAAAGACCATCGTGCCGTGAGCGATACGCTGGCCGATGTCCTGGGTCGCGCACCATTCGGCATCCATATGATGCGGGAAGAAGTCGCCGGTATGGCCGGCATGGACGACAAAATCGGTCTCGGTGATGGTGCGGCCGAAGCTCGTGCGCTCCGACCCGATCTCATAGTCCTCGAAATATTGCTCGACGATCATTGGCCAAGTTCCCGGTCGATGGATAAGCGGTCGGCCCCGAGCCGGGGCGCCGCGCGCGGAGACGTAAGGATCGCGCCGTCGACGCGGATCGGGCAGCGGGTCAGCGTCAGCGCCGCGCCATCGAGCGAGCGCACCTGTTGAGTCGCATGGAGCGCGGCGAAGGCGGGTTCCGCCATCAGCGCCGGCCAGTCGAGCACCGGCGCCGCCCAGATTCCGGCGGGCTCGAGCAACGCCAGCCAATTGGCGGTGGCGCGCGTTCTGAGATGGTCGCGGATCAGCGCCTTGATCGCGTCGCGGTCGGCGAACCAGCGGTCCACCGGAAACCCCGCCAGCACGGGCAGATCGATCACTTCCCCCAGCCGATCGACCGGCGTCATCGCCAGCGCGAGATAGCCGTCGGCGGTGGAATAGATGCCATAGGGCGCGGCGAGATAGACATTGCCATTGGCCAATTCGCTGCGCGCCGGCATCGCGCCGCCGCGGTTGAGATGCACCGAGAGATGTTCGAACTGGAGATCGATCGCGGTCTCGATCAGGCTGACATCGACCCGCCCGCCCTTGCCCGTCACCCCGCGCCGAACGAGCAGCGCCAAGATGCCTTGGCAAAGCTGCGCGCCCGCCATCATGTCGGTGATCGACAATCCCGCGGGGACCGGCGCGCCGTCGGCGTCGCCCGACAACCAGGCAATGCCCGACAGCGACTGGACGAGCAGGTCCTGTCCCGGGCGATCGCGCCAGGGCCCATCCGGACCATAGCCACTGACACCGGCATAGATCAGCCGTGGGTTGAGCGCGGACACCTGGTCCCAGCCCAGCCCGAGCCGGTCCATGATCCCGGGCCGGAAATTGTGGATCAGCACGTCGGCGCGCGCGATCAGCGCTTTCACCGCGGCGAGATCGGTCGCCTGCTTGAGGTCGGCGGTGTAGCTCAGCTTGCCGCGGTTTATCGCGTGGAACAGTGCGCTGTCCTGATCGAACGCGGTGTCGGCGAGGAACAGCGACCGGCTGGCATCGCCGCCGTCGGGCCGCTCGACCTTGATCACCCGGGCGCCGAGATCCCCGAGGCGCAGCGCGCAGGATGGGCCGGCGAGGAACTGGCTGAAATCGAGCACGGTTATGCCGTTGAGCGGCAATGCGCCGGGCGATCCATTCCCGCCTCCATCCCGCATCGCCGCTTCCACTCGACCAGCTCCTAAAAAGTATGACTATATTATCTTTGTCGAACTGCTATTGGCGGCCGAATGGCGAGTCAACCGTTTCCCGAACGGGCGACGATCAAATCGATGGAGCAAGGCGCGACTATGCGCGGCATGACCTGGAACCATTCCCGCGGCTACGATCCGCTGGTTGCCGCATCGATCGAATGGAAGGCGCTGACCGGCGAGACGATCGAGTGGGACCAACGCTCGCTCCAGGATTTCGAAAGCTATCCGGTCGAGGAGCTCGCGCGGCGCTACGACCTGATCGTGATCGACCATCCGCATGTCGGACAGGTCGCCACCAGTAATTGCCTGCTGCCGATCGATGAGGCGATCGATCCCCCGACGCTGGAGGGGATCGCGTCCGGCTCGATCGGCGGATCATATGAGAGTTACACCTGGGCGGGGCATCAATGGGCGCTGCCGATCGACGCCGCGGCGCAGGTCCAGGCCTGGGTGCCATCGCGCATCGCGGCGCCGGTGACCGACTGGCGGGCACTTGCCGCGCTCGCGGCGGATGGCCGCGCCTCGCTGCCGCTCAAGCCGCCGCATAGCCTGATGAGTCTGTTCACCTTGTGCGGGCTCGCCGGCGTGACGCTCGACGGCGCCGGCGACGACCTCTTCCCCGCCGAGGCCGCACGCGCATATGATCTGCTCGCGACGCTCGCCGGACAGGTCGACGAGCAGGCCTATGCGATGGACCCGATCGACATGCTCGAGGCGATGGCCGATCCTGCCGGCAAGCTTGCGATCGCGCCGTTGATTTACGGTTATGTCAGCTATGCGATCGACGGGCTCCGGCCGGAGACGGTGCGCTTCGCCGACATTCCCGCGCTCGATCACGGCCCCACCGGATCGACGCTCGGCGGCACCGGGATGGCGGTGTCGGCCTATGGCCGCAATCCGCCCGCCGCGGCGCGCTTCGCCGCCTGGGTCGCCAACGGCAAAGCGCAACGCGACCTCATCGCGCGGCACGGTGGCCAGCCCGGCCACGCCGATGCGTGGGACGCGGACAGCGTCAACGCCGCAACCAACGATTTCTACCGCGCCACGCGCGCGACGCTCGACCGTGCCTGGGTCCGCCCGCGGCATGACGGTTATATGCCGTTCCAGCACGCCGCCTCCGAACGGATCAACACGGCGCTGCGCGGCGGCGAGCCGGCGGTGGAGGCGATCGCGGCGCTCAACCAGCTCTATCGCGCGAGCCGATGACCGCCCCGCTCGACGGTCTTCTCGTCATCGACATGGCCCAGTTCCTGTCGGGCCCGTCGGCGGCGTTGCGCCTCGCCGATCTTGGTGCGCGTGTGATCAAGGTCGAGCGGCCCGATGGCGGGGACATCTGCCGCACGCTCTATCTCAGCGACACCGATCTTGCCGGCGACTCCACGCTCTTTCATGCGATCAACCGCAACAAGCAGAGCCTCGCCGCCGACCTCAAGGACCCGACCGACGCGCGGCGCGTCCAAAGGCTGATCGACCGGGCCGATGTCGTCATCCAGAATTTCCGCCCCGGCGTCGCCGACCGACTCGGCTTCGGGCCGGCAGCGCTGAGGGCGCGCAATCCGCGACTGATCGTCGGCAGCATCTCCGGCTATGGCGAGGATGGTCCCTGGGCCGCTTTGCCCGGCCAGGATCTGCTCGCCCAGGCCTTGTCGGGCGCGATGTGGCTGAGCGGCAGCGCGTCGGACGGCCCGGTGCCGTTCGGACTGTCGGTCGCCGACATGCTCGCCGGTCATGTCCTGGTCGAAGGGATATTGGCCGCTTTGGTCCGGCGCGGGATCAGCGGTAATGGCGCGACGGTCGAGACCAGCCTGATCGAGGCGATGGTCGACCTCCAGTTCGAGGTGCTGACCACCCATCTCAACGATGGCGGCCGGCTCCCACAACGCGCGGCGGTCGACAACGCTCATGCCTATCTCGCGGCGCCATACGGCGTCTATCGCACCAGCGACGGCTGGCTCGCGCTGGCGATGACTCCGCTCGATCTGCTCGGGCGATCGCTCGACCTCCCGCTCGCCGGCCGCGACGCCTTTGCCGAGCGGGACGCGATCAAGGCGGACATCGCGGTGCTTCTGGCGGGCTGCACGACCCAGCCATGGATCGAGCGGCTGCGCGCGGACGGCATCTGGTGTGCGCCGGTCAGCGACTGGCCGACTTTGCTGACGGAAGAAGCCTTCACGCGGCTCGACATGCTCCAACGCCTCAAGCGCGGAGCCACGCCGATCACTACTACGCGCGCGCCCATTCGCGTGAATGGCGCGCGCGTCGGCACTTCGGCCGCAGCACCGCGCATCGGCGAGCATAGCGAGGCTATCGTCCGCGAATTCTCGCTCGACGACTGAGCCACACGTCCGAAGAAAAAGGGCACGAACCAGAGGTTCGTGCCCAGTCGGAGGTTCAGGGGAAGTACCGGCCGGATCTTCAGCTCCCCCTTGAGCAGAGCATCCGGCCGGATGGGGTATTCTCGTCGGATCAGTATTTCAGGCGGACGCCGATCATGAACTGTCGATCGTCGATCGTGAACTGCCCGGGCCGGGTCTGGACCTGATAATATTGCTGAATCTGCGTGCGCAGCAGGTTCTGCGCATCGAACGACAGCGTGAAGTGCTTGGTCACGTCGATGTTGAACGACGCGTCGAGCCAACCATAGCCCTTGGTGTAAACGGGCCAGGTGAAGGTGTGAAGCCCGCCGGCCGCGTCCGTATAGGCACCGCCCAGGATGCTCGACAGGAATTTCGAGCGGTAGTTGTATGCGACGCGCAGCGATACGCCGTTCTTCTCGTAGATGCCGACGATGTTGTAGCTCGTCTTCGACAACTGAGTCAGAGGTGCCGAGAAACCGACCAGCGACGTCGGCGCCTTGCTGTCGGCATAAGTGAAATTCGCCTGCATCCCCAGGCCCGACAGGAAGCCCGGCAGGAAATCGAAGAACTGCTGATAGCCGACCTCGAAGCCCTTAACCTTGCCGTCGCCGGAATTCTCCGGCGCCGACAGCGTATAGCCGGTCAGCCCGCCGATCGTCACACCCGTCGTCTGGCGCGTGAAGATGAAGCCCTGGACGTCCTTGTAGAAGCCGGCGGCGTAGACCGATCCGGTCTTGTTGAAATACCATTCGAGCGAGATGTCGGCGTTGTTCGCCTTGATCGGGCTCAAATTGGGATTGCCCTGACTGGCGGCAAGCTGGCCCGGCACCACGGTAAGCGCTGGCGAGAGCTGGCTGAAGTCGGGTCGCGTAAGCGTCTTCGATGCGGCCAAACGGAGCTGGAGCTTGTCCGTCAGGTGGATGCGGAAGTTCGCGCTGGGCAGCCAATCGTCATAGCTGTTGTGGACCGAGACCGGCTCGACGACATTGGGCACGACCGGGGTCAGTCCGCCACCCGGAAGCGTGGTCGTTTTCAGCTGATTGCCGACGATCGTGTCCTTGGTCCGGACATATCGGACGCCGATATTGCCATCGACCGGACCGAATTTGAGGCTCGCCATCGCATAACCGGCCCAGACGGACTCGTCGGCATTGAATGCGGCAAGTTGCGAATTGACCGATGTGACCGATGGAGCAAGCGCGCCCGTCAGACCGAGCTGGCTCAGGACACCCTGGAAGTTGTTCGCCAGCTGGCCGACCACGGCGTAGGGATAGTTGCGCTGGAAATCGAGGCCGGCAGCGGTCTTGTCGTAGAAGTCGCCATAGCCATTGGCCTGGAACAGCCCCGGATACGCTGCCGGGTTCGTGTTCGGCGTCTTGCCGGTATAACGAAGCGGGTTGTTCTGCGCGATCGTGCGGTCCGAATACCGGACCCCGAACTTGATCGAACTCAGCCAGCTATCGACCTTGTATTCGCCATCCAGTTGCGCGGCCGCCTCATGCCCGGAATAGTGATTCTCGTTCCGCGTCAGGTTGCCGACCTTGTACTTGCTGAGGTCGGAGAGGTCGTACGCTCCCGTCGATGACGACGGCGGATTGGTCCCCAATTGCTGCGTGATGGTGGGCACCGTGGTGACCAGGTCGAGCTCGGTATACCAGAGATCGTTGGTCGACTTGGTATAGGTGCCGTCCGCGGTCAGCGTGAATTGTCCGCTGGTCCATTTGCCATTGAGCGAGATGGACCTGTTCTCGTCCTTGAAGTCGCGCTCGGTGCTGCCGGCGGTCAGCGACTGATTGGCATAGGTGACCTGAGAAATGTCCTGCGTGCCCGGAAAGGTCGTGGCGCTGCCCGGCACGACTGCGGTACCGGCGCTCTGGAATAGCGCGTTATATTGCTGCTGCGTCGCCTTGAAGCGTTGATATTGGCCCTCGATCAGGAATTCGAGATTGGGCGCCGGCCGCCACTGGAAAGCCGCATTGGCGCCGATACGTTCGCGTTCGCCGGTAATCAGCACCTGGTTGTTGCCGTTCGGCGCAAACACCTGCTGCCCGGCAATGACGTTCAGCCGCGATCCCGGTGCGCCGGTCGAATCGAGGTCCTGACGATACGGTCGCAATTGGTACGAGACGCTGATCATCGCCCCCATCTCGCCAATGCCCGTGTGCCAGCGGTCGCTAAGCAGGACCGAAGCGGACGGCTTCGATTTGCCGATCAGATCGCCATAGAAATTCCGCAGGGTCGCGCTCGCCGAGAAACCGGGGAGATCCAGCGGTCGCCGCGTCCGGATATCGACCAAGCCGCCCAGGCCGCCTTCGATCAGGTCGGGGCTCGGTGACTTGTAGACGTCGATCCGGCTGATCAGTTCGGCCGGGAGATCTTGCAGGTTGAAGGTGCGGCCGCCGCCGGCGGTGAAGGTCTCACGCCCGTTGAGCGTGGTTTCGACCTGGGGAAGGCCGCGAATGGCGATCGAGCTGCCCTCGCCCACGTCACGCGACACCTGGACGCCGGTAATACGCTGCAGCGCCTCGGTGGCGTTGTTGTCGGGAAGCTTGCCGATATCCTCGGCGACGATCGAATCGACGATCTGCGAGGCAGTGCGCTTGCGATCTGCCGCACTGGCGATCGACGCACGGACGCCGGTGACGACGATCTCCGCCGGAGCCGAGCCGTCGGCAGTCTGCGGTGCCGGATCGGCCGCCTGGGGCGCAGGTGTGCCCGCGTCCTGCGCATGCGCCGCGCCGGCGGTGAGGCCGATGATCATCGCGCCAAGCGCGACTCCACAACGAATCTGACCGGAATAGTTCATTCCTCTCCTCCCAAGGCGGTTTCGGCTTATCTGCCGTGCTTGATTTATAGTACTAATTATCGTGATATTGTATGATTATATGCTTGTCAATCCTGGTCAAAGAGCGGCCGTCTCGGGAAGAAATCATGATTTATCATGCTGATAAATTGCGAGATTCGGAGGAACGTCGATGGGGTTGAAGCGACAGACTAAGCGGGCTAATTATGTCTGAGTTATTGGAGACATTCCTTGATAGACGGTTCCATCCTGATCGGTGCAGAGGCGCGCCAGTCCGATACCCGCTTCACCTCGGTCGACCCCGCGACCGGTGAGGCTCTGCGGCCCGATTTCTCCTCTGCCGGAGCCGAGGCGGTGGACGCGGCCTGCGCGCTCGCCGAGGCAGCCTTTCCCGCCTATGCGGCGATCACACCCGAAAGGCGCGGCGCGTTCCTCGATGCCGCGGCGCAGGCGATCCTCGACATCGGCGATGAATTGATCGTTCGTGCGATGCAGGAGAGCGGCCTGCCTCGCGCCCGGCTCGAAGGCGAGCGCGCGCGGACCGTCGGGCAGCTTCGCCTGTTCGCGTCCGTCGTCCGCCAAGGCGACTGGCTTGACGCTACGATCGATCCGGCTCTTCCAGACCGTCAACCGCTGCCGCGCCCCGATCTTCGGCGGATGAACCTCCCGCTGGGGCCGGTTGCCGTATTCGGCGCGTCGAACTTCCCGCTCGCCTTTTCGGTTGCGGGCGGCGACACCGCTTCGGCATTGGCGGCCGGGTGTCCAGTGGTCGTGAAGGGCCATCCCGCGCATCCCGGCACCGGGGAGTTGGTAGCGCGCGCGATCGCCGCGGCGGTGGCGTCGAGCGGCCTGCCGGCGGGCGTCTTCTCCTACCTTCCTGGCGAGACCAACGCGCTCGGTGGGGCGCTGGTCGCGGATCCGCGGATCAAGGCAGTCGGCTTCACCGGATCGCGCGGCGGCGGTTTGGCGCTGGTACGGATCGCGGCGACGCGCGCCGAGCCGATCCCGGTCTATGCGGAGATGTCGAGCATCAACCCCGTCATCCTGTTCCCCGCCGCGCTCGCCGCGCGCGGGCCAGCGCTGGCGGAGGCGTTCGTCGCCTCGCTGACGATGGGTGCTGGGCAGTTCTGCACCAATCCGGGCTTGGTCATCGGGCTCGACAGTCCCGATCTCGACGCATTCGTCGCGGCCGCGGGCCGGGTGCTCGAAGGCAGCAAGTCCTCGACCATGCTCACCCCGGGCATCCACGCCGCGTTCGAGAAGGGTGTCGGCGCGCTCGCCGGACATGACGCCGTCCGCACCGTCGCGCGAGGGTGCGCCTGCGACGGCGCCAACCAGGCAGTGGGCGCGCTGTTCGAGACGAGCGCCGAGCAGTTCCTCGCCGATTCAGCGCTGGGCAACGAGGTGTTCGGCGCGTCCTCGATCGTCGTGCGATGCCGCGACACTGCCGAGCTGGCGAAAGTCGTTACCGGGCTCGAAGGACAATTGACCGCGACGATCCAGATCGATCCGGCCGACGAATCCGCTGCCGCGGAAATCCTGCCGCTGCTGGCCCGCCGGGTCGGCCGCATCCTGGCCAACGGCTGGCCGACCGGAGTCGAGGTCGCGCATGCCATGGTCCATGGCGGGCCCTTCCCCGCAACCAGCGACAGCCGCACCACGTCGGTCGGCAGCAAGGCGATCGAGCGCTTCCTGCGTCCGGTCTGCTTCCAGAATCTGCCGGCCGGCCTGATCCCCGCCGCGATTGGCGACGCGAATGAATGGGGGATCGCCCGCCGCATCGACGGCCAGCGTGAGGAGTCGCCGAAATGATCCGTTCCCTGATCCAATTCGACGATGGTGCGCGCGGCGTCGCGGCTTTGGATGACGACGGGGCGCGCCGCGTGACCGGTGCGACGACGACTCTAGCGCTGGCGAACGAAGCAATGGCGGCCGGCGTGTCGCTCGCCGAACTCGCGGGCGCGCGGCTGGGGGAGGCGGTCGATCTTGCCGGCGTCACCCTGCTCTGTCCGATCGACCATGCCGACCCTGCGCACCTGCTGGTCAGCGGCACTGGCCTCACTCATCTCGGCTCGGCCGAGGGGCGCGACAAGATGCACCGCGCGGCGATCGAGAATCCGGCACCGACCGATTCGATGAAGATGTTCCTGATGGGTGTCGAAGGCGGCAAGCCCGAGACCGGCGCGATCGGCGTTCAGCCCGAATGGTTCTACAAGGGCGACGGCGCGATCCTGGCCGCGCCCGATGCGCCGCTCGCCATGCCCGATTTCGCGCTCGATGGCGGCGAGGAACCCGAGATCGCCGGGATCTATCTGATCGCATCGGACGGCGCACCGGTCAGGATCGGCTTCGCGCTGGGCAACGAATTCTCCGACCATGTCACCGAGCGCGGCAATTACCTCTGGCTCGCGCATTCGAAGTTGCGCGCTGCCGCGCTCGGCCCGGAATTGCTGCTCGGCGAGCTGCCCCAAGATGTGCGCGGCACCAGCCGCATCCTGCGCGACGGCGCAGTGATCTGGGAGAAGCCGTTCGTCTCAGGCGAGGCGAACATGTCGCACAGCATCGCCAATCTCGAGCACCATCATTTCAAATATGCCGGTTTTCGCCGCCCTGGCGATCTGCACGTCCACTTCTTCGGCACCGCGACGCTGTCGTTCAGCGACGGGGTGAAGACCGAGCCGGGCGACGTGTTCGAGGTCGAAGCACCGCCCTTTACGCTGCCGGCGCGCAACCCGCTCGCGCAGGAGGACCCAATTCCGGTGGCGGTGCGCAGCTTGTGAGCATTGTCACCGGGATCACGACCGCATAGGCTGGCACGGTCGATGGATGACGACCGCCCCCCTCCCGCGCCACGCATCCATGGTACGATCGCGCGCAAGCTCGGCATCGAAATCGTCGGCGGCATCCGCAAGCCCGGTGACATATTGGACGGCGAGATCGAGGCGAGCGAGGATCTCGGCATCTCGCGGACCGCTTATCGCGAGGCGATCCGTATCCTGGCCGCCAAGGGATTGGTCGAAAGCCGGCCCAAGGCAGGGACGCGAATCACGTCACGCAACCGCTGGAACCTGCTCGATCCGGATATCCTGGCCTGGACGTTCGAGGGCGAGCCCGACCCCCAGTTCATCGTCGATTTGTTCGAGCTGCGCGAAGTGATCGAGCCCGCCGCCGCCGCCTTCGCGGCGCAACGGCGCAGTGACCGCGATCTGGCCGAAATGGCCGAGGCGCTCAACGGCATGCAGGCGTTCGGCCTGGCCGACGAACGCGGGCGCGCCGCCGACCAGCGTTTCCACCGCGCCATCCTGGCCGCCGCGCGCAACGAGCCGCTGACCGCGCTGGCCAGCACGGTCGGCGCGGCGGTGAGCTGGACCACCAAGTTCAAGCAGCGCCGCCGCAGCCTGCCGCGTGACCCGCTCCCCGATCATCGCCGCGTCCATGCGGCGATCGAAGCGAAGGATAAAGATGGCGCGCGGCGCGCGATGACCGACCTGCTGCGACTAGCGCTGACAGATATGGAATTGCCGGGGGGGGGAGTAACAAAGCGCCCCTCCCTGTAAGGGAGGGGTCGGGGGTGGGTGCGCGCGTCTGCGCGCCCAAAAGACTCAATAACCTATCGGCAAAACAGTATCGGACGAGGCATCGAGCCTCGCCCGATACTCACCCACCCCTTAATCCCCTCCCTTAAAGGGAGGGGAAATTGGAGCGTCAGTGATTGTCGCGCGGCAGGCCCTTGGTCTGGGCGATGCGCTGATAGGCCTCCGCCCCTTCCAGGATGGCGCCGCTGCCGAGCTGGCCCACCACCGCGCGCTGGATCTCCTGCCACGGGGTCTGCGACGCGGGATAGCGATAGCCCCCCGCCGCCTCCAATGCGCGCCGCCGCTCGGCGAGCTCGGCGTCGTCGATCAGCACGTCGGCAGTGCCGCGCCTGAGGTCGATGCGCACGCGATCGCCGGTCCGGAGCAGCGCCAGCGCACCGCCCGCCGCGGCCTCGGGCGAGGCATTGAGGATCGAAGGACTGCCGCTCGTGCCGGACTGGCGGCCGTCGCCGATGCACGGCAAGGCATGGACTCCGTCGAGGATCAGGTGGGCGGGCGGCCGCATGTTCACCACCTCGGCCGCGCCCGGATAGCCGATCGGCCCGGCGCCGCGCATCACCAGCAGGGTCCCGGCGGTGATGTTGGAGGCGGGATCGTCGATCCGCGCGTGATAATCCTCCGGCCCGTCGAACACCACGACCGGCCCCTCGAACGCTTCGGGATCGTCGGGGTTCGAGAGATAGCGCTCGCGGAATTCGGGCGAGATCACGCTGGTCTTCATGATCGCGCTGTCGAACAGATTGCCTGACAGGACGACGAAGCCGGCGTCTTGCATCAGCGGATCGTCGAACCGGCGAATGACCTTCTCGTCTTCGATCGCGGCGTCGCGGCAATTGTCGCCCATCGTGCGGCCGTTGGCGGTCATCGCCTCCTCCGCGATCAAGCCGTGCTGGATCAATTGCGCGACCACCGCCGGAACGCCGCCCGCGCGGTAATAATCCTCGCCCAGATATTCGCCGGCAGGCTGGAGATTAACCAGCAACGGGATGGCGTGGCCATGGTCCTGCCAGGTTTTTAGCGGCACTTCGACGCCGATATGGCGCGCGATCGCGGTCAGGTGAATCGGCGCGTTGGTCGATCCGCCGATCGCCGAATTGACCGCGATGGCGTTGAGGAACGCCTCCTTGGTAAGGATATCCGACGGTTTGAGATCCTCCGCGACCATCTCGACGACGCGCTTGCCGGTGCGATAGGCGACTTCCTGGCGGTCGCGATACGGGGCCGGGATCGCCGCCGATCCGGGCAGCGACATGCCGAGCGCCTCGGCCAGCGAGTTCATCGTCGTCGCGGTGCCCATCGTGTTGCAATAACCGGTCGAGGGCGCCGACGAAGCGACGAGGCGGATGAACTCGGCATCGTCGATCTCGCCTGCCGCGAGCAGCTGCCGCGCTTTCCAGACGATCGTGCCCGAGCCTGTCCGCTCGCCCTTGTGCCAGCCGTTGAGCATCGGCCCGACCGACAAGGCGATCGCCGGGATGTTCACCGTCGCCGCCGCCATCAGACAGGCGGGCGTCGTCTTGTCGCAGCCGATCGTCAGTACGACGCCGTCGATCGGATAGCCGTAGAGCGTCTCGACCAGACTGAGATAGGACAGGTTGCGGTCGAGCCCGGCGGTGGGGCGCTTGCCGGTTTCCTGGATCGGGTGGACCGGGAATTCGAGCGCGATGCCGCCCGCCTCGCGTATCCCTTCGCGCACGCGCTCGGCGAGCACGAGATGATGGCGGTTGCAGGGACTGAGGTCGGATCCGGTCTGCGCAATGCCGATGATCGGCTTGCCCGATTGCAACTCCTCAAGACTGAGGCCGAAATTCAGGTACCGCTCGAGATACAGCGCGGTCATGTCGACATTGTCGGGATTGTCGAACCAGGCGCGGCTGCGGAGCTTGGGCTTGTTGTCGGAGGGCATTCAGGGCTCCAGGGGAAATTGGACGAGGCGCGAGGCGGGCGCGAATTTCATGAATATCAATACATTATGCATGCCGCCCCTCCTTTCGATACCGACCGGATTGACCGCGGCACGAGCGATATATAATCAGACAATTAGCCAAGGCACAAGCTTTGCGGTCGTACAAAGGAAGAGGAAGATGGCAGGTCCCGCGGCAACTACCCCGCGTCAGCAGGTCGAAATGCCGAGCGGCGGCAGGTACGGGCCGGCGCTCGCCTTGCTCGCCAGCCTCTTCTTCATGTGGGGGTTCATCACGGTCATCAACAATACGTTGCTGCCGCACCTGAAGAGCGTGTTCGAGCTCAATTACCTGCAGACCACCCTGATCGAATCGACCTGGTTCGTAGGCTATCTCGTCGCTTCGATTCCGGCGGCCAAGCTGATCGAGCGGATCGGCTATCAAAAGGCGCTGACGATCGGGCTCGCGGTGATGACGGTGGGGTCACTGGGGATGATCCTGGCGGCCATTCTGCCTTCCTATGGTGTCACGCTCGCCTCCCTGTTCATCGTGTCGTGCGGAATCGCATTGCTCCAGGTCGCCGCCAATCCTTATGTCGCGGTGATCGGCTCGCCCCAGACCGCGGAGTCGCGGCTCACCCTGGTCCAGGCGTTCAACACCACCGGCGACGTGCTGGCGATCGTGTTCGGCCGTTATCTGATCCTCGCCCGCACCACCGCCGGCACTTCGGCCGAGGGTGTCCAGCTGAGCCACGCGCAGCGCATGGCCGACGCGCAGGCGACCGAATTACCGTATCTGATCGTCGCGATCGTGCTCGCGGTGCTGACCGTCGTCATCGCCCGCGCCAAGCTGCCCGCGCTGGGCGCGGCGACGCAGCGTGCCAATGCCGAGGAGCGCAAGCATCTGTCGCTGTGGAAGCACCGCAACCTGATTCTCGGCTGCGGCGCGATCTTTCTCTACGTGCTGGCGGAGATCGGCGTCGGCAACCTGTTCATCAACTTCGCGTCGCAGCCCCATATCGCCAACATCACCCATGAGCAGGCCGCCTTCTACCTGACCTTCGTATGGGGCGGGATGATGGTCGGCCGCTTCGCCGGTGCGTGGATCATGCGCTATTTCGCGCCGGAGAAGGTGCTCGCATTGTTCGCCATCGGGGCGCTGGTGTCGGCGCTCATCGCGACCTTCGTGCCTGGCCCGACGGCGATGTATGCGCTGATCGCCGTCGGCCTGTTCCACTCGATCATGTTCCCGACGATCTTCGCGCTTGCGATCCGCGGCCTGGGACCACTGACCGAGGAAGGATCTGGATTGCTGATCATGTCGATCGCCGGCGGTGCGCTGGTCTTCATCCAGGGCAGCGTCGCCGACAATTTCGGCATCCAGCTCGCCTTCATCGTCACGGCTTTGTGCGAGATGTATGTGCTGTATTACGCGCTGTGGGGCTGCAAGGTGACCAACCCGGCGTGACGGCCGGGCAGAATCAGCAGCCTACCCCTTCCGCACGCGCGGCCCAGCGGATCGCGCCGCTGATCATCTTCTGGTGGAGCGGTTCCGAATAGGTCTCCGCTTTGTGGCCGAGTGCCGAGAAGAACACCCGCCCGCGACCGACGCAGCGCGTCCAGATCAGCGGATGGAGCTTGCCCATCCGCACGCGCTCGGGAAACGGTTCGTAGCTGCTCTCGTCGAGCGTCGCGAGGATGTGGGTATCATTGCCGGTCGGCACCCGATCGAACGAATACCATTCCTCGGTCCGCACCCATTTCGCCGGCAGGTCGCGCGTCGCCGGGTTGCTGCGGTCGATCACGTCGATCGTCCCCTGCTGGAACTGCTTGGGCCGGCCGGTATGACCGATGAACTGCGCACCGATCAACGTGGTCGGGTACCAGCTCCAGTCATATTGCGGGTCGCCGCCAGCGCCGTGGAGCAGCACCACACCGCCGCCCTTTTCGACCCATGTCTTGAACGCCGCACGCTGATTATCGTCGAAGATCGTCCCGCTGGTGCTGCTGAGCACGACCACTGCGAAACGCGCGAGGTCGCGCGGGTTCATCACGGCAGCATTCTCGGTCTCGAATACGTCGCGATGCTGTTTGCGGACGAGCCCGACGAGCACCGTCTTCGCGGCGGCGATCTGATCGGGATCGCGGAAGCCGTTGGTCTTCGAAAGCACCAGCACCGCGCCCTTGCGCATTGCCGGGATCGGCGGTGGGACGGTGTCCATAACCGGCGTCGGCCAATTGCGCGGATCACGCGGCGGTGGCGCGACCGGCGCCGGACTTGTGGCCTGGAGGGTGATCGCGAACACCAGCGCAGCACGCAACATCATGGCCTCACTCCCCCGTTTTTTCCGGTTGTCCGCAGACGATCACCACTCGAACGCATCGCCGGTCGTACGTTCCGCGATCAGGAACGCGTCCGCCACGAGCTGAAGCGGCCGCAAGTCGACATCGCTTTTCCCGGTCGCGACCAGCTCCGCGAAGCGCCGATAGAGACCGGGATATTCGGTGTCCGCAGCTTCGCGCGGCGGCTCTCCGGGAAGGCGCAGGATCGAGCCGCCCATCGACAACACCATCGTGCCGGCATCGGTATCGACTTCGATGTCCCAGGTCTGTGGGCCGGTCTGCAGGAAATCGAATTCGGCCGACACTGGTACGGCGCCTGTCAACATCCCGAGCGTCGCCTTGAGTGGCCCCTGTCGGCCGGCAGGAACGCTGATCGTCGCGGTGTCCACGCGCCAGGGCTCGGGCAGGATCCTGGTCGCGATCGACAGGGCATTGATCCCGGGATCGAACACGCCGAACCCACCCGCCTCCAATATCCAATCCTGCCCCGGATGCCAGCGGCGGATATCCTCGCGCCACGCGATTCGGACCGCATCGATCCGTCGCCCGGCGAGCCAGGCGCGCGCCGGTTCAACTCCCGCTGCTTCACGCGAATGCCATGTGGCGAACAGCACCACGCCTTTTGCCTGCGCCAGTTCGGCCAGCGCGACCGCTTCGGATACCGTCGCCGCCGGCGGCTTCTCCATCATGACATGCAGCCCCGCCTCGATCGCCATGCGCGCCTGATCGAAGCGGCCACGAGGCGGCGTGCAAAGCGATACGGCATCCAGTGCGACATCGCCGCCGAGCATCGCGTCGATCGTCGGGAAGTTGGCAACGCCATCGAGTGTCGCGTTGCGGCTGGCGATCGCGACAAGATCGTAGTCCGCGTTCGCGGCGAGCGCCGGCAGATGCTGATCCCGCGCGATCTTGCCGAGGCCAACCAGTCCGATCCGCAACTTCTTCATGCCCACTCCATGCCCAAATAAATACTCATACATATTCCTATCGGCCGGCCGGCCTGCTAGCAACCACGTATCAGTTGGGCGCCGACTTGAAGGCCAAGCGGGAGCACACGTGCCGCGGGAATCGATGCATAGCGACGTCCTCAGTCTAGGTAGAACCGCCATGCGCATCCGCACCCTCGCCTCGCTGATCGTCTTGCTTCTAGCGCCAGTCGCGGCTCATTCGCGCGACGAGCCGGATGTTTGCGCCGCGGATCCGGCGATGCCCCCGGGAGTGACGGCCTATCAGGCTGCCGCCGACGCCGCCCGCGCTGCGGGACGCAAACCGACTCCACCCGCTCCCGAGGTGGGTGCCGCTTATGCCGCCTGGCAGCAGAAGCTGTTGGCGGTCGATTTTCCTAATGTCTGCCGATACCGGGCCGCCAACGCCGCCCTGCCGCCCGCGACTAAGCGCCGCATCGTCTTTTTCGGCGATTCGATCACCGAGCGGTGGATTACGCTGCGCCCCGGCTTCTTTGCCGGTGATCGGGTGGACCGTGGCATCGGAGGACAAACCACGCGGCAGATGATCGGCCGGTTTCGCGCCGACGTGATCGAGCTCCATCCCGCCGTCGTGCATATCCTGGCCGGGATCAATGATCTCGCCGGCGCGACCGGTCCGACCAGCCTGTCCGAGATCGAAGGCAATCTCGCTTCGATGGCCGAGCTTGCGCGTGTGCACAAAATCAAGGTTGTGCTGGGCGCGGTCCTTCCCGCACACACGCTCGGCGGCCGGCCGGGGCACGATCCGGCAGCGGACATCGCGTCGCTCAACGCATGGCTTCGGGCCTATGCGGCACGCGAGGGCTTCAGCTTCGTCGATTATAATGCGGCGCTCGACGACGGCACATACGGACTATCGTCGGCCAATTCGGCCGATGGCATCCACCCGACCGCCGCCGGTTATGCGATCATGGAGCCGCTGGCGGAGAAGGCCTTCGCCCGCGCCGTTCGCTGACACAGTGCAAACTTCCCCCTGTAATTAATCATACTATACGATTCGACGAGGCGCTTCTATATCGCCGGCACCCTATCGGAGTCGGACATGCCTCAGCCCTTCATCACCCTGAATGACGGCAGCAAAATTCCCCAGATCGGCCTCGGCACCTATCAAGCTGCGGCCGACCGTACGGCAAAGATGGTCGAAACGGCGCTCGGCATTGGATACCGCCACATCGATACCGCGATGATCTATCGCAACGAGGCTGGCGTTGGCGAGGGCTTGCGGGCTAGCGGCGTGCCGCGCGAGGACGTCTATATCACGACCAAATTGTGGAACACCGACCAGGGCAGGGAATCCGCGCGAGCCGCGTTCAACACCAGCCTCGATCTGCTGAAGCTGGATTATGTCGACCTTTATCTGATCCACTGGCCAGTGCCCGTGCGCGATCGCTACGTCGAATCGTGGGAGACGCTGATTCAGCTTCGCGAGGAAGGCCGCGCGCGCGCCATCGGCGTCTCGAACTTCATGCCTGACCAGATCGATCGGCTGATCGAAACGACCGGCGTCGTGCCCGTCGTCAATCAGATCGAATGCCACCCAGCCTTTCAGCAGGTGTCGGCACGCGCGGAGAATGCGAAACGAAAGGTCGCCGTTCAATCCTGGAGCCCATTGGGACAGGGCGAACTACTCGGCAATGCCGTGCTCGCGGCGCTGGCGGAGAAGCACGACCGTACCGTCGCACAGATTATCCTGCGCTGGCATGTGCAGAACGACCTGATCGTCATACCCAAGACCGTCAACGAGGAGCGCATGCGCGAGAATCACGACATCCTGACCTTCACGCTTGACGCTGATGACATGGCGAAGATCGCGACGCTCGACGACCCTGAAGGACGGATGGGACCCGACCCGCTGACGTTCGAGTGACCCTGTCGGTCGGCTCCGCCGATCGAGAGAAGGCGAAGGCCGCGCTCATCGCCTGGGTCAGCAGATGTCTCTCGCGCCCGGTTATCCGCGTTGTCCGGCGGCTTCCAGGATGAGTTGAGTGATCTCGCCCGGATGAGAAATCAACGAGAGGTGACTTGCTTTCACTTCGATGGTCTTGGCGCCCATGCGCTTGGCCATGAAGCGTTCGAGATCGGGGTTGATCGTCCGGTCTTGCGTCGAAACGGCATAGAAGCTCGGTTTCGACCGCCAGGCCGCGTGCGCGGTCTTTCCCGTCAGCAGGGTCTTTTGGAACGGCTGCTGGACAGCATAGAGCACCCTCGCCTTTTCCTTCGGCAGATCGCCCGCGAAATCGCGCAGGAACGCCGTTTCGCTGAGACGCCCCTCATCGCCGTCATAGACGATCCCCGCGGACGCCGGCGGCGTCGGATAAGTCTTCGCCAACGCGGTATAGTCCTCACCGGCATCCGGCGCCCGCGCCGCCACATAGACAAGCGCCGAGACGTTGGGATGAACGCCGGCTTCCGTGACGATCATTCCGGAGAATGAATGCCCGACGAGCACGGTCGGGCCGTCCTGCCGGTCCAGCACGCGCTGTGCCGATGCGACGGCTTCTGGCAGCGTCGTCAGGGGATTCTGCACGGACGTGGCGTTGAGCCCAGCCGCCTGCAGGCGCGCGATCACCTCGGACCAGCATGAGCCGTCGGCGAACAGCCCATGGACGAGGACGACATTGCGCGCCTTCGTCGGGACCGGAATCGCGGCCATGCCGCGGGCGGCAACCAGCGAGACGGCGGCGCCGGCGGCTAAGCTGGCAGAGAAGGTTCGCCTGTTCATCATGTCGGTTACTCCTTCTCGGCCGGCGTCCGTGGTCCGGCAGGAGAGCGATGCGAGACGATCACCGCCGCCTGAATCGACTATACCTTCTCCGGAACCGCCAGCAAACCGCCGCTATCGAATTGGCTGGATGAATTTCCACCCCAGGCAAAGGAACTACAGAGACGATCGATAGGGATCCGAAACCATGACGTTTAGCATTCCTCGCCGAAATGGCGTTCGCTTTCGGGCTGGCGATCCAGCAAGCGCCATCGGCCTTTTGGCGATTGGCGCCGGCCGCGCCTCGCTCACATCGCCCGTTCCTTGCGCATTCGGGCGCTGAGCGCGCGTTCGGCGGCGCGGGCATAGGCGCGGCAAGCTCCCGGCGCGGTTTGAAATCTGTCCTTGGCGCCATATTGGTCGGCATGCGCCGTGATCAGAATATCGCAACGCATCGCCGCCATCACGGCATAACTGCGGTGAAAGCCGGCGACCAGGGGGCGGCCGGAAGGCGAGGTGAAGCGGTAGCCGTCCGCCGAAACCGGATTGAGGCTCGAGGCGAAAACGACCGACTTGCACTGCCGCGCCTGGCACGAACGCCAGGTCCAGCTCATGCTGCCCATCGTGTGACCCGGCGTGGCGCGGGCGGTAACGACCGTGTTGCCGAGCCGCAGTGTTTCGCCATCGCGAATGACCCGCACCGAGGGTACCGCCGGAAAGCGGCCGTCATAGCCGCGCTGTGGATCGTCGTCGGCAAGGCGCCCGGATCGCAGCCCTTCTGCTCCCCGCGGGCTCGCGACAACCGTTGCGCCGGTATCGCGAGCCAGCGCCGCGATACCGCCGGCATGATCGAAATGCGGCTCGGTGCTGAGGATATATTTGATGTCGCGAGGACGGAAGCCGAGCGTCGCGACATTGGCGAGGATCGTCGGCTCGGCCTGTGGCAACGCCCCATCGATGAGGATCAGGCCATCGCCAGTATCGATCAACGCGACGCTGAGCCCGCCAAAGCCCACAAGATAGCTATTGCCGAAAATGCGGACGGGGGGGCGTGGAGCCAACCATTCCGCGGCCCGTTCCGGGGCGATCGGTCGAGTCAGCGGATCGTCGCGATCGGCCGCAGCGGCGGATCCCACGAGAGTAAGGGCAACAATAGCGGCGAGTTTGACGAGCATGTCCTGTTCTCCTTCGCCGCCGTGATGCCGCCGGGCGGGACGAACGACAAAGCATCTTCTCTGGACAGAGCCATGAGCTGAATTCATGATGAGGCATGGATCGCGCTCGACTCCCGCTCAATGCCTTGCGCGCGTTCGAGGCAGCAGCGCGGCATCTCAATTTTACCCGCGCCGCGATCGAATTGTGCGTCAGCCAAGGGGCGGTCAGCCATCAGGTCGCGCAGCTCGAACATCGACTGGGGACGCGCCTGTTCGATCGGCTGCCGCGCGGATTGGCGTTGACCGACGACGGCCACGCATTGGTGCCGGTGCTGGCAGAGACGTTCGATCGGATCGGAGCGACGCTCGATCGCTATGCCGATGGCGGGTTCCGGGACGCGCTGAGCATCGGCGTCGTCGGCACGTTCGCTACCGGTTGGCTGCTCGAAAGGATGGACGACTTCGCGGCGGCGCATCCGCACATCGAACTCCGCGTGTCGATCAACAACAATCGGGTCGATCTTGCCGGCGAAGCGCTCGATTTTGCGATCCGGTTCGGGGACGGCGCCTGGCATGGAACGCATGCCGAGCCGCTGCTGGAGGCGCCGCTGACCCCATTATGCTCGCCTGCCATGGCGCAGCGATTGCAGGTACCCGCCGACCTTACCCGCGAACGACTGTTGCGATCCTATCGCGCCAGCGAATGGACCCGATGGTTCGAGGCTGCAGGCGCGACGCCCCCGACGTTGCGCGGTCCTTTGTTCGATAGTTCCGCGCTCATGGTTGGCGCGGCAATGACCGGTCTGGGCATCGCCCTTGCGCCGAGGACCATGTTCGCCCGAGAGATAGCTGCAGGCCGTCTCGTCCAGCCTTTCGCTGTCGAGGTCGATGCCGGTCGTTATTGGCTCACGCGGTTATTGTCCCGCAAGAGCCGAGCGGCCACGCGGATCTTTCGTGACTGGCTGTTGGACGAAGCCGCGACGTAATCCGCGTAGTTTTGACAAGGCCAGAATGGGCAACTCACTCCCACTCGATTATTTACGGCACCCATAACGCTTTGATTTTCCTAGTCAAAAAATTTCTTCACTGACGCTATACCGTCAGGCAAACCGTCAAAGATCTGGGCTTTTGAAAACATTGGATTTTTTCGGCCAATGGCGAGGATCGAGGTTTCGCCATCTATCGTCACAAGGTTTGGATTTGGCTAACCCAGCGTTCCTTCGCCACCGCGTGCCGGGCAGCGATTCAATGCCGTAAAGCTATACCGTCAGAGCGCCCCGGACGCCACCCCGCTGGTCGATCGCGGCCTACCCCAGTCCGCTGGGCTAGGGCTAGAAGTATTGTAAGCTTCGTGCTACATATTCCGCCGATCTGTAGCGCGAAGGTGCCAAATGCCAACCCCCCATAACCCCCCAGCGGCCGTGCGCCGGGCCCTGCGCAAGCTCGGGGCGGACATCCATGATGCTCGCCGCCGCCGCAAGCTACCGATGGCGGTCGTCGCAGAACGGGCTTTCACATCGCGCTCAACCCTGCAGAAGGTCGAGGCTGGCGACACCAATGTCAGCATCGGTATTTACGCCGGTGTCCTCCAAGCGCTCGGCCTGCTCGAAGGTCTGACGCAAGTCGCCGACATTAGCAAAGACACTGTCGGCCAAGCACTCGCTAGCGCCGAGCTGCCCAAGCACATCCATCTGAAGCGGTCGCCAGGTTCCTCCCGCGATGGCTGATTTTGAGGTGCATATCGATTTGAATGGCCGCACCCGCCCGATTGGATTGGCGAGGAGCAACCGCGTTCGCGGCACGGAGACGATCCTTTTCGAATATGACGGCAAATGGCTTGAGGACGCTGACCGTTTCTCCCTCGAGCCAGCGCTTGCCCTCACGCGAGGCGCTTACGCTCCCCCCGCCGGACTAGCGACCTTCGGATCCATCGGCGATTCAGCGCCAGATACTTGGGGCCGGCGCCTTATGCAGCGCGCCGAGCGCCGTCTTGCCGAACGCGAGGGCCGCGCCGTCCGCACCCTCGCCGAGAGCGATTACCTGCTCGGTGTCGCAGACGAAACACGGCTCGGTGCGCTCCGCTTTCGCTGGGTCGGCGAAGAAGACTTCCAGGCTCCGATCCGCGCTGGCGTCCCGGCGCTGATCGAACTCGGCCGCCTCCTTGAGATCACCGAGCGCATCTTGCGCGACGAGGAGACGGACGAAGACCTCCAACTCATCTTTGCCCCGGGCTCCTCCTTGGGAGGCGCACGACCGAAGGCATCAGTCATCGACCAGCATGGTCACCTCTCCATCGCCAAGTTTCCCAAGGAGACCGACGACTACAGCATGGAGACGTGGGAGGAGATCGCCCTGCGGTTGGCCAGCCAAGCCGGCATCGCGACCCCACAGCACGAGCTGATCGAAGTGGCCGGCAAGGCCGTCATGCTATCCCGTCGCTTCGACCGCAACGGCGCTATCCGCATCCCCTTCCTGTCGGCGATGGCCATGATGGGCGCAAAGGACGGCGAGCGCGGTAGCTATCCCGAGATCGTGGACGCACTCGCAGAGCATGGCGCCCAGGGAAAAACAGACGCGCACGCCCTCTATCGGCGCGTCGTCTTCAACGTGCTCATTTCAAATGTCGACGACCACCTGCGCAATCATGGCTTCCTGTGGCTCGGAAAGGCCGGCTGGTCGCTCGCGCCAGCATACGATCTGAATCCTGTCCCTACCGATCTCAAGGCGCGGGTCCTAACGACGAATATCGATCTCGACGAAGGCACCTGCTCGCTGGATCTGCTGGAAGCCGCCTCGGAATACTTCGCGCTCACGTCGCCGCAGGCCCGCGCAATCATCAAAGAGGTGGCCACCGCGACCGCCACGTGGCGCGACACCGCCAAGGCAGTCGGCGCCCGCTCGGCCGAGATCACGCGCATGGCCAGCGCCTTCGAGCACGATGATCTCAAGCGGGCGCTCGCACTATGACAAGAACATTCCTTCACAGCTTCGACCCGCCTACCGCGAGCCCCGTCACTGGCACCAGCGTCGATCTCGAAGTCTCGGACATCGAGGACGCCGGCATTCGAGAAGTGCTGCAGACTCCAGGCGCGGCCTATGGCGCTTGGTCCATTCTGGACGCATTGCTGACGCCAACAGGCGTGGGAACGCCGTTCATCTTCAGGGAACCGCTCGGACAGGCGCGCGAAGTGAAGGTAGCGCTCTCCGGCCTATTCGGACGCTTTGTCGCGCGCGCTTATCTCGAACGCTATTTCAATCTGTCGATCTTCGCACATCTCGGCAGCCGGACGATCGATCTCGATCGCCGGCGGCGCGTAAAGGTCACACGCCTATCGCGCGGGGACCTGCCCGACTGGGTCGCCTGCGCCGCCGACCTGTCATCTCTGACCGTGGCGGAAGCGAAAGGCTGCCATGATGTCGGCGGTCCTGCGAAGGCGCTGGACCGAGCGTGGGCGCAAGCCGGACGGATCGACCTCACCGCACGAGGCCGCAAGGTCACAGTGAAACGCATCGCGATCGCGACGCGCTGGGGAATGGCAGCAGCGGGCCCAGCCGATGCTTATCTTTCAGTTCGCGATCCTGTCGACGAAGGCGACTCCATTGAGCCTGCGGAGAAAGACGCCCTCTTCATCGGGCTTCTGCGCCTGCACATCGCCAATCTCATCAAACCGCTTGGTCACAGCGAGCTTGCCGCGACGCTCCACCGCCTTACCCAACAGCCATTCGCGCGAAGGCTCCAGAACGATCTCGGACGCGCCCGGGCGATGCTCGATGCTGCCCCGGTAAGGGAGGTGGAGAAGGCGGATGCCATGGGTGGGCTGATCGGAGGGATCGTCACGCGCGCTGGGCCGGTCGCCGATGCCGATGTCGCGCCCGGCGACCAGGAGGCGCTCGCGCGCCTCAACCTGCGACCCGTGTTTGTTGGAATTGAGCGAGACCTCATCCGAGCCGCCATCGACGCGGACCCACAGGTCGTGCGCGTCCGCCTGAGCCAAACCGTGCGTCCGGACGACTTCGCTCGTCCAGACCGCGCCGGTGGCTGGATCGTGCCGCTCGGCGAGGAACGACGCATCATAGGCGGGACCTGACCAGGGCATCAGCGAACGTAAATCACGGAGAAACGGCCGGCCAAACCAGACACGGCAAGATCAGGGGGCAGAAAGATGGAAGCGCAGGAGAATGATCTCTCGAACGAGGCGGCAGCGCTCGCAGACATACTCAAATGGTCGGCGGATCTCCCAGCGTGGCAGCGCGACACGCTGCGTCGGCTCTGCAGTCAGACAAAACTAGAAGCCGCCGACATCACGGCGCTGGTCTCGATCTGCAAGGCCGTAGAGCAAGGTGTCCCGCTCGACGCGACCCACGTCCGCGACCCAGCCGCGAGCCACGCGGTCGTTACGCTCGGAGCGCTCCACGGCTTGTCCAATGTCAACGCCCTTGCCTCCGGCGAGCGACTCTCCTTCGGGAAAGTCGGTCTCACCGTCATCTACGGCGACAACGGCGCCGGCAAATCGGGCTATGCGCGCGTGCTGAAGCAGCTCTGCCGGGCGCGTTCGCCGAAAGGCGATGGTATCCTGCCTAACATCTATGCGGCCACGAGCGGCACCCCCGCCGCCAGCATCGACTTCTTCATCGGCGGGCAGAGGCGTAGCGCAGCCTGGACGCAAGGCACCCCGGCGGATGCCATGCTGTCGGCTGTGAGCGTGTTCGATTCACGCACTGCCAATGTCCATGTCGAGAACACCAACGACCTAGCCTACACGCCGCTCCCGCTCCGCATCCTCGCCGGGTTGGCGCAGGCCTGCCAAGACGTGAAGGCCAAGCTCGCGGCCGAAATCAAGACGCTGCAGGACCAGACGCCCGCAGTCCTGTCGAAGCCGGACTGCAAACCAGTCACGACCGTCGGCAAGCTGATCGCCGGCCTGTCGGGCAAGACGAAGCAGGAAGCCATCGACAAGCTGGCGGGCCTGACGGCCGAAGAAGAAACCCGGCTTCAAACGCTCAGCACCGATCTTGCCAGCGACCCTGCGCGCACCGTTCGCCAGCTCCAGGCGCAGGAAGCCCGGATCAAGTCAGCGATCGAGAAGCTCGAGCGGCTGATCGCCGCCGCGACAGACGAAAGTCGGGCAGCGCTGCGCGCGGCTCACACGCACCTTGCGACGACGCGCTCTGCCGCCGCGGCCGCCGCCGCCAACCTGTTCGCCGATGAACCGCTGCCCGACATCGGCTCGGACGTCTGGAAGGCACTGTGGGAGGCCGCCCGGGATTATTCACGCACCTCCGGCTATCCCGAACGTCCGTTCCCCGTAACGGAAATTGGCGCCCATTGCGTCCTTTGTCAGCAGCCGCTGAGCGAGGAAGCCTCGAAGCGCCTTAGCAGCTTCGAGGCTTTCGTGCAGGACGAGAGCAAGCGCCGCGAACAGGAAGCCGCGGGCGCATATGACGAGAAGCTCGACGAGGTTTCGGCGCAAGCCGTCTCCATGAAGGATATTGCGGCGATCGTCGCGACGATCCGCGATGATGTCGGTCAGGAGCAGGTTGCGAACGCTCTTCGCCGCGAGATCCTCCACCTCGCCTGGCGGCTGCGCGCCATTGTGAGAACCCACGGCCTTGCGGTGCTTCCTGACCTTCCGCCCCCAGGCACCATTTCGCTCGATCCGCTGCGCACGGCGCTTAACGGCATCGCCACGCGCATCGGAGGCCTGCAGTCCGAGGCCAGCTCCCCACAGCGCGCCGCTCTCATCGCCGAGCGCGACGGCCTCGCCGATCGCAAATGGCTCGGCGTGGTGAAAGCCGATGTGCTTGCCCAGATCGAGCGCCTCAAAGCCATCGAGGCGATCGAGAAAGCCAGCAAGGACACCGCGACGAACAAGATCACCACCCAGAGCGCTCGCATCGCCCAGGCGCTGGTCACCAACCGTCTGCGCGGAAGGTTCGCGATCGAGGTGGACAAACTCGGCGTCGCCGGCCTCGCCATCGAACTTCAACAGGCCAAGACCACGGCCGGCGTCCCCTTCTTCCAGGTCCGGCTGATCAACAAGCCGAGTGAGCTGGTCGGCAAGGTCCTGAGCGAAGGCGAGCATCGCTGCGTCGCGCTCGCCGCCTTTCTTGCCGAGCTGTCGACGATCGATGCGCAATCAGCGATCGTGTTCGACGACCCCGTCTCTTCGCTCGACCATTTGCATCGCGACAGAGTTGCCGCGCGACTGGCCGAGGCCGGACAGACGCGCCAGGTCATCGTCTTCACGCACGACATGGCGTTCTTGCTCCTCCTCGATGAAGCCTGCCGGGCGACCAAAGATCGTGAAGCGACGCCGGTGGCATACCGCCTGATCAGCCGTGGGACGGAAAACGCGGGCTACTGTCATCAGGACCCGCCAGCCAACGTCATGCCGCTCGAAAAGGTGATCGACGGAATGAAGACGCACCTCGCCAACGTCAAAATCCATCACGAACGCGGCGACCAGGCGAAGTGGCTGCGCGAGGTCACGTCCTTCCAGGACCAATTCCGCACGAGCTGGGAACGCGCCGTCGAGGAAGTGGTCGGGCCGGTGATCCGCCGCTTGTCTCGCAAGGTCGATACGACGGGCCTGATCAAACTCACCGTCCTGACCGACGCCGATTGCACCGCTATGCGCGAAGCGTTCGGCCGCTGCTCCGCGCTCCTTCACAGTCAGCCTGGCGAGATTAATCCGCGGCTACCCGCGCCGTCGGTGATCGAAGCCGAAATCGTCGCGCTGGAAAAGTGGATCGCCGATATCCGGTCGCGGCAGGAGAAGGCCGCATGATGATGAAACTTCAGGCTAAGCAGCCTCGCGTTGGAGGCGCGCTTTCATGGTGAAATGGTCCGAGCTCAAACGGGCGTCCGATGCCGTCCTCGCCGTCTGGCCCCACTACCGGCCCTTGTTCGAGCGTTGGTTCATGCAAGAGCTCATCGACAAGGGTGAGCTGGCGCCGATCTGGCGCGAGCGCATGCTGCCAGGCGACAACGATGCGGTCTTTGCCGACCACTATCCGGATCGCGAAGCTGCTGTCGCAGCCGCCAATGCGCTGAATCCTTCCTTGCGGCAGGCGCTCTCGGCTCGCCCCATGGATGCGATCGTCAAGCGCTCGCTCGAACTGAAGATCGACAAGGCCTTGCAGGCCAAACAGCGTCTGCAGGACGAAGAGACCTTGATGTTGGCGGAAGCCTTGCGCCGTCACGTCAACGACGAGCGTCCCGACGCCGCGTCGCTGAAACTTGCGCCCGAGTCCGAGCGCTATCGACACGACCTCGCCGAACAACTGGCGGAAATGCCGTATCTGAAGGTGGCCAAGGTCGGTCGGTCGAACAACCGCTGGACCCACTCCCTTCTCTATCAGGGGCCGGACGCCGTTTGGTCGAAGCCCTACCACGCCGGCGAGAAGGCCGCGCTGACAGCCGAACGCGCGAAGATCGCCAATGGATTTGATCTGAGCGCCAGCACCCATTGGGGTAAGACCAAAGCCAGGATTCGCCAGATCCTGCTGCCGCGTGCCAACCAACTGCTTCAGCTCGCGAGCGTGCAGCGGATGCTCGCAGAGGCTTTTGCGGGTGGCGAACGCGTGCTGGTCTCCAACGGCATTGTCTTCTGGTACGAGCCGGATGGTGGCATCGGCTGGCAGGTCAAGGAAACCTCATCGACGCGCGAATCCGAAGGCGCCACGATTTGGAAGGAAGGGACGATCCTTTCCACCAATCACGGCCGGCTGGTCGTTCTGCCCTACATCAAGGAAGGCGGCGAGCAAGTTCGCGGCCACACCAAAAACGGACCGAATGATGGACGCGCCTTGCCCCGTCATCGCGACCACTATGTGGAGATCCCGTTCCAGCTCTACGACGGCGATCTCATGATCGGCCTGCTCGGAGAGCTTCCCTATGAATGAGGTGGCGCGATGAGCCTGCAATGGTTGTTGGCGAAGGCGCCCGGGTTTCAGGCGCTGCCGGAGCAAGATCGCGCCGCAATCTTCAACTTCACCTTCCTGTGGAGTTTGTTCGAGGCGCAAATCATGGGCAATTTCGCCCGTGCCGACCGCATTTGCGCTAAAGTGGATGAATGGCGCGCCGCCGGCGTACTCGAAGCCGAGCAATATGATGGCGAGCTCGCCTATTTCCGTCAGCGCTACTTCGCCGACGGGGCATTCACACCTCACTTTGCGCATCTGCACCTACGGCCTGCCGATCAGCCCGACACGGTTCGATCCGTGCTCGACGGAAGCAATGATGATCCACGCGATCGTCTGCTGACCGTGGTGATGATCGTATGGCGGTTCCGCAACAATCTTTTTCACGGCGAGAAGTGGGCGTACCATCTCGACGGCCAACTTCAGAACTTCACCCACGCCAACGCCATCCTCATGCGGCTCCTTGAGCGGCACGGGCAATTGGCCGCGTAGCGTCGCTTAGCAGGGTCGGCCGAGCTTTCGCTTCAAGGTCTGGAGCGCTGTCTCCGCCTTTTCGGGTCCTAGCCAAGCTAAGGCCCGCACGTCCTCGCCGGCAGGCCTCTGCGCCAGCGCAAGTGCCAGCGGGGAAGCAGCCTGTGGACGCGCTCAACGCTTGATTGACAGCCACTTATAACCGGTCATATTTGCCCGGTAAAGGAGCCACCATGTTGACCTATAGCCCCGAAAAGTTCGCTTCGCTCTACGCGACCGATCTCGGTCAGCGAATCTGGGCGTTCCTTGCACAGCCCGAAAACGTTGCGCGGCTTGAAACAGCATCGGAACTGGGAAAGCCCGCCGTCGAGGGGCTAGGGGAACAGCTTCTTGCTGAATTTCGAGAGGACGTCCTTGTCGATCGCGTCAAGCAGATGGTCGGCCACATGGTCCGGCAAATCCTTGAGCAGCGCGACTGGGTGCTCGACCAAAGCGACGTAAAGGTCCAGTCCGTCCCCTTCAGCAAAGCGGCGCGCTATCGTCGACCCGACTGGATCACGTTTCACGCCTTCAGGAACACCACCGATCCCCGGGACGTCGTTATTACCGACAGGCGGCAGAATCCGCAGCTGCCGGGCGACGCGAGGTGGAGCTATTACGCCACCTTCGCGAGCCCGCTGAAGGCCGCAGTGGCATTTGGCGTCGGCGACATCAAGCAGCTCCGGCAGCAGGTCCACACCCAGGGTTTCCGGCGCGTGCGCGTCGAACGCATGCTGCGCCGCGCCTGATGGGGATCGACCAATGACCGAGCTTCCAGCTGCAACCGTCGCCGCCGACTTTTACGATAAGCACTATGCTGGCGCTGACCCGATCTTCCTTCAACCCGGCATGAAACTCATGCTCGGCAGCCCCGAGCGACCAAGGCATTGCCGTTTCTGCGGCAAAGACGAGCCGGAAGTCACTTTCAGGGACGAGGCCCACGCACTACCGGCTGCGTTCGGCAACACGGGCCTGTTCAGCAACTACGAATGTGACGCCTGCAATCACCTGTTTGGCGAAGGCATCGAGAACCACCTCGGTAATTGGTCCAAGCCGATGCGCACTCTATCCCGCATCAAAGGGCGGAACGGCGTACCGACGATCAAGAAGCCTGGTCCAGGCCAGGGCTGGCGGTTGGAGCACGCCGATGGCGGCTTCCAGTTGAAGGAATATGAGGACGACCCCTTCTTCGAGATCGACGAAGAGGCGAAACAGGTTCGCTTTGAGTTGCACCGCGACACGTATGTCCCGGTGGCGGCGTTGAAGGGCCTCGTCAAAATCGGTCTCACCCTGATCCCGGACGTCGAGACGCAGCATTTCCCCGAAACCTTCGACTGGATTCGCGACACCGATCACGCGCGCAACTTCGTCGCCGAATTCCCAGTTATCCGGACCTTCATCCCCGGGCCGATGCGCAACGATCTCATCGTACTCATGCTCATGCGCCGACGGGCCGGCGTCGATACCGTCCCCTATGCCTTCTTCACCTTCGCCTACGGCAATGAGGTGCTGCAGGTCTTCCTGCCCTCGCTGTCCCAGGACAAGTGTATTGACGGCGTACCGCTGACACTCACCCCCTTCCCCACTCCGGGGGCGCCGGACCCGGCCCGGCACGGCAATCCGAGCATCAAGGTCGAGACCCTGACCGGCCGCGAACCCGCCAAGGGCGAGAAGGTGCCTGCGGTGTTCGGCTTCGAGTCCGTCGCGCAGAGGACCCCTAGCCAGGCCGAGGATGGAACTTGATCTGTGCGCCGGAGAATAGCCAACAATCTTTGTTCATGTTATGTTCTATTATGGGCGGTCGCGACTTATCCAGGTGCGACAAGCCGATCGGCAGACGCGACATGAGGTTCACGATAATTCAAGAGCAGGCGCGGTCCGGCCTTGTTGAGG
Source organism: Sphingomonas sp. P4_G2 (assembly GCF_056401155.1). Lineage (NCBI taxonomy): Bacteria > Pseudomonadati > Pseudomonadota > Alphaproteobacteria > Sphingomonadales > Sphingomonadaceae > Sphingomonas > Sphingomonas sp. P4_G2. The sequence continues at coordinate 185,289 of NZ_JBFUJY010000005.1, read as the reverse complement.
GAAAAAATGACTGATTACAACAAACTGAGCCGCGAAGACCTCATCCGAGTGCTGCTTGAGCGCGACGGCGTGGACATTGGCGGCATCCGGCTGACGTACCCGGGTCAGACCCCTCCGTGGCAGATCATTCGACAATTGAAGCCTCGGTCCCAGCGCATCGAGAAGAAGCTTTGCGTTGGCTCCGAAATACAGCAGTCAGAAAATATTCTTCTCGAAGGCGAAAACCTTCAAGCGCTGGTCAGTCTGTACAAGTACCGCGGCCAGGTTGACCTCGTCCTGACCGATCCTCCCTACAATACCGGCTTGGACTTTCGGTACAACGATCGCTGGGACGAGGATCCGAACGATCCTGACCTAGGAAAATTGGTTCCGGCGGATGACGGGTCAAGGCATTCCAAGTGGCTCCGCTTCATGACACCACGCCTCTGGATGATGAAAGAGATGCTTCGACCTGGCGGGGTCTTGGCAATCTGTATCGATCATCGAGAACTCTTCCGGTTGGGTATGCTGCTCGACGAGATGTTCGGAGAGGCCAATCGTATCGGAATAATCAATTGGCAAAAGTCATATGCGCCGCGCAACGATCAGCGCCAACTCTCTACAGCAACAGAATATGTTCTAGTTTACGCAAAGAACGCAGAACGAGCGAAGACTGCACTCCTCCCGCGTACTGAGGAGATGGACAAGCGTTACCTCTCGCGTGACGGAGATCCCCATCCCTGGAAGCCAGGCGATTTAACCGCGCGTGGTGAGGAGACTCACCTGTCCATGATCTACGCCATTCAATCGCCATTCACTGGCCAGCTCCACTATCCCACCGCAGGTCGCCACTGGGGCTCGGAAAAGCGGCGAATGAAGGCATATTTGGAGACATGGGGATCGAAGTATGTCGAGCGCGATATAGGCGATGGCCGCCAGAAGGCTTTGCTCATTACCGGTGCTCCGATTCCGACCGAAAAGTCGTTTTCGACCGAGCACAAAGCGCTGAAAGCCGCCCGTAAAGCTGCTGAAAAGATAAGGGCCAGCGTCTGGCCCGCTGCCCATTGGCGTGACGACGGTCAGGGCACGTTCGGCATGAAGAAGTATTTGAAGGACGTCAAACAAGGGATCGTTCCGACGACATACTGGTCTGACGATGACTACGAGGAGCCGTTAGACATCGGCACGACCTCATGGGATCACGAGCATTCCGGCCATAGTCAGATTGGCATTAACGAGCTGACTTCGATCGTCGGTCCGGGTCACGGGTTTGAAACTGTCAAACCTATGAAGCTGATCAAAAAGATCATTCAGATCTGGTGCCCACCCACCGGTATCGTGCTCGATCCATTCGCAGGGTCGGGCACCACCGCGCATGCGATCATGGAACTGAATGCTGAATCGGGAGCCGATCGGCGCTTCTTACTTATCGAGCAAGGTCGGCCGGAGCGCGGCGATGCCTATGCCCGAACTCTTACCTATGAACGTTTGAAGCGCGCCGTAACGGGAGAACGTGTCAACAAGAAGGGTGTCTCAGCGATCTCTGCAGCGCCGCTTTCGAGCGGTTTCCGGTTCTCGAAACTAATGTCGCAGGTCGACGCTGCGGCGGTTTTGGCACTTGAGCGAGAAGAAATGGTGGACCTGCTGCTTACTTCCTACTGGGATCAGAAGGATAGGGCCGCTGCACATCTGAGACGGTTGCCCGCGGGAACGCACTCGTATCTGTTTGCCAAAAGCGCACGAGGCGAAGGTTTCTTTCTAATTTGGAACGGTCCAGATCAGGCTTCGGTCCTCAACCGCGCGTCGTTCCGAGCCATTGCCGCGGAAGCGAAGGCTGAAGGGCTGGCACAACCGTTTCACGTTTATGCGCGGATATCGACGTACAGCGGTCCCAACGTCGAATTTTACCAGATTCCGAATCGCATCCTTGATGCGCTGGGGTTCAACGAAGCACTACACCCCTATGGAGTCGGATCGACGTCAGATGCCGGCGAGGAGAACGCCGCGTGAGCATCGAACTACTCCCCTTTCAAACAAAGGCCTCCCAGCAAATTGTGGCCCGCTATGGGCTCTTGGTCACCGACAAGAAGCGGCCTATCGAGTACATGGGGTGGCCGACGCCATTCTATCAAGCGCTCGCGTCGCTGACCGGATCCGGCAAGACGGCCATCCTCGCCGATACGGTTTCGCTGCTGCGTGCGGGCATGCAGCTCGAACCGATTGTGCTGTGGATTTCCAAATCCAAAGCGGTCGTCGATCAGACGTTCGCGAACTTTGAGGCGGGTGGGAAATACGAGCATCTGATCCCCCAGCTTACCACCGGCTACCTAAGTGAAGCCAAGGTGGATCAAATCCAAGACGACACACAGGCGTGCATCCTGTTGGCTACGGTAGGTAGCTTCAATCAGAAATCGAAAGGCGACGGCAAACTCAAAGTTCACCAGAAGGACGAGGATGAGAATGACGGAGCACTGTGGGAAATCCTCGCTGAGAGGAAAGCGCCTAGTGCATCAGAGCGGCGCCCGCTGATCATCGTCTATGATGAAGCACACAATTTATCCGATCAGCAGACGGATCTGCTCCTAGAACTTGAACCGGATATAATCCTGGCAGCGTCAGCGACGATGCGCACGCCGGGCAAGCTAGGACAGATTATCGACCGGCTTAAGCAAGTAGGTTGGAACGCGGAGGCAATCTCTGATCCCGAAGACAGTCCGTCGCGCTGCTTGATCACCGCCATCAGATCAAAGGAACCCGTCGACGCTGGCTTGGTGAAACGACAGATCGTCCTCGGCGGCTACGACACCGAGATGGAAACCACTCTCAATGACATGATCGAAGACTTCCAGCTCGCCACGCTCAAGGCGGACGAACTCGAAGCCGGCTTCCTTCCGAAGGCGATCTACGTTTGCCGTACGAACATCAGCCAGGATGATGGAACCGCCGATAACCCTCATCGGCCGTTCAACCAACGCAAAGCGCCTCCTATCTTAATCTGGCGGTACCTGACCGAAGAAAAAGGCATCCCTGCAGACGAGATCGCGCTCTATTGCGATCTGAAAATGAATCAAAAGGACTATCCTGCTCCGGAAGGGTTCACCCTCTTCTCAGGCGGAGAGGACGACTTCGCCGTATTCTCGCAGGGAACCTACCGGCATATCATCTTCAACCAAAGCCTTCAGGAGGGATGGGACGATCCGGCCTGCTGCTTTGCCTATATCGATAAGTCTATGGGATCGGCTCTTCAAGTCGAACAGGTCATCGGTCGCGTTTTGCGTCAGCCTGGAGCCCGTCACTACCCGGACCCATTGTTGAATACGGCGAATTTCTACATTCGCATCGACAGTAAGCAGGAATTCCCGAAAATACTCGAGGTGGTTAGACGCAAGATCGCTTCAGAAATGCCCGACGTGAAGCTGGAGGGTTTCAGCGATGCACGTGACCGGCGACGGTCGCGTATCGAGCCGAAGCAAAGCCTCACCATCCCGGAAATCCACATAGATGCCGACGAGTCCGTTGATCCACTTACCAAAGCCATCTCGTCGATCCACGACTACACTACCGATTCCGTGAATGTTCAGGGTGCAGGCGAGCTAACTCGCGCGATTCAACAAATCGGTGACGGCTCCAAACCCTCAATCGAGACACATGTCAAAGATCACTCCAACCGCGTTATTGCGCGCTGGCTTGTTCGACGACACATGCAGTCTCGATATCCCGAAGCCGTCAAGACGATCGACTGGGCCGACCCAAAGTTTGAAGCACGCGTAGAGATTACGAGCGTCGCCGCTCAACAGTTGCGCGAGGATGCCGAACGGCTCGTCGACACATACCTATCTCATGCAGAATTGGCATTCGAGGATTTAAATCCTTACACCGTAGGGGCAGTGTACGTTCGTCCAGATGCCACTCACAAATTCAATAACTCGGCCCATGAGAGCTATAGCGATCTCAACACGCCGGAACTCGCGGTAGCCCACGAGATCGACGGTACGGGACACACGTGGGTCCGCAATCCGGTGAACGGGGGATACTCAATTCCTCTTCTAGACAAGGGCGAGAGCCGGCGTTTTTTTCCCGATTTCCTTGTCTGGAAGGACAAGAAAATCATAGCGATCGATCCTAAAGGTGGGTTTCTCCTTCAAACGGAAGCTGGCCGCAAGCTGTTGGCGATCCGGGATGAGAAGGGTCAGCAACGCATTTTGGTCCGGTTTATTACTGACGGGACTTGGTCAGCAGAGACCATGAAGCAGACAAGCAGTTCCGGATTCTCCGTGTGGCGAATGACGACAACCGGTCAGATCCGTTGTACGACCCACGCGGATGTAGCCTCAGCCGTTAAGAAGGCCCTGGAGACCAAATGAGAGGGTACGACGCAGCAATATGACGTTAGGTCGCTCGCCTTCCCCAACGATCGAGGATCAGCCTTCCCCCGTCGCCGCTTCACATCTCTACTATATAAAGCTTGGACGCGGCGGAGACTGGGAAGCCGAAAGCCTGCGCGATGGCGTCCTGCGGTTCGGCTATCGAGAGGCGCCGCACGACCAGTGTGCTCGCGGCGACTGGCAAGGTGTCTGGGAGGCAATGAAAGTCATCCGCGGTGATGCCGGCGCGGCGACCCGCGACGTCAATCAGATCCGGGCCTATTACGAGGCCGACGAGCATGCGATCTTCATCACGTTCGTCGGCGGACTCCTGTATTGGTGCCGACCCACCGGCCCTGTCGAATTGCTCGATGATCGCAGCCACCGTCGTCAAACCGTGGAAGGATGGCGTAACACAAGCGTCAACGGCACCCTGCTCTCGGCCGACCGGCTATCGGGACGTCTGCTGAAGGTGCAGATGTTCCGGGGGACAATCTGCGATGTTCGGGCGGGAGACTATCTCCTGCGAAAACTCAGCGATCAGCTCTCCCCCGAGGTCGCCGCAGCCGAAGAGGCCGAACGTGCGCTGATGACGGCAATCGTGGAGCTGATGCGCCTTCTCACCTGGCAGGACTTCGAGCTCCTCGTCGATCTCGTTTTCTCGACCAGCGGTTGGCGGCGGGTAAGCCAGGTCGGGCGCACGCAGAAGACTGTGGACCTGGAGCTCATCTTGCCCAGTACGGCTGAACGCGCTTTCGTTCAGGTCAAATCGCAGGCCACATCCGCGGCCCTGAACGACTATGTTGCCCGCCTGGCAGAGGCCGATGCCTATGACCGGATGTTCTTCGTCTGGCACACCGGTGACATCGCAGAGGAAAGCAGTCCGGCGGGCGTCATACTTCTTGGTCCGCAAAAGCTTTCTCGGATGGTGCTCGACGCCGGCCTGTCATCGTGGCTGCGGGAAAAGGTTTCCTGACCAAGCCGACGCTACTGAAAGCCTGATCTACCGTTCTCCGGCTCTCCGTACAAACCTTCGTCCGCGAAGGATGGACGCGATGGGGGAAAGCCTTCCCCTACGGCCGAGCCCAAGGTCTCGACCGACCCCTTCTGCGGGGAGACCCCGCAACGCCCCCTGAGAGCGAGAGTGCGGACCGGTTTCCGTGACGGGTGAATAGCTGGGGGAGAGGCTCCCGCGACCGTCGTGGAGATTGGTCCCATGAACACGCAAATTCTCGATACGCGCCGCGACACGACCGGCGGTTACAAGGTGGATGTCAGCCGCGGCGACCGAGTCGACCGCGTCTCGTCGGAGTGGTTCTCTCGGCCGGCTGACGAACGCCACCTCTCGCTCTCCGAACTGGCGCGATCGGTACGCGACCGCGCCGACCGCAGCCGGACCCGCATGGTGGAAAGCGCCCTGATCCATGTCGAGGCGAACCGCAGTGATCCCGAGCGGCTGGCCCTCGTTCTGCCCGGCACCGATACGGCGATTGCGCCGACACACTGGTCCTTCGGCCAACTCGCCGGCCTGGTCGGCGCACCCGCCGCCTATCTACGCCAGCTGCCAGCCGCGCTCGCCGCCATCAATCTGCAGTATGGCCTGTCTTCCAATCGCGCCGAGCAGATCAAGACGTTGGAGACCGATGACGGCCGCGCGGAACTGCGCGCCGTCACTGGCCCTGATTACGGGAGGATATTCGACGCAGAACTTGTGGAAGCCGTGCAGCGCATCGCCGGCAACGGCACGGGCGACACCCGCTGGAAGGTGCCGGGCGTGCTCGACTGGTCGACCGGCGTCTACAATCCGCGCGTCGACATAACCAAGGACACGACGACGCTTTACGCCTCTGATCGCGACGTCTTCCTCTTCCTGGTCGACGACCTGAATCCGATCGAGGCCGGCCGACTGCCGGACGGTTCGCCCGACCTCTATTTTAGGGGCTTTTACTGCTGGAATTCCGAAGTCGGCGCCAAGACCCTCGGCATGGCGAGCTTCTATCTTCGCGCCGTCTGCCAAAATCGCAATTTGTGGGGCGTCGAGGATTTCGAGGAAATCACCATTCGCCACTCCAAATACGCCGCCAACCGGTTTGCGCATGAGGCGGCTCCAGCGCTGGCGAACTTCGCCAATTCCTCGCCACTACCCTTCGTCAACGGCATCAAGGCGGCGCGCGAGAGGATCGTGGCGAAAACCGACGAAGATCGCACCGACTTCCTGCGGCGCCGCGGATTCTCAAAGGCAGAGACGGCCAAGATCATCGACACGGTGTTGGCCGAGGAAGGCCGGCCGCCCGAGAGCATCTTCGATTTCGTTCAGGGCATCACCGCCGTCGCCCGCGACAAGCCCCATCAGGATGCCCGCCTGGATATGGAGGCCAAGGCCAAGAAGCTGCTCGACCGAGCGGCCTGATCTCCGTGACGCCGGGGATGCGGCTTTCCGTCTCTCCGGTTTCACGCTTCCGTGCCTTTCCAGTTCATCGGTCCGTGGCGCTGCCCCCTTTAGAGGAAGAGGGCGGCGCTTCGCTTCGTGACGGGTTTTGGGTCGAGAGAGAGGCTCTCGGCGCCCGTCGCGGAGTAAATCCCGATGGCTACTGCTGCTCAGAAGATCATCCTGTCGTCCTCGCGCGACATCCCTCTCAATAAGCTGGTGCTCAGCCAGTCCAACGTCCGGCGTGTGAAGGCTGGCGTCTCGATCGAGGATCTTGCGGCGTCGATCGAACGACGCGGCCTGATCCAGAGCCTCAGCGTCTTCCCAGTCGTCGACGCCGATGGCGTCGAGACCGGCATGTTCGAGGTGCCGGCCGGCGGTCGTCGCTTCCGGGCGCTCGAACTGCTGGTGAAGCAGAAGCGCCTCGCCAAGGTCGCGCCCGTGCCTTGCGTCGTTCGCGACCGCGACGGTGATATCCTCCCCGAGGAGGTGTCGTTGGCCGAGAATATCGAGCGCGCGCCACTCCATCCGCTCGACCAGTTCCGCGCCTTCCAGGACATGCGCGCCAAGGGCATGACCGAGGAAGAGATCGCAGCCGCATTCTTCGTGCAGACCGCCGTCGTGAAACAGCGACTCCGCCTGGCATCTGTCTCGCGGGCGTTGCTCGACGTTTATGCCGAGGACGGCATGACGCTGGAGCAACTGATGGCCTTCACGGTGTCGCCCGATCACGCCCGTCAGGAACAGGTCTGGGATGCGATCAAGGACGCCTGGTCGAAGGAGCCCTATCAGATCCGGCGCATGCTCACCGAGACTACGGTGCGTGCCTCGGACAAGCGCGCCGTCTTTGTCGGCATCGAAGCGTACGAGGCCGCCGGCGGCGTCACCATGCGCGATCTCTTCCAGTCCGACGATGGCGGCTGGCTGCAGGATCCGGCGCTGCTCGACCGCCTGGCCACTGAGAAGCTGAAGGCCACGGCCGAGGAAGTCGCCGCGGAAGGCTGGAAGTGGATCGAGGTCGCGGTCAGCTTCCCCTATGACGCGACCCGCGGCCTGCGCGAGCTGCATGGCGAGGCCCTCGACCTTAAGAGCGAGGAACAGGCGACGATCGACGCCCTGATCGGCGAGCAGCAGAAGCTCGAGGCGGAATATCAAGACGCCGACGAGCTGCCGGACGAGGTCGACCAGCGGCTCGGCGAGATCGAGACGGCGCTCGCCGCCCTCGAGGCGCGACCGGTCCGCTACGAGACCGACGATGTCGCCCGCGCGGGCGTATTCGTCAGCATCGCCCATGACGGCCAGGTCGACATCGATCGCGGCTATGTCCGGGCCGAGGACGAAGCGCCGATCGCCCTCCAGGGCGAGACTGGCGTGGAAGCCGGCGCCGACTCGGCCGAACCGATCGTGCAGCGGGCCGCCATCACGGTCGGCGGCCAGCCCGTCGAGCCGGAGGACGACGAGGACGATGCGATCAAGCCGCTACCCGACCGCCTCGTCACCGAGTTGACGGCCCATCGCACCCTGGCGCTGCGCAATGCGCTGGCCGACCATCCGCATGTCGCGATGACAGCGCTCCTGCACAAGCTGGTCTCCGACGCCTTCCAGCATCGCATGTACAAGGGCGCGATCGAGGCGTCAGTCAGTCACGTCTTCTTCCCGGTGCAGGATGACGCGTTGAAAGATAGCCCGTCGGCCCGCGCGGTGCATGAGCGCCACGAGGGCTGGGCGGGCGACATTCCCGCCGAGGACGAGGCGCTGTGGGACTGGCTGGCGGCCCTCGACGACACGAGCCGAATGGCGCTCCTAGCCCATTGCGTGAGCTACGGCGTCAACGCGCTTTACGAGAAGCCGAACCCCTATGGCGGCAACGGCGTCTCGCAGCACGGCCTCGACATGCGGCTCGGCCAGGCCGACCGACTGGCCCGCGCCACCGGCCTCGACATGGTGGACGCCGGTTGGCGTCCGACTGTCAGCAACTATCTGGGCCGCGTCACCAAGCCCCGCATCCTTCAGGCAGTCCGCGAGGGCGCCGGCGAACAGGCCGCGCAGCTCATTGACCACCTGAAGAAGGGCGACATGGCCAAGGAGGCCGAACGCCTGCTGGCGGATACCGGCTGGTTGCCGGAGCCGTTGCGCCTGGTCGCTGAGCCCGAGACAGCCACACCGGACACCGACGCCAGCGGCAAGGACGAAGGGGCTACGCTGCCCGACTTCCTCGCCGACGAGGACGAGGAAATCACAGCCGATGGCGAAGACGACGAACGCCACCTCGTAGCTGCCGAGTGAGCTAGGGGCTGGAGCGACGAGCGCGCTCCAGCCCCTTTTTTATGCGCTGCGCTTAATGCGCGGCTGCACCCGCACACCGTCAACCCAGACGGCGACCTTCCCAGTTGCGACAAGTCCAGCCGTCTCCGCCACGAACTGCCGCAGGGGATGCGTCCCGCTCACCCAAAAGCGGTGACGATATCCAACGGCAACTGCGGCATCCTTGAACCCCTTCAAGGCGTCGTAACCTGCAGCCTCCTGGATCTCGAATTGCACGATCCAGCGCGTGCGCCTGGGCCGCACGTCGTCGAGAATTTCGACAGCGATGCGATGCTTTAGCCGGGACCTGACGGTGACCGGTTCAATCTTCTTAGATGGAAATTTTAGGATCTGAGCCATCAGAACCTCCTTCGCTAGTGAAGCGGTTCGATGGCGTTTACGGGATCGGTGAACCGCACATCCGAGACCCGCCCGCGCAAGCGCGGGGCAGATCAGCGGCGGCCCGTTGACCGGACAGTTCAGCTACTACAGCTCTTGCTGCAGGCGGTTCTTCTCAATGCCGCGTTATTTGCGGCGACCCTGAATCTCTTGGGATATGGAGCTCGCACGCAGACGTTTCAAGCTTCGGCGTCACGCGAGTCTGATTTAGAGATCATCTCTACATTCTACCAAACCGCGACCTCCCACCGACCGTTGACGCGGGCAAAGCCGATCGGCCGGTTCTGTGGCGTCGCGTTCGGCTTCGTCGAATCCATCACGATCTGCGTCATGCAGGTCACGCCCGGGCCGACACCTCCCGGCGAACAGTCGCCGAGCTTCAGCGTGGCATTGGTGAGCGGTCCCGTGAACAGGCGGTGACGCCGGACCGCCGCCGTTGCCTCATCCTCGGTCGGCTGCGCGACCTCGGCCGTAGCCGGCGACGCGGCCGCCGGCGCGATCACAGGCCGGAGGACGAACCCCGCGCCGAACCCGATTGCCAGACAACCCGCCGCAATGATGCCGATCGCGCTTCCCTTCATCTGGCCTGCCTCTTCCTATCCGGCACGGCGAACTCCAGTGAGCTGAGGCGCCGCGGCTTCTTTCCCCAGGAAAGTTTAGCGTCGGATCGCCGCCGCCGGAAGGCGGAGCGATGAGCCGGGTCCCGCCCGCGCCAGAGTGAGAGGTTCGCCGAGACGGGTTTGAGCCCGTCCGGTCGAGAGAGAGCGCCGGGCCGGCTCGTCCCGTCTCCGCTCTCCGAGGTCTTCTCCATGCTTTACGCTCCACTTCCGGCTGCCGTCCCGGCGGTCTCGCTCCCGCTCGCGCCCGCGACGCCGCCGGCCTCCGCCGTGCTGGCCGCCGCGGAGCATCTCCTCCCTCATCTTGAAAAGGGCCGACCGGTCGACGCCGCGACGCTGCGGGCCACTATGGAGGCGGCCTTCGGCGCGTCCGACGCTGCCGGCGCCTGGGACTGGAAGACGGCCTATGACGCTTGCGAGGTCGCGACGGTCCTCTTCCTGCGCAAATACGGAAAGGCGCTTTTCCGCAAAGCCGCTTCGCCGGCTTCACGCCTGTCCGCGCTGACTAAGATCGTTACCCTTCTTCCCACACACACGCGGCGCTTCGAGGAAGCGCAGGCCTTGCAGCAATTCTCGACGCCTGTCCCGCTCGGTCTCGCCGCCCTGACCGCGGCATCGCTGACCCGGGCCGACCGCGTGCTGGAGCCTTCGGCCGGCACCGGCCTGCTTGCCATCCTCGCCGAGATCACTGGCTCCGCACTCATCCTCAACGAGCTTGCCGAGACCCGCGCCGATCTGCTCGCCTCCCTCTTTCCGGCCATCCCGGTCACGCGCTTCGACGCCGCGCAGATCGATGACCATCTCGATCGGGCGGCCGTTCCCAGCGTCATCATAATGAATCCGCCGTTCTCGGTGATGGCCAACGTCACCGGACGAATTGCCGACGCGGCCTATCGCCATGTCGCCTCGGCCCTGGCGCGCCTTGCCGATGGGGGCCGCCTCGTCGCGATCACCGGCGCGAACTTCTCGCCTGACACCCCTGCCTGGCGCGACGCGTTCATCCGACTGCAGGAGCGCGGGCGTGTCGTGTTCACGGCCGCCGTTGCGGGCTCGGTCTATGCTAGGCACGGCACGACCATCGAGACGCGCCTGACCGTCATCGACAAGGCGCCGGCAGAGGATGCCACCCGCTTTCCGGATTCTGCCGGCCTCGCACTCGATGTTGCGACGTTACTCGCGTGGATCGACCAGCAGGTTCCGGCCCGGTTGCCGGTGTCGCTCCCTAAGACGATCGTCGACGCGCCGATCGCCCCGCGCACCGTGCGCGGATATCTCGCCCGGGCCGCTTCCGCGGCGCCTGCGCGCCGCGTCGCCCAGCCCGACGGCGTGCCCCTTCAGTACGAGACGACGGACTGGACGCCGCCGGAAGGCGGCCGCCTGTCGGAGTCGATCTACGAGACCTATGCGCTCCAGTCGATCCGCATCCCCGACGCGCAGCCACATCCCACAAAGCTGGTGCAATCGGCCGCCATGGCGTCGGTCGCGCCGCCGAAGCCCAACTATCGCCCGCTGCTCCCGACCCACATCGTCAGCGATGGCGTGCTGTCCGACGCCCAGCTTGAGACGGTGATCTATGCCGGCGAGGCCCATGGCGACTATCTCGCCGGCGCCTGGACCGTGGATGAGACCTGCGATCTCGTCTCGGCCGCACCGGACGATGCGAAAAATGCCGTCCGCTTCCGCAAGGGCTTCATGCTCGGCGACGGCACCGGCGCCGGCAAAGGCCGCCAGTCCGCCGGGATCATCCTCGACAACTGGCTCCAGGGTCGGCGCAAGGCGGTCTGGATCTCCAAATCCGACAAGCTGCTGGAGGACGCCCAGCGCGACTGGTCTGCGCTCGGCATGGAGCGGCTGCTGGTCACACCACTGTCGCGCTTCCCGCAAGGCACGACCATCCGTCTGACGGAAGGCATCCTTTTCACCACCTATGCCACGCTACGGTCCGACGACCGCGGGAGTAGGCTTTCGCGGGTCAAGCAGATCGTCGAATGGTTGGGCTCCGATTTCGACGGAGTGATCATTTTCGACGAAAGCCACGCCATGCAGAACGCCGGTGGCGGCAAGGGAGAACGGGGCGATGTCGCTCCTTCGCAGCAGGGCCGTGCGGGCCTGCGCCTCCAGCACGCCCTGCCGAACGCGCGCGTGGTCTACGTCTCCGCTACTGGCGCCACCACGGTCCACAATCTCGCTTATGCCCAGCGACTTGGCCTGTGGGGCGGCGAGGATTTCCCGTTCGCCAACCGAGCCGAATTCGTCGAGGCGGTCGAGAATGGCGGCGTTGCGGCCATGGAGGTGCTGGCGCGCGATCTGCGTTCGCTCGGCCTCTACACCGCCCGCTCGCTCTCCTATGACGGCGTCGAATATGAGTTGCTTGAACAGCAGCTCACGCCCGAGCAGACGCGCATCTACGATGCCTATGCCGGCGCCTTCGCCATCATCCACAATCATCTCGATGCGGCGATGCAAGCCGCCAACATCACCGGCGACAGCGGCACCCTGAACCGACAGGCGAAGTCGGCCGCACGTTCGGCCTTCGAATCCGCCAAGCAGCGCTTCTTCGGCCATCTGTTGACCAGCATGAAGACCCCGACACTGGTCCGCTCGATCGAGCAGGACCTGGCTGATGGCCATTCCGCCGTGATCCAGATCGTCTCGACCGGCGAAGCGCTGATGGAACGGCGTCTCGCCGAGATCCCGACCGAGGAATGGAAGGATGTCCGGGTGGACATCACGCCCCGCGAATATGTCCTTGATTACCTCGCCCATTCCTTCCCGGTGCAGCTCTACGAGCCGTTCACCGACAGCGAGGGCAATCTGTCGTCGCGCCCGGTCTACCGGGACGGTCAGCCTGTCGAGAGCCGCGAAGCCGTCGCCCGCCGCGACGAGCTGATCGAACGGTTGGCTTCGCTGCCCCCCGTTCCCGGCGCTCTCGATCAGATCGTCCAGCGTTTCGGCACCGACATCGTCGCCGAGGTGACGGGCCGCTCGCGCCGGGTGGTGCGCAAGGGCGACCGCCTTGCGGTCGAGAACCGCGCCGCCTCCGCCAATCTCGCCGAAGCTGCCGCCTTCATGGACGACCAGAAGCGCGTACTCGTCTTCTCTGACGCCGGCGGCACGGGGCGCAGTTATCACGCCGATCTCGCGGCGCGGAACCAGCGCCTGCGCGTCCACTATCTGCTCGAGCCGGGCTGGAAAGCCGACGCCGCCATCCAGGGCCTTGGCCGCACCAACCGAACGAACCAGGCACAGCCTCCACTCTTCCGGCCGATCGCGACCGACGTGAAGGCGGAGAAGCGCTTCCTCTCGACCATCGCGCGCCGGCTCGACACGCTGGGGGCCATTACACGCGGCCAGCGCCAGACCGGCGGACAGGGTCTGTTCCGACCCGAGGACAATCTGGAATCGCACTATGCGCGCGATGCGCTGCGGCAGCTCTATCTCCTGCTGGTGCGCGGCAAGGTCGAAGGATGCTCGCTCGACCGCTTCGAGTCCGCCACCGGCCTGAAGCTGATGGACGACAATGGCATCAAGGACGAGTTGCCGCCGATCACTACCTTCCTCAACAGACTCCTGGCGCTGACCATCGATCTGCAGGGCGTGCTCTTCACGGCGTTTGAGCAACTCCTCACCGCCAAGATCGAGGGCGCGATCCGGAGCGGCGTCTATGATGTGGGATTGGAGACGCTGCAGGCCGAGAGCTTCATCGTCACCGACAGCCAGGTGATCCACACCCATCCGGGCACCGGCGCCGAGACGCGGCTGCTCACCATCACGCGACGCGAGCGCAACCGCCCGACAAGCTTGGCCGACGCCCTCGACCATCTCTCCGATCCGCGGGCGCGGCTCTTGGTCAACGGCCGCTCCGGTCGCGCCGCCGTGCAGATTCCCGCGCCATCCATGATGCTCGACGATGGCGAGATCGAGCGGCGCGTCTGCCTGATCCGGCCGATTGAGCAGCACTATGCGCCATTGCGCATGATGGACGAGAGCCGTTGGGAGGAAGCCGATCGCGCCGCCTTCGCCGCAGCGTGGTGGGCGGAACTAAACGATGTGCCGGACTTCGCCGACAGCACGATCCATATCGTCGCTGGCCTGCTGTTGCCGATCTGGAAGCGCCTGCCGAACGAGTCGACGCGGGTCTATCGGCTCCAGACCGACGCCGGCGAGCGCATCATCGGTCGCCGCGTTTCGCCCGCCTGGGCCGCAAACGCCGGCACCATGGGCGCCAGCGCGCTGACACCGGAGGCCGCCTTCATTGCGCTGACCAACGGCGCCACGATCCTCGACCTCGCCGAGGGCATGCAGCTGCGCCGCGCCCGCGTGATGGGGACCAACCGCATCGAGCTGTCGGGCTTCACCGAAGCGATGCGCGATCGACTGCGCGCCTATGGCCTGTTCAGCGAGATCATCTCGTGGAAGCTGCGCTTCTTCGTGCCCGTCGACGCATCAGGGCCCGCCATCCTCGCCAAGCTGCTCGACACCTTCCCCGTCGCGCGCATCTCCGAACGGGAGGCTGCGTGATGACTCGTCAGGATGCTTCCGATCTCGCGCGTAGTCTCGGCCGGCAGGCTGAGGCGGTGTGCCGCCACTATCTCTCGAGCGGGCGTCGCGAGGGCCGCTACTGGCTGGTCGGTGATGTGCGCAACACGCCCGGTCGCTCGATGTATGTCCGGCTCAAGGATTCTCCGAAGGGCATCGCGGGCAAATGGACCGACGCCGCCACCGGCGAACACGGCGATCTCCTCGACGTTATTCGTGAAAGCTGCGGCCTAACCGACTTCAAGGACGTGGCCGACGAGGCACGGACCTTTCTCAGCATGCCGCCGCCGGAACCGGAGCCACGATCGCACGAGCGTCGGGGCCCCGCGCCGAGCGGCTCGCCGGAAGCGGCGCGGCGTCTCATCGGCATGTCACAGCCGATAATGGGCACAATCGTGCAAGCGTATTTGCGGGAACGCGGCATTACGGATTTACGCGGAACCGGAAACCTTCGCTTCCATCCACGCTGCTATTATCGGCCCGACGAGCATACGCCGACCGAGACCTGGCCAGCGATGATCGCCGCTGTCACCGATCTTGATGGCAGGATCACGGGCGCGCACCGGACTTGGCTGGATCCCCGATCGCGGGACAAGGCACCGATCGACACGCCGAGGCGAGCCATGGGCGACCTGCTCGGCAACGCGGTGCGCTTTGGCATCGGTGGCGAGGTCATGGCGGCCGGCGAAGGCATCGAGACCGTGCTGTCGCTCCAACAGGTGCTTCCCGACATGCCGATGCTGGCGGCGCTCTCGGCGGCGCACCTCGCCGCCATCCTGTTCCCCGACACGCTGCGACGGCTCTACATCGTGCGTGACAATGATCCGGCCGGTGATGGTGCGCGGGACAGCCTGATCGAACGGGCCAACGCCGTCGGGATCGAGGCGATCGTCATCTCGCCGGCGCTCGGCGACTTCAACGAGGATCTCCGCGCCCTGGGCATCGAGCATCTCCGGCAGCAGTCGCGGATGCAGATCGCACCCCAGGACGTCGCAAGGTTCATGGCGCTGGCGGCATAGCCCGGAACGCGAGACAACATTGGCGGTGTGTCGTCATGCTCGCGCGGATGCACCCACCGTCGGAGGGGGACCGCGCCTCGGCCTTCGAGAGGGCGATCGGCCAGCAAACGGACCCGCCCGGCAATGGCTGCGGCCGACGATTTTCCGGCGGCGCGTGCCGCGCCTTTCCATCGCGAGGCAAAATCGCCGGCCTTCGCCATCCTCCGCTGACGCTCCGGCCCTGCGCTGCGCTCCGGGTGCAGGGCCGGCCCGCCCGCCGGCTTCGTCGCCATGAAGGCCGCGACGTCGCGGTCCAACCGACGGAGCATCCCATGAGCGAGCACGACGACTTCGAACCGCATCACGCCTCATCACCCACCGACCATGTCCTCACCGAGCTTCAGCTCCACGGCTACCGTCCCTTCGAGGATGAACCCGACCAGCGGCTCTTGCCCGACGGCAATGCGGTTGCGGGCGCCATCTCGGACATCTTCGACGCCCTGATCGGGACGCTGGAGGACACTCGCCTCGAACCCGACCTCGACGATCTCCTCTGGTCGACGGTCAACGTCTTCCACCGCGCCACCGACCGGATCGCGCGCGAACTGGACGACAACGAACAGGCGCAACGCCGCGGGCAGCGTGAACAGGACGGCAGCGAGGTGAAGGCGGTCGAACTCGAGCGCCACATCGCCGAGGGCCAGACCCTGATCGAACGTCAGAACGCCTTCGAGCTGATGCGCGACCAGGCAGCCGAACATTACGAACGCCACGTCGGCAAGACCTGGCTTCCGCGCAGCGGGTCAAAGGTCAACCACCGCAATCTCACCTCAGCGCTGATCGACAGCCGCGACTTCCTGGCAGCGAAACGACGGGCCGAGCAGACGATCCTTCTTCCGCCTGGTCCGAAAATCGTCGTCACCGGCGGGCTTGACTTCAACGACCACCGGCTGATCTGGGCCAAGCTCGACCAAGTGCACGAAAAGCACCCGGACATGGTGCTGATGCATGGCAAGTCGCCGAAAGGCGCCGAGAAGATCGCGTCCCTTTGGGCCACGAACCGCAGTGTGCCCCAGATCGGCTTTGCACCGGACTGGACGAAGCACGGCCGCGCAGCGCCCTTCAAGCGCAATGACGAGATGTTGGAAGTTCTGCCCAAGGGCGTGATGCACTTCCCCGGCACGGGCATCAACGACAACCTCGCCGACAAGGCCAAGAAGCTCGGCGTCCCGGTCTGGAAGTTCGGCGGCGCGTGAGCGCCGCCTATCTCATATCGACTTTCCAGAACTTCAGCACGTCCTCGACCTCGGTCTTTGGATAGTGAAGGAAATCGGCGTTGGCGAGATTGGATCGGATTTTCGACTTCCGCTTTGCTATTTCTCGTTCGATGCGTGGCGTGAACGGCGCTGTCCCCGGCGGCAGGACGCCAGGCCGATCCGCTTTGGGCCAACTCTTCGGATAGTCGGGCGGTGTCCAACCGGATCGCACCTGCTCAGCCTGTGCGGCGACCGCCTCGTGCTCACATGCCCATCCGTACAGATGGAAAGAGCATACCCGCAGCATGGCTTTGATCTCTGGGAGGGTGTCAGTAAAACCCTTCAACGACGTGGGCAGCCACACCATGTTCGCGACACAGGAGAAATAGCGCGGATCCTGAACCACGCTGCTGCCCTGCGCGAACGATGGATCGTCGTAACCCCAGATGTGACAGACGGTCCAGTTCTTTGGCTTTGGGGACGCAACATCGAGCGCGGCGACAAGGGCGTTGAGCGCAGCCACATTTCCTTCGAACTTCTCCGCCGTTACACCGGTCAGCTTTCGCGTGTTCGTGTAACGCCGCGTCCACCCCGCGTCGAAGAGAGGCCGACCGCGCGCTGTATGTGGTGCCCAGACCGGAAGCGCGAGAAACGTGTCAGGGTGTACCCAACGTGCCGTCCGCTCGATGAGTTCGACGATGGCAGGAATATCCGACCGCAGGGCCTCGTTGCCATCCGGCACATAGAATCCGCTTGCCATGGTCCTCCCTGACGAAGTTGTCGCCTCGTGTGCGCGAGACGTCCGGCGGAGGTCTTAGCGGCAAGGCTGTTGAGAACATCACGACTACCATTTCGGACCGGCCGACGCACCCCCGCTTATCTGCGCTGATCCTTGGTCAGACTGACCGCCTGACGCCATCAACCCGTAAAGGGTCGGCTATGCGAGCATGCCGCCGCTTCGGCTGCGCCTACGCGGTGATTGCAGCGTTCAGTCCGACACTTCGGGCGCCTGTCAGCGGGGGATGGTCCTCCGCTCAAACAGGAGCCGGATCGATGTCCCTCAACGACGCGCACGCCTTCGCCTTCAGCCTCGCCACCACCCTGATGGCCGCCATCATCATCTTCCAGGCCGGTGACGGCACCCTCTCGGTGACGCCCGCCAGCGAGTACGACGGCGACATGGCCGCGATCGTCCATGAGATCGATCCCTTCGCCCCATAACCGGGGCGAACTGGCGTCGCCGCGCGGAAGTCGCCCGCGATTTCCGCTCCCGGCGCAGTCGATTTTCAGCTATAGTTCGAGCGCGCCGTGGTGGTGGTGGAGGCGCGACCGTCAGAGTGTTTCTCACGGAGGCCACCACCATGATCATCCTCGCAATACTCGCATCCCTCGCAGCTATCGGCCTGCTTTGCTGGCTGCTGTTCACGCTGGCCGTCTTCGCGCTGCCCGTGCTCGTCGGCGTGACCGCGGGCGCCTGGGCCTATGGCACCGGCGCCGGCATTCCTGGCGCCATCCTGGTCGGCGCTGTCGCGGCCGCCATCACGCTGGCGGCCGGTCACCTGCTGATCACCTTCGTCCGGCCGATGTGGCTGAAGCTCACCGTGGCCATCGCCTTCGTCGCGCCGGCGGCGATAGCGGGATTCCACGCCACGCATGGCATTGTGAAGCACCTCATGCCTTCCGAAGGATGGCAGATCGCCTTCTCCGTCATTGGCGCGATCGCGGTGGGAATAACCGCCTTCATACGGGTCGCAGGAATGGCGTCGGCCTCGGGTCCGTCCGGGCGGGACCTCGCGCGAGCCTGATCGTCGGCATCGCCGTTGCGAGGGCGACCAGCGATGAGCGGCGACCGCCCACATCGTCTTAGGCCGCTGCGATTGATGCATGGAGCGCGGATCAGCGCTGGACCCGGATAAGCAGCCCCTCGTTGGAGCGGTTGCCATGGCAGGACCACCTCTTGGCTGCACCACCGAACATCCGACGTGGCGATCTCTTAGTTGGCGGTCGCGGGTCAGGATGCAGCACCGATGCCTTGCCGGGAGGAAACGAAGCCGATGAGTTTTGCCCCGGAGCCGGTCTGCCGGTGCGGGACGGCCGCCATTTTCCCCGTTCTCTGACCGTGCCTCAACCGCTCCAAACGGCCTCTTCAATGGCCTGATCTGGCCGAACGCCGGCTGACGCCTCAATCGCCTATGACGCAACAGCCGCGTCAAACTTTCTTCCCCTGCCGGCTGCGCCGCCATTCCTCGCGAGACAAGAAAGCCCTCCTTGGCTGTCACGCCCCTTCGGGGTGCGGCGTCGATCGCCTCCGGCCTGCCGATCGCCATCGAGGTCCTATGAGTAAGGCTGGCGACCTGCTCTGATGCAGCGCGCATTGTTGGCCGTCGCGGAAAGAAGCAGGAAGATGACGCAGGGCCATATTCAAGAAAATGCGGTGCACAAAGAACTTGATGCGATCTTCATGTCGGTGGAGTTGAGCAAGAAGACCTGGCTGGTCACCTCGATCTCGCCGGGAGCTGGCGAGAAGCTATAGCGTCATACCATCCCCGGCGGGGATATTGCCGGGCTTCTAGGCCGCCTCGCTCAGTTGAAGCAAAAGGCTCGTGACCGAACCGGACACGACTATCCGTTCGTCATCATTCAAGAGGCCGGCCTTGATGGCTTCTGGGTCCACCGAGTTCTGGAAGCAGAGGGCCACGACACTCATGTCGTTGACGCAGCATCCATTGCAACGTCTCGGCGCAAGCGACGGGGTGAAGACGGATAGGCTCGACGGCGAGACCCTTATCCGGGCGCTGCTGGCGTTCAAGCGTGGCGAACCGCGAGTCTGCTCTATGCTACGCGTACCGAGCCCTGAGGAGGATCGCCGCCGCATCGTCCGGGAGCGCAAGGTGTTGATGGAAGAACGCATCCGGCACAGCAACCGGATCAAGGGTCTGCTCTTCTCGCAGGGCATCACAGGCTACGTTGGCGAAATGGGCGCGATGCCTGGCGGCAGCCGACCCGGGCGTGAGGCTTCCGTTCGGTCGTCTTGACGCGAGTGTAAAATATGCATAGCCTATGCATATGTTGGATGGAAACAAACTTGGCGTCTTGGGACTGCTCGTTGTCGACGCGATCGAGACATCGTTCGGCGATTTCTCGCGCAGTGCCGCAGCACTTCTCCTGACCTTGCACTATCACGGGCCAATGACGGCGACAGAGCTCGCCATGATCAGTGGGGTCACGCAGCCAACCGCAGTCCGTGTCGTGGGTGGCCTGATCCGACGTGGCCTCGTCGTGCGTGGAGGACGATCGGGGCGGACAGCGCCGCTGGGCCTTACCCGCGAAGGATCGGAAAGTGCCAATGCTCTCCAGGCAGCTCGGTTGGACGCCATGGAACGCCTGCTGGCAACACTGCCGAAGGCTGACCGTATGCAGTTCGAGCGGTCCCTCGATCGCCTACTCGCGTCGGCAACCCGGTCGCGGACCTTCGCCCGTACGACCTGCCGCCTCTGCGATCACACGGGTTGCAGCGGCCCGCTCTGCCCGATCGGCACCCGCGCGAACGAAATCGAGCACGCCGCCGGCGCTAAAGGAGACCCATATGTTGTTCACCCATGACAACAAGAGCCCGCAGGTTGACCCGACAGCCTGGATCGCCTCCGACGCAACCGTCTGCGGTGACGTGACCATTGGACCCGGCGCGCGCATTCTGCACGGAGCACGGGTGATCGGCGAAGCAGGCGGCTCCATCCAGATCGGCTGCGACTGTATCGTGATGGAGAACGCGGTGATCCGCGCCAATCCTCGTCACGGCTGCATCATCGGCAATCACTGTCTCATCGGGCCGAACGCCCATGTCATTGGCGCAACAATTGAGGACGAGGTCTTCGTCGCGACCGCCGCCGCGATCTTCCACGGCGCGCATCTCGGCCGCGGCACGGAAGTACGCGTCCATGCAACCGTCCACCTGCGCACCCGCCTCGCGGCCGGCAGCACGGTGCCGATCGGCTGGGTGGCTGTCGGCGACCCGGCTCGCATCCTGCCGCCCGACCGACACGACGAGATCTGGGCGGCGCAAGAGCCGCTGAACTTCCCGGAGTGGGTCTATGGCTACGACCGCGCCACGCCGGACCTCATGCGGCACGTCACCCGGCGCCTCTCCGAGAGCTTGGGATCACACCTCGGCGACACGGTCATCGGCTAATGCCGAAAGGCGTCACCGATGATGACAATCAGTGCGTCCAGTGTGTCGCTTAAACTTAAATAGGCGATAGCGAGTCCACGGCCAGTTTTGTCACTGGAACGGCATTAGCTGAAGCTGATCGTGGCCGCAGCCTTCGCCGCCCCGGCGGCGATCGCCGGCTTCCACGCAACCCATGGAATCGTCAAGCACCTCATGCCGTCCGACGCATGGCAGACCACTTTCTCCGTCATCGGCGCGATGGCGGTCGGCATCACCGCTTTCGTCCGAGTCGCAGGAATGGCGACGGCCTCGACCCCATCCGACCCGGATCTCGCACGAGCCTGATTTCCGTCATCGTCGTCGAAAGGGCCATACCAGTGGTGAGTGGCGGCCACCATGTCATCTGAGGACTGTTGCGATGGGTCGCGTGGGGCGCGGATCGTCGCTCGGCGTTGGTGGCGGTCCTCGTCGGAGCGCTGGCGTGGCTGACCCTTGACTCGACGGCACACGGAACACCCGGTGGGCGATTTCCGCGAGGCAGTGGAAGGTCAGGATGACAGCAGCGTAGGCCTGCTGGGGAGGAGACGAAGCCGGTGAGCATTGCCTGACGCCGGTTTGCCGGTGCGGGACAGCCGCCATCATCTCCGTTCTCTAACCGTGCCTCGACCGCTCCAAACGGCCTCTTCAATGGCCTGATCTGGCCGAAGGCCGGCTGCGCCTTGATCGCCTATGACGCAACAGCCGCGTTAGACTTTCTTCCCCTGCCGGCTGCGCCGCCATTCCTCGCGAGACAAGAAAGCCCTCCTTGGCTGTCAGGCCCCTTCGGGGTGCGCCGTCGATCGCCTCCGGCCAACCGATCGCCATCGAGGCCGCATGGTGCGGGCTCGGGAACGGAAAACGGAGATTTACAATGGCGACCATCGGCACCTTCAAGAAGACCGGCTCGAACGAGTTCACCGGCGAAATCGTCACCCTCAGCGTCCAGGCCAAGAACGTGCGCATCGTCCCTGATCAACGCGCCACCGGCGAGAACGCCCCCAGCCACCGGGTTCTGGTCGGCCGCGCCGAGATCGGCGCCGCCTGGTCCAAGCGCTCCAACGAGGGCCGCGACTATCTGGGCCTCAAGCTCGACGATCCGAGCTTCAACGCCCCGATCTACGCCAACCTCTTCGACGACGAGGAAGGTGACACCTTCTCCCTCATCTGGTCCCGTCCCAACGGGCGGCGGGGCGACTGAGGCCCCGCGCGAGGCCCCGGTCGGAAGGCCGGGGCCTTCGTCTCCCGGCGACCGAATCAGTTTCCGCCCCTATGGATCGCACAGAGCCCCAGCAGCCACTTCTGGCTGGAAAATCGCGTTAAGAACGACTATTATAGTCGTAGTTTTGGCGTGCGCGTAGGTCCGTGTGGGAGGTGATCATGCATGATCACCGCCCGACAGTTTCGGGCCGCACGCGCGTTGCTGGGTTGGACACAGGAGACGCTCGCTGACAGGGCCCGGGTCTCATTGACCGCGCTTAAGCGCCTCGAATCCACCAGTGGTCTCGAGGTCTTTGAGAGTACGCGCGATGAGGTGAGAAGGGCTTTCGAGCGCGCCGGGATCGTCTTCCTGAACTCCGATCAGGGCAAGGGAGTGCTGCTCGTCGATGCAAAGAAGGAAACCTGACGTTCGACAGGTCGCGGCGTTGGCTCAACCTCCCGCATCAGGGCCTTGCGTCATCTTTCCGATGAAATCATCGTTAACAATTCCCTCCAGTTTGGATACATCTCGCGATCGGGGGATGTTGTGACCAAAGATGATTTTCTTGATCAGCCGCCGGCCGGCGCGGCTTTGACCGCCTACGACGAGGCGCATCTGAAGCTCTATGTTCGGCTGCTCGATGCAGACGCGGAAAGCGCCGATTGGCGTGAGGTCGTCGAAGTCCTCTTCGGTCTCGACGCCAAGGCCGAACCCGAGCGCGCTCAACGCATCTACACCAGCCATCTCAACCGCGCGAAATGGATGACCACCAGCGGCTTCTGTGAGCTGCTCCCGGGCCGCCTGCACTGAGGTGATGCGCAAACCGCATCACGTTGCGGCCACTTCGTTCTTCCCGCACGCTATTCAACCGGGAATCGTATCCACTGCATAACTCGCGTTGCAGACCATGCGCGGAGACGGTGGAGATGTCCGAAGATGAAAGTTGGCGGTCCGAAGCCGCTTATGACTATATCGACAAGTTGACCCCCGGCGATCTTGCTTGGGAGTTCCTGCGTCGTAACCCAGAATACAGAAAATCCTATCAGGAATTGGTGTCCATCGGCCGGCTGACCGAGGACATTGCGCGCGAATTCGCCGAGCAATGGGGGTTGCGATTTCGTCGCCGACCCTCGCAACTCCGGGCTCGTCCAACCGATCTTCTGGACCCCACAAGCCGATCCGGCGACGCTTCCGTTCACGGCTGGGCCGAGCCCAGCGGGTGATCTCAGCGTCCGCATTGATGATCTGCAGGCCCATGCCATTGCCGAACACGATGCCGCTTTGATCCGGCTTGCGCTACGGGGCGAGCCCTACGACGTCGCTCTCGCCGACGCCCATGATCGTCGTCCCCTCGGCGCGTTCGTCTTGTTCGACGAACTGACACTAGACCGACTGATCGCCATCGAACGCCTCTGGAACGCGATGTTCGGAAAGCGTGTGCCGCCCGATCCGCGCCTGACACCTCAGCGCCGTCATAGGGCGCGCCTGATGCTCCGCGTCTTCGACGCTCGCGTAGCCGGCGCGAGCTATCGAAAGATTGCCGAACAGATCTTTCCCAAACTCAAACATGATGCCGCGACGTGGGACGAAAGCCCAGTTCGGATATCGATCGCCCGCCTTGCGCGCGACGGCATGTCTTACGTGCGCGGCGGCTACCGAATGCTGCTCCGCCGTCCGCGTCGCTCCCGCTGATCTGCGCTCGGTGTCGAAAATAACTTCCTAACTTCGTTCCTGCCGGAAGCGCCGTCGCCACGCCACCGTGCTCGCAACCCGCCGCCTGTTCGAAGCGGCCGCCAGCGAGACCACGGAGGTTCGATCATGGCCGAAAAAGCCGCCAATATTCCGCCGCGCTATCTGAGAACCCAGGAAGCGGCGCGCTTCCTCGGCCTGTCCGAGCGCACCCTCGAGAAGCACCGGACCTACGGAACCGGACCGACCTATCGCAAGCTCGGCGGCCGCGTCGTCTACTCCGTCGAGGACCTGCAAGGTTGGGCTGATCGAGGTCTCGTGACTTCGACCTCCGATCCGCGTGGTGGGACTGTGCTTCCAGCCAAGCGCCATACCAGCCCCTCCTCCGCCACCGCCGGCGGCCGCTTTCCGCGCTGAGGTGGCCGGCCGTGTCGTCCCGCCACACCCATCACGACGAGCGTGCACAGCTCGATCTGTTCCGGGCGCTGCCCGGCGATCTCGCGCCGCGCGATGCGCAGGACCTCATGGCCTATCCGTTCTTCTCGCTTGCCAAGTCGAAGCGCCTGGCGCCGATCGACTTCAAGGCGGGCTCGGTAAAGATCCGCGTCGAAGCCGTCCCCGAGCATGGCATGGCTACGATCTGGGACGCAGACATCCTCATCTGGGCGGCCTCGCAGATCGTCGAAGCGCGCGATGTCGGCTTGCGCCCCTCGCGCCTGATGGCGACGACGCCCTACGAAATCTTGAACTTCATCGGCCGCGGCGTATCGCTGCGCGACTACGACCGGCTGAAGGCGGCACTCGACCGATTGCAATCGACCACGGTCGCGACCTCCATCCGCCAGCCGACCGAGCGGCGGATGCACCGCTTCTCCTGGATCAATGAATGGAAGGAGCGCGCCGACCACCGCGGTCGTCCGCTCGGCCTCGAACTGATCCTCCCCGACTGGTTCTACGGCGCAGTCCTCGACGATACCTTGGTCCTCACGATCGACCGGAACTACTTCGGGCTGACCGGCGGGCTGGAGCGCTGGCTGTACCGCCTCGTGCGCAAGCACGGCGGTCGCCAAGTGTTCGGCTGGAGCTTCGGCTTCCCCCACCTCCATGCCAAGTCCGGCAGCCTCTCGCCGCTCAAGCACTTCGCCTACGACCTGCGCGACATCGTTCGTCGCCAGCCGCTGCCGGGCTACCGGCTCACCATCGAGCAATGCCTCGGCGGACCCGAAATCCTGTCATTCGCACCCACCGACCCCGACGCGCTCGGCATCCCGCGCCGCCGCCGCCGCTCGCCAACTCGCCTGGGGATAAGCTGTGAATAGTCTCGTGCTATCGGGGACCGGCACCATCGTGCCATCGGGGACCGGACTCTCGTGCTATCGGGGACCGGAATCGCCGATTCATCGCGCTGAATCAGCAGCTTGCGATCCCCGTAACTTATCTAACCTAGATTCCTTCGGAATCTTTCTAACGGAACCCGCTTTTTCGCGCCGTGTGGACGAGTCCCCTATCGTCGGGAGACCGTCATGATCGTCGCGCTCCTCAATCAGAAGGGCGGGGTCGGCAAGACGACGCTGGCGCTGCATCTCGCCGGCGAATGGGCGCGTGCTGGCAAACGCGTCACGCTGATCGACGCCGATCCACAAGGGTCAGCGCTGGACTGGTCGCAGCAACGCAGCCGGGAGGGATTGCAGCGGCTCTTCGGTGTCGTCGGCCTTGCTCGTGACACCCTGCATCGCGAGGCGCCCGAACTGGCGCGTGACGCCGACCATGTCGTCATCGATGGGCCGCCACGCGTCGCCGGCCTGATGCGCTCGGCGCTTCTCGCCGCCGATCTCGTGCTGATCCCGGTGCAGCCGTCGCCGCTCGATGGCTGGGCGTCGGCCGAAATGCTCGCGCTGCTCGGCGAAGCGCGCATCTACCGCCCGCAGCTTGCCGCTCGCTTCGTGCTGAACCGCTGCGCGGCGCGCACCGTGCTCGCGCGCGAAACCGCCGAGACGCTTGCGGACCACGATCCGCCATTGCTGGCGACCACCATCGGTCAGCGCATCGTCTTCGCCGATGTCGTGCAGACCGGACGGATCGCCGCCGAGCAGGACGAGGATTGTCCGGGCGCGCGCGAGATCGCCGCGCTCGCGGCCGAGGTGACGAGGATCGGCGCATGAGCGAACGATCCCCCAAGCGCGGCTTCGCATCCCGGCCAGGCGATCCGGAGAGCTGGATCAAGGCGCCCGATCGCCAGACGCAGCGACCTCAACCCGCAGATGACTTCTCGGCCAGGCTGACCATCGACGTCACCGCCGACATGCGCGGTCGGATCAAGATCGTGGCCTTCCAGCGCGGCCAGACGGTCGCCGACATGCTGCGCGCGCTGTTCGAGCGCGAATTCCCACCAGCCCAAGGAGACGCCCAATGACCGGCCTTCCCGCCGCATCCGCGCGCGCTGGCCGCGCCGCCGGATTGTCGCTCGATGATCTCACCCAGGTGGAACTCGTCTGGATCGAGAAGCAGGTCGAGCACTGGATCCGCTTCGGCCGCGAGGTCCGCGAACAGGTTCTCGACCGCCGCCGCCGCATCCTCTTCTTCCCTCCCGGCACGACCTTCGCGCTCGTGCGCTGGGCCGCAAACGAGCATGGCACCCTGCTCTCCCGGTTCGACATTCTGCGCGCCGTCGCTCCCGGCGAAGCCTGCCAGACAATCCCGACCGTGACGCCCGGCGGCGACATCCTGCTGCGCGTCGACGGCTGGCCGAAGGTGGAGCGCATGCTCCAGCGCATCGACGCGATCGAGGCGGTCGGCATCGATCCGGCCGAGGTCGCGCCCGATCACTGGCGGCACGTTCACAATCGCCTGGCCGCCGGTGAGACGCCGCGCGCCTACACGCCGCAGCGCCATCGCGCCTTCCTCTTGGCGCGGGAGATCGGCGCATGATCCGGCTCGGCTACGCCATCACTACAACGGCCGCCGTGTCGTTGCTGGGCACTCTGTCGCTCGTTTCTTTTGCGCCCAAGCTGATCTGGAACGCGTCGGCGAGTGCGCCGATCGGCCTTTATGCGATCGAGCCGGACCGGTCCCCGGACGTCGCCGATCTGGTCGCGGTACGCGCGCCCGAGCCGCTCGCGAGCTTCCTCGCTGAGGGCGGCTATCTACCGCGCGGTGTGCCGCTGATGAAGCGCGTCGTGGCGCTTCCCGGCCACCGAGTTTGCAGGACGGGCCTCGCGATCTCCGTCGACGCCGTGCCGATGGGCAAGGCGCTGGATCGGGACCGCCGCGGCAATCCGCTGCCCATCTGGCAAGGCTGCCGCGTCGTCGGCGAGGGCGAACTGTTCCTGATGAACTGGGAAGTCCGCGACAGCCTTGACGGTCGCTACTTCGGACCGCTGCCCGCCTCCGCGGTGATCGGCCGGGCCATCCCCCTCTACACCGACGAGGACGGCGACGGCCGCTTCGTCTGGCGCGCGCCGACGCGGTGACGGCGTGCCCAATCCCAACCTCACCGCACATCCACGGAGGCAATCATGTCCCTGATAGGTCAGTTTACCCGCGACGATGGCGGCTTCATCGGCCACTTGGAAACACTCCTGCTGCATCAGGACATCATCATCCTTCCCGCCGAGCCGTCCGACGCCGAGAATGCGCCAGATTTCCGCGTTCACGTCTTCGACGGCATGAACAACGAACCCGGAGCCGAACTCGGCGCGGGTTGGAAGCGCACCGGCGAGAAGGCCGGAGATTACGTTGCGCTGCAGCTTGATGATCCATGCTTTCCGCTGCCGATCCGCGCCAACCTGTTTCAGTCGGCCGACGACAAGTCCGCTTGGGGTTTGCATTGGAATCGCCCGCCCAAGCGCGGCGAGCGGGACTGAGCGATGCCGGCCCGCCGCCATCACGTTGTCGTCGGGCGGTTTCCCACCGCCCGGCGAACAACCTTCCTTCTCCTTTCCGGCCTACTCATCGCCCTGCAGCTGGCCGCTCCAACCGCAGCCCAGGACGCGCCGGTAGAGCGGGCATCACCCAACGATCCCTATGCCGGTCATATCGCCGACGCAGCGCGCCGGTTTGGCATTCCGGAGGCGTGGATTCGTGCAGTCATGCGCATCGAAAGCCGCGGTGATGTGCGCGCGATCTCACCCAAGGGCGCGATGGGGCTGATGCAGGTCATGCCAGCGACGTGGGGCGATTTGCGCGCTCGACATGGTCTCGGCGGCGATCCCTACGACCCACGCGACAACATCATGGCGGGCGCTGCGTATCTGCGCGAGATGCACGATCGTTACGGCTCGCTCGGCTTTCTGGCGGCCTACAATGCCGGTCCCGGGCGCTATGAGGAATATCGCGCCACCGGCCGCCCATTGCCGGCCGAAACGCGCGCCTATGTCGCCGCTCTCGCACCGATCATCGGCGGCGGCGATCTCGCTGCCCCCGTCATCGTAGCCTCCGCCGATCCGCTCGCCTGGACCCGTGCACCGCTCTTCATCGTGCAGGTCGATAGCAGGCCGAGTGCAGGTCGGCAGCAGACCGATAGCGATCCGGTAGTACCACCCGCGCCGGAGTCCGTGCGCGATCCAACGCCGCCTGCACTGCGATCGGACGGCCTGTTCGTGACGCGTACCGATAGTGCGGGGCCGCGATGATGGGCTTCGCACTCCCTGCGGCATTGTCGGTCTCTGGCGTGAAATTGGCGCCAGAAGTGGGAAGAGCAGTCACCACAACCGCACGATGGCAGGATAAAGGGGCGCGATGTGCGCCTTGGTTCGGTTGTGCTTTTTCAAGGGGTTATGGCGCGATTTCGCGAGGTGCGCCTGATTGGGGCAGCCTGCGTTTCCGCTCATTTCCGAGGAAAACCATCGCCTTGACGCGATGTGCGGAGCGTCGGGCATGACCGACGAGAACGAAATCCGCATCCGGCCAGGCCGCATCCGCTCGACCAGCGCGCAGCGCGCGCGGCCCTTCATCGCCCAGGCGCTGGCCGCCGCCCAGCGCGCCGGCGGCAGCGTCTCCCGGCAAGGAAAGATCGGACCCGGCGCGCGGTCCCGGTTCGGGCGCGGCCAGCGCGCTTCGATCCAGGCGAACCGCCTCATCACCGCGCGCTCGCGTGGTGCGGTGATCAAGGCGCGCGTCGTCCGTCATGGCGGCCGCAGCGCGCCGCTCGCGACCCATCTCGGTTACCTGCGGCGCGACGGCGTTACCCGCGACGGGGAGAAGGCTCGGCTGTTCGGTCCGGGCGGTGACGACGTGGACGCCAAGGCTTTCGCCGACCGCGCCGAGAACGACCGCCACCATTTCCGCTTCATCGTCTCGCCTGACGACGCGCTGGAGATGGCCGACCTCAAAGGCTTCACCCGCGAGCTGGTCGGCCAGATGGAGAAAGATCTCGGCACGCGGCTCGAATGGGTCGCGGTCGATCACTGGAACACCGAGCATCCGCATGTTCACCTGATCGTCCGCGGTGTGCGCGACGACGGCGAGAATCTGGTGATCTCGCGCGACTATATAAAGGAGGGCATGCGCGATCGGGCGCGCGACCTCATCACCCAGGAGCTGGGACCGCGGACCGATCAGGAGATCCGGCAGACGCTGGAGCATCAGATCGACGCCGATCGCTGGACCAACCTCGATCGCCAGCTCGCCCGCGATGCCTATCGCACCGGCGTCATCGATCTCGCGCCGCATGCCGATCGGCAGCCCGACGAATTCCATGCGCTGAAGATCGGGCGGCTGCGCAAGCTCGAAGGCCTCGGACTCGCCGACGAGATCGGTCCCGGCCAGTGGACGCTCTCTGACAAGGCCGAGGCGACATTGCGCGAGCTCGGCGAGCGCGGCGACATCATCAAGCGCATCCATCACGGCCTGACCGAGCGCGGCATCGAGCGCGGCGCGGCGAGCTATGTGCTCGCCTCCGAAAGCCTCAACGATCCCGTCATTGGCCGCCTGGTCGCGCGCGGCCTCGATGACGAGCTGAAGGGCACGGCCTTCGCCGTGGTCGACGGGATCGACGGCCGCACCCACCACATCAAGCTGCCCGACCTCGACGCGGTCGGCGACAGCGCGCCGGGCTCGATCGTCGAGCTTCGGAAATTCGACGACGCGCGCGGCCAGCGGCGCATGGCGATCGCGGTCCGCTCCGACCTCGACATCCAGCGGCAGGTCACCGCGACCGGGGCGACCTGGCTCGACCGGCAGAATATCGCCCGCGAGCCGGTGGCGCTCGGCGGCGGCTTCGGCGCCGAGGTGCGCAACGCCAGGGACCGGCGGGCCGAACATCTCGTCGACCAAGGCCTCGCCGAACGTCAGAAGCGCGGTGTCAGCTTCCAGCCCGGCCTCGTCGACACGCTGCGGCGTCGCGAGTTGGAGGCCGTCGCCGAACGCATCGCCGCCGAGACCGGCCGGCCGCAGGTCAAGCCTGAGTCCGGCGAGTATATCACCGGCACCTACCAGCGGCGGCTGAACCTCGCGAGCGGCCGCTTCGCCATGATCGACGACGGGCTCGGATTCAGCCTCGTGCCCTGGACGCCATCAATCGAAAAACAGCTCGGCCGCCACGTCTCCGGCGTCGCCCGAAGCGACGGTGGCGTCGACTGGAGCTTCGGCCGCCAGCGGGGGCTCGGCCTGTGACCACCATCCCAAGCGAAAGGACCCCGCCATGTCCGCTACCAAGATCCTTTGGGGCCAGATCCTCACCGTTTTCGCCATCGTCATATTGACGACCTGGGCGGCCACGCAGTGGACGGCCTACAAGCTCGGCTTCCAACCCCAGCTCGGGCCGCCGTGGTTCATGCTCGGCGACTGGCCGATCTACTATCCGTGGTCCTTCTTTCCCTGGTGGTACTTCTACGACGCCTATGCGCCGCCGATATTCGTCGAGGGAGCCTATATCGCGGCATCCGGCGGCTTCGTGTCGATCGCCGTCGCCATCGGCATGTCGGTGTGGCGAGCCCGCGAGGCGAAGAATGCCGAAACATTCGGCTCGGCCCGCTGGGCGCGTCATGACGAGGTGCGAGGCGCTGGCCTACTCGGCGATGACGGCGTGGTGCTCGGCACGTTCGACCGCGTCTATCTTCGCCACGACGGGCCTGAGCATGTGCTGTGCTTCGCGCCGACGCGATCCGGCAAGGGCGTCGGGTTGGTCGTGCCGTCCCTGCTGACCTGGCCTGGCTCAGCGATCGTCCATGACATCAAGGGCGAGAACTGGACGCTGACCGCCGGCTTCCGGGCCCACCACGGCCGGGTGCTGCTCTTCGATCCCACCAATGCGAAATCGGCCGCCTACAATCCGCTGCTCGAGGTGCGCCGCGGCGAGTGGGAGGTGCGCGACGTGCAGAATATCGCCGACATCCTGGTCGATCCGGAAGGCAGCCTCGAGAAGCGGAACCACTGGGAGAAAACCAGCCACGCGCTCCTGGTCGGCGCGATCCTGCATGTCCTCTACGCCGAGGAGGACAAGACGCTCGCCGGCGTCGCCGCCTTCCTGTCCGATCCGAAGCGGCCGATCGAATCCACCTTGGCGGCGATGATGAAGACCGCCCATCTCGGCGAGGCCGGGCCGCATCCGGTGATCGCCTCGGCCGCTCGCGAGCTGCTCAACAAGTCCGATAACGAACGCTCGGGCGTGCTCTCGACCGCCATGTCCTTCCTCGGCCTCTACCGCGACCCCGTCGTCGCCGAGGTGACGCGCCGCTGCGACTGGCGCATCGCCGACATCGTCGGCGCCCGGCAGCCGACCAGCCTCTATCTTGTCGTGCCGCCGAGCGACATCGCACGGACCAAGCCGCTCATCCGGCTCATCCTCAACCAGATCGGCCGGCGCCTGACCGAGGACCTCAAGGCCAAGGGCAACCGGCATCGGCTGCTCCTGATGCTCGATGAATTTCCGGCGCTCGGTCGGCTCGACTTCTTTGAATCGGCGCTGGCGTTCATGGCGGGCTATGGCCTGAAGGCGTTCCTGATCGCGCAGTCGCTGAACCAGATCGAGAAGGCCTACGGGCCGAACAATTCGATCCTCGACAACTGCCATGTCCGCGTCAGCTTCGCGACCAACGACGAACGCACCGCCAAGCGCGTCTCCGATGCGCTCGGCACCGCGACCGAAATGCGCGCCATGCGCAATTATGCCGGCCATCGTCTCTCGCCCTGGCTCGGCCACCTGATGGTCTCGCGCTCAGAGACGGCCAGGCCGCTGCTCACCCCAGGCGAGATCATGCAGCTCCCGCCGGCGGACGAGATCGTCATGGTGGCAGGCACGCCACCGATCCGCGCCAAGAAGGCCCGCTACTACGAAGATCGCCGCTTCAAGGATCGTATCATGCAGCCGCCGGCGCTCACCAAGCCGACACGGCCAGGTACAGACGATTGGAGCCGGTTGCCGCGTCCGGCCCGGCCGGCGAGCGCCACAACGTCCGACGCGACCAGCCCCGCGGAGGCTGGCGATGAAGATCCGACGGGATCGGAACGGCGCCACCAGCCCGAGCTGACCCGCGCCTCGCCCGTCGAGAAGAAGGCGCCGATCGAGAACGAGTTCGAGGTTGGGCTCGACGACGACGCCGATGACGACACAGCACGCCTCAGCCGCGCCAACCAGATCATGCAGGGCGTGGCGCGCCAGGTCTCGCTCGATCCCAACGATGGCATGGAGCTGTGAGCCGCCCATGGCCAATCCGTCGAAGAAGCAGCGCCTGTCGGTCTATCTCGACCCCGAGGTGATGAAGGCGCTCGCCGCCCATGCCGCGCGCCGCGACCAGTCGCGCTCGCTGATCGCCGAGGCAGCGATCGCATCCTTCCTCTCGCCGGATGCGGCCGAACGGCAGGAGGCGGCGACAACGAAACGCCTCGACCAGCTCGACCGGCGCATGACGCGGATGGAGCGCGACGTCGGCATCTCGGTCGAGATGCTTGCTGTCTTCGTGCGCTTCTGGCTCACCACCAACCCGCCGCTGCCCGAGCCGGCGCAGGCGGCAGCACGAGCCCAGGCCGGCGAGCGCTACGACGCCTTCGTCGCCGCGCTCGGGCGCAGACTCGCCAAGGGGCCGAAGCTGCGCCAGGAGATTTCCGAAGACATCACGGCCGCCCAAGAAGCGG
The DNA here is from genome assembly GCF_056401155.1 of Sphingomonas sp. P4_G2. Taxonomy (NCBI): domain Bacteria; kingdom Pseudomonadati; phylum Pseudomonadota; class Alphaproteobacteria; order Sphingomonadales; family Sphingomonadaceae; genus Sphingomonas; species Sphingomonas sp. P4_G2. The sequence goes on along the minus strand of NZ_JBFUJY010000005.1, from coordinate 152,239 downwards.
ATTAAAATTATGCATTATCCAACCTTGAGGTTCGGTGATCGGCCGCGTGCCGCCCAACCGCAGGCAAGGAGCGGGCGGTAACCGCAAAATAGTAATTATTGAAAGCAGTTAGTGCGCATTACCTTTGCCGATCAGGCTAAGCTCGGCGACATGTAAGAGAATCGCCAAGCGACAGCGGTTGGCCCGCTTGCACTGACGACCAATCTATCTGCATTTCGCCACGAATGTTGAAACTGTAAGAGAATCTTTCGACTATTACAGCTCCCTCAAGACGATCCCAATCGAGGCGACCGTCCTCCCAGCCTTTTGATTGAAACCAACGCATGCCGCTAACATCGCTAATAGATGCACGCATTCCCGGTTTCTTCAGCGACGAGCTCCAAACTTCGAGCGATTTGTACGTACCGCCAAGGGCATCGTCGTGGTGCACGACCAGCGCTCCAGTGCCCGGGTCGCGTGCTGCCGTGACCAAAGCAGCAAGCGGCTTCTGACTTTTTACAAAGTGGCCGGCACAGGCCCAATCGCCAACAATTCGGTCTAAACCGTCGACCGGTGGGGAGGCGGTAGTGGCCAACAATAGCGCCGCAAGAGAATTGACGATCATGCTCGTTTTGAATCCATCAAGGGTGCGAATTGGGTGCTGCATGCGATGCGGACACAATTTTTCGTAGCTAGCCCATCGATGCGATGCCAGCCGAAAATGACCGTCAGCTTTACTTTTCTCCGGTTATGCTAGAACGGCAATGACCGCTATCAGGCGGCGGGCGGCCCGTCGACATCTGAGAACGAACCGCGTCGCTCGCTGTTCAGCCGCTTCGTGCGCCACCTCCCGACCGAGCGAATGTCAACCTGGGGTCAGCGACTCGCAGGGCTCGAGGGCGCTCAAGACCGACGCGATGCTCTATCATTACTGACACGCAAGGATTCTCGCGAGTTCCGCCGTTTCCCTGTATTCCTACGCCACAGTACCACGACCACATTATGGTTGTTGTCAGGCCATGATTTCTGTCTCTTCTACTCATCCCCGATCCGGGGCCGCATTTCGCGGACCCGCAAAAGAACGGGGACGATGTGGCGGCAACTCATCAGAAATCCGAGGCGATCCTTCGCGGCGCGCGCATGCTGCGCACCGCGCTTGGCCCCGCAATCACGCGGTTTCTGGAAGACCCCGCGATCGTCGAGGTGATGCTCAACCCCGACGGCCGTCTCTGGATCGACCGGCTCTCCGAAGGGTTGTCCGACACTGGCGAGCGGCTCTCAGCGGCCGATGGCGAGCGCATCGTGCGCCTGGTCGCGCATCATGTCGGTGCCGAGGTCCATGCCGGCAACCCCCGCGTGTCGGCCGAGCTGCCGGAAACGGGTGAGCGATTCGAGGGCCTGCTGCCGCCGGTCGTGGCGGCGCCGGCTTTCGCGATCCGCAAGCCCGCCGTCGCCGTCTTCACGCTGCAGGACTACGTCGCCGCCAACACCATGACGGCCGAGCAGGCCGAAATCCTGCGCCAGGCCGTCGCTGATCGCCGTAACATCCTTGTCGCCGGCGGCACCTCGACCGGCAAGACCACGCTCACGAATGCACTGCTCGCTGAGGTGTCCAAGACCTCCGACCGCGTCGTCCTCATCGAGGACACCCGCGAGCTGCAATGCGCCGCGCCGAACCTGGTCGCCATGCGGACCAAGGACGGCGTCGCCACGCTGTCAGACCTTGTCCGCTCCTCGCTTCGCCTTCGCCCCGATCGCATCCCAATCGGCGAGGTGCGCGGCGCGGAAGCGCTCGACCTGTTGAAAGCCTGGGGCACCGGACATCCGGGCGGGATCGGCACGATCCACGCGGGCACCGCTCTCGGCGCGCTGCGCCGGCTCGAGCAGCTCATCCAGGAAGCCGTCATCACCGTCCCGCGCGCTCTGATCGCAGAGACGATCGACGTCGTCGCCGTCCTCTCGGGCCGCGGCGCCACCCGGCGCCTGGCCGAGCTCGGCCGCGTCGAGGGGCTCGGTCCCGACGGCGACTACCGCGTCTGCCCCGCAACCCAGCCCCCCGAAGGAGAACCCGCATGATCCGCCGTGCCCTGCGTTTCCGTCGTCACGTCGCGACCGCCGCATCCGTCCTCTTAGCCAGCGTGCTGCTGGCGCCGGCCGCTCACGCCTCCGGCTCCTCGATGCCGTGGGAAGCGCCGCTGCAATCGATCCTCGAATCCATTGAAGGCCCGGTCGCCAAGATCATCGCGGTGATCATCATCATCGTCACCGGCCTGACGCTCGCCTTCGGCGACACCAGCGGCGGTTTCCGCCGCCTGATCCAGATCGTCTTCGGCCTGTCGATCGCTTTCGCGGCGTCGAGCTTCTTCCTGTCGTTCTTCTCGTTCGGCGGCGGAGCGCTCGTCTGATGGCGGGCCTGATCGAGAACGGCGGCGACGTGCCCGGCTACAGCGTCCCGGTCCACCGAGCCCTGACCGAGCACATCCTGCTCGGCGGCGCGCCTCGGGCCATCGCCATCCTAAACGGCACGCTCGCCGCCGCTCTCGGTCTCGGCCTTCGTCTCTGGCTGGTCGGCCTCGGCCTCTGGGCGATCGGCCACTTCGCCGCCGTCTGGGCGGCCAAGCGCGACCCGCAATTTGTCGACGTCGGTCGCCGGCACCTCCGCATTCCCGGTCACCTGAACGTCTGAGTCGCGCCCATGATGAACCTTGCCGAATACCGCCGGACCTCGACCCGTCTCGCCGATTTCCTGCCCTGGGCGGCGCTGGTCGCCCCCGGCGTCGTCCTAAACAAGGACGGCTCCTTCCAACGCAGCGCGCGCTTCCGCGGGCCCGATCTCGATTCCGCCGTCCAGGCCGAGCTGGTCGCCGTCGCGGGCCGCCTCAACAGCGCCTTCCGCCGCCTCGGCAGCGGCTGGGCGATCTTCGTCGAGGCGCAGCGTCATGCCGTCGGCGCCTATCCGGCGAGCCGGTTTCCCGACCCCGCCTCGGCCATCATCGATGCCGAGCGCAAGGCCGATTTCGAAGAGGACGCCGTCCACTACGAGTCGAGCTACTTCCTGACCTTCGTCTTCCTCCCGCCGGCCGAGGATGCCGCGCGGGCCGAGAACTGGCTCTACGAAGGCAAGGCCGATCGCGGCGTCGACGCCTGGGAAGCGTTGCGCGGTTTTGTCGACCGCACCGACCGCATCCTGCAGCTCGTCGAAGCCTTTATGCCGGAATGCGGCTGGCTCGATGATGTCGAGACGCTGACCTATCTGCACTCGACCGTCTCGACGAAGCGCTATCGCGTGCGCGTTCCCGAGACGCCGATGTATCTCGATGCGCTGGTCGCCGACCAACCGCTTACAGGCGGGCTGGAGCCGCGCCTTGGCGATGCGCACCTGCGAATCCTGACCGTCGTCGGTTTTCCGACCGCGACCACGCCCGGCATCCTCGACGACCTCAACCGGCTGGCCTTTCCATATCGCTGGGCCACGCGGGCGATCCTGCTCGACAAGACCGACGCGACGAAGCTGCTGACCAAGATCCGGCGGCAATGGTTCTCCAAGCGCAAGTCAATCGCCGCGATCCTCAAGGAGGTGATGACCAACGAGTCCAGCGCCCTGGTCGACTCCGATGCCGCCAACAAGGCGGCCGACGCCGACCTCGCGCTGCAGGAACTCGGCGCCGACTATGCCGGACAGGCTTACGTCACCGCGACGATCGCCGTCTGGGACGCCGATCCCCGCGTCGCGGCGGAGAAACTCCGTCTCGTCGAGAAGGTCATCCAGGGCCGCGATTTCACGGCCATGCCCGAGACGATCAACGCGGCCGATGCCTGGCTCGGCTCGCTGCCCGGTCATGCCTACGCCAATGTGCGTCAGCCGCCGATCTCGACACTCAATCTCGCCCACATGATCCCCCTCAGTGCCGTGTGGGCGGGGCCGGAACGGGATGAGCACTTCGGTGCGCCCCCCTTGCTGTACGGCAAGACCGAAGGATCCACCCCGTTCCGGTTCTCAATCCATGTCGGCGATGTCGGCCACACGCTCGTCGTCGGCCCGACCGGGGCCGGCAAATCCGTGCTGCTGGCGCTCATGGCGCTACAGTTCCGGCGCTACGCCCGAGCCCAGGTCTTCGCCTTCGACTTCGGAGGGTCGATCCACGCCGCCGCCATCGCAATGGGCGGCGATTGGCACGATCTCGGCGGCGGCTTGACCGAGGGCTCGGCCGACAGCGTCGCGCTTCAGCCGTTGTGCCGGATCGACGAGGCGGCCGAGCGCGCCTGGGCCGCGGACTGGATCGTCGCAATCTTGATGCGCGAGACCATCCAGGTGACGCCTGAGGTCAAGGAGCTGATCTGGACCGCGTTGTCGTCGCTCGCGAGTGCGCCGATCGGCGAGCGGACCCTCACGGGCCTGTCCGTTCTGCTCCAGTCGAACGACCTGAAGCAGGCGCTGCGGCCATATTGCGTCGGCGGACCCTATGGCCGGCTCCTCGACGCCGAGAGCGAGCAGCTCGGCGTCGCCACGGTCCAGGCCTTCGAAACCGAAGGTTTGATCGGGACAGCCGCGGCGCCGGCGGTGCTCGCCTATCTCTTCCACCGGATCGAGAACCGGCTGAACGGCGAGCCGACGCTTATCATCGTCGACGAAGGCTGGCTCGCCCTCGACGACGAAGGATTCGCTGGCCAGCTCCGCGAATGGCTGAAGACGTTGCGCAAGAAGAACGCCAGTGTCGTCTTCGCCACGCAGTCGCTCTCCGATATCGACGGATCGGCGATCGCGCCGGCCATCATCGAGAGCTGCCAGACGCGGCTTCTGCTTCCGAACGAGCGGGCGATCGAACCGCAGATCACCGCGATCTACCGCCGGTTCGGCCTCAACGACCGGCAGATCGAGATCCTCGCACGGGCAATGCCCAAGCGGGATTATTACTGCCAGAGCCGCCGCGGCAACCGGCTCTTCGAGCTGGGCCTCGCTGACGTGGCGCTTGCGCTCTGCGCGGCGTCCTCCAAGACCGACCAGGCCGCCATCGACCGCATCGTCGCCGAACACGGGCGCAAAGGCTTCCTCGCGGCCTGGCTGCGCCATCGCGGCGTCGATTGGGCCGCCGACCTCATTCCCAACCTTACCAACCTGGAGAAGATCCCATGACACTGCGCCGTTTCCGCGCGGCGCGGCTCGCGGCCGCGCTGCTTGTTCCTTCCATCGCGCTCGCGCCGATGCTGGCGACGCCTGTCCAAGCTATCATCGTCTATGACCCGACCAACTATGCACAGAACGTGCTTCAGGCCGCTCGGGCGCTCCAGCAGATCAACAACCAGATCACCTCGCTTCAGAACGAAGCGACGATGTTGATCAACCAGGCCCGCAACCTTGCGAGCCTGCCATACTCCTCGCTGCAGCAGCTACAGCAGTCCGTACAGCGGACCCAGCAGCTCCTCGGTGAAGCCCAGCGCATCGCTTACAACGTCCAGAACATCGACCAGGCGTTCCGCACTACCTATGGCAACGCCTCGATGTCGGCCTCCGACCAGCAGCTCGTCGCGGACGCGCGCGAGCGCTGGCAGAACACCGTCGGCGGCCTGCAAGATGCCATGCGCGTCCAGGCCGGCGTCGTCGGCAACATCGACACCAACCGCTCGCAAATGTCGGCGCTGGTCGGCCAGAGCCAGGGCGCGACCGGCGCTTTGCAGGCCACCCAGGCGGGCAACCAGCTCCTGGCGCTCCAGGCCCAGCAGCTCGCCGATCTCACCGCGGTCGTGGCCGCCAACGGACGGGCGCAGGCGCTCGCCGATGCTGAACGGTCCGCCGCCGCCGAACAGGGCCGCGAGCAGCGCCGACGCTTCCTAACGCCGGGCTCGGGATATCAGCCCGGCAACGCGCAGATGTTCCCAGGCAGCAACTGAGGGCGCGGCGATGGACGGAAAAATTCTCGCGCGTATCGGCGCCATCGGCTTCGTGGCCCTCGCGATCACGGCGACGGCCATCGAACTGTCCCGCAAGGACGAACCGCCTCTCTATCGCAGCGTCGCCGCGACGACCGAGACGGCCACGGACCCGCTGAAAGCCAAGCTGCGGCGCTGCCAGCAGCTCGGCGAGGCTGGGACCCGTGATCCCGCCTGCCTTCAGGCGTGGTCCGAAAACCGTGATCGCTTCCTCAAGCCATCGCAGCCTTTGCAGCCCCAGCCGGCGCCCCAAGCCTCGGGTCCGCAGGGCACGCCGCAGAACCCGCCCGCCGCGCGCGAACCCTCCCTCAACGAGCCAGGCCAGGCGATCGACTCCCACAGCAACGAGGCGCGTTGAGATCATGGGCGGCACCGGCGTCATCGACCATTTCCTGGAGGTCTTCACCCGCTACATCGATAGCGGTTTCGGCCTGCTCAGCGGCGAGGTGGCGTTCATCGCCACAACGCTGATCGTGATCGACGTGACGCTCGCCGCGCTTTTCTGGAGCTGGGGCGCCGACGACGACATCATGGCGCGCCTGGTCAAGAAGACCCTCTTCGTCGGCGTGTTCGCCTACCTGATCGGCAACTGGAACAACCTGGCGCGGATCATCTTCGAGAGCTTCGCCGGTCTCGGGCTGAAAGCCTCCGGCACCGGCTTCACCGTCGCCGATATGATGCGGCCGGGCCGCGTCGCGCAGACGGGCCTCGATGCCGGACGGCCACTGCTCGATTCCATATCCGATCTGATGGGTTACTGGAGTTTCTTTGAAAACTTCATTCAGATCGCGGTGATGCTGCTCGCCTGGGCGCTGGTACTGCTCGCCTTCTTCATCCTCGCGATCCAGCTCTTCGTCACGCTGATCGAATTCAAGCTGACGACGCTCGCCGGCTTCGTGCTCATCCCGTTCGGTCTGTTTGGCAAGAGTGCCTTCATGGCAGAGCGCGTGCTCGGCAACGTCATCTCCTCCGGCATCAAGGTCCTCGTCCTCGGCGTCATCATCGGCATCGGGTCGAGCCTCTTTTCCGAATTCACCGCCGGCTTCGGCGGGCGCACACCGACGATCGACGAAGCGATGGCGATCGTGCTCGCGGCATTGACGCTTCTCGGCCTCGGCATCTTCGGCCCCGGCATTGCCAACGGTCTCGTCTCGGGCGGACCCCAGCTCGGCGCGGGCGCCGCCGTCGGCACCGGACTCGCCGCGGGCGGCATGGTCGCGGCCGGCGCTGCAACCGTCGGCGCCGTCGCCTCGGGCGGTGCAGCGCTTGCAGGTGGCGCGGCAGCCGCCGCCCGCGGCGGCGCCGCGCTYGCAGGTGGCGCATCGACGGCATACAGCCTCGGCGCCGCAGGGCAGACCGGCGCCTCGGGCGTGGCCAGCGGCCTAGGCGGCGTCGCCAGGGCCGCTGGTTCCGCCGCCACATCGCCGCTGCGCCGCGCCGCAGAACGCTCGGCCGCCAGCATGCGCTCCAGCTTCTCGAGCGGCGCCCGCGCCGCTTTCGAGGCGACCGGCGGCTCCTCGACCATGGGGACTGTCGGCGAAGCGGCCAATGACGCCGCACCGAGCCCCGCCAGCGGCAGCGATCAGCCGCCGGCCTGGGCTCGCCGGATGAAACGCTCCCAACAGATGAGCCACGCCGTCTCGACCACCGTCCACGCCGTGCGCAGTGGCGACAGCCACGGGGGCGGCTCCTCCATCAACCTCTCCGAAGGGGACCGCTGATGTTCCGACGACCCTCCACACACTATGGAAAAGCGCCCGAACCCGAAACGCCTTACCAGCGCGCCGCCCAGGTCTGGGACGACCGCATCGGGTCGGCGCGTGTCCAGGCCCGCAGCTGGCGCTTCATGGCGTTCGGCTCGCTCTTCATGTCGGCAGGGTTCGCGGCGGCGCTGGTCTGGCAGTCAGCGCGCGGAACGGTAGTGCCATGGGTTGTCCAGACCGACCGTCTCGGCCAGGCCCAGGCGATCGCTCCGGCAACCGCCGACTATCAGCCGACCGATCCACAGATCGCGTTTCATCTAGCGCGCTTCATCGAACAGGTCCGCTCGATCCCGGCCGACGCGATCATCGTCCGTCAGAACTGGTTGCGGGCTTATGACTTCACGACGGACCGAGGAGCAGCCGCGCTCAACGACTACGCACGGTCCAATGATCCCTTCGCCAAGGTCGGCCGCCAGCAGATCGCAGTCGACGTCTCGAGCGTGATCCGTGCGTCGCCGGCCAGCTTCCGTGTCGCATGGACCGAGCGCCGCTACGAGAACGGCCAGCTCGCCGAAACGACCCGATGGACGGCGATCCTCACGATCGTAGTCCAGGTCCCGCGCAACGCCGACCGGCTGCGCGCCAATCCGCTGGGGATCTATGTCAACGCAATTTCATGGTCACGGGAGCTGGGGCAATGACAATGCCGATTTTCCGTAAAGCCGGAGAACCGGCTTTCTGTATTCACATTTTGGCGGCTTTACTCCTTTCCGCCACGGCGCTCGCCGGCTGCGCAACGACGCAGAAGCCGCCCGAGATCAGCTACGACGACGCACCGGCCGCTGTGCAGACCGTCGATCCGCCGGCGCCAGTCCGGGTGGTCGAATTGCCGAGGCCGCTTCCGCTACCCGGACAGATGAAGCCGGTCGAGGAATCTCGGCGAGCGCCCGAGCCGGCCGATCCCACGGCCCGCGTCAACCAGGCCAACGCCGCCGCCCGTATCCAGCCAGTGCGCGACGGCTTTATCAACTCCATGCAGGTCTATCCGTTCACCCAAGGCGCGCTCTATCAGGTCTACACCGCCGTTGGGCAGATCACCGACATCGCGCTCCAGCCGGGCGAGCAGCTCGTCGGCTCCGGGCCGGTGGCGGCCGGCGACACGGTGCGATGGATCATCGGCGACACGCAGAGCGGTTCCGGCGCGACGCTCCAGGTCCATATCTTGGTGAAGCCCACCCGCGCCGAGCTGATGACCAATCTTGTCATCAACACCAATCTGCGCACCTACCACATGGAGCTGCGATCGACCGAGCGCACCTATATGGCCTCAGTGTCCTGGCAGTATCCGCAGGACCAGCTCATCGCGCTCCGCCGCCAGAACGCCGAGGCACAGGCGAGCCAGCCGGTGGCCACCGGTGTCGATCTTTCACGCATCAACTTCCGCTACGAGGTGACGGGCGACCGCGTGGCCTGGCGGCCTTTGCGCGCCTACGACGACGGCCGGCAGGTCTTCATCGAATTTCCGCGGGGCATCGGCCAGGGCGAGATGCCACCGCTCTTCGTCGTCGGCCCCGAGGGAAACACCTCCGAACTCGTCAACTACCGGGTCCGAAACAATTACATGATCGTTGACCGACTCTTTGCCGCGGCCGAACTCCGCTTCGGCTCGGGCGACAATCAAAAGCGCGTCCGGATCACCCGCACCGATGGGAGGCCCTCGTCGTGAGCGATGACCGGAATGAGGAAGAGGAATCCGGCGCGCCACTGACGGGATCGACGCCCGGGGCGGCCGCCCCGATGCGCCTGCGCGCCGATGCGCCGCGCGTGACGCGGCTCTCTCGCAAGGTTCTGGCAGGGCTAGGCCTTGTCGCGAGCCTCGGCCTCGGCGGCGCGCTCGTATATGCGCTTCAGACCCGCAATGGCGGTAGGCCGCCCGAGGAACTCTATTCGACCGACAACCGCTCGACGGCGGATGGTCTTCAGGGTCTGCCACGGGATTACACCGGCGTGCCCCAGCTTGGTCCCCCGCTGCCCGGCGACCTGGGCCGGCCGATTGTCACCGCCCAGAACCGCAGCCAAGGCGTGCCGACGCCCGGCATGGCCCAGCCACAGCCCGGCCTCAGCGCCGAGGAGCAGCGGCGCCTTCAGGAAATAGAAACGGCCCAAACGAGCCGGCTGTTTGCGGCCTCGGAAGCTCGCAACGTTGCACCCGTCACCACAACAGCGCCCAGCACCGCGATGCCGGATCTCACGAGCCTTGGGCTCGCGCCGCCGCTGGCGACACCCACGGCGCAGGAACGGCAGCAGGCCTTCCTCAATGCTCCTGTCGACCGGCGCACCGTCACGGCCGACCGCGTCGCCGCGCCGGCGTCCCCGAACATCCTTCAGGCAGGCGCAGTCATCTCGGCCGCGCTGATCACCGGCGTCCGGTCTGATCTACCGGGTCAGATCACGGCCCAGGTCACCGAGAACATCTACGACAGCCCAACGGGCCGCATCCTGCTCGTGCCGCAAGGCACGCGCGTTATCGGTCAGTACGACAATAACGTCCAGTTCGGCCAAAGCCGCGTGCTCCTGGTCTGGAACCGGTTGATCTTCCCGAACGGCCGCAGCATCGTGCTGGAGCGGCAGCCTGGCGCCGACGCTGAGGGCTACGCTGGCCTGCAGGACGGCGTCGACTATCACTGGTGGGATCTCGCCAAGGCCGCCGGCCTCTCGACGCTGCTCAGCGTCGGCGCCGAACTTGCCACCAACGACGATGACCGGCTGATCCAGGCGATCCGCAATGGTGGGCAGGACACGATCAACGACGCCGGCCAACAGATCGTTCGGCGTCAGCTCAACATCGCGCCGACGCTGACGATTCGGCCGGGCTACCCCGTGAAGGTCATCGTCACGCGCGACCTAATCCTCGAACCCTACGGAGCATGATGTGACCAAGCTGAAGCTCGGTGCGGTTGTCGATGACAAGCCCGTCAAAATCTCGGTCGATCTCCCCGCCAATTTATACCGAGATCTTGTTGCGTACGGCGAGGCGCTGGCCGGGGAAAGCGGGAAAGCCGCGATAGAGCCAGGCCGACTGATCGTTCCTATGCTGGAGCGATTCATAGCAACTGATCGAGGTTTCGCAAAATATAGACGGCAGTACAGGACCCTTGGGAAGGCCCCAGGCTAGCAGCATCCATGTGCGCGGATTATACAACCACAACTTTTCCGAATGGCCCCTGCTGTAGTCGTGCAAGCGCATTAGGAAACTCTGCAAAATCGAATTCGGAATCGATGGCTGGAGAAAAGCCGCACGTGTCCACTGCACGCACCAGACGTTCAAGCCCAGCGCGATGCCCGACATAGATCGCCTGGATGGTCGCAAAACTGTGAATTGCGGGCACTGACGGGAACGTCGAATCGAAGCCCTCGAGGACACCGACGAGAGAAATGCGGCCACCCGGGGCAAGTGCCGCAACTGAGCTTTCCAGATTGAGGCCACCTGCCACTTCGAGGATATGGTCGGCCCCGCGTCCTTTCGTGATCACCTTCACCTGCTCAGCCCATTTTTCCCCATCGTTGCGCTCAACCACATGAGTCGCTCCCAGCGCATAAGCACGCTCAGCCTTGGCGGCACTGGTCGTCGTGACGATCACTTCGGCCCCGACTCTGCGCCCCAGCTCCAGAGCAAATAGCGAAAAGCCTCCGGTTCCCTGGACGACGACGGTCTGCCCAGGCATCAGACGGCCGATCTCAATTAGGCTCGTCCAGGCCGTCAATCCGGTGCAGGGCAGAGTGCTTGCCTGAGCAGCCGACAGGGAAGACGGCGCTTTGACCAGCCATTCCGCCGGCAGCGCCATATATTCGGCGAGGGTGCCCGGCAGCGGGCCGCCGAAACTTGCAATCTCGCCATCGTGTCGCGGCGGCTCGCCATCAATCCATCCGCCGTTGAAGTTGTTGATGATCCGGTCTCCAACGGCAAAGCGCGAAACCCCCTTCCCTACGACCTCGATCGTGCCCGCCATGTCCGAGCAGGGCGTAAAAGGCAGGCCGAAACGTGCGTAGCCATCATTCGCGATCAGAAGCTGATCGCGATAGTTCAGGGAGACGGCGTCCACGCGGACCAGCACTTCTCCCCAACCCGGTATTGGCACGTCGACCTCCGCAAGCCGCAGAGATTCAATTCCCGGTCCCGTCGCATGCCACGTTTTCATGTTGCATCCCTTCCATTGTTGATCGGCTCAATGGTATTGGATTATATATTTCTCCATAAGCAGGTTGATTGTCCCTTCAGTGTAGCGAAAAAATCTACGAGGCATGCTCTTGGTGGATCGGTTGAGTGGTATATCGATTTTCGTGCAAGCGGCCGGGGCGGGAAGTTTCGCCAAGACTGCGCAACAGCTCGGGCTCACACGATCCGCAGTCGGAAAAGCGGTCGCGCGGCTGGAGGAGCGACTCAATACTCGTCTTTTCCACCGCACGACGCGCGGACAGAGCCTTACAGACGGTGGCCAGGCATTCTATGAGCGCTGCCTTGTCATTATGGCGGACATCGAGTCAGCCGAAGCGGCCCTCGATCAAGCTGGCTCGTCGCCGTCGGGCGTCTTACGTGTTTCCGCACCTGTTCTCCTTGGGCGGCAGTGTGTCGCCCCCATCATGATCGCATTAAGCCAGCGCCATGCGAGGCTCGTGGTGGACCTTCGCTTTTCCGACCAGTTCGTCGATCTCGTTGAGGATCGCATCGACGTTGCGGTTCGCATCGGGCCACTTCCAGACAGAGCCGGACAGATCTGCCTGAAGCTCGGAGGATTTGACATGATCGTGTGTGCGGCGCCTTCCTATCTTGCGAAGCGCGGCTGTCCGGCAATGCCGGAAGATCTATCCAGACATGATTGCCTTCCATTTTACCGTCGCGGCCGACCAGAACCATGGCGCTTCATGGCGCCAGATGGATCCACGGCTGAGCTTGCGACAGAAGGGCGAATTCGGTTCGATGATCTCGATTCCATCGTCGATGCGGCCGTGGACGGAATAGGCATTACCTGCCAGCCAAGCTGGCTCGTGAAAGGCCGCATTAGCGAAGGAAGCCTCCGGCCGATATTGAAGGAGTACCGCGCAGTCGGCAATGACGTCTTTGCTGTCCGGCAACAGGCGCAGCATATCTTCTCCAAGGTTAGAATAGCGGTCGACGAGCTCGCGGATCAAATGCCTCGTCTGCTGAGCGGTTAGATGTGCTTGCTCGAGCTGCCGTCGTCGTGGTGCGGTTCTCAACTTTGCCCCACCTGCTGAAGTCAGCGAACCTGTTGGCCAATGTGCCAAGCGTCTTGGCTCGCGTGCTGTCGACAACCTTTGGCCTCACCAGGTACGTCCTGCCTTTTGCAAGCCCAAGATTCTAAGTGGTTGCCGTCTGGCACGCCAAGTCCGACGTTGATCCCACTCAATCGTGGTTTCGGTCGATCGTCATAGAAGAAACGGCGGCGATCAGAGCGCTTGCATGAGGCTCCAGGTGTCCCAAACGCACCGACAATGCGTCTCTTCGCAGCAAAATCACTTACTCGATATCGAAAGGCGCGCCTCGGAGAACAGCCCAGATTCCAGAGGCTCTACTGTTCTCGTAGATATCGAAAGGAAGGTGCTCGGCCGCTGGCCAATGGTCAACACCTATGGAATTAGCACGCAACACGTCTGGGCCGGCCCTCTGTCAAAACAAGCCGTTTTGTACACGATCGTTGAGCTTGATGCCTGGGTCGAAAGTGCAATAACGTGCGCCCAACCGCGAGCTCATCCTGCTCTACTGGAGCATCGGGCGGGACATCCTAGCCCGGCAGGGACCTCGAGGGCTGCGCGCGAACATCGAAATCCAGAGGAACCCTCGCCAACTTCTTTTTGACCGCAGCGTTCAGCCAGAATGTTGCACAGCTCTAGTAGTCGCCTCAGCGAGGGATTCCGGTTGCTGTCTAGCCAAGCAACGCTCCACGCAATGCTATCTCTCTCATCGCCAATAGCAACGAATGCCACCTTCGAGTGATCCAGTCCTAGTGTCGAGCGGGTTGTCAAAGTGAGGCCGAATCCCTGTACGACAAGATTCAGCAAATTTTCGCGGCCGACGCGTTGCACTGCAATCTCGGGGCGCATGCCAACTCCCGCAAACCGGTTGTTGAGATAGGCCTCGGTCTCACGACCTAATCCATCATCGCTGACAATAAAATTCTCGTGTCTAACTTCAAACCAACTCACGGATTCACGGACAGCCAGATCGTGCGTCTGCGGTAGTGCCAAGAACATTGGCTCTCGCCATAACTGGCGGGCAGCGCATCCTGCCAACCGTAACCTGCCGGGAACGATAGCGGCATCGAGACGTCCGCTTCCAACGTTGGCCGCGTTGGTTTGCGGCGATGCTTCCTCGAATTGAATTTCAACTTCTGGGAAACGTTGACGATAGTGCGAAAGTAGCTCGGCGATAAAGCCACTGCCGATCGATGCGGTGACGCCGACGCGCACCCTACCACGCAGCCCGGATCGAATTTGGCGAAGATCCATTACCGCTTGCTGAAGGTGATGCGCTCCGAAAGCCGCGTCTTGAATGAACTGCTCACCAGCAACGGTCGGACGGGTGCCGGTGCGGTTGCGGTCAAACAGCGATATGCCGAGCCGCCGCTCGAGCGAAAGGATGCGGCGGCTCACAGTTGACTGAGAAATATCCAATGCTTCCGCAGCTCGACGAAAACTTCCAAGTTCTGCGACCACCATAACATATTTGAGATGTCTCAGATCAAACGCGAGGTCCGGCATCGCAGTTCATCTCCATTCCGTGCCGGTCAGCTCGGCCGCTATCCATCCCTGTCATTCGGCGATAGCCTTGGCTTTGGCCGGCAGAGCGGATGCCGCGATCAGGCCGACGAGGATACCTGCGGCAGCGAGCCAGAAGGCGAGTTGCGTGCCGTAGCGGCGTGGCCTTCGTCCAATCCGCTCTGGGCTTCTCCGTGCCCTCACCACTCCAACCCGAACACCAGCTTGCCGAAGTGCAGGCCGCCGGCGGCCATGTGAGCGTAAGCTTCGGCCGCTTCATCAGGTGAAAACACCTTGTCGACGACCGGCTCGATCATGGCTGCACCGATGGCGCGGGCGGCGTCGCGAAGGTCGGACACCGACCCGGTGTTGTTGCCGACCACCCTCAGCGCCTTGATGATGATCGGCAGCAGGTTGATCGTGGCCTCGGCGCCGGTGACGAAGCCGATGGTGAACAGCGTGCCGCCGGGTGCGGTTGCGTTGACGGCGCGGGCGAACGTGGCGGTGCCGCCGGTCTCGACGACGAGGTCGGCGCCAAGGCCGCCGGTCAGCTCCAGCACCTTGCCGTCCCAGTCGGGCGTCGCGCGGTAGTTGATGAGTTGATCGGCGCCAAGTGCCTTCGCCCGCTCCAGCTTCTCATCCGACGACGAGGTGATGATGACCGTGGCACCGGCGGCTTTCGCAAGCTGCAGGGTGAAGATCGAGACGCCGCCCGTGCCGAGCAACACGACGACCGAGCCCGGCCCGACATTGGCGGCGCGGATGGCGTTCCAGGCTGTAGTGCCGGCGATCGGCAGTGTCGACGCCGCCTCGAAGGAGAGATGCGCCGGCACCGGCACGACCGAATTGGCTGGTAGCGCTACATATTCGGCCAGCGACCCGGGTAGCGAGATGCCGCGCATCTGCGTCATCTCGTAAGGCCGCGGCCGGCCACCGATCCAGCGCGGCTTGGCATGCGCGATGACGCGATCGCCCATGTTGAACGTCGTAACGCCCTCGCCCACCGCGACGATCTCGCCGGCACCGTCTGCGACCGGAATGAGCGGAAAGGTGGGTCCGGGATAATTGCCGCTCGCCACCGCGACATCGAGGAAATTGAGGCTCGCCGCACGCTGGCGGATCAGCACCTCACCGCGCTGCGGTTCGGGAGTGGCGACGTTGGCAGCGCGGAAGGCGTCCAGCCTGGCTTGGCTCAGTTCGATGGCTTTCATGGGTTCACTTCGGTGGGACGATTGATGGATTGAGTGAACCTAGCTGCTGCGCTATTACTAGATAATTCTTGGCTATTGCATTTGAGTACTGCGGAAGATGCAGCAATCCCACGAACCAGCGGCGCTTACCGAAATGGCCGCCTTCGCGGCCATCGCCGAGGCGCGCTCCTTCACCAGGGCGGCGGCGCGTGTCGGGCGCGACGCGACCATCCTGTCGCGGCGCCTGCAATCGCTGGAGGAGCGGCTGGGCGTCAGGCTGCTCTCTCGCACGACGCGAAGCGTGTCGCTGACCGAAGCGGGTGCCGAATTCCTAGTGCGCGTGCGCGCCATCCTCGCCTCCGTCGACGAAGCCGAGGCTGCCGCGTCGGCACATGCCGGCGGCGGCCCGCGCGGCCTGCTCAGGTTGGCGCTGCCCGGAACGTTCGGGCGCATGTGGATCGGGCCGCTGCTGCCTCAATTCCTTGCCGAATTTCCCGATGTCCGCATCGAGGCCGAATTCTCCAACCGCTTCGCCGATCTGGTCGCCGAGAATTTCGACGTCGCCGTGCGGCTCGGCACGCTGCAGGATTCGCGCCTGGTGGCGCGCAAGGTGGCGACACGGCGGCGGCTGCTCTGCGCCGCCCCCTCCTATCTCGCCCGAAGGGGCAGGCCGGAGACGCCGCAGGCGCTGCTCGAACACTCCTGCCTGGGCTTCAGCGGCTTCCAGACCTTTCCGGCCTGGGAGATGACCGACCGCGAGGGCCGGCGCGCGCGCGTCGAGGTTTCCGGGCCATTGGTCACCGACGATGCCGAGGTGCTGGTCGAGGCCGCCGTGCAAGGCGTCGGCCTGATGATGAGCACCGACTGGCTGGTCGGGCGAGAGCTCGCCGACGGACGGCTGGTGCCGGTCCTTGAGGATTGGACGCTGGCCGACGAAGGCGCGGTCTATGTCGTCACGCCCTCAGCCAAGGGCCAGGCCGCCAAGACCCGCGCCTTCGCCGACTGGATCGGCAAGCGCTTTTCGCCGGAGCCGCCGTGGAGGGGGTGAGGTTGTTTCGAGAACACCTGGTGCATTGCACTAGCTTCATAATGAAACGACTAGAAAATCTAAAACTGCCGGGCGACGATGGTACCATTCATCCGAGAAGCCCGATCAGCTCTTTCGTTCATATTTCAACTCGATTGCGAGAGATTCCTTGCCATCGTGAGTTTCAAAATATTTATAAGTGAAGTGATCCTTGTCTGAAACGTGCATCACCTCGCGCAACCCGACGACTGCTCCGTTTTTACCTCCGGGAACGGAAGTCTTGAATGTATATGTATTGCTGGCAGGATCGTACTCGCCATGCGCCAGAATTATTCCCGTGAAATTGATATCCATCCAGCTGCTGAAATATTCGCGGGTGGCATTGTCGTAGCCGATATAGCCGACACCATCGAAGGGCTTCCCAGGGGCGTCGACATGCAGATCTTGACGGAGATGTCGGCCACCCAAAACGATGCTGAAGGTAGCCGTGCCATGGTCGATCGCTGGAGCTTGATCAAGGCTCGTCCACATCGACTGCGTGACCCTCCATGTTCCGTCAAGGGAAGCAAGCCGCTGGTGCTCCTTGTCAAGCGCGCCAACAGATGCAGGCGCCGCCGACGGGGTCTTCTGATCCGCAGCTTCAAGATCGCCGGGGAGCGTGACCGCGACGCCGAATGCCAGCGCGGATACAAAAGCAACTGCAGATCTTGCGGCCATAAGAAACTTCTTTCCTGAAAATCCAAAGAGCGCGTTCGCGCTAAAGTTATCAGCGCTGGTTCAGGACGCCCGACATCGGCAAGCGCCACGCATTGCCGTTGCTGTTGTCCCAGGCGTCCATGCGCGCGAGCGCCTTCAACGCCGCACGCCGATCACGAACCCTGGCCATCGGCACCACGCGTGAACTCGTGAAATAAAGCCAGCGTCCGTCGGGACTGACCTGCGCCTCGCCGTCATCGGCGCCCAGATCGTCGCCCGCGTAGCGTATTGGTTGGACCGCTGACCAAACAGCACCTCGCCGATAGGTGATGAACAGATGTTCGTGGCCGTCCTTGAGTACGCTGCGAGTGTTGCTGGAGAAAATCAGGAACGACTGGTCGGGAGCGATGAATGGATCGACATCACCGTCGTCCAGCCCGCTGAACGCCAGCGGTTCAGCTTGTGCATAGCTGTCACCGTTACGACGGGCACTGAACAGGCGCCACTTTGGTGGCCCGCCACGCCCGACATCGGCCATGAAGTAGACATCGCCGTTCGCCGCGATGCTCGGCTTGAAGACGCGATCTGAAATGTTGATTGTGGCGGGTAGCTCGCGTGCCGCTGTCCAGCCGGTCGCAACACGGTCGATCCGATATAGATGGTTGGCGAACTTCACCGGCGCATTCGCCGCCGTGGTAGCCAGCGGGCGACTGGAGACAAAGACCAGATAGCGCCCATCCGGCGAGAGAGCCGGCTGTTGGTCGGAGGTCTGGCCCGAAAATGAGGCCAGCACCGGCTTTGTCCACGCCGCACCCTTGCGATACGACACAAGGATCGCTGCCCATTTCGAGTTCGTGCGCTCGAAATAAAGGGTTCGCCCATCGGGGGAGAATGTCGGCGCACCGTCGTTCGCCCCAGCGGAAATCACGCCCGGCGCAAAGACTTCCGGGACGGGCACTTGACGTGCCCAGCCGGTGACGGGCGCAGCGGCAATCACCAACGTACCCACCGCCCATCGTATCGACCGTAATAGCCTTCTCACATTCGCTCGCAGTCCCGCGACGCGCGCCGCAGTTCGACGCATCCGGCCAACTTGGCCTGGGACGAGATGTCGGATTTTGATGTGCGTACCGTGTATCAAATCAAATCTCGCTTGATTCATGTCGCCGCGGATATTCCGGCCGATCTGGAGGGCGTGGCACGAGGCCGAGAGTCCCACGCTCGGCCTGATCAGGCGACCAGATGCCGAGGGTGGTGGTTTGCGCGGCGGCATAGGCATATCAGGCGGCCTCGGGGGCCAACACCAACTCTGCATCGGCGATGACATAGCCCACGTACCGGTAGTCGCGGATGAAGCTGATCCGACCATCGCGCCATTCGAGCCACATGAAGTGGTTGGGCTTGGGATCGGCCTGATCTTCGTAGACAGCGATCACCTCGCGGCCCTCCAGCCAGGCTGGGGCGAGCCATACGCGGTCGCTCTTGCCATAGATGGTGAAGAACATGCCGACATCCGCGGAGCCCACGCGAAGGGGGTAGGTAGACTGGATGAGCTTGACGTCATCGGCCAACAGGGCCCGCAGACCGTCCCAATTCCGCTGATTGAAGAACGCGACGTATCGCGTCACCGCATCCGATGCGCGCCGCGCCTCCGGGGGCGGACCGGCATGCGCATTGATCTCCCGAAGCCGCGACCTTCCTCGCGCTAGGTGCCCCTTCACAGCGTCAACCGTGGTGTCGAGGAGCGTGGCGATCTCGATGAGTGACTCGCCCAGCACGTCCTTCAGGATGACGATACTCCGTTGGAGCACGGGGAGTTCGACAAAGCGAGACACGGCGGTCTCGACCGCTTCCTGGCGCATCAGAATCTCCATGGGGTCAGAATTGGCCAGGTCGGCGATGTCCGCGGCCGCCTCGATCGGTTCGGTGCGACGCACCGCTTGTCCGCGCAGCAGGTCGAGGGCGCGATTGTGGGCGATCCGGAAAAGCCAGGGCCGCAGCGGTGGCATCTCCTCGATGTCCTGTAGCGCTGCAAGGGCCCGGATGAGCGTGTCCTGCACGACGTCTTCGCCATCAACGACCGAACCCATCAGCCGCGCGCAGTAGCGGTGCAGTTCCGGGCGCAGCGTGCCGGCCAGGACGAGGAACTCAGCCCGAGGATCGCCGTCCGGCGAGGACGGTCCGGCGCTCAAGCTCCGGCTCCTTCGAGTATGGTCACGCCAGTGTCGCCCTTGAGTCCGAAAGCGAGGCCCTCGACATACTTTGAGTCCTCAAGCACGGAAATGACCTTCTCGCCGAACTCCCGGGGCGGCATCGGCGCGCCGAACCTGGCGAGGAACGCTTCGGGCGTTACGCCCATGGCGCGCGCATAGGCATTGACGCCGGCGTCGCCGACCCCGGTGCCGGGCACCATCTGCTGCGGTACGATCGCCTGGAAGCGGATCCCAAGGCCCTTCTGCGCCGCGACGCCATTAGCGTACTGTGCCATGAACCACAGCATGCGCTTGGCGCCGCCATAACCGCCCGACATCGGCGATCCACCCACCGCCGCGCCGCTTGACACCACCAGAACCCGGCTTCCGGGCTTGAGCGGCTGGGTGAGCGCCGCCTGCAGCCAATAGAGTCCAGCTTTGACGTCCGTTTCCCAAGTGGCAGTGAAGTCCGCCCAACTGATCTGGTCCAATGGGCCCATGCGCGGCGGCGTGCCGGCATTCAGCACGAGGATGTCCGGACGAACCTCGGAGAGGACGCGATGGGCGGCCGCCTCATCGGTCACGTCGGCGGCAATGGTGGCCACCCCCAGCCGCGCGCGGACGGCCTCCAGCGCCTCGGCGTCACGGGCGACCACCGTCACCGTGGCGCCGTGCGCGACCAAGGCCTCGACGAGGCCTAGGCCAAGACCCCGGCTTCCGCCAGTGACAACGACAGTCTTGTCCTTGAGGCTCATCAGTCCTGCTCCGGTGTCTCGATGCAGTTACGACGATTCAGGCCCGCAAAAAGAGTCACGCGTCCTCCGCCGCACGTGCGGCGCGCGTCCCGCCGCGTGGACCGCCTGACCGGCGTCCGTTATCCGATAGCCCGTTCGGATGATCGACGTACCCTTCACCGCCTCTTCGATCCACCCCTTGGACAACATGTCGGCGATCGCTTTCTCGCCCGCCGGAATCAATCCGCCACGACATCCGACCAGGCCGCCCGCCAAGGACCGTCGTTACCAAGCTGATCGTAAACTCCCGATCACAGGCACAATCACGACCGAGCTGCTCTATTCCTTCGACCCATCCCCGCGGTGACCGGTATTTGGATGGAGCCGGCTCATGTTCGAGTTCAGTCATGCGAGGCGGTTGTTTGGTGGAGTCTGGCACTTCGCGTCGGTGCGCGTCGGATCGGTCAAACCGTCACGACAACCTTGCCGAATTGTTCGTTGGACTCGAGATAGCGATGCGCCTCGACGATCTGGTCAAAGGGAAAGGTCTTTGCGATTGCTGGCTTCAGCGAACCCGACTTTAGTCCGTCGAGGATGAATGCCTTAGCGGCCTCCAACCGCGTCGGATCGCGCACGATCTCGTGGACGAGGTAGCCGCGTAGCGTCAGGCTTTTGCTCAGCACGGCGGCGAACGGGAACGGTGTCGGCTCGGGGCTCAAGCCGCCATATTCAATGAGAATACCACCCTGCGACATCGCGGCCGTCAGAGGTTCGAAAATCGGCCCGCCGATCGGGTCCAACACGACGCGCACCCCTTCCGGTCCGGCGATGTCGTTTAGCCGGACTTCCAGGTCTTCCTCTGCTGCAGCGACCACATGCGCGGCGCCGAACTTAAGTAAGGCCTGCTTCTTGGCGGAGGTCCGTGTAACCGCGATCGTGGTTGCGCCGACCATGTTGGCAATCTGGATCGCGGCGAGTCCGACACTGCTCGATGCCGCAGTGATGACGACAAAGTCCTCCCTGCGCAGCTTGCAGATGTCGATCAGGGCACCGTATGCGGTAAGGAATTTCATCCAGACGGCTGCCGCCGCTTCCCAGCTCAGCGATGGCGGGTGCTTGACGATGTGCTCGGCCGGGAATGTGGCAAGCTCGCCATAGGCGGGGTATTGGACCATCGATATGGGGGGCACGACGCTGACGGCGTCGCCAGGTACGAATCCGTGGACGCCTGCACCAACCTTTTCGATCGTGCCCGCTGCTTCCAGCCCCAGGCGTGAAGGCAGCGGCGGCGTCTCGATATAAGTACCCGCGCGCATCGACGCCTCGGCCCGGTTGAGACCCAACGCCCTGACGCGAATTTGAATCTCGCCTGGGCCAGGTCCCGGAACATCGACATTCTCGATGCGCAGAACCTCCGGACCACCGTGTTCATGAAAGCGGACAACACGTGCCATGACGCAATTCCAACGTAATTGAACTGAATGAACTATACCGGCGGCCATCGTCTGGATAAATGGGGTTTATGGCAGAACAGTAGTAACCAGAGGTTTTGAATATGGATCGCCTTACGAGCATGGCCGTGTTCGTCAAATCCGTCGACCTGGGCTCGTTTGCGGCCGCCGCGGCTGCGCTCGATCTATCGGGACCGATGGTGGGAAAGCATGTGCGGTTTCTCGAAGAGCGTCTGGGAATGCGCCTCATCAACCGAACCACACGCCGCCAGAACCTGACAGACTTCGGGCGCGCCTACTATGAGCGCTGCCGGGTAGTACTCGCTGAAGCTGAGGCTGCGGATGCACTCGCCGCCGATCAACTTTCCGAACCATGCGGAAAGCTGCGTGTCACCATGCCCGTGCACTTCGGCCGGCGCTGCGTCACCCCCATCTTGCTGGAACTCGTCCAGCAATATCCGACGCTGGAACTTGATCTGTCGTTCAGCGACCGCATCGCCGACCTCGCGGAGGATGGCTATGATCTTGCCGTCCGGACCGGCGCCCTGGAAGACAAGGCGGGGGTGACAGCGCGTCGCGTCGCGCGCCAGCGCATGGTCGTCTGCGCGTCGCCATCCTATCTCGAGATGCACGGCTGTCCAAGGCAGTTAGAGGACCTCAGCCAGCACAATGCCATCGTCTACCGTCGGTCGGGCCCTGTTCCCCCATGGCTGTTTCCGCGCAACGACCAGCCTCCGAGGGAGGTCACGCCAGTCAGCCGGTTGCGGCTCGACGATCTGGATGCGATCGCTGATGCTGCTACCGCCGGCATGGGGCTCGCCTGGCTTCCACGCTGGCTCATTCGGGAGCGTATTGAGGTAGGTGCGCTTGTCACGATCTTGCCAGATCAGTCGGGATTTCTTTACGACAGCTATGCGCTATGGCTGCAGACACCTCACTTGCCGCTGAAGGTCCGTCTTGCCGTCGATATGTTGGCGACTACATTGCCTGGGCTTATGACGTGAGATGCAAGGGCGCGGTTCGTCGCTGTGAGTTGCGCGGATTGCTTGGGTGAACATGCTCAGCTCTATTCGCGATCGAGAGGTCTTTTCCGATAAGGAACCCGAAGTCATATCCTCGTCAGCCTTATCGCGGCATCCGCTTTGCCGACCAAGGCCAAGGCTATCGCCGAATGACAAGGGTGGACAGCGGCCGAACTGACCGGCACGGAATGGAGGTGAACTTGCCCATACCGTCGGGCGTTCTTGAGCAAAGACTCTACGAACCGAAACTCAGTTGTTCATGTGCGTCAGACAGAGGACATCGCGATAAGCGCAGAGATCGTCGACCAGCGGCTTCTCGTCAGCAAGGATCCTGGCTTTCTCAGTCTCGCCGACGAGTTGGATGATATAGGTTTGCTCGGCGTTTCCCTGCCTGTCTGCGAACGGATTGAGCAGGCTTGCAGGATTGTTGGGATCCGGTGCCGCACCGATGTCGTCATTCGTGATGTTAGCGGCGTAGAACATCATATGCGGCATCAGCATGGTATGAACCTGCATTTCGGGATGCGCCAGGGCGCGCATGACCGGGCCGACCATGTAGGAAACGCCTGCTTTTTCCGGAACGCTATAGGTCTTGTTCTTGTACCGAATTTCGATTTCAGCCTTTAGCGCGGCAGCGCCCATTCCCTCGGCGCGCAGCCTTGCCACATCCATGATCACCTTCAGGTAGGTGCTGGTGCCCGCCGCATCGTAGCAGACCGGAAAATAGATGTCGTTGCGGAAGTCGCCCATTTCCCAGGCGGTGCGCTGGACAACACATGTCAAGCCACTCGTCCCTTGCCGTGCAAGCTGGTAGCCTTTCGCAGGATCGAGCAAATAGACCGACGCCTTGCCGCGCAGTGCCGGAGGCAAGGCGCTGAGCGCGAAGCGGATTTCGAGCTTGGCGGGCATCTGGTCAATGGTTGTGTCAGCCGCCTGGGCTGCCGACAGACCGGCAAGTCCGATCGCAAGGATTGGCAGTGCCAAGATGATATTTCTGAATGCAAGCATCGTCTTTCTCCAATTTACGGGCGTGATTCATCGGCGGCGTCTAGGTCGGACCCACTAAGGTTGTTGGCAGTTTCGTATTGCTCTCAGCGGAATTTATCCGCCCGGCATTTGCTCGAATGCCCGCAACGAAGGGTCAACCATGTCCCACGAAGGGCCGTCGATAGTGAATATGACCACCTGCGGATTGAATTGGTCCGGGTCGTCAAGGCTGGCCGCGACGACTGAAATCATTTCCGGCATTTCGACGATTGTCCGATAGACCGGCACCCCACAGATCCGGCAGAAGGCGTGGACCTTTATGTTCCCACTGTCGGCCGTTGCCCGCCAGGTGTTCGCTTCGCCCGTAATTGTCACATCGGCTCGCCGGGCGAATGTCAGATAGGATTGATGCCCTGTACCGCTTCGCTTCTGGCAATCGCGGCATTGACAGTGGTTCTCGAAGATGGGTTCGCTGCGCGTTTCATAACGGATCGCGCCGCACGCGCATCCACCGGTATAGGTCATCGTCATTCTCCTTCTGGCGCACGTATTGATTGGCACCTCATTGGATCAGGCCGCCTTTGGCGTGGCGGAGACGTCGAGCCCGCGGCCGGTTTCCAGGAAAGACTTCAGGCTGGACAGAACCGCCGGCCAACCTTTTTTCATGCTGTTCGCCATCTGGCTGTCGGCCTCGAGTTCGTCATGGGTGACGGTCAACCGGACCATATCCTCGTATTCCTCGGTCTCGAACGTCACCCGGCTGTAGCTTGCCGGGTCGGAGGCCTGCGAAGGACTCGCCCAGGTCATCACGAGACGCGTCGGCGGCGAGACCTCAACAACCTCGCCGACGACTTGGATCGTCCGCTCGTCGTTGGCCCGGACATGGGCCCACTTCGATCCGGGTCTCCAGTCAGAGACGTTCTCGCTGCCCCAGTAGCGTCTTGCGACATCCGGTCTCGTTATGGCCTCAAAGACCTTTTCCCGGGTCGCGCGAATATAGGTCACGTAAACAAAGCTGGTCGTCTGTTTGGTCATTGTTATTCTCCTTCGATTTCCTTCTTCAGGTCGTGCAGCAGGCTGAGCCGCTGCCGTTCGAATTTCCGCACCCACCGTTCGTAAACCTCGTGCAGCGGCACGGGGTTGATGAAATGCAGCTTTTCCCGGCCACGCCTGACCGTGCTCACCAGATTGGCCGCCTCCAACATCTCGAGGTGCTGCGTGGCGGATTGCCGGGCCATGTCCAGGTTTTCGCAAAGCTCGCCGAGCGTCTGCCCGTTGTTCTCACAAAGAAGGTCAAGCAGCTTTCTGCGTGTCGGGTCGCCCAGCGCTTTGAAAATCTTGTCAGCGTCCATCAGTCTCACTCGAATCTGAGACTATAACATGCAGGTAAATACCTGCATGTCAACTGGCAGCTGAGTCCGCTCCCCGGTCATTCATCGCCTTGAGGATTGAACGAACCGGCTAACCCGAGATTAGATGATGGTGGCAGGAATGCCTCCTGTTGGGAGGTTGGGGTTGGTGCCCAATCCCTGACAAGGAGACCATCCATGACCGACGCCCCGGCAGCGCCAGCTGCGTCGTCGCATGATCTGCGACACGAGCATGCGTAACATGTCGGCGGCTATCCAGCGATCCTAGCCATGAGTAAGAGTGGCAGAGGGTCGGCTCGCCGCATGGCTTGTGAGCCTGAACGTCGAGGACGGGGGCACGCGAATCGGCGAATCCTACCCATCGCTCCGGAGTGATCGCGGCAGCCCAAACCATGGGAGCACGCCGTTCTCGAACCGGGTCAAGCCGCAGATCCGGTCGCCGGCAAGTGTGAGGACGTAGAGACCGATCCCATGATGGACACCGCTAGCGCCGCGCAAGTATGCTCCGAACGCTGGTTGGCCGTTGGCTCGCGTCTTAACGAGGTCAAACCTCCGGCCCGCGCCGAAGATGCTGGCGCAGAAGCGCGCAACTATCTGGCGACCCTCATATTCGAAGGGCATCGGTGGCATCGAGATGCAGACGTCGTCCGTTAGGAGGGCGACCAGCGCGTCGAGATTAGCGGATTCCCATGCGCTTACGAACTTGGCCACGACCGCTTTCTCGGAGGGCGAGTCGGCGGCGGGCGGCTGCTCCCGGTCGGCGGTTGGCGGCTGTCGGCGCTGCAGGCTGTCGCGAGCCCGTTTGAGGGCGCTGTTGACCGATTGGACGGTCGAGTCGAGCATGTCGGCCACCTCGTTCGCGCTATATCCGATCACATCGTGCAAGATGACGACAGCAAGCTGGCGAGACGGCAGAACCTGAAGGGCGGTCATAAAGGCCAGAGAGAGGGATTCGACCTGGGCGTAGCGGGCCTCGGGACTGGGCTGAACGTCAATCACACCCTCAAGCAGCGTGTCGGGATACGGTTCGAGCCATACCACTTCGCCAAGCCGGGTTGGCTGAAGCAGTTCAACGCCGGGCACATCCCACTCTTTTGCAGCTCGCCGGCTGGCCGAGCGACGCGCGTTCAGACAACGGTTGGTGGCAATTCGGTAGAGCCAGGTGCGGATTGATGCGCGCCCTTCGAATCTACTGAGGCCTTGCCAAGCGGCCAGCAACGTATCTTGCAGGACATCCTCGGCGTCCTGGAAGGATCCGAGCATCCGATAACAGTGCACCTGTAGCTCGCGACGATATGACTCGGTCAACTCCCGGAACGCGCCATCGTCACCAGCTCGCGCCCTCGATATCTGGTCATCTGTTATTCCCATCGAGTTACTTTCTCCACATCCTTGTTGCACTTCCGTTTTGTTTAGACACCGGCTGGCCTCCAAAGTGGGCGGTAAGTTGTGCGCCCATTTTTCCAACGGCGCGGTGTCTAAATGGTCGACGGCTCGGATGATCCGGACGTCGATCGATGGCGGCCGTGGTGCAGCGCATATGAGTTTCCGTTGTCTAAGGTTCCATCGTCGATCTTCACGCACTGTAGGCGGGCGCGACTGCCTCACCAAAGGAAGAAGCTGATGATATTGAAGGGTAAAGTTGTAGTGGTTTACGGGGCCGGAGGCGCGATCGGCGGTGCTGTCGCACGCGCCTTTGCCTGCGAGGGAGCCGAACTTTTTCTCACCGGTCGCAGTCGGGCGGCGGTCGAAGCCGTTGCCAAGGACATCATCGCTACGGGCGGAACTGCCGAGGTGGCCGAGGTCGATGCTCTCGAAGAGTGCGCCGTGGACCAACATTTGACGTCCGTGATCGACAAAGCCGGCCGGATCGATATTTCATTCAATGCCGTCGGCATCTCGGATAAGGAAATAGTCGGTGTCCCGTTGAGCAAGCTGGACGCCGAGCAGTTCGCGCTCCCGATCAGATCCTACACAATGTCGTATTTCCTAACCGCGCGGCTCGCAGCCCGACGGATGATTGTAAATCATTCTGGGGTGATAATGACAGTCACCTCATTACCCGCGAGGGTGGGCACACCTCTGAATGGAGGCTATGGTCCGGCCCACGCCGCAAAAGAGGCACTTACTCGAGATCTGTCTCTCGAGTTCGCACCTCACGGCATTCGTGTCGTAGGCTTACGACCACATGGTATGCCGGAGACAAGCACGATGAAAGAGATCTACGACGCGAAGGCGTCGGGCATGACGTGGGATCAGTTCCAAGGCTATCTGGCCAGCACGACCCACCGGCGGCGGGTAATGGTGCTTGAGGAGGTCGCAAACATGGCGGTCTTTATGGCGTCCGACAAGGCAAGCGGAATGACGGGAACCACCGTCAACCTGACGATGGGAGGCGTGGCTGACTAAATGTTCGCAACCGAGGTTCACTGAGGATCGCGGGTGAGAATACGAGCCACGAGGTGTTCGTGGCTCGGCACCTCCGAGGGGTTTTGGGCGATCGTTTACCGGAAGTCTGGTCAGCGTCTTGATCACTGCCTAGCGGATCGTAGCTTCTGAGCGTGCCGGACGGCGTTTAAGGTCGCCGACGAAGTGGCCGAGCGGCATGATCCATCGCAGTGATGTGGCTGCTGAGGGTCACGGAAGCATACACACCTACAACCCGCCAATTCCAATTTCCAACACTCCGCTAATCTGCGCCGCGATCTGCGCCAAATGTCCTGACGACAGACAGGTCGGCATAGTTAGTGGTACGTGCCGTTACCGTGGAATCTGGCGTCCAGCGCCAGCACCAGCTCAGCATCGTCGGCAACATAGGCGACATAGCGATAGTCGCGAATGAAGCTGATCCGGCCTTCATACCACAGCCACATAAAGTGGTTGGGCTTCGCGTCTGTCCGGTCTTCGAACACCGCGATCACCTCCCGGCCCTCGAGCCAGGCCGCCTTGAGCCACACGCCGTCGCTCTTGGCGTAGATGGTGAAGAACATGCCGACATCAGCGGCACCCGAGCGCGGCTGGTGCAAGGACTGATGAAGTTTCACATCGTCTGCAAGCATCGCGCGCAAGCCATTCCAGTCGCGCTGATTGAACAAGCTGACGTAGCGGACCACGGCAGCAGACGCGATCCGCGCATCGGGACACGGGGGCAGCCTGGGCATTGATCTCCCGGAGCCGGGCGCGGCCGCGCGCCAGACGCCCCTTCACGGCATCGATATCCAGCAGACTGGCGATCTCGGCTAATGGCTCGTCGAGCACATCCTTTGGATGATAACACTGCGTTGGAGGATCGGAAGTTCCGTAAAGCGTGACACCGCAGTTTGTACCGCTTCTTGGCGCATCAAAATCTCCACAAGGTCCGGATACGGGTCGTCGACAAGTTGAAGGGCCGCCTCAATGGGCTCTGCGACGCGGATGGCGCAGCTGCGCAGCAGGTCCAGTGCACGGTTGTGGGCGATCCGGAACAACCAAGGTCGCAGTTGCCGCACCTCGAACAACTCGCCCAGGCCAACGAAGGCTCGGGCAAACGTGTCCTGCACGACGTCCTCGCCGTCTATGACCGATCCCATGAGACGCGAGCACTAGCGGTGCAGTTCAGGCCGCAGCGCGACGGCAAGGGTGAGGAGCCCCTCCCTGCGGTCGCGGTCCATAGATCCTTCACCGTTCAAGGGGTCTCCCCTCTCCCTCTGGTTCGGTCATCACCACCTCCTCGACGCCAAGCGTCTCGCAAGCGATGAATGCGGGGCCAATGAGCGTGCGGCGGGTGATTGGAAGAGCTTCACATTGGTCTCCTCTGTCTGGCCGCGTGCGACTGCTCAAGCCGTCGCGCCTTCCATGACCGTGACGCCGGCATCGCCATTCAGGCCGAAGACGACGCCCTCGGCATATTGCGGGCCTTCCAGCACAGAGACGACCCTGTCGAACGGCCTTGGTGGCATCGGCGCGCCGAAGCGGACGACGAATTGTTCGGGGGTGATTCCCATGGAGCCTGCGTAGGCCTTGGCAGCTACGTCGCCTGTCCCGGTGCCCAAGGTCATCTGCCGCGGCACACGCCTGGAAGCGGATCGAGCATTGATCTTTACTCAAGAGCAGGATTGACGGTGCCTCAATCACCCGATGGCCTATAGCTGCCGTCATGGGCGCGGCGCAGCCTCAGATCCTCGAGCTCACCCTGCCGCAAGCCATCCAGGTACATCAAATCACCACGAGCTCTGAGCAGCGATGCCCCAGCCCTCGCCACAGTGAGATAGAGCCGGCGAAGCCAACTTGCGTGGAGAATGTACCGGCGTGGCTGGTAGAGCATCTGAAAATCCTCCCAGCTCAGCTGAACCGACCCATCCGCGGCGTTGCGCCGGCGCTCAGCGCCAGGATATTCCGGCGGACCTCACCAAGAATGCGATGAGCGGCGGCTTCGTCCGTAACGTCGGCGAAGATCGTGGCGGCCCCAAGCCTGGTGCTGACCGCCTCCAGCGCTTCGGCGCCGCGGGCGACGACTGTTACCCTTGCACCATGCGCGACAAGCGCCTCGACCAATCCGAGGCCGAATCCACGGCTCCCACCAGTGACGACGACATTCTTGTCCTTCAGGCTCACCAGCCCCCCTCCATTGCTTTACTTTGGCTATGACGTTTGGGATTCAGGAGAAGAGTCACTGTTTACTTTGGAAGCGCCTTCCATAGCTGGTCGGCCGCGACGGCAGCAGCGTTCATCCTTCAATTTCCTCAAGGAGGGTTTTGAGGTCGTCGAACCGGTCGCTCCAGAAAATGGCATAGTAATCCATGCAATTTGCGTGTGGGAGATAGCCCTTGTGCTGAGCGCCGTCATCGATGTTTCGGCCCTCAGGTCGATCAACAACGGACCGGGCGGGTCTTACGTCATCAGCTTGGACAAGTTTCAAGTGGTCAGCCATCCGTGCCGCTCCATTGCATCTCTTCAGCTACGACGTTTGAGGTTTGCAAAGAGAGTCACGCTCAGTTGCTGGAAGCTTCCTCTTATGCTTTTTGGAAGACCTCACCTGGCTTGTGCGTGATCCGTACCGCCGACAGCGGAACCGACGCCTTGCTGAAGCTCGGCATAGGGCGACGCTCAAGCCTGTCGGTTGTTCGCGAGCGTCGCCGCCAGCGCTTCCATATTGCCCGTGGAGGTGGCGCGATCCGGTATCACGAGTGCGGACCTATTAGAGACTATCACAAACAGACGCGATCCGACTTTTTTGACCTTGCGAATGGTCGACCATTTATAAACGACACGGGCCATCGGCGTATCGACCGCGACGCCCATGGGATCCTGCTCCAGATAAATTTCCCGGCTGTTTTTGCGGGAGCGCAGCAGCGGCGAACCCAAGATGAAAAACAAAAAAAACGCCCCAATACCTACCACGACGAGGTCTTGAGCCAGCGCTCCGAGGACGATCGCGATCAGACTTGTCACCGTCAGCAGCAAAATCCAGGCGCGTACCGCGATCGATCCTAGCGAGAAGGAAACGACCAAAGATGCTACAAACAGATCGCTTCGCGTCAGTTCGTAGGGACCTATTTTTTCGAAGGTCACGCCTCGTCCACCTGCGCCATCAATCGGTGCGCATGGGACCATGCCGGCCGTGGGCGTTCAAGCACCCACATTGATTTAGCCTGGACTGACAGGCACGAACTTTTTGGAGGCCTTCCAAAGTTGGCGATTGATGAAGTTGGGGGCGACGCGGCGCATGAACGCAAGCTGCTTGGATTGGCCTGGATGGATTTCGAGTGCACCCGCCTCAAGGGATGTGAACGAGCGCTTCACTAACTCGTCCGTACTAATCAGCGTGATGCCGTCGCCCTCGGAAAGGTCTGCCGTCATATCAGTCGTCACCGCTGGCGGCATGATCTCGATAATCTCCACGCCCGTGTCTTCGAGCTGGAACCGAAGCGACTGGGTGTAGGAGTGGATCGCCGCCTTGGTCGCACAGTAGATCGGCAAGCACGGCAGCGGCACAAAGGCGAGACCTGAGGAAATGTTGATCAGAGTTCCGCTGTTGGCTGTAAGGATGTCGATGAACGAGGAGGTCATGCGAAGCACGCCGCCCACATTGATATCCATCTCCACCATCAGTTCGGTCAGGTCGGACGCAGGGGTCTTGAGGTTCCTATAACGGCTGATGCCTGCATTGTTCACCAGCACATCGAGCTTGGGGAAATCCGCCTTCACGCGTGCAGCGAGGGTTGCGATCTGTACGGAGTCAGCAACATCGCTCTGGATCGTATGGAGCTTTGGATGTTTCGCTTTAACGTTGTCGAGCACAGCTTGGCGTCGGCCGGTCACGATAACGTCGTTGCCGAGCTCGACAAACCTGAGAGCAAAAGCGAGCCCGATGCCCGCGGAGCCACCTGTAATCAGGATGGTGCGATTGGTCAGTTTCATGGGAGTCCTTTGCTGTACTAAGCTTCGTGCCTTGCGGACCCGTCGCGCGACAATGAAGATGGAAGGCTACAGGCGACTTGATGGATCAGGTTTTCGGCGCATCTGTAGTCAAGACGTCCGAGGGTCCCGAAAAGAGTCGCGCGCGAGTCAAGAAATCGCCGACCCCGGATCCCGCCGCTGCAACGCAGTTAACCCCGCTCGTGCTTCACCCACGCTCATGCGCGACAATCGGTCTTTGGTCGCCGCCGATGAAACTCTGGGGTCACGTCACGCACTGAAAGCGTTCTAACGGGCATGCTTGACGAAGTTGGCGGCAACATCATCGCTCGTCATTGTCATCTTCTGGCTCTGATCAACGAGCCTTGCGCCTAGTTGACTTGCCCAATGCTACAGATCTCGAACAGAATTTTCAGCGACTCCTGTGCCGCGGGACTCTGCGCGAGATCCCCCATCAGTTGTCCTGCGACGGAGGCACACGATGTGAGTGTGACCCCGGCTTGGGTGAGACGGCGAAACGCGGCATCTTCCGTCCGGGAAGACAGGCCGCCACACGCATCGACAACCACCTGTACGTCATATCCGCGTTCGGCGCCTGATAGCGCGGAGTTCTGGACCGCCACTTCGGTGAGAACACCAGCGACGAGCAGTGTTTTGCGTCCGAGGCTCGCGATCTTGTCGGCCGTCGGAATGTGGGTGAACGCATTCGCGGTTGTGCGCCCGGGCGCCAAAAGACCCAAGTCACCCAGCGCGTTTTCAATTTCAGGCGTTATGCGCGTTGGCCCCTCCAACATCGCGGTGCTGACAATAGCGGGCACATTGTACAGACGCGCGAGCTTTGCCAATGATACGGCTGCGGCGCGCAGACTGGCTTGCTCCACTGTCCTTGACAGCTCGGCAACGCCCTCTTGAAAGTCGACTAAGAGGAAGGCGGTCTCGTTCGGATTGATTGGTAGCGCGGACATAAAAATCTCCTCTGGAACATTAAAGTTCACTGCCGACGGCTCTTTCCATACTCATCGTAGGTTTGGGTCTCGGTCAGATTGCCGCCGACTCGAGTTTCCAGGTGCGGTAGTTCACCTTGCCGGCATCGTCGATTTCCATTTCGAATACAGCAAGCACGCTATTCAGTTCCGCCAGCGCCCCGCCGGCGTTTTCGAACGTAAGCGCGCCTCGATAGGTGCGTGAGTGCTTGGATCTCTCGACATAGGTGCCGCCTGTGATTCCCCGATAGACTGCCGTGTCATTGGCGTCAGTCCGCAACGCGCCTTTCCACTCTCCGTGCAGCGTGCCGTCGGGTCGGATAAACGACCAGAGACTTCCAAGGTCGGTATAGTGAACGTCGTGAAATGACCCAGCAGTTTCGTACGTAGTCTCTACCTTCGCCGTTCCGCTTTCGACCGACAGAACGCGCCGGACTGTAAGTTTTCCTTGCTCGTCGGTTAGTAGAGCTCCAATCGTCAGCATTTATCCTGTCCTTTTTTACTGTTCAGCCTGCAGTGAAACAGTGCGGAACGACTTCGCCCGTGGCTCCATGCGACCGACCGACAGGCGAGACTGGCTCTCAGCTAAGACGATTGAGGCGGTGAAAAAGAGTCACGGATGACGCCCCGGGATCGCGGGCGACAGATCCTTCGCCCGCGGCCGCAGTCTGCGCCAGGCCATCGCCGCCGGTCAGAACTGGACGCCATCATCGCCCAGCGCGGCCGGTGGCCCGACACCATCGTCAGCGAGAACGGCACGGAATGTACCTCCAACGCCATCCTCGGCTGGGCCGATGACAGCGGCGGGCTGGCACTACATCGCGCCGGGCAAGCCCCACCAGATCCGGGCCCTCGGGAGCGAGGCTGAACGCCGGCTTGGGAAGAAGTTCGATCTGAAGACCTTCAACGAGATCGTCCTTGAGGAGAGTGTTGTCCCGCTGGCCGAACTGCGGCGCCACGTCATCGCCTGGTTGGACACGGGCGTGAGTAACCAGACGGCCCACAAATTCCGGACACGGCCAAGTCTCTCGGCGCAACGGTGATCAGCAGGTTCGGTTCGCCAGGCGGGCCGAAGTCGCCCGGAGGAACGGTTTCGATCATGTGATCGACCGGTCCGTGACTCCTTTTCGGAGGCTCGGTCGTCATAGCTCCATCTGGCCACTGGAGCATAATTGATGAGCATCAAGGACAAGTCCGTCGTCGTCACCGGCGCAAATCGCGGGATCGGGCACGCCCTGGTCGAGGAAGCTCTGAAGCGGGGAGCGGGGCGGGTCTATGCCGGCACGCGCCGGCACCTGGCTCACCACGACGAGCGCGTTGTGCCCCTGAACCTCGATGTGACCGATACCGCGCAGATCGATGCTGCCGTCCGGACCGTCGAAGCCGTCGACATGCTTATCAACAACGCCGGCGTGGCGATCTACGACGACCTGAGCGATCGCGCCCTGCTCGAACAGCACCTCTCCGTCAATCTTTTCGGCACCTACGCTGTTACTCAGGCCTTCCTGCCGTTGCTGATCCGTTCGAGGGGCGCGATCGTCAACATTCTCTCGGTGACAGGTCTCGCCGCCATGCCGATCATTCCCGCCTATTCGATCTCGAAGGCGGCGGCCTTCTCCCTGTCGCAGTCGCTGCGTGCGTTGCTCGCCGGTGAAGGCGTGCGCGTGCACGCCGTCCTCGCCGGCCCCGTCGACACCGATATGTCCCGCGACCTCGACATCCCCAAGGCTTCTCCGGAGGCGGTGGCGCAAGGCATCTTCGACGGCATCGAAAAGGGTGAAGAAGACATCTTCCCGGACGTCATGTCCGCGTCGATGGCCGAAAGCTGGCGAGGCGGGGCGGTCAAGGCCTTGGAATCGCAATTCGCGATGTTCGTGGGAGCGGAGCCCGTGCCCGTCTAATCGAAGGGGCAAATATGCCACCGGAGGAAGGCCTCCGCTCTCCAGAGAATCGAACGCAAGGAAACGAACCATGGAACACTCAACCGCGAACACCGGCAAAGGCGAGCCACGCACCGTCCACACGCCGCCCAAGGTTTCCCCGGAGGAATGGGAGACTGCGTGGAAGCAGATGCTCGTCAAGGAAAAGGCCGCGACGCGCGCTCGCGACGCTCTTGCCGCCGAGCGCAGACGGATGCCGTGGATGGCCGTCGACAAAAACTATGTGTTCGATGGCCCAAACGGAAAGGTGAGCCTGCTCGCCCTGTTCGAGGGGCGGCGGCAGCTGATCGTCTATCGCGCGTTCTTCGAGGCCGGAGTGTTCGGCTGGCCCGAGCACGCCTGCCGCGGCTGCTCGCTTGGCGCCGACCAGGTGTCGAACCTCGCTCACCTCAATGCGCGCGACACCACACTGGCCTATGTCTCGCGGGCGCCACAGGCCGACATTGCGCGCCTCAAGCGGAGCATGGGCTGGGAGCAGATCCCTTGGTACACGATCACCGATAGCTTCGATAAGGACTTCGGAGTCGACGAATGGCACGGCCACAATGTGTTCATCCGCGACGGGGAGCGGATCTTCCGCACCTATTTCATCAACAACCGCGGCGACGAGGCGATGGGCACCGTCTGGAGCTACCTCGACGTGACGCCGCTCGGGCGCCAGGAGACGTGGGAGGACTCGCCGCAGGGTTATCCGCAGACGCCCACTTACAAATGGTGGAACTGGCACGACAATTACGAGGCCGAGGCCGAGCCCGACAGGAAATGGGTCGAAGTGTCGGGCGCCGGAGAGGCGGCATTCCGGAACGCCGAGGCTGGTACAAAGGCATGAACCAGGTCTCTTCCGGCGCACGCTTCGGCGACCCCATGCGCCGGAACGCCGCCGCGGAGCGCGCAGCCGGATGGCTGAACTTCGCGGCGGCGCCAGTCTTCGCGCTCATGGCGCTGCTGACATGGCTTTCCCCCGATGCGAGCATGTCGATGATCTGCGGGCCTGGGCTCGAGCCGTCATGGCTCGCCGGAATGCTCCCGATGTACCTGCTGATGAGCGGCTTCCATTTGCCGCCCTGGCTGACGCTGATCGCGCAGAGGAGGCGAGCGCAAATAGACGGCTGAAGAGGCTGCGCGGTCAGGAGCCCACGACGAGATTTTGTCTTCGGATTTCCGAGCTCTACGCGATCGCGTTCCGCTACGGCAGCGAGGAGAATTTCCGCGACGCTTCGCTTTGACCGCAAGATGCGTCGTCTGGGACCTGAGCGGTGTCGCCAAATGCGCTTTAAATCGTCGAGCGCGAGGCTGTTCGCACCGGTCAGTCGGCCGCCCGACCATGTGGTCATTGGAACAGCAGAACATAGTCAATTTCGGCGAGGCCATCCGAGAGCGTAAAGCTTCAACCTCGCGTCCGCGACTTTTGCTGCCCTGTAGCGGTCTGCTTTGCGCTTTGCCGATCCAGCCGGGCGCTCCCCCATCGCGCCAACATGTCGACAACTGGTCTCAGGCTCTCGCCTTCCGCGGTGACGCGGTACTCCCCGCGCGGCGGAACCTCGGCGTACACTGTTCGCACCACGAGTCCGACTTCCTCAAGCTCGCGCAATTGCTTGGTGAGCAGCCGCTGCGTGATCCCCGGCAGGCGGCGGTGTAGCTGCGCGCCGCCTGACAGGACTGATGGTGATAGCGACGGCGTCTCGACCCGAGAGCCGGGATTGGTGTCTGTCGCTAGATGCGCACGCCGTCACAGATCACTCGAGGTCGATGCCCGGAGAACTGCGCGCTATCAAAGCGCCACCGATTACACATATCGCCGCGCTCAATGAGACGGACCGGCATTGGCCCGCGATCTCCGACATCATCGGGCCGGCGGAAAGATCGGCGTCATTACGAACCATGATAGCCTGGACGCGACGCCGTTGAGGGCGAAAAGTGTTTCGCTGTACTGGGAAGACGTGGTGACGCGGATGGCCTTCGGCGCTCCTGCCGATCTAATCGCACATCATCGAATTCTGGATGAGGTGACGTCGCTGGTCGACGCGGGTCTCATACGCTCGACCGCAACCAAGGAGTTGCGGCCCATCAACGCGGCAAGTCTGCGCGAAGGTCACTCGCTTGTCGAAAGCGGCCGCATGTTCGGCAAGGTCGTTATGGGAGAGTTTCTCTCATTGTTGGCAAAGCTGCGGCATCGCCGGGACGGCACCGCACTTGAAGGCCCGAGGAGACCCTCAATCATGCCGGTGCTCAAGCATATTGCCTGGCGGAGGCGCCAGCGGAGCCGCCTGTCTCGTTTTCACAGCTCAAGCACCGAACGATTGAGTTTGTCCCTGCCATCCAGTCGCACGCAAGAACCGCTCCCAGGTGAGGCTTTCCGGATTTATCTTCCGGCTCCATCCAAGATCGCGATCCTCGCGGTAATACCCATATTCGACGACATATTCAGCCATTCCTAACAGCTCTTGGACCAACAGCTCATTGCCGGCGAAAGCGGGAAAGTGGTGCAGCAGTTCTTCGCGCGTGAAAGCCGAACTGTATGCCGCTTTCTTGCCCGTAACGCGCGAGAATGTCTCGACGATATCTTCCGGCGATAAAATGTCTCCGATCACCGGCATAGACATTCCCGCATATTTGTCGGGATTAGAGAATATCTCTAGGACCGCCGGCCCAGTTGCACTCAACGGATCAACGAAGGGCGCGCGGAAGTCCCTAGGCAAATAGATAGGGAAAACCAGCTCATCACCCCTCATGCGCGGTGTGTAGTATTCAAGGAGATTCGTATAAAAGACGGCTAGAATAATGAATGAGCTGCGCACAGGGAGGCCACGGATATAATCCTCAACCCTGGATTTGTCCGTGAAATGGGGCGCAAATTTCGCGCCCTTCGTGATTTCATCGACATTTTCCAAGCTGCTGAAAATGAGGTGCCGCACCCCCGCCTCGACGGCAGCGTCTGCCATCTCGATCCCAAGCTCTGCTTCATGCGTCGCTGGAGGCGCGATAGGAGGCGTCATCAAAAACACGCCATGCGAACCAGCAAACGCCTCCACCATCGCCTTTCGATGGCCTAGCTCTAGCGGGACGTTCATCAGTTCCGCCCCCTCCGCAGCTAACCTCTGCGCGTCGGCCGAGCCAACCCGGCGGGTAAGGGCCCGCACTCGATATCGCTGGCTTTGCAACAGCGTGCGAGTGGCGCTGCGACCCTGCTTACTCAACGCGCCTACGATTGTGATAAGGGGCCTCTGATCCGACTGCATCGCGCTCTCCCGTCGATTGGATGAACCGCGAAGC
The DNA here is from genome assembly GCF_056401155.1 of Sphingomonas sp. P4_G2. NCBI lineage: Bacteria > Pseudomonadati > Pseudomonadota > Alphaproteobacteria > Sphingomonadales > Sphingomonadaceae > Sphingomonas > Sphingomonas sp. P4_G2. The sequence continues at coordinate 114,594 of NZ_JBFUJY010000005.1, read as the reverse complement.
TACGCATTGCGAGGCCTATCCGGTAGACAATGAGAATGGATATGATAATTCCGCTGAATGGATAAGTCGGCCATCACTCTGGAAAGGATGCGTAGCTTTGTTCGGGTTGCGGAGCGTGGCAGCTTTTCGGCGGTAGCTCGCGAACATGGCGTCGGCCAATCCACCATCACCCGCCACGTCACAGAGCTTGAAAGCGCGCTCGGCGCTACCCTTCTAAATCGGACGACGCGCCGCGTCACGCTCACGGCCGAGGGCGCGCGTTACCTGGATGATGCAGGCACCATCCTGCGCCTAGTGGATGAGACGGCCGATGATGTTCGCAGCGCCAGTGATCGCTTGAGCGGCAGCATTCGGGTTTCATGCACCGCCGCGTTGGGCGTGCGGCATGTCGCGAAGGCTCTCTTCGCCTTTCAGGACCAGCATCCCAACGTCAGCATCGATCTCGGCCTTTCCGACGTGCGGATCGATCTGGTCCGCGAGGCGGTGGACATCGCTATCAGGTTGGGTCCGCTCGCCGACAGCACTATGCAGCGCAAAGCCATCGGCAACTCACATCGGATCCTCGCCGCCTCGCGCGCATATTTGGAAGAGCACGGGCGCCCGCAAAAGCCGGACGATTTGCTGCGGCACCAGACGATCCGCATGAGCAATGTCGGTGGAAGCGAGACGCTTGCTCTGTATCGCTCGGGGGAAGAATTCTCGCCCATACCGTTCGACGGCCGGCTGTTGGTCGATAATGGCCTCGCTGCACGAGAAGCCCTGACGCAGGGGCGCGGCATCGCGTCGGCCCACGTGTGGCTAGTTGACGATCTCCTGGAATCAGGTGCGATAGAGCAAGTGCTACCGGGCTACGCACCGGAGCCTGTACCTCTTTCAATTCTCATCGTGCCTGGCCGCGCCCGGATCAAACGTGTCCGTTCGCTTATTGACACACTTAGCGCCGCCCTTGCGACACTGCCCGGCATCCGGTAGCGGCGGGCCTGCTTCCTGCGGTTGAGCCGGGGAAGACCAATGACCACAAATTGGCGGATAGCGGCCTGTCCGCTTCTTGCGATCGGAAGGGACAGGCCGCTATCCGCCTTAGCAGTCTATGTCCGAACTATGTCCGAACCGACCTCGCGATGGTGGTTTACACTCCGGCGACGCGAGAGGATGGCGAGCTGATCAAGTCGCTCATGCGAGATTCGTAGCGCCGTGACGATACAGGGAAAGGTATCCCTGTATCGAGATTATGCGAGGCACAGCTCGCGAAGCGCTCATGCAGCTTCGTGCCGACCCGGCCCGACATCGTATTCATGGCCGGCACGCCTGATCTGTCCGATTGCTGATTGCCATTCGCGACAGATATGGAGGGAACCGCTCGTCGCCGCACCCCCGGATCGGAACAGGCTAGCCGGCCAGCCCACCGTCACCTGCCCCGGCCTGGCGGGCGAGATGTTCCTGGCCCCGCCACGCTGGCACCGGGGCTGGGAGAGATTAGAACTCCCCTACTGGTCGCATTCGTCGGAAAGAAGGTGGTGCGGGTGGCCGGGGTCGAACCGGCACTCCTCTCGGAACTGGATTTTGAAGTGAATCGTGCGTTCCAGCGGGCTAAATTTTCCACGGCGGTGGCTCTTGAAACATGAGCCGACGGCTTAGTGGACGCTCCTAGACGACACCTGCCCCTCTGGGGCCACCCGTCCGATGTGCACGCTATAGCCCGATATTACCGCACTCGTTCACGCGGAGGCTTCAAAGCGGAAGATCTATCGCCTTCTATCTCCACAAGAGCATAGAAGTAGAGATACGGTATGAGCGCTACGCCGCATGTCGCCCGCAGGACAATTCGCCGGCAGCAGCTACGAGAGATCGTGCCGCTTGCCGACAGCACGATCTACGACATGGAGCAGCGAGGAGAATTCCCGCAGCGCTTCTATCTCACCTCGCGCTGCGTCGTCTGGGACTTGGCAGAGGTCGAAGCCTGGCTCGACGCTCGACGCCATGCCTCTCGGGCTAACACCGTTAAGCGCGCTCCCAGTCCCGATGTGAGATTGCGCCGTTCGCGGCCCGTCAAACACTAGGCTCAAGCTCAAGCAGCTCCGTCGTGGCCGGGAGTAGAGTCGGGACATACTTCCGCCCCAAAGCCCATGCGTCCACCAGATTGGACCACTCTTGCATCATATGCCGGCGTTGATGCTCGTACTCCGCCTTGTTGTAGACACCACGCGAGGATCGGCCGTCCTCGTGCGCCAGGCACTTCTCGATCCAGTCACTGTTGAAGCCGAGCTCATTCAGCAGGGTCGAGCCTGTGCGTCGAAGATCGTGAACAGTGAAGGGTTCGAGTGGTAACCCCTCCTTTTTCGCCCTGACAACGACCGCGGTCGTGATCCGGTTGAACGTCGCCCGCGACATCGGCGCGTCAGCGTCATATCGCGACGGAAGGACATAGCGCGAATTGCCTGCGCAGGTTTTTAACGCGATGAAAATGTCGACAGCCTGCTGTGACAGATAGACGTTGTGTGCCTTCGACCGCTTCATTCGCTCCTTGGGTATCGACCAGACGGCGTTCTCGAAATCGACTTCATCCCACGTCGCGTCTTGCAGCTCGCTTTTCCTGACCATCGTTAGGAGGAAGAGCTTCATTCCCAGCCGTATAGTCGGCAACGTCGGCACATGCTCGAGCTGACCGAGCATCACGCGGATCTCCGCAGGAGACAGCGAACGGTCTTTAGGAACGAACGTCGCAATAGACGCGGGCCCAACTTCGTCCGCCGGATTCGCGACCTTCTCGCCATGCAAGATCGCGAACGCGAAGATCAGCTTCACGATATCCCGCACATGGACGGCCGTGGCTGGAGCCCCGCGCTCTTTCACTTTCCCGCACATCATGCGGAGATCGTCAGACGTGATCTCTGTCAGAAGCCTGTTTCGGAACGTTGGCAAGATGTCGCGCTCGTAGATCGAGCGCCGCATGGCGCGCGTGCTGTCCGCCATACGCGACTCCTGGAACCACTTCTCGCCGAACTCGCCGAACCGCTTCGCCTCCTTCAGCCGCCGCTTGTCGTGCTGCTTCTCTTGAGCAGGCGACCGGCCCTCAGAAATTGCCCGCTTCGCATCGATCAGCTTCTCGCGAGCCCTGGCAAGCGAGAGGCCATCTGGGCCGTATCGTCCCAGCGTCAGCGTCTCGCGACGTCCGTTGAGGCGGTAGTCGTACCGGAACACGATGGCCCCCGACGGCTGCACCACGACGTACATACCGTCACGATCGCTCACCTTGTACAATTTCTTCTGTGATCTCAGCGCCTTAATCGCAGTATCAGTAAGCATGAGTGCCTCCAAAACCGTCTTAAAAACCGGGGAGAGGCGCCGATTATACCGTCAGGCAAAAACAGGCGATGCTGGAAGCATGATTCCCGTTGTGAATCAGCCTGTTAACACCAAAAATAATACCGTCATCAGCTCTCTCAGCCGTGACGGTATAGAGAAATTCCCTATCGAACAAGTTGGCCCATACCGTCTGCTATACCGTCAAATTGGAGCACTGCCCCTCAATAGACGGCGATAGATGGCACCACAATTATCTTGGAATTTCAATGTGTTATGGCGTACCAAAACGTACAAACGGATACCGCCGGAGGGGTAAAAATCATTCCCATTCGATCGTCCCAGGTGGCTTTGAGGTATAATCGTAGGTGACGCGGTTGATGCCTCTGACTTCGTTGATGATCCGGGTCGCGACGCGCGACAGGAATTCGCCGGTGAAGTGATAGGCGTCGGCCGTCATGCCGTCGACCGAGGTCACCGCACGCAACGCCAGCACGTTGTCATAGGTGCGGCCGTCGCCCATCACGCCGACCGAGCGCACCGGGAGCAGCACCGCGAACGCCTGCCAGATCGCATCGTAGAGGCCGGCGTTGCGGATTTCCTCGAGGTAGATCGCATCGGCCTTGCGCAGGATGTCGCAGCGTTCCTTGCTTACTTCACCGGGGATGCGGATGGCGAGGCCGGGTCCGGGGAACGGATGGCGGCCGACGAAAATCTCGGGCAAACCGAGTTCGCGGCCGAGCGCGCGCACCTCGTCCTTGAACAATTCGCGTAGCGGCTCGACCAGCTTCATGTTCATGCGCTCGGGCAGACCGCCGACATTGTGATGGCTCTTGATCGTCACCGAGGGGCCGCCGGTGAACGATACGCTTTCGATCACGTCGGGATAGAGCGTGCCTTGCGCGAGGAAATCCGCGCCGCCGACCTTTTTCGCTTCGTCCTCGAACACGTCGATGAACGTCTTGCCGATGAACTTGCGCTTCGCCTCGGGATCGGTGACGCCCGCCAGCCCGCTCAGGAACAACGTCTCGGCGTTCACATGGACGAGCGGGATATTGTAGTGGCCGCGGAACAGGCTGACGACCTGATCGGCCTCGCCCGAGCGCATCAGGCCGTGGTCGACGAACACGCAGGTCAGCTGGTGACCGATCGCTTCATGGATCAGCACCGCGGCGACCGCGCTGTCGACCCCGCCCGACAGGCCACAGATCACCCGCTTGTCGCCGACTTGGGCGCGGATCTCGGCGATCTTGGCGGCGCGGAATTCGGCCATCGTCCAGTCGCCGCTCAGCCCACAGACATGGCGCGCGAAATTGGCGATCAGCTTCGCGCCATCGGGCGTGTGGACGACCTCCGGGTGAAACTGCATCGCGTAATAACGACGTTTGTCGTCGGCGATCACGGCGAACGGCGCGCCGGCGCTGGCCGCAACCGGGCGGAAGCCGGGAGCGAGCGCAGTGACCTTGTCGCCATGGCTCATCCACACCTGGTGCGTCTCGCCTTCGGTCCAAAGGCCGTCGAACAGCTCGCAGCCGTCGTCGATCTCGATAAAGGCGCGACCGAATTCGCCGCTGTCGCCCAGCTCCACGGTGCCGCCCAGCTGGTGCATCATCACCTGCTGGCCGTAACAGATGCCCATGATCGGCAATCCGCTGTCGAGGATCGACTGCGGCACGCGCGGGCTATCGTCGTCCAATACGCTGGCCGGGCTGCCCGACAGGATGATCCCGCGTGGCTTCATCCGCGTGAAGGCGTCCGCTGCCGACTGGAAGGGTGCGATTTCGGAGTAGACCCCCGCCTCTCGCACGCGGCGCGCGATGAGCTGCGTCACCTGACTGCCGAAATCTACGATGAGGATCGAGTCGCTGTGCTGGTTCATGGCGCCCGATAGCGGCTGATCCCCCGGAATGCCAGTTCACCGGCGCGAATTGGCCGCTTTCGGTCCGATGCGACGAGCCGCGAAATTTTTGTTTCACAAAAGCTACGTAAATGTGTCATGATTCTGTAACATCGCGATCAAGCGGTGGTTTTGGAAGGATGCAGATATGATCAAGACGGTAATTCTCTCGTTGCTTGTCGCGTCGCCGCTGGCGGCGGTTCCGGCAGCGGCGGCCTCGAATGACGGCCAGACCACGGCGCTCGTCACGGCGCGAGACGCTGATGTCCGTTCGGCCGAAGCGCTTACCCGCGTCGCGCCCAAGGATGGCGGCGCCTATATCGAGCTCGCCCAGGCCTATTTGCGCGCGGACCGCACTGCGGATGCCGCTGCAGCCTATCGCCATGCGCTCGTGCTCGACAACGAGATGATGGAAACCAAGACCGGCGATTCGATCTGGTCGCGCAATGTCGCGCGCGCCGCGCTGGTACGTTTCCCCCAGATGTCCTCGCGCTGATTTAGAGGGGGCGCACCCGGCCTCCACTGGAGGCCGGGTAGCGACTTTTTTCGCGACATGGCCCGTCGCCGGTTCGACGATGCGGCGGGCCGCCGCTCAGTTGAAAGTCAGGCCCTCAAACTTGCCCGACCGCGTCCAGTCGTCGAGATATCGGAAATAAGCGAAAGCGCCGAGCGGATAACCGACCGCGAGCGCCGCTGCCGGCCCCGGATCCTTGCCTTCGTTATTGTAATAACCGGGCGTGCAGTCGGGCGCGTTGCGCAATGTCTGTCCCGGTCCGGTCAGCAACAGATCGACCCAGGCGTCCTGCGCCTCCTGCGTCACTTCGACCTCTTTGGCGCCGATCTCTTCCGCGTGACGAACGACGGCGGCGATCGCGCGCGCGGACTCGGTCAGATTGTGCGGAACGTTGGAGATCAGGTTCGCGCCCTGGGTCGGCGTCACCACGAACATATTGGGGTAATCATGAACATGGATGCCATGTTTCGAGCGCATGCCCTGCGCCCAGCTGTCGGTCAGTTTCACCCCATCGCGTCCGACCACGTCGAAGCCGAGCAAGCTCTGTAAATTGGTGCCGACGTGGAAGCCGGAGGCATAGATGATGCAATCGACCTCATAATGCTTGCCGGCGACGACGAAGCCGGTCCCATCGATCCGTTCGACTCCCTGCCCGTCCGTATCGATCAGGTGCGTGCCGGGCGTGTTGAACGCCTGAAGATAGGCGTCGTGGAAGCAGGGGCGCTTGCAGAGCTGGCGGTACCAGGCTTTCAGCTTCGCTGAGGTTTCCTTGTCCTCGACAATCGCGTCGACGCGACCGCGGATTTCCTCCATCTTCTCGAAGTCGGAATCCTCCCATACCGACATGATGTCGGCCAGGCTGCGCTTGTCGGGCGGCAGGGTCGCCACGCGCGCCTTGATCCGGCGCGACAAATCGGTCCAGCCGTCCTGGACCCAATCCTCCTCGATCATATTGCCCGGCGTCTGGTTGGCGGTGAAATTCTCCAGCCAGCGGCGTTGCCACCCCGGCGTGGCGATGCTCGCGAACCAGTCGGGGTCGATCGGCACGTTGTCGCGGACGTCGACCGAGGACGGCGTGCGCTGGATGACGTAGAGCTCCTTGCATGCCCGCGCGAGATGCGGGACCGCCTGGACCGAGGTCGCGCCGGTGCCGATGATCGCGACGCGCTTGTCGGCGAGGCCGGTCATCGGTGCGCCCTTGGCGTCGCCGCCGGTATAGTCATAATCCCACCGGCTGGTGTGGAACGACTTGCCCTTGAAGCTGGTGAGGCTGGGAATGCCGGGCAGCTTGGCGACATGGAGCGGGCCGGTGCCGATGCCGACATATTTGGCGGTGAAGCGATCGTCGCGGTCCGTGGTGATAACCCAAAGCGACCGCTCGGCGTCCCAGGCGACCTCGCGGATCTGGGTGTGGAACAGCGCCTTGTCGTAGAGATGATATTGACGCCCGATCCGCTGGCATTGCTCGAGAATTTCCGGGCCGTGCGCGTATTTCTCGGTCGGCATGTGCCCGGTTTCTTCGAGCAGCGGGATGTAGATCATCGACGCCGTGTCGCATTGCGCACCCGGATAGCGGTTCCAATACCAGGTGCCGCCGAAGTCTCCGCCCTTTTCGATGATGCGGAAGTCGCTGATCCCCGCCTCCGCGAGCCGCGCGCCCGTGACCAGGCCAGCGAACCCGCCGCCAACAAAGGCGAAGGTGACGTGATCGGTGACCGGGTCGCGCTCGGTGAACGGCGTGTGCGGATCGGCGGCATAATGCGCCAGATTGCCCTCGAGATTGAGATATTGGGCGTTGCCGTCGTCGCGCAGGCGCTTGTCGCGCTCGGCGATATATTTGGCGAGCAGCGCCTTCTTGTCGATCGGCTTCTTGAGCGGGGTCTGGTCGTTCATGACCATAATCTATCTTTGAAAAACGGTCCGGCGCAAGAAGGAAACGCCGGACCGTGCATTCGTTTCAGTTGATCGGCTTCACCTCCAGGCCGGTCCATTTGGCGATGAACGCCCAGTCAATCGCGGCCTCGTCGATGATCTTGTCGGTTGGCTTGCCCGAGCCGTGCCCAGCGCGGGTTTCGATCCTGACCAGACGCGGCTTCGGCCCCAGATCCATCGACTGGAGCATCGCGGTGTATTTGAACGTATGCCCCGGCACGACGCGGTCATCGGTATCGGCCGTTGCCGCCAGGACCGCCGGATAGGGCTTGCCCGCGCGGATATTGTGATACGGCGAATAGGCGTAGAGCGTTTTGAAATCGGCCTGCTTCGACGGATAGCCGTAATCGTCGACCCAATAGCGCCCGGCGGTGAAGCGGTCGAAGCGCAGCATGTCCATCACCCCGACCTGGGGCAAAGCGGCGGCGAACAGATCGGGCCGCTGGTTGACCACCGCGCCGATCAGCAGGCCGCCATTCGAGCCACCCTGGATCGCGAGTTGGTCCTTGCCGGTATAGCCCTTGGCCTTGAGATATTCGCCTGCGGCGATGAAATCGTCGAACACATTCTGCTTGTTGGCCAGCCGCCCGGCATCGTGCCACGCCTTACCGTATTCGCCGCCGCCGCGGATATTGGCGACCGCGAGCACCCCGCCCTGTTCGAGCCAGGCCACGCGCGTGGCCGAGAAAGCGGGCGTCATCGAGATATTGAACCCGCCATAAGCGTAAAGCAAAGTCGGCGCCGGGCCGGTCACGCCTTTCTTGCGGACGATGAACATCGGCACCGTGGTCTTGTCCTTGGACGGATAGAAGACCTGGCTGACCTCATAGCCAGTGGGATCGAACGCCACCTTGGGCTGCGCCCAGACGCTCGCCTTGCCGGTTGCGACGTCATAGCGGTAGATCGTCGTCGGTGTGGTGTAGCTGGTGAAGGTGAAGAAGGTCTCGGGATTGTCGGCTTCGCCGCCGAAGCCGCCGGCAGCGCCGATGCCGGGCAGCGCGACCTTTCCGTCGGGCTTGCCGTCGAGCGTGAAGCGGCGGACCTCGCTCTTCACGTCGACCATATATTCGCCGATCAGCCTGCCGCCGATCAGGCTGGCCGTGTCGAGCACGGCCTTGTCCTGCGGGATGACCTCGACCTCGGGGGGGGTGGCCGAACGCGCGTAAAGGTTGGTCATCACTACCTTGTTGCGCGGCGCATCCTTGTTGGTCAGCCAGTAGAAATTGCCGCCCTGATTGCCGATCAGGCCCCACATATTGGCCATGCCGGTGAACAATTTGCGCGGCATCGGGTTGGGCGCGGTCAGGTCGATGACCGTCACGTCATTGCGATTGTCGGTGCCCTCGGTCGTGTAGATGACCAGCCATTTGCCGTCGTCGGTGACGCTGGCGCCATGGCCCCATTTCGGGTGCTCGGGTGTCGCATAAACCAAGGCATCGGCCGATTGCGGCGTGCCGAGCTTATGGAAATAGACCGCCTGATTCTCGTTGGTCGACTGGAACTTCTTGCCTTCGGGTGGCGCTGGAAAGCGCGAATAATAAAAGCCCGATCCGTCCTTGGCCCAGGACAGGCCGGAGAATTTGACCCATTCGACATCGTCATCGAGCACCTTGCCGGTGTCGACGTCGAGCACCTTGACCGTGCGCCAGTCGGTGCCGCCGTCCTGGATCGCATAGACCAGCTTCTTGCCGTCCTCGCTCGGGGCCCATTCGCCGAGCGCGGTGGCGCCGTCCTTCGACCAGCCATTGGGGTCCATCAGCACCCTTCCCTGCCCATCGACGCCATCACGGACGAACAGCACCGCCTGGTTCTGCAGACCGCTATTGTGCAGGTAGAAATAGCGCCCGCCCTTGCGCTCGGGCTGGCCGAACCGCTCATAGTCGATCAGCTTCTTGAGCCGATCCTTGAACACGTCGCGGCCAGGAAGCGTCGCCAGATAGGCGTCGGTGACCTTGTTCTCGGCCTCAACCCAGGCCGCGACCTTGGGGTCGACGCGGACGTCGTTCTCGAGCCAGCGATAGGGGTCGGCGACCTTGACGCCGAATTGTTCGTCGACGGTGTCGCCGCGCTCGGTCGCGGGATAGGTGATGGCGGTCATGTCGGTTTTTTGGGAACTCGTCTGGGCAAGAGCAGGTGCGGCAAGCGCGATCAGGGTCAGCGGCAAGATATGGCGCATTCAGGGCTCCGCAAGCTAGCGTGGGGCATCCTGTGTATCAGGCGGCACACCGCGTTCAATGGCTGGAAATGGCGCCGTTTCGGACCCATAACGGCTTGAATGCGTTTTGCCGTCCGTAACCAGGAGAAGAAAAAATGATCCGCTCCCTCCCGATCGCCGCGATCATGTTGTCGTCGATCGCGCTCCCCGCAATGGCGCAAAGTGTGCCCGAGCAGCGCCGCTGGGAAGCCGCCCAGCGCCGCTATGACAACGAAACCGCAATCTACGATCGCGCGCGTGCCGATTACGAAGCGGCGCAGCGGCGCGACCGCCGTTACGGCTATAATAATGGCGGCTATAACGACCCGCGCTACAATGGTCCCAATGACGGCCAATATTCGACCGATTATGACGCCTCGCGTTATTATCGTGACGACCCGCGCTATCAGGAGCGCACGCTGAGCTCGAACGACCAGGTCTATCGCGGATCCGACGGCCGTTATTATTGCAAGCGCTCCGACGGCACGACCGGCCTGATCATCGGCGGCGCTGCCGGCGGCATCGTCGGCAACGTCATCGATGGTGGCCGCAACCGCGTTGCGGGTACGCTGATCGGCGGCGCGCTGGGCGCGCTTCTAGGCAAGAAAGTCGACCAGTCGAACAGCGAGTATAAGTGCCGCTGAGCCGCACGCGGGTTAGCGCAGGCTAACCTGCGAGACGGCGAAAGCGCGGCCGGCGGGCCGGTTAGCCCGGCCCGACCGATGGCGCGGAATTTACTTCCGCGCCCCGCCGGAATCAGAAAGGCCACGCTCTCCTCGGCGAGCGTGGCCTTTTTTTAATCCGGTAAGAATCCTGATCCCGCCATACCCCGCCTCCAACACTATTGACAAAACAGGTCGACCGGTCTGTTTTGTCGGCGCCAAACGAGGGGAGTCGGAAAATGCCAGACAATGACGATCGGCCCGACGAGCGACGCGACGGAGCCGGCGACTTCGACTTCCTGCACGGCGCCTGGCGTGTACATCACCGCCAGCGTCGCGAACGCCTCGCCGGGTGCGACGAATGGATCGAGTTCGGCGGAACGATGGAAGCCGATCCGATCCTGGGCGGCCTGGGGAATTTCGACCGCAACGTGATCGACTTGCCCGGCGAGCGCTATGAGGCCTCCACTTTACGGCTGTTCCATCCCGACACCGGGCAATGGTCGCTGCACTGGATCGACGGGCGCGATCCCAAGATCGATCCGCCGCTTTACGGCGCGTTCAAGGATGGCGTCGGCACCTTCTTCGGCGACGACAGTTTCCGCGGCCGTCCGGTCCGACTGCGCTTCCTCTGGGAGCGGCCGACGCCGACCACGGCGCGCTGGACCCAAGCCTTTTCGGCTGATGGCGGCGCTACCTGGGAAATCAATTGGATCATGGAGTTCAGCCGGACATGAAACGCGTTCCTTTTCTGTCGCTCGCCGCTGCCGGCATTGCGGCGCTCGCCTCCCCTGCCCCCGGCATCGCAGCCGACGATGCGGCGCCGCATCCGGTCATCGAACTGCGCCAGTACAAGATCGTGCCGGGCAAGCGCGACGCGATGATCGCACTGTTCGAGCGCGAGTTCGTCGAAAGTCAGGAAAAGCTGGGCATGCGGCTGGTCGGCCAGTTCCGCGACCGCGACGATCCCAGCCGGTTCACCTGGATCCGCGCTTTCCCCTCGATGGAGGCACGCGGCAAGGCACTCAACGATTTCTATTTCGGACCGGTCTGGCAGGCGCATCGCGGCGAGGCCAACCCGTTGCTCAACGACAATGACGACGTCCTGCTGCTACGGCCCGCCTGGCCGGGATCGGGGTTCGGTCCGCCGAACGGGCAACGATCACCTCCCGGCGCGCCCGGCAAACCGGCTGGGCTGGTCGTCGTGACGATCGAATATCTGTGGAAGCAGCCCACCGAGGGATACGCGGCCTATTTCCGCGACACGTTGGCGCCCGCCTATCGCGCGGCCGGCCTGCCGGTGCTTGCCGTCTATAGTCCCGAGACCGAGCCCAACAATTTCCCGCGGCTCTATGTGCGGCAAAGCGAGCGGCTGCTGGTGTGGTTCACGCGGGTCGCCAACCCCGCCGCCTATCAGGCAGCACAGCGCAAGTTGCGCGCGACGGCGGTTTGGCGCGGGTCGCTTCAGCCAGCATTGGCCAATTATCGCGAGCGGACGCCGCAGGTCCTGATGCTATCGCCGACGCCGCGATCGCTGCTGAGATGAGCGGACTTTGCTTACGGCGCCACACATGCCAGAGCGATTACTCGTTAAAATGAACGCTTCGCCATGTCGCCAGGACGTCTTGATGTGACTCGGCCGCATCGAAATAGCCTGCGATCAATAGCCGCTCTCCATCAGGCTCGGTAACGTGACCATAAAACGACGGTTGCCTGCCGTCATTGGCCTCCAAGAGCCGGTATGAATAGAAAATGAGCCCGCCAGCTTCCTCTTCGATTTCATCGTAGGCGGCAGGCGATTGGATCGATCGAACGTGATCGATCGCGGCCAGGGCGTTGTCATGCATGTCAGCGCCAAAGAGGCTGAGCCAAAACGTAACCTTGCGCGGACTGTGCCAGAAAACAAGCGACGCATCTTCGACACGCCTCGCCATTGGAAACGGCAGGGTTAGTGACCAGTTGGCCGTCAATTGCTGCCGGCCATCTACCAGCGGAGGGGGCGTACTCATGTCGGTCGCTTATATCTGCGCTGCCCGCACAAAAAAGGCCCCGCTTTCGCAGGGCCTTTTTTCGCAGTCGGCCAATGCCCGATCAGGCGGCGACGTCGAAATCCTCGTCGGTCATCACCGGGCCCGAATCCTGACCCTTGGCCGAGACGTCACGATCGACGAATTCGATGATCGCCATCGGCGAGGCGTCCGACGCGCGGATGCCGGCCTTGATGACGCGGGTATAGCCGCCGGCGCGCGAGGCGTAGCGCGGGCCGATTACGTCGAACAGCTTCACGAGCTGCGCGTCGTCGAGCAGGCGGGCGTGCGCCAGACGACGATTGGACAGGCCGCCCTTCTTCGCCAGCGTCACGAGCTTCTCGACATAGGGACGAAGTTCCTTCGCCTTGGCGACGGTGGTGGTGATCTGCTCGTGCTTGATGAGCGCGGCCGCCATGTTGCGGAACAGGGCGAGACGATGCGCGGAGGTACGCTGAAGCTTACGACCGCCAACCTTATGACGCATTGCTTATATTCCTTGTTCGTCCGGAAGCCGTGTCAGGCACTTCCGGCCAGGCGGTGAAAACGGGCCACCACCCAAAAACCCGATGCTTTCGCGAAGCGTGGGCAAAACCCGATCCGCACGCAAAAGTCAAGCCGCACCCGCATGAGCGCGGCTTGAACTTTTCGGGGATGCGGCGGGATTGGTTCCCGACCGCATCCGATTCCTTACTTCGCCTGCGGAACCGGAACTGCCGCCGCGAGCTGGTCGGGGCGCAGTGCGCCCTCGCCCGGGCCCATGTCGTCCGCATCGACCATCTTGAGCTTCTTGGTTTTCAGGAAGTCGTCGCGGGTCGAGGGACGGATGTCGGGACGGCCAACCATGATGCCCATCTTGATCTTGCAAGAAGCATATTGCGTCTCACCATCCTCGACGTTGAGTGCCAGCGTGTCCTTGGCTTCGCTCTTGACCGTGTACTCGTGACGACCCGGCGTCGCGGTCATGATAAAATAACGTCCAGCGCCCAGCGAACTGATCTTCTGACCGCTCTCATTCACCGAGCAACCGATTGCGAAGCCGGTGCCGCCTGGACGGAAGAATACGATTTGCCCCTTGCCCGACGGCGGGGTCGGAATCACGATCGACTCGGTCGGCACGGCCTCGGCCTTCGCCTTGTCCTTATCCTTCGCGACGGCCGGCGTGGCGAGCATCGCCAGCGCGAGCGCAGTCAGGGTAACGATACGCGACGTCATTGTTATTTCCCCTTCTCTTGTGAAGCTTGTTGCAAAGCGGATGGCGCGCCTGCCGACGCAGGGACAACCGCGGGCGCGGCGGCTGTGGCGGGCGTCGGAACGATCGCAGGGCCCGCCTGCGGCCCGGTCGTCGCTTCCAGAATGCTGACCGATCCCGGCGCGATGCTGAAGGCTTCGGCGGTCTTGGCGTCGGCGATCGTCCCTGCCGGAATCAGCGACTGCTTGCCCTTCATGAACATGGCTGCAATGCCGGATATCGCGATTCCGACCGTGTTCGCGCTGTCGATGCGCGATTTTCCGTTCCCGTTCACCACAAGGCTGCGCAGCCGCAGCCGCTTATCGCCGATATCGAGATAGCGCGCCGCGAGGACGAGCTCGCCGCCCGCGCCGCCACCGCCACTGCCCTTGGCAAAAATAACCTCTCCCATCCCCGTCACGCCCGCGGGCACGATGGTCTTGCCGTCGATCATGATCGGATAGGCGAGCTTGATCGGAAACATCTGGCCGGTCTTGCTCAGCTTGCTTCCCATTTCCGCCAGCAGTTCGATCCGGATGGGCGTGAGCGCGGGGATGGTAACACAATCGGCACAGACTGGCGCGACAGCAACGTCAGCCGGTGCGAGCGGTGCCGCCTCGATCGCGTGCGATTGGACTGGCGGTAACACTGCCGGCGCGGGTGCGGTCTGCGCCACGGCGCACAGCGGAACGAGACTGCACGCGAGCGCAGCGTTACGCACAATTCGCTGATGCACTGAAATAACCCCCCGGATTCCCCGCTCGCAACCTATGATGTTACTTTATGACGAGCAAATGAATTCCGTCGGTTACGGGCAAAACGGGTAAAAAGAGAGGGGCTCCGCGTCGCCGCGAAGCCCCCTCATTTTCGTTCCGAAATCGAAAGGATAGGCCGCTGCTGCGGCTTAGCCCATGATCTCTTGCTCGAGCTTCTTGGCCATCTCTTCGATGTTCTCGGGCGGCCAGCCCGGGATTTCCATCCCGAGGCGGAGACCCATGCTCGACAGCACTTCCTTGATCTCGTTGAGCGACTTGCGGCCGAAATTCGGCGTGCGCAGCATCTCGGCTTCGGTCTTGCCGACCAGATCGCCGATATAGATGATGTTGTCGTTCTTGAGGCAGTTGGCCGACCGCACCGACAGTTCGAGCTCGTCGACCTTCTTGAGGAGGTAACGGTTGATCTGCTGGGTATCGCCCGACACGCCGGTATCCGACGGTGCCGCGGCGACGCCGATCGGCGCCGAGCGGGTGATCGCCGAATCGTCGAAGTGGACGAACAGCGCCAGCTGGTCCTGCAGAATGCGCGCGGCGTAAGCGAGCGCGTCCTCCGGGGTCACCGTGCCGTCGGTTTCGACCGTCAGCGTCAGCTTGTCGTAGTCGAGTTCCTGCCCGACGCGGGTGTTCTCGACCTTGTACGACACCTGGCGAACCGGCGAGTAGAGCGCGTCGACCGGGATCAGACCGATCGGCGCATCGGCCGGACGGTTGGCAACCGCGGCGACATAGCCCTTACCGACATCGGCGGTCAGCTCCATGTTGAGTGTCGCGCCCTCGTCGAGGTGACAGATCACCAGGTCGGGGTTCATCACTTCGATGTCACCCGACACGGCGATGTCGCCGGCCTTGACCTCGGCCGGACCGGTGGCCGCGAGCTGGAGACGACGCGGGCCTTCACCCTGCATCTTCAGCGCGATCTGCTTCACGTTGAGCACGATGTCGGTCACGTCCTCACGGACGCCGGCAAGCGAGCTGAACTCGTGCAGCACATTCTCGATCTTGATCGAAGTGACCGCCGCGCCCTGAAGGCTCGACAGCAACACGCGACGCAGCGCGTTGCCAAGGGTCAGACCAAAACCGCGCTCGAGCGGCTCGGCAACGAAGGTCGCCTTGCTCTTCCCATCGCCGCCCTTCTTTTCGAGCGCGTTGGGCTTCTTCAATTCCTGCCAGTTCTTTGCATTGACAGACACGGGGGCTTCCCTCTGTTGGGCCGGGGGTGGGGGTAACCCCTGCGGCCGTGGGCGAATGCCGGCGCAGCGCGATCAACCGCGCGCCGGCCAGACGAATTCAGACGCGGCGACGCTTGGACGGGCGCACGCCATTGTGCGGGATCGAGGTAACGTCGCGGATCGAGGTGATCTGGAAGCCAACCGCTTGCAGCGCGCGAAGCGCCGATTCACGGCCCGAACCCGGACCCTTGACCTCTACTTCGAGCGTGCGGACGCCGTGTTCGGCGGCCTTGCGGCCGGCGTCCTCGGCGGCAACCTGCGCCGCGTACGGGGTCGACTTGCGCGATCCCTTGAACCCCATCATCCCGGCGGACGACCAGCTGATCGCATTGCCCTGGGCATCGGTGATGGTGATCATGGTATTGTTGAAGCTGGCGTTCACATGGGCGACGCCGGCGGTGATGTTCTTGCGTTCGCGCCGACGAAGGCGCTGCGGTTCACGTGCCATTTTTCTATCCTAACCTTCGAAGCTGGAAGTAGCGGTGCGGATGAGCGCCCCTGCTTACTTCTTCTTGCCGGCGATCGGCTTGGCCTTGCCCTTGCGAGTGCGCGCATTGGTGTGCGTGCGCTGGCCACGGACCGGCAGACCCTTGCGATGGCGCAAGCCGCGATAGCAGGCCAGATCCATCAGGCGCTTGATGTTCATCGCGGTCTCGCGACGAAGATCGCCTTCGACCATATAGCCGGCGTCGATCGCTTCGCGGATCTGCAGCACTTCCTGGTCGGTCAGGTCCTGAACGCGGCGCTCGGGCGCGATGTTCAGCTTCGTGGTGATTTCCTTGGCTTTGGCCGGGCCAATGCCGTGGATATACTGGAGCGCGATCACTACGCGCTTGTTGGTCGGGATGTTGACACCCGCAATACGTGCCATGAAATTTATTCTCCTAGCTCCACGGGATACGGCATGGCTGCCACGTACCCCATCTCATCGCGATGCCCGAAACGCACGACAGCGGCGGACGCAGGCAAGCGCCGCCGGTCAGCCGGTGTATCGGAAGGGCGTTCACTTAGGGTCGAGTCGCTACGCTGTCAAGCGCGGCTGCGGGCGGAATGCGCCAGTCGGCCGCGCTTCAGCGGATGTCGGTGGCGGCATAGCGATCGTCATCGCCTCGTCCCCGTCCATAACTGAGATCGCCGGTGTCGGGAAGTGTATCGGCGGGCTGGACGAAGGACGCGTCGACGATCTCGGCGCCGCGATCCGTCCCGTCCGCCGCCGCGGCAAGGTTGGCGTAAAACGGGTTCATCTCGGCCACCGTCTGATTGCCCGCCAGGATGCCGGTTCCGACTGCTGCCAGCACGCCCAAGCCAAGCCCCAGCGCCCAACGATTGCCGCCATCGACACGCACGGCCATCCTCCTTTCCAATGCCCGCAAGCATCGAACGCGAGAAGGAAGATCGGCGTTCCCGGCTATTTCTTGTCGTCTGGGCCGACCGGCGCGGGTGGCGGCGCCTCCGCCCCGGCCTTGAGTCCGTCAAGCTGGGTGCCGAGCACGCCGTCGACGAGCGGCGCGAGCTTCTCGAACCCGGTCGGTGAATAGCCGCCGGCGACATAGGTCATCTTGACCTTGGTTGCCTTGTCGCCCTCCGGCGACAGTTCGAACGTCAGCGTCGCGACGATCGCCTCACCCTGGAGCGGGCCGAACGCGCCTTCCATCCGCAGCATCTTGCCCTTGTCGACGAAGATCAGCCGCGCGTGCTGGACACTGCCCCTGCCCGGCAGCTTCTCGCAGAAGCAGCCGGTCGCCTGGCTGTCGATATAGAGATTGGCGGAATCGCCCGACCAGGTGTGCTCCTTCGACCACCAGCGTTGTGGCGCACGCAACGTCTCCCACACCGTGTCGGATGAGGCGTCGATCGTGACGGTCTTTTCGACGACGAACCCCGCAGCTTCGGCTTTGACGACATCGGCGATGGCGGGTGTTGTGACGATCGCAAACAGAACGGTGGCAATTGCGGTGCGGAACATGGCGGATCCCCCCTCAGGATGGCGGGAGACTATCGTGCCACAAGCTATCCGTCACTCCGGCGAAACACCCCCCCGTCACCCCAGCGAAAGCTGGGGTCTCGTGGTGACAAGCGATCGCGCCGCCGCTTGAGATCCCAGCTTGCGCTGGGATGACGGAAGTGACTGGCATGACGACTATTTGCCAAGGGGAAAAAGGTCGAGCCTCAGGCCCTATCGCCTTACTTCCCGTCGAGCGCCGCCGCTACCGCCCTGCTGACGTGATCGATATCCGCCATGCCGTCGACCCGCGCCAGGATGCCGCGAGCTTCGTAGATCGGGATGATCGGCGCGGTCTTGCCACGATATTCGGCCATCCGGGTGCGGACGGTTTCCTCATTATCGTCGGGGCGGCGCTTGAATTCGGTCGAGCCACAGACGTCGCAGACACCGGCGACCTTGGGCTGCTTGAATGTGTCGTGATAGCCCTCGCCGCACTTGGCGCAGGTGTAGCGGCCGGTGATCCGCTCGACGAGCGCGTCCTCGTCGACGGTCAGCTCGATCACGCGGTCGAGCTTGCGACCGCGATCGGCGAGCAATTGGTCGAGCGCTTCGGCCTGCGCGGCAGTGCGCGGATAGCCGTCGAAGATCGCCCCCTCGCCCGCCGTCATCTGGTCGAGTCGTTCGCCGATGATGCCGGACACGACGTCGTCGGGCACCAACTCGCCGGCATCCATGATCGCCTTGGCCTTGAGGCCGGTCGGCGTCCCCGCCTTCACCGCGGCACGCAACATGTCGCCAGTCGACAACTGGACCATGCCGCGGTCGGCAACGAGCTTCGCCGCCTGGGTGCCCTTGCCGGCGCCCGGTGGGCCGAGGAGGATGATGTTCACGCCGATCTACTCCCTGTTGGCGCCGCCCCTCTTAACGGAGGCGGCCGCCCTTCAACTTCGCCTTCTTGATGAGATCGCCATATTGGTGCGCCAGCAGATGCGACTGGATCTGGGTCACCGTGTCCATCGTCACGTTGACCACGATCAGCAAGCTGGTGCCACCGAGGTAGAAGGGGATCTTGAGCGCGGACACGAGATATTCGGGCACCAGGCAGATTACCGCCAGATAGGCCGCGCCGATCACCGTGATGCGCGTCAGCACATAATCGAAATAGGCTTCGGTGTTCTTGCCTGGGCGGATGCCGGGAATGAACCCGCCATAGCGCTTCAGATTGTCCGCGGTCTCTTCCGGATTGAACACCACGGCGGTGTAGAAGAACGAGAAGAAGATAATGCCCAGTCCGTACAGTGTCATGTACAGCATCGAGCCGTGCTGGAGGTACTGATTGAGGCCGATGACGACATCGCCCCACCAGGTATCGCCCTTGACCTTGTTGCCCGCGAGCTGAGTGATGGTCAGCGGCATCAGCAGCAGCGACGACGCGAAGATCGGCGGGATCACGCCGGCGGTGTTGAGCTTGAGCGGCAAGTGGCTGCGATCGGACTGGACGCCGCGCTGGGTTTGTCGCTTTGGATATTGGATCAGGATGCGCCGCTGCGCGCGCTCCATGAAGCAGATGAACAGAATGATCGCAACGACCGCCACGATGATCCCGATCACCTGGAAACTGTCCATGCTGCCGGTGCGGCTGCCATTGACCAGATTGTAGATGTTGGTCGGCATGTTGGCGACGATGCCGGCCATGATGATCAGCGAAACGCCATTGCCGATGCCGCGGCTGGTGATCTGCTCACCCAGCCACATCAGGAACATCGTGCCGCCGATCAGGCTGATCACCGCGCCGACGCGGAATAGCATGCCGGGTTCGACCACCGCCTGGATGCCCGAATTGGCGCCATAAGCTTCAAGCCCGACGGCGATAAACCAACCTTGCACCGCAGTCAGCGCGACGGTGCCGTAGCGGGTATATTGGTTGAGCCGCTTGCGCCCGCTCTCACCCTCTTTCTTGATCGCGGCGAGCGTCGGCGACAGCGAGGTCGCGAGCTGCACCACGATCGAGGCGGTGATGTAGGGCATCACGCCGAGTGCGGTCAGCGACATGCGCTTGAGCGAGCCGCCCGAGAAATTGTTGAAGAAGTCGAGCACACCGCCATTCGTCTGGTTCGACAGCACGCCAAGCGCGGTCGGATCGACGCCCGGCAGCGGGACGTAGCTCAGCAGGCGGAAGACGATCAGCGCGCCGATCGTGAACCACAGCCGCTTCTTGAGGTCGGTCGCCTGGGCGAACTTGGAAAGATTGAGCCCTGAGGCCAGACTGTCGGCTGCGGATGCCATTTATTTGATCGTCCCGAAATAAAAACGGCGGAGATGCGTGTCCCGCGCCCCCGCCGCTCATATAGGCGCCCATTCGGCCTTGTCACCTATCGCCCGTCGCACAAGCGACGGACCGGTGTGGATTACTTCTTCGCGGCAGCCTGCTTGGCTTCCTTGTCGGCCTTGCGCTCGCGATACTTGACGCCCTTCTTGGCGGCAGCCTTGTCGGCGGCGGAGACGAGCTCGATGACCTCGACCTTGCCGCCGGCCTTCTCGACCGCCTCGATCGCACCCTTCGACGCGCCGGCGACCAGGAAGCTGAGCTTGGCAGTCACTTCGCCCTTGCCGAGCAAACGGACGCCGTCCTTGCCGCCACGCGCCAAGCCAGCAGCCTTCAGCGCGGCGTGGTCGATCGTGCCCTTGGCGTCGAGCTTGCCAGCATCGACCGCCTTCTGGATCGCGCCGAGATTCACCTCGGCATGATCCTTGGCGAAGATGTTGTTGAAGCCGCGCTTCGGCAGACGCATGTGGAGCGGCATCTGGCCGCCCTCGAAGCCCGCGATCGAAACGCCTTCACGGCTCTTCTGGCCCTTCTGGCCACGACCGGCGGTCTTGCCCTTGCCCGAGCCGATACCACGGCCGACGCGGATCTTGCGATGGCGCGCGCCCTGGTTGTCGCGCAGTTCGTTCAGTTTCATATCGTGCACTCGCTTTCGCTTTTGTCGCGCAAGCTCCCGCGAGGGAGCTTTATCCCCTCTCCCGCTTGCGGGAGAGGTACGGAGACTTGGCAGCTTGCTACCTAGTCGAAGTGGTGAGGGTCTTCTTTCTTCTTCGTGACCGCAACGCCGCGGAGAAGAAGAAAGAAGACCCTCACCCAACCCTCTCCCGCAAGCGGGAGAGGGCTAGATGGGTTACTCGGCGACGCTCACCATGTGAGCGACCTTCTTGATCATGCCGCGAACCTCGGGCGTGTCCTTCAGCTCGACCGTCCGGTGCATCTTGTTGAGGCCCAGGCCGATCAGCGTGGAACGCTGGTCCTTGGTGCGGCGGATCGGCGAACCAGTCTGGGTGATTTTCACCGTACCGGTCGCTGCTTCCTTCTTGGCTGCCATGTCGATTACTCCGCGATCGCCAAGGCTTCAGCCTCGGCGACGCCCTTGTCGGCGCCGCTGCGGCCGAGCAGGTCGGCGATCTTCTTGCCGCGCCGCTGCGCAACCGACTTCGGCGAAGTCTGGTCGCCCAACGCCTCGAAAGTGGCGCGGATCATGTTGTAGGGGTTCGACGTGCCGACCGACTTGGTCACCACGTCGGCGACGCCGAGCGATTCGAACACGGCGCGCATCGGACCACCGGCGATGATGCCGGTACCCTGCGGCGCCGAGCGCAGCGTGACCTTGCCCGCACCGAAATGGCCGTTGCCATCATGGTGCAGCGTACGACCTTCGCGCAGCGGAACGCGGATCATGTGCTTCTTGGCAGCGGCGGTCGCCTTGGAGATCGCCTCCGGCACTTCGCGCGCCTTGCCATGACCGAAGCCGACCCGGCCCTTGCCGTCGCCCACGACGACCAAAGCCGCGAAACCGAAGCGCTTGCCGCCCTTCACCGTCTTCGAGACGCGGTTGATGTGGACGAGCTTTTCGATCAGCTCTTCGCCGCCATCGTCGCTGCCCTGGCCACGACGATCGTCGCGACGTCCGCCACGGCCGCCGTCACGGCCGCCACGATTGCCGCCACCGCCGCCCGGGCCGCCACGGCCACGACCGCCGCGATTGCCACCACCACGGCCACCCTGCGGCGCCTCATGGGTCGTCGCTTCGGCCGCAGGCGCATCGACGGGCGCGTCGACCGTCGGGTTGGTTTCGTCAGCCATTCTCAGAACTCCAGTCCGGCTTCACGAGCCGCATCGGCCAGCGCCTTGACGCGGCCATGAAACAGGAAGCCGCCGCGATCGAACACGACCTGCTTGACCCCGGCCTTCACCGCGGCTTCCGCCACGCGCTTGCCGACCTGGGCCGCGGCGTCGATGTTCGCGCCCGACTTGTCGCGCACGTCCTTTTCCAGGCTCGATGCGGCGGCAACGGTCTTGCCGTTCTCGTCGTCGATCACCTGGGCATAGATGTGCTTGCCCGAACGATGCACCGAGAGGCGCGGACGCCCGCCGCCACGCGAACGAAGCGCGGTGCGATTGCGCCGACGGCGCTTCTCGAAAAGCGAAAGACCCTTGGTCATTACTTCTTCTTCCCTTCCTTACGGAAGATGTACTCGCCGTCGTACTTGATGCCCTTGCCCTTGTACGGCTCGGGCTTACGCCAGCGGCGGATCTCGGCGGCCAGCTGGCCGACCTTCTGCTTGTCGGCGCCCGAAATCTCGACCGTCGTGTTGTCCGGGGTAGCGACCGTCAGGCCCTCCGGCACGTCGATATCGACATCGTGGCTATAGCCGAGCTGCAGCTTCAGCCTTTTGCCCTGGGCATTGGCGCGGTAGCCGACGCCGGTGATCAGCAGCTTCTTGGTGAAGCCGTCGGTCACGCCGGTCACCAGGTTCTGCACCAGGGTGCGCTGCATGCCCCAGAACGCGCGAGCGCGCTTGGTCTCGTTGGCCGGCTTGACGCCGATCGAGTCCGCCTGGACGTCGTAGATGACCTCGTCGGCCATCGGCATGCTGAGGGTGCCCTTGGGGCCCTTCATGCTGAGCGTACCGTCGGCGACCGTGGCGGTGACACCGTTCGGAATCGCGACAGCCTTTTTGCCAATGCGGCTCATCAGAACACCTCCGCCAGCACTTCGCCGCCGACATTCTGCTCGCGTGCTTCGGCATCCGAAAGCACGCCGCGCGGCGTCGAGACGATGGTGATGCCCAGGCCGTTCATCACGCGCGGCAGTTCCTGCGAACCGCTGTACACGCGGCGGCCCGGCTTCGAGACGCGCGCGACATGCTTGATGGCCGGCTGGCCCTCGAAATATTTGAGCTCGATACGGATGCCCTTGGCGGGCCCCATCTCTTCCTCGGAATAACCGCGGATATAGCCCTCACGCTGGAGAACATCGAGCACGCGGACGCGCAACTTCGACGCCGGCGAAAGGACCGAGTCCTTGCGCGCGCGCTGGCCGTTGCGGATGCGGGTGAGCATATCACCCAGGGGATCGGTCACTGCCATCTTCGTGTCCTTACCAGCTCGACTTCGTGACGCCGGGGATCAGGCCCTTGTTGGCCAGTTCGCGCAGCTGCACACGGCAGAGTCGGAATTTGCGGTAGTAAGCGCGGGGACGGCCCGTCACTTCGCAACGATTGCGGATGCGGGTCGGATTCCCGTTGCGGGGAATCTCGGCCATCTTCAGCCGCGCGATCAGACGCTCGGTTTCGTCGAGCGACTTGTCGTTCGCCTGCGCCTTCAGCTTCGCATAGCGGTTGGCATATTTCACCACCAGCTTCTTGCGACGCTCATTCTTGTTCACGGAACTCAGTTTCGCCATGACTTAAGTTCTCTTTCCCTTATGCCGCCTGCTTCGCTTCGCCGTCCGCCTCGATGGGGAACGGGAAACCGAAGAGACGGAGGAGCTCGCGAGCCTCATCATCGGACTTCGCGGTGGTGGTTACGATGACGTCCATGCCGCGCACCTTGTCGATGCGGTCATAGTTGATCTCCGGGAACACTAGCTGTTCCCTGAGGCCCATCGCGTAATTGCCGCGACCGTCGAACGACTTCGGGTTGAGGCCGCGAAAGTCGCGAACGCGCGGGAGCGCGATCGTGATGAAGCGATCGA
Source organism: Sphingomonas sp. P4_G2 (assembly GCF_056401155.1). Lineage (NCBI taxonomy): Bacteria > Pseudomonadati > Pseudomonadota > Alphaproteobacteria > Sphingomonadales > Sphingomonadaceae > Sphingomonas > Sphingomonas sp. P4_G2. The sequence goes on along the minus strand of NZ_JBFUJY010000005.1, from coordinate 90,855 downwards.
GGAATTCGTACATGCGCTCACGGCGAAGGGTGACCTTCACGCCGATCGGCATGCCTTCACGCAGCTTGAACTGCGCGATCGACTTCTTCGCCTTGGTGATCACCGGCTTCTGGCCCGCGATCAGCTCCATCTCGGAAGCGGCCTGCTCGACCTTTTTCTTGTCCTGGGTCGCCTCACCGACGCCCATGTTCAAGACGATCTTCTCGAGCCGCGGCACTTCGAGCGCATTCTTGTACCCGAACTTCTCGGTCATCGCCTTGACGATCACGTCGTCATAGCGCGCCTGCATGCGAGCCTTGTACTTGTCAGCCATCGATCTTCTTCCCGGTCTTTACCGCGACGCGGACCTTCTTGCCGTCCTTGCCCGTTTCGAAACGGACGCGGGTCGGCTTGCCGTCCACGACATGGGCAACCTTCGACACGTGCATCGGCGCTTCCGAGCGATCGAGACCACCCTGGGGGTTGGTCTGGCTCGGCTTGACGTGACGGACGTGCACATTGACACCCGAAACGACGACCTTGCCGTCCTTCGGCATCGCCTTGACGACCTCACCGGTGCGCCCCTTGTCCTTACCGGACAGGACGATCACCTGGTCGCCCTTCTTGATCTTCGCAGCAGCCATTACAGCACCTCCGGAGCCAGGCTGATCACCTTCATGTGACCACGGGCACGCAGTTCGCGCACGACCGGGCCGAAGATGCGGGTGCCGATCGGCTCCTCGTTCTTGTTGACCAGGACGGCCGCGTTCGAATCGAAGCGGATCACCGAACCGTCGGGACGGCGGATGTCCTTGGCGGTACGCACGATCACCGCGCGGTGAACGTCGCCCTTCTTCACTCGGCCGCGAGGCTGTGCTTCCTTGACGCTGACGACGATGATGTCGCCAACGCCGGCCGTGCGACGCTTCGAGCCGCCCAGCACCTTGATGCACTGCACCCGCTTCGCGCCGCTATTGTCAGCGACGTCGAGATTGGATTGCATCTGGATCATCGATCCGGTTCCTTCTCGTTTGGCCTACCGGGACTGGCCCGGCGGTTCCGTTTTCATCCCGACCGTCATGCCAGCGAAAGCTGGCATCTCAGGCCGTATCTCAACTCGCCAGAGACCCCAGCTTTCGCTGGGGTGACGGGCAATTAAGCGTCGACGTCGACCCGCTCCGGCGTCGCGTGGGTGTCAACCCGCTCGATCACCTTCCAGGTCTTCAGCTTGGAGATCGGCGCGGTCTCTTCGATCCGCACGGTTTCACCCTGCTTGTATTCGTTGCCCTCGTCATGGGCGTGATACTTCTTCGAGCGGCGGATGATCTTGCCGTAGAGCGCATGCTTGACCTTGCGTTCCACGTTCACGACCACCGTCTTGTCGCCCTTGTCCGAGACGATCTGCCCGGTCAGCACGCGCTTCGGCATGTCCGTTTCCTTACTTTGCCGCAGCGCGCGAACGCGCGGTCTGCAGGGTCTTGATGCGAGCGATGTCGCGGCGAACTTCACGCACGCGGCTCGGCTTCTCCAGCTGGCTGGTCGCGGCCTGGAAGCGGAGGTTGAACGCCTCGCGCTTCAGATTGCCCAGCTCTTGGTCGAGCGTCTGCTCGTCCATGCCGCTATAATCGATCTTGTTCGCCATCTTACTCGCCTCCGAGGTGCGAGGTGTCGCCGAGGCGCGCCACGACCTTCGTCTTGATCGGCAGCTTCATCGCCGCGCGCTCGAACGCTTCCGCGGCCAGCGGGCCAGGAACGCCGTCCAGCTCGAACAGGATGCGGCCGGGCTTGACCCGCGCTGCCCAGAATTCCGGCGAACCCTTACCCGAGCCCATGCGGACTTCGGCCGGCTTCGACGAGACGGGAACGTCCGGGAAGATGCGGATCCACAAACGCCCCTGGCGCTTGATGTGACGCGTGATCGCGCGGCGAGCCGCCTCGATCTGGCGCGCGGTGATCCGCTCCGGCTCCATCGCCTTCAGCCCGTAGGAGCCGAAATTCAGCGTCGCGCCGCCCTTGGCGTCGCCGTGAATCCGGCCCTTGAACGCCTTGCGGAACTTGGTGCGTTTTGGTTGCAGCATGTCCTGTTGTCCTTAGCGGCGGTCGTCGCGCGCCGGGCGCACGCCGGAGGTCTGAGCCTCCATCATCAACCGCTCCTGCGCCATCGGGTCATGGCCGAGAATCTCGCCCTTGAAGACCCACACCTTGACGCCGCAGACACCGTAAGCGGTGTGCGCCTGCGCTTCGGCATAATCGAGGTGGGCGCGCAGCGTGTGCAGCGGCACCCGGCCCTCACGATAGCTTTCGGTGCGCGCGATCTCGGCGCCGCCGAGACGGCCGCCGCACTGCACGCGGATGCCGTCGGCACCCAGACGCATCGCCGACTGCACCGCGCGCTTCATGGCGCGACGGAAGGCGATACGACGCTCGAGCTGGTCGGCAATGCCCTGCGCGACGAGCTTGGCGTCGATCTCGGGCTTGCGGATCTCGACGATGTTCAGCGACACGTCCGAGCCCGTCATCGAGCCGAGCTTGCGCCGCAGCTTTTCGATGTCGGTGCCCTTCTTGCCGATGATCACGCCGGGGCGCGCGGCATAGATCGACACGCGGCACAATTTGGCCGGGCGCTCGATCACGACCTTCGAGATCGCCGCCTGGGGCAGCGTGTCGACGATGTACTTGCGGATCTTGAGGTCCTCGAGGAGGAGCTTGCCGTAATCCTGACCTTCCGCGAACCAGCGGCTGTCCCAGGTACGGTTGATCTGCAGGCGCAGGCCGATCGGATTGCTCTTGTGACCCATTATGCTTCTTCCTGCTCGCGGACGACGATGCGAAGGCGCGAAAACGGCTTCAGGATGCGGGTGGACTTGCCACGGCCGCGGGTCGCGAAGCGCTTCATCGTGATCGACTTGCCGACCGACGCCTCGGCGACGACGAGAGCGTCGACATCGAGGTTGTGGTTGTTTTCCGCGTTGGCGATCGCCGAGGCGAGCACCTTGCGCGCATCGATCGCCATTCCCTTCTTGGAGAAAGCGAGGATGTTGAGCGCGTCGCCGGCCTTGCGGCCGCGGATCAGACCCGCGACGAGGTTGAGCTTCTGCGCCGACCCACGAATCTGGGTAGCGACGGCCAGCGCTTCCTTGTCGCCGACCTTGCGGGGAGACTTAGGCTTCGACATCTTAACGCTTGCCCTTCTTGTCGGCGGCGTGACCCGGGAAATACCGGGTCGGCGCGAACTCGCCGAGCTTCATGCCGACCATGTCCTCATTGACCGACACCGGCACGAACTTGCGGCCGTTGTAGACGCTGAAGGTCAGGCCGACGAACTGCGGCAGGATGGTCGAGCGACGCGACCAGGTCTTGATCGGGCCACTACGGGCAGTCGATTCCTGAGCGACTTCGGCCTTCTTGAGAAGGCTGAGGTCGACGAACGGACCTTTCCAAACGGAACGAGCCATGAGCGGTTAGCCCTTCTTCTTCGCGTGACGCGACCGGATGATGAACTTGTCGGTCTGCTTGTTGTGACGGGTGCGGGCACCCTTGGTCGGCTTGCCCCACGGGGTGACCGGATGACGGCCGCCCGAGGTCCGGCCTTCACCACCGCCGTGCGGGTGGTCGACCGGGTTCTTGGCGACGCCGCGCGTCAGCGGGCGGATGCCCTTCCAACGATTGCGGCCGGCCTTGCCGAGGTTGGTGTTCTGGTTGTCCGGGTTGGACACCGCACCGACCGTCGCCATGCAATCCGCCGGAATGTAACGCTGCTCGCCCGAGTTGAGGCGAACGATCACCATCCCGCGGTCGCGACCGACGACCTGGACATAGGTCCCGGCCGACCGTGCGATCTGACCACCCTTGCCCGGCTTCATCTCCACGTTGTGGACGATGGTGCCGACCGGCATCTGGCCCAGCTCCATGGCGTTGCCCGGCTTCACGTCGGTCTTCTTGCCCGCGACAACCTTGTCGCCAACGGCGAGACGCTGCGGCGCGATGATGTAAGCGACGCGATCCTTGCCATCTTCACCCGCGCCATAGTTCACCAGGGCGATGAACGCGGTACGGTTGGGATCGTATTCGATCCGCTCGACGGTGCCGTCGACGTCCCACAGGCGGCGCTTGAAATCGATGATACGATAACGCTGCTTGTGACCGCCGGCGATGCCGCGCGAGGTGACATGGCCCTTGTTGTTGCGGCCGCCGGTCTTGCGCTTGCCTTCGGTCAGCGCCTTGACAGGCTTGCCCTTGTACAGCGCCGAACGGTCGACGAGGATCAAGCCACGGCGCGCCGGGCTCGTCGGGTTGTAATGCTTGAGTGCCATTACGCCTTGACCCCTTCGGTCACGTCGATCGACTGACCTTCCTTGAGGGTGACAATCGCCTTCTTCATGTCAGAGCGCGTATAGGGAGCGCCCTTCCACTTCTTGGTCTTGCCCTTCTGGACGATCGTGTTGACCTTCGACACGCTGACATTGAACAGCGCCTCGACGGCAGCCTTGATCTCCGGCTTGGTCGCGTCGCCCGCAACCTTGAACACCACCGCGTTCTGCTCGCTGACGAGCGTCGACTTCTCGGTGATGTGCGGGGCGACGATCACGTCATAGTGACGGATATCGACCGCGCTTTTGGTCGGCTTCTTAGCCATTGAAACGCGCCTCCAGCTTCTCGACCGCAGCGCGCGTCAGCACCAGCGTGTCATGCTTCAGGATGTCGTAGACGTTGGCGCCGGCGGCCGGGAGAACGTTGATCTCCCGAAGGTTGCCGGCGGCGAGCGCGAAGGTGTTCTCGACGGCGTCGCCATCGATCACCAACGCGGTCTTGCCGAAGCCGATCTTCTCGAGGTTGCCCTTGAGCGCCTTGGTCTTGCCGCCGTCGATGGCAATTGAGTCCATGACAATCAGCGACCCGGCCTTGGCATGGGTCGACAGCGCCATCTTGAGGCCGAGCGCACGGATCTTCTTGTTCAGCGACGGATTGAAGTCGCGAACGCGGGCGCCGTGAGCCTTACCACCACCGATGAAGATCGGGGCGCGGCGATCGCCGTGACGAGCGGTACCGCCGCCCTTCTGGCGACCATACTTCTTGCCGGTGCGGGCGACGTCGGCGCGCTCACGCGTGCCGCGTGCGGTCGCACGGCGCTTTTCGAGCTGCCAGGTGACGACGCGGTGCAGGATGTCGGCGCGCGGATCGAGACCGAAGACCTCGTCGTTGAGCTCGATGTCCGCGGCCTTCGCCTTGGCGTCGAAGGATTGAACCTTGACCTTCACGTTCAGCCCTCCTGGCCTTCGGTCGCCTCAGGGGCGTCCACCGTCTCGGCGGGCGTCTCTGCGGGAGCGTTGTTGCTGTTGGCGGCCTGCTTCAGCCCGGCCGGGAACGGCGCGTCGGCGTGGCGGGCGACCTTGACGGAGTCCTTGACGAACAGCCAGCCGCCCTTCGAGCCGGGCACGGAGCCCTTCACGAAGATCAGGCCGCGCTCGACGTCGGTACCGACGATCTCGAGATTTTGCTGGGTGCGATACTTGTCACCCATGTGGCCGGCCATCTTCTTGTTCTTGAAGACCTTGCCCGGATCCTGGCGCTGACCGGTCGAACCGAGCGAACGGTGCGAGACCGAGACGCCGTGCGTCGCGCGCAGACCACCGAAGCCCCAGCGCTTCATGCCGCCCTGGAAGCCCTTACCCTGGGTCTTGCCCTGGATATCGACGATCTGGCCGGCGACATAATGGTCGGCCGAGATTTCGGCGCCGACATCGAGCAAGCCATCCGCGTCAACGCGGAATTCCGCGACGATCGCCTTGGGCTCGACTTCCGCCTTGCCGAAATGACCGCGCTGCGGCTTGGCGACGTTCTTCGCCTTCGCCGTGCCGGCCCCGAGCTGAACGGCGGTGTAGCCGTCCTTATCAATTTCGCGACGGGAGATAACCTGCAGCCCTTCGAGCGACAGAACAGTGACCGGCACGTGGCGGCCGTCGTCCTGGAACAGGCGGGTCATCCCCAACTTCTTCGCGATCACGCCAGTGCGCATGATCTGTTCACTCCATAACAGAGGCACCCAAGGGACCATCCCAAGGGTGCTTGTGACCGGCGACGAGCACCGATCGGTCCAGCCCGGAAATGCGAAGCGAGCCCCCGTCCCGGGCTGGGTGTTCGATGGCCTGAGCCAGGGAACGTGACGGGAGACGCTGTCCTGATCAGAAGATCAGCGGTATCTCTATTTGTCAGCGTCCCGCAGGACCGATTGGTCAACCGCGGGAGCAGCGCCGATAGTCGAAGCAGAGCGCCTCGTCAACCGGCCACCCCCGCTTTCGCGAGGGTTAGGCCAAACTCGCTCAGGCGAGCTTGATTTCGACGTCAACGCCTGCGGCGAGGTCGAGCTTCATCAGCGCGTCGACGGTCTGCGGAGTCGGCTGAACGATGTCCAGCATACGCTTGTAGGTGCGCACCTCGAACTGCTCGCGCGACTTCTTGTCGATGTGCGGACCGCGGTTCACGGTGAACTTCTCGATGCGCGTCGGCAACGGGATCGGACCACGGATAAGCGCGCCGGTACGTCGGGCGGTGTCGGCGATGTCGCCGGTCGCCTGATCGAGCACACGATGATCGAACGCCTTCAGGCGAATGCGAATATTGCTGTCCATGGTTCCTACCGATGCCAAAGAGCGGGGCGGTTACCTTGCTCCCTCCGTCATCCCAGCGAAAGCTGGGACCTTGTACCACTCGGACAATGCCCGGGCGGCTTGAGACCCCAGCTTTCGCTGGGGTGACGAAGTGGGCGAGACCACCTCTTGCTGTTTCAAACTAAACTGGAGGCGCGCGGATACAGGCGCTTCCTACAAAAAGCAACCGCCCCGGCGCCCTTTTTTTGGGCGCCGGGGCGGTCGTTTTGGGGATCAGCTTACTTGCTGATGCCGCTGACGATGCCCGAACCGACGGTACGGCCACCCTCACGGATGGTGAAGCGCTGGCCGACGTCCATGGCGATCGGCGCGATCAGCTTCACGCCCAGCGCGACGTTGTCGCCCGGCATGACCATTTCGGTGCCGGCCGGCAGCTCGACGGTGCCGGTGACGTCCGTGGTGCGGAAGTAGAACTGCGGACGATAGTTCGCGAAGAACGGCGTGTGACGGCCGCCTTCGTCCTTCGACAGGACGTACACTTCCGAGTTGAAGTCGGTGTGCGGGGTGATCGAACCCGGCTTGGCCAGAACCTGGCCACGCTCGACTTCTTCACGACCGACGCCGCGGATCAGCGCACCGATGTTGTCGCCGGCCTGGCCCTGATCGAGCAGCTTGCGGAACATTTCAACGCCGGTGACGGTGGTCTTGCGGACGTCCGGGTGGATGCCGACGATCTCGACTTCCTCACCAACCTTGACGATACCGGTCTCGACGCGGCCGGTCACGACGGTGCCGCGACCCGAGATCGAGAACACGTCTTCGATCGGCATCATGAACGGCTTGTCGAGCGGACGCTCGGGCTGCGGCAGATATTCGTCGACCGCCTTCATCAGCTCGAGAACGGCTTCTTGGCCGAGCTTCGCGTCCGAACCACTGAGCGCGGCAGTCGCCGAGCCCTTGATGATCGGAATATCGTCACCCGGGAAGTCGTAAGCCGACAGCAGCTCGCGAACCTCGAGCTCGACGAGCTCCAGGATCTCTTCGTCGTCGACCAGGTCGACCTTGTTCATGAACACGACCATCGCCGGCACGCCGACCTGGCGCGCGAGCAGGATGTGCTCGCGAGTCTGCGGCATCGGGCCGTCGGTCGCCGACACGACCAGGATCGCGCCGTCCATCTGCGCGGCGCCGGTGATCATGTTCTTCACATAGTCGGCGTGGCCCGGGCAATCGACGTGCGCATAGTGGCGGTTGGCGGTCTCATACTCGACGTGCGCCGTCGAGATGGTGATGCCGCGCTCACGCTCTTCCGGCGCCTTGTCGATGTTGGCGAAATCGACTGCGGTGCCGCCGGTGGTCTCGGCCAGAACCTTGGTGATCGCCGCGGTCAGCGACGTCTTGCCATGGTCGACGTGACCGATGGTGCCGATGTTCATGTGCGGCTTGTTCCGCTCAAACTTTGCCTTCGCCATTTTTCCCTACCTTCTGGAAAATCGTTTCGTGGGCCCGCTATCGGGACTCGCGCGAAGGCGGCCCAATAGCGGGTGTTTTTCAGTAATGCCAGCCCCGCGCGCTCAAGCGCCTCAGGCCAGCTTCGCCTTCACTTCATCAGCCACGTTCTGCGGCACTTCGTCATAGTGCGAGAACTGCATCGAGTAGCTCGCGCGACCCTGGGTGAACGAGCGGAGCTGGTTCACATAGCCGAACATGTTGGCGAGCGGGACCATTGCCTCGACGGTCTGCGCGTTGCCGCGTGCGTCGGTGCCCTGGATCTGGCCACGGCGGCTGTTCATGTCGCCGATGACGTCGCCCAGATAATCTTCCGGGGTGACGACTTCGACCTTCATGATCGGCTCGAGCAGCTTGATGCCGGCCTTCTGGGCCGCTTCACGCATCGCGCCACGCGCGCAGATTTCGAACGCCAGCGCCGACGAGTCGACGTCGTGATAGGCGCCGTCGGTCAGGTGGACTTCGAAGTCGATGATCGGGAAGCCGATCAGCGATCCGGTTTCCGCCGTCTCGCGCATGCCCTTCTCGACCGAGGGGATATATTCCTTGGGAATATTGCCGCCCTTGATCTCGTCGAAGAACTGGAAGCCCGAACCACGCTCACCGGGGACCACGGTCACCTTGACGCGGCCGAACTGGCCCGAGCCGCCCGACTGCTTCTTGTGCGTGTAGTCGATATCGACCTTCTTCCCCAGATATTCGCGATACGCGACCTGCGGGGCGCCGACATTGGCCTCGACCTTGAACTCGCGCTTCATGCGGTCGACCAGGATCTCGAGATGGAGTTCGCCCATCCCCTTGATGATGGTCTGGCCCGATTCGTGATCGGTCGACACGCGGAACGACGGGTCCTCGCGAGCGAGACGATTGAGCGCGACGCCCATCTTCTCCTGGTCGGCCTTGGTCTTGGGTTCCACCGACAGCTCGATGACGGGGTCCGGGAACTCCATCCGCTCGAGAATGATCGGCTTGTCGCCCGCGCACAGGGTGTCGCCCGTCGTGGTGTCCTTGAGACCGGCCAGCGCGACGATGTCCCCGGCAAACGCCTCGGTGATGTCTTCACGGCTGTTGGCATGCATCAACAGCATGCGACCGACCTTTTCCTTCTTGTCCTTGACCGAGTTGACCACCTGCGACGCGGCTTCGAGCTTGCCCGAATAGATGCGCGCGAAGGTCAGCGTGCCGACGAACGGGTCGTTCATGATCTTGAACGCCAGTGCCGAGAACGGCGCCTCATCCGACGACGGACGCTCGTCCGGGGTCTCGCCGTCGAGCTTGACGCCCTTGATGGCGGGAACGTCGAGCGGGCTCGGCAGATAGTCGACCACGGCGTCGAGCAAGGGCTGAACACCCTTGTTCTTGAACGCCGAGCCGCACAGCACGGGCACGAACGAGAAGTTCAGCGTGCCCTTGCGGATCAGCTTCTTGATCGTCGCGGGATCGGGCTCTTCGCCTTCGAAGAACTTCTCCATGACGGCGTCGTCCTGCTCGACAACGGCCTCGATCAGTTCGGCGCGCGCGGCAGCGGCGGCGTCCTTCAGGTCATCAGGGATGTCCCGATATTCGAACTTCGCGCCCAGCGACTCTTCGAGCCAGATGATCGCGCGGTTCTGGACGAGGTCGACCAGGCCCTTGAACCCGCCTTCGATACCGATCGGGAGATAGAGGACGAGCGGACGAGCGCCGAGACGATCCTTGATCATCTCCACGCAGCGCTCGAAATTGGCGCCGGTGCGGTCGAGCTTGTTGACGAAGCACATCCGCGGAACCTTGTACTTCTCCGCCTGACGCCACACGGTCTCCGACTGCGGCTCGACGCCGGCAACGCCGTCGAAACACGCAACCGCACCGTCGAGCACGCGCAGCGAACGCTCGACTTCGATGGTGAAGTCGACGTGGCCCGGCGTGTCGATGATGTTGATGCGATGCTCTTCGCCGTTACCCTCTTCGGCGCGCCAGAAGCACGTTGTCGCGGCCGACGTGATCGTGATCCCGCGCTCCTGCTCCTGCTCCATCCAGTCCATCGTCGCGGTGCCTTCGTGCACTTCGCCGATCTTGTAGGACTTGCCGGTGTAATAGAGGATGCGCTCGGTCGTCGTCGTCTTGCCGGCGTCGATGTGCGCCATGATGCCGATGTTGCGATAGCGGTCGAGCGGATGGCTGCGGGCCATGGTCGTAGCTTCCTTGGAATGTGGGGAGCCGGCCGATCCGGCTGCCCGCTATGTAGGTAATTAAATTACCAATGCCAGATCACCGGCCCCGCCGCAGCGGAACCGGCCGATCCAGTCTTATTACCAGCGATAATGGCTGAAAGCGCGGTTCGCTTCGGCCATGCGATGGGTGTCTTCGCGCTTCTTGACCGCGTTGCCGCGGTTGTTCGACGCGTCGAGCAGCTCGCCCGACAGGCGAGCCGACATGGTGTTTTCCGAGCGCGAACGCGCGGCCGTGATCAGCCAGCGGATCGCGAGCGCCTGAGCACGCTCCGGACGAACGTCGACCGGAACCTGGTAGGTCGCACCGCCGACACGGCGGCTGCGGACCTCGATGCCCGGCTTGATGTTGTTGAGCGCTTCGTGGAACACCGCGAGCGGGTCCTTCTTGGCGCGGGCTTCGACGGTGTCGAGCGCGGTATAGACGATGCCTTCGGCGACCGACTTCTTACCGTCCAGCATCACCGAATTCATGAACTTCGACAGCACCTCATCCCCAAACTTGGGATCAGGCAGGATTTCCCGCTTTTCGGGACGACGACGACGAGCCATCTTGAACTTTCCTTTACAAACTTCAGCCGATCCGGAACCCGTCCGGGGCTTACTCTGGCTGTGTGATTACTTCGGACGCTTCGCGCCGTACTTCGAACGGCTCTGCTTGCGATCCTTCACACCCTGCGTGTCGAGCACGCCGCGGAGCACGTGGTAGCGCACACCGGGAAGGTCGCGCACACGGCCGCCACGGATCAGAACCACCGAATGCTCCTGAAGGTTGTGGCCTTCACCGGGGATGTAGCTGATGACCTCGCGCTGGTTGGTCAGGCGAACCTTGGCCACCTTGCGCAAAGCCGAGTTCGGCTTCTTCGGAGTCGTCGTATAGACGCGGGTGCAGACGCCGCGCTTTTGCGGGTTCTGCTCCATCGCAGGGACCTTCGACTTGGCCTTCTGCGGATCACGGCCCTTGCGGACCAACTGGTTAATCGTCGGCATGAAGCCCTTCACCTTTATGTTACCAGAGACGTCTGGCGGTTACTTTGCCGGGAGCCATTGTTAGCGAATACGAAAAAGGACCGAGGGAGCGCCTTTCGGCTTCCCGGGTCCGTGTCTTCCGGCAACGTTCAGCTCTTACTCGCGCGGCAAAACTGCCGAGTGAGCGGGCGCGCCTATAGACGGGGAGTCGGAAACGGTCAACGGGGGTGAAAGAGCAATCCGAGCCCCGATGCCGCAATCGTGACAGCTATCAGGCGACCACCCCGATCCATATGGGAGCGATAATTCGATTTGGCGAGGGGAACCAGACGCCTCTACCCAGCTCGCCTTTACCGAGCGCTAACCGACGCACCGTAAGACGCCACCATGCAACGCGACGGCATCCACATTCCCGTAATGGCGGGTGCAGGCAGGCCGGCGCCCCATGCGATGATGCTGGCGCTCGCCGGCCTCGCCATTGCCAGCAGCCCGATCAACGCGACGTTGCTGCCGCTCATGGTCGGTTTCCTCATCGCACGGCGGGCGCTTCGGCTCTGGTTGATCGCCCCCTTCACCTTCCTGCTCGCCGAGACCGCGCTTCGATTCGCCGGTCTGCCCTGGACCGATCTGTCGACAGTCTATGTCGGCCTGGCCGGCGCATCGCCGCGGCTGTCGAACGATGCGCCGTCGGTATGGGCGATCCTTCAGGCGATGCCCTGGATCAATCACCTGCCCTTCGCCGGCCTCGCCTTGGCGTCAGCCATCGGCACCGCCGCCTGGCTGACCGCGCGTTTCGCGTGGCGCCGCCCAACCGATCGCGACATGGTGGCGAACGGCACGGCGACAAGCCTGATCCTGGTCGGGCTGCTGCCCGGCATGCACTGGAACAGCTTCCTCCCGGTCACCGCGCTCGCCGTGCTGACCGCGCTTCTGCTCGAGGACCGGCGATCCTGGACGGTCGCTGCCCTGGTCGTCACTGGAACGATGCTCGGGCTGGCCAGCCATCTAACCGGAATGGAGGCGTGGGCGATGGCAGGCGCGGTTCCGATGATTGGCGCCACTCTGCTACTTGGCCGCCAGTTCCTCGTCTCGCCCGCGAATGACAACGGCCTGCCGCTCAACCCGTTTCGCGCCTATCCCGCCTGATGCGGAGTTCGCTAGGCTGGCGCGCGAGACTCGGGATTCGCAAAGGGGGTATGGGATGTTCAACAAGCGGGACAACGCGCCGGCGTCGACCTATCAGCCCGCGGCCGCCACGGCGCGCCGGACCAACGGCAGCTCGGGTGCCGGCTTCTCGGTGATCGGTCCCGATGTCGTCGTGACCGGCAATGTCCGCGCTTCGGCTGATCTGCACATCGAGGGACGGATCGAGGGCGATCTCGATTGTGGCAGCCTGGTCGTCGGAAGCGAGGCGCTGATCCAGGGCCAGGTCCGCGCCGAGAATGCGCGCATCGCCGGCCGGATCGAGGGTGCGGTGTCGATCCGCCAGCTGACGGTCGAAGCGGGTGCGCGGATCACCGGCGATGTCGAATATGAGACGATCTCGCTTGAAACCGGCGCCCATGTCGACGGTCGCCTGAAGCATTTCTCCGCGCAGGCCGCCGCGGCGGCTGCGACGGTCACGCCGGTGCTGGGCGCGCCGCGCGAATTCAAGATGATCGACGCGCCGAGCGAAGAGGAAGCAGCCTGACTCCCTGCGATTAGATCGTCATGTTGTCGATCGCCGCGTCATAAGCGGTTTGGGCGCCGGCGATATCGATCGCGAAGCCGATCCACATCGCCATCAGCACGAGCACCGACACCCAGAAAGCGGGTGCGCGGACCGACACCTTGCGCAGCACGACGTGGCCGATGCTATGGACCACGCGCAGCGCGACATAGACCCAGGCGAGCGCCACCTGCGCATGGCCGGCCTGATGCGTGATCAGCAATAGCGGGATAAGGGCGAAGAACAGCACCGGCGCTTCGAACAGGTTGCGGAGGTTGTTCGCGGGCATCTCGACCGGCTGGAAATAGCGCATCGCTGCTTCGCCCGTCGCGAGATCGTCGGGGCGCGGCGGGTTTCTCTTCATGTGACCGGTCCGTGCGACCGCTACCCACACCATCACCACGAAGCTGAGCGCCGCGAGCGCGATCGCCGGCCACAAGATCGCGAAAGTCTGCATCCTCTTTGCTCCCCTTATTTGTTAGGATCAGGCTGCCCCAAGGCATGGAGGAATGGAATGGCGAAGTGGACATTGCCGATGGAGGGAGGATGCCGCTGCGGCGAGGTTCGCTTCCGGATCAGTGCGCCGCCGATGTTCACCGGAATCTGCCATTGCGCCGGATGCCAGAAAATGACCGGCGGCGCCTATTCGACCAGCGTGGCAGTGCCGCGCGGGGGATTCGCGCTGATCAAGGGCGAGACGGTGATCGGCGGGTTGCATGGCGAACGGCTGCACCATCAGCACTGCGATCGCTGCAAGAGCTGGGTCTATACCGATTTCGAGCCCGACATGGGCTTCGTCAACGTGCGCGCGACGATGCTGGACGATCCGAGCTGGGTTACGCCATTCGTCCAGAGCTACACCAGCGAGGCCTTGCCCTGGGCGCTCGTCGATGCGCCGCATTCGTACGCGCAATTCCCGTCGATGGAAGAGTATCAGCCCTTGCTCGCCGAATTCGCCAGGCTTTAGCTCGCCAACATCTCGGGATAGCCGTTCGGCGCGAGCGGCAGGATAGCTCGCGCGGTTATGCCGCTTGCGATCACCAGCGCCAGTGAAAGCGCGCTCGCGACCAGCATACGCCGCGGCGGCCGCGTTTCGACGAACAGCAGGATGACACCGAGCGCAGCTGCGATCATCGGCCACAAATGGTAACGCAAGTCAGCGGCGATGCTGATCGCGATGAAGCTCGCCTCGAGCGCGAGTGCAGATATCACCAGGGCCAATGCCAGATCGCGCAACGGCGAGGCGGCACGCCGTAGCGCCTCGACCAACGCGGCTACGGCGAGCGCCAGCCAGGCGATCGGCCAGCCGAGTGGCGTATCGGCCAGCGCCTTAGTCGTTTCGATCCACCATGACGCCGGCGGCCCGGGATCGCCCAACCCCTGCTTATTGGGCTGGGACTGCGACGGCGGCCAAGCGTCCATCAGCCCCCGGCCAACCAGCCAACGCTGCGTCATGTTGAAATGCGCCAGTCGATGCTGGGCATAGGCGACCGGATGGCGGATCGCGGCATAAGCAAGTTGCAGATACATCGCGCCGACCGGCTGGGACGCCAGATCCTCGATTGCGTCCGCGCATGGGCCATCGCCCAGCGTATCCCAGAAATAGGTCTTCACGCACCGACCGCGCCGCAGCGCCGCGATTCCCGCCGGATCGATCCCGGTCGCGTCAGTATCCCCGGTACGCACCGCGATGGCCGCGAGATCGAACAGCGGTTCGGTCGCGCGCACGCCACTCGGCGCTGCGCCAAACAGGTCGGCGTCGATCAACGGGGTCAGCGCGACAATCGCGGCTATCCCCGCGAACGCCAGCAACAGCCGCGCTGGCCAGCCTCCACGCGGCAGCAGCATCGCCGCCAGCGGCACGGTCGCGAACAACGCATTGGCACGGACCAATGTCGCATAGCCCAACAGGAGGATCGCGATCGCCACAGCAACCAGCGGCACGCGCCTACCGCGAAGGCGCCACCATCCGACGATGCCGACCGCCGCCAGCATCGCGGCAACCATCTGAACGTCCTTGAGCACGGCCCATTGCCACACCGCAAAGCCGGGGAGCGCACCGACTGCCAATACCAGCACCGCCGCGCGCGGACGGTCGGTTCGCGCCAATCCGCCGGCGATCAAGCCGAGCCCCAGCCAATAAAGCGCAATCTGCAGGGCCATCATCGGGCCGGCGCCACCGCCTAGGACATGGAGCAGCGACCAGAGTCGCGCCATGACCGGCGGATGCCAGTCGTCATACCGGCCGCTCAATACCTGCCGGAATTGCTCGACGCTGTCATATTGGGCGAGCCCCGGCCATCCCGCCGCGATCATCGTCGCGGCGAGTAGCAATGCCGCCCATAAGGGCCAGAATCGACC
This sequence comes from Sphingomonas sp. P4_G2, assembly GCF_056401155.1. NCBI lineage: Bacteria > Pseudomonadati > Pseudomonadota > Alphaproteobacteria > Sphingomonadales > Sphingomonadaceae > Sphingomonas > Sphingomonas sp. P4_G2. Next base: position 75,511 of record NZ_JBFUJY010000005.1, on the reverse strand, counting down.
CAATTTCCCCATCTACACAGATCAGCACATCGCGCGCGGCGACGCGACTCCCAGCGGAGGGTTTGAGCGCGACCTCGCCCCGGTTGATCCGCGACCGGATAGATGCGGCCGGTGGTAAGTTCGTCCGCAGGCCGGATCGCGTCAGATGTGCAGCGCTCGACCGTAAGCGCCGAGCACGCTCTCGTGCATCATCTCGCTCAAGGTCGGGTGCGGGAACACCGTTTCCATGAACTCGGCTTCGGTCAGTTCGCCGGTCTTGCCGATCGTGTAGCCCTGGATCAGCTCGGTCACTTCGGCGCCGATCATGTGCGCGCCCAGCAATTCGCCGGTCTTGGCATCGAACACCGTCTTCACGAAACCCTCGGCCTCGCCCAGCGCGATCGCCTTGCCATTGCCGATGAAGGGGAAGTTGCCGACCTTCACCTCATAGCCGGCTTCCTTGGCCTTGGCTTCGGTCAGGCCGACGCTGGCAATCTGCGGATGGCAGTAGGTACAGCCGGGGATGTTCAGCGGGTCCATCGCGTGCGGATGCTTGCCGGCGATCGCCTCGACCGCGATCACGCCTTCATGGCTCGCCTTGTGCGCCAGCCAGGGCGGCTGCGTGACGTCGCCGATCGCGTAGAGGCCATCGACATTGGTCTTGCACATTCCGTCGGTGACGATGTGGCCGCGGTCAGTCTTCACGCCCAATTCTTCCAGGCCGATATTCTCGGTGTTGGGCAGGATGCCGATCGCGACGATGACGTGGCTGAACTCGGCGGTCGTAACCTTGCCGTCCTTGTCCTTGATCGACGCCTTCACGCCGCTGGCAGTAACGTCGAGCTTGTCGACGCCTGCCTTGGTCATGATCGTCATGCCCTGCTTCTTGAGCGCCTTTTCGAGAAAAGCGGAAACGTCGGCGTCCTCGACCGGGACCACCCGGTCGAGCATCTCGACCACGGTAACGTCCGCGCCCATGTCTTTGTAGAAGCTGGCGAACTCGATACCGATCGCGCCCGAGCCGATCACCAGCAGCTTCGACGGCATTTCGCTCGGCGTCATGGCGTGGCGATAGGTCCAGATGTGCTTGCCGTCGGTCTTGGCGAACGGCAGGTCGCGGGCACGCGCGCCGGTTGCGACGATGATGTTCTTCGCGGTCAGCTCGGTCGTCTTGCCGTCCTCCGCGGTGACGGTCAGTTTGCCCTTCCCCGTCAGCTTGCCGGTGCCCATGTGGACGGTGATCTTGTTCTTCTTCATCAGGTGCGTGACGCCCTGATTGAGTTGCTTGGCGACACCGCGCGAGCGTTTCACTACCGCGTCGAGATCGGCGCTGATCTTGTCGGCGACCAGCCCGTAATCCTTGGCGTGCTGCATATAATGATAGATTTCGGCCGAGCGCAGCAGCGCCTTGGTCGGAATGCACCCCCAGTTGAGGCAGATGCCGCCGAGCAATTCGCGCTCGACGATAGCGGTCTTGAGCCCGAGCTGTGCCGCACGGATCGCCGCGACATAGCCGCCGGGCCCGGAGCCGAGGACGATGAGGTCATAGGTTTCAGCCACTGGGGAGGTCCTTGCTTAGTATCGAAGAGAATATGGGAAGCGCGGAGGCATCAGACCATGTCCTGGCGAACATCACCAACGCCGACAAATACGAACCGCCCTTCCGCGACCTTAGCCATCGCCTCGCCATGACGGTCGCGCTTCCAGGCTTGGGTGGCGATGGTCAGCGAGGTACGCCCCTCGCCCACCACTTCGGCCCAGACAGACAATTCGTCGCCGATATCGGCGGGAGCCAGGAATTTGAAGCCGTCTGCGGCGACGACTGGCGCGCGCTTGCCGGTACGGCGCGAGGCTAGGCTGCCGCCGGCGAGCGACATCTGGCCGAACAGCCAGCCGACAAACGCGGTGCCATAGGGATTGGCGTCGGCGGCCATCACCGTCACGCGGATATCGGGCATGCGTTCGGGCGGAGAGACCGGCGCGCCGTTCATTCGACGATTACCGGCCGCGGTTTGCGATCCTGATCGATCGCGACGAACGTGAAGCGCGCTTCGGTCACCTTGCGGTGATCGTCGCGGTGGCGATCGCGCGCCCAGCATTCGACATCGATCGTCATCGAGGTGCGCCCGACCTTGGCCAGTTGCGCATAGACCGACACTTCGTCGCCGATATGGACCGGAGCGTGGAACTGCATGCCGTCCATCGCGATGGTGACGGCACGGCCGTGCGAGTGGCGCGCGGCGACCAGTCCGGCGGCGGAGTCCATCAGGCTCATCAGCCAGCCGCCGAAAATGTCGCCATAGGCATTGGCGTCGGCGGGCATCGCCGTGACCCGGATCGCGGGGTCACGCGCCGGCGGAGTGAACGAGGCAGAGGCGCTCACGCGTCGCGCCGCCCGGCGCGGTCGGCTCGCCACGAAAGGAGGAACGGCTTGAATCCGAAACCGATCACGAACGCCATCGCGACCAGGCCGATCGGCCAGATCGTCGCCGCACCCTGCGGATAGCCCCACGCCGCCGTCGCGGTGATGAGGTACGTCACGATCGCGCTGGCGACCATGTAACACGCCTCGGCAAGAGTCCGCGCGGACATCGTCCGTGCCTCAGGCAAGCATGCCGAGCGGTGCTTCGATCAGCGCCTTGAACGCCTGCATCAGCTCAGCGCCGTCGGCCCCGTCGATCGCACGATGATCGAAGCTGCCGGTCGCCGACATCACGGTGGCGACGCCCAGCGCATCGTCAACGATGTACGGGCGCTTCTCTCCAGCGCCAATCGCCATGATCATGCCCTGGGGCGGATTGATTACCGCCTCGAACTGCTTGATCCCGAACATGCCCATGTTCGAGATCGACGCGGTGCCGCCCTGATATTCCTCGGGTTTTAGCTTGTTGTCGCGGGCGCGCGTTGCGAGATCCTTCATCTCGGTCGAGATCGTCGCGACGCCCTTGGTATCGGCGTGGGTGATGATCGGCGTGATCAGACCCGAGGGTGTCGAGACCGCTACCGAAATATCCGCCCGCTGGAAGCTGATCAACTGGTCGGGCGTGAACATCACGTTGCACTTGGGCACCTGGATCAACGAGGCGGCGAGCGCCTTGATCAGCAGGTCGTTGACCGAGAGCTTCACGCCGCGCGACTCAAGACTCTTGTTGAGGTCGGCGCGCAGCTTGAGCAGCGCGTCGAGACGGATGTCGACCGTCAAATAGATGTGCGGGACCTGCTGCTTCGATTCGGTCAGGCGGCGCGCGATCGTCTTACGCACGTTCGACAGCTTGGTCGCCTCGTGCGGGATATCGGGGATCGCGGCGGGCTTGGCCGGTGCCGGCGCAGCCGCTGCCTCTGCCGGCGCGGCGGCTGCCGGGGCGGTGCCGGCCTTCGCACCCTCGACATCGGCGCGAACGATGCGGCCGTTGGGACCGGAGCCAGTCACCGATGCGATGTCGACGCCCTTTTCGGCAGCGACGCGGCGCGCGAGCGGGCTCGCCTTGACGCGGTCGCCCGCCGCAGCGGGCGCGGATGCTGGAGCAGGTGTCGCGGCTGGAGCTGCGGATGCAGGCACCGGCGACGGAGCGGGAGCAGCGTCAGCCTTCGGGGCTTCCGCTTTCGGCGCATCGGCCTTGGGGGCAGCCTTAGCGGCGGAGGCATCCTCACCCTCGACCGCCAGAATCGCGATGACCTGACCCACCTTCACATTGTCAGTGCCCTCAGGAACGACGATCTCGGCGATGACGCCTTCGTCGACGGCTTCGAACTCCATCGTCGCCTTGTCAGTTTCGATCTCGGCCATCAGGTCGCCCGACTTGACGGTGTCGCCGGCCTTGACCAGCCATTTCGCCAGCGTGCCCTCCTCCATCGTCGGTGAAAGTGCGGGCATCTTGATCTCGATGGGCATTCTGCGTCCTCTCGGGCGTCCTGGGGAGGCGGACTGTGAAGCGGCTCCTTCGCGCCCGGCACGCTTCGGGTCAAGACCGAGGTGCTTGCGCAGGCGTGCGTTCCGCGTCACCTATCGCACGAACGAGAGGAGCCGGGCGCGCATGCGCATCTATCTGGTGGTGGTCGACGACAGTCCCGAAGCCGAAGTCGCGTTGCGCTTTGCGGCGCGGCGCGCGGTCAAGACCGGCGGCGGCGTTGAGATCCTGTCGATCATGGAGCCGCAGGAATTCATCGCCTTTGGCGGCGTCCAGGCGACGATCGAGGCCGAAGCCCGGCAGCACGCCGAAGCGATCATCGCCGGTGCCGCGGGTACGTTGTTCGAGGAATCGGGGCTGAAGCCCGCCATCACGCTGAAACAAGGTGATGCGCCCAAGGTCATTCGCGAGGCGATCGAAGGCAATCCGGAAATCGCGGCATTGGTGCTGGGCGCAGCGCCGAGCGGATCGCCCGGGCCGTTGGTCAGCCACTTCGCGGGAAGCGAGGCGGGAACGCTGCCGGTCCCGATCATGGTGATTCCGGGCAGCCTGGATCGCGAGGCGATCGACCGCCTGAGCTAGGCGGCGCGACGTTCCTAACGAGCCGGCGGACGGATAATGATACCGTGGTCAAGGCGTTCGATTTCGACGCGATCGAGTTGTTCGATCAGGTCGGCGAACAAATTGTCATTCTCTATTGGGAAGTGGCGACTGAAACCGCTGCCCAGCACTTTAAGGTCGCGATCGGTCAAGAATCCGAACGCAACGACGCGTTCGGTGACCATGACGCGTACCTCCTGTTACAATAGCGAACGTATTAGAATCGCATTGGTGCCATCCGTTACAGAGGCGACGAATATTATTTATGCGCGCCACCTGGTTTCGGTGGTCGCTTGCCTAACCCCTTGGCACGGCGCAGTTACCAACCAACGAAAAGGGAGATAACAATGCGTAAAGCGCTGGTCGCCGTTCCATTTGCGCTGATCGCCGCCGCGCCGGCGGCCGAACAGCCCTCTACCGCCCAGCTCAAGGCAACCGTCACCGCGCTCGTCGCATTCGGCACCCGTCATTCGCTGTCGGATCCCGCCGATCCCAGGCGCGGTATCGGCGCGGCGCGCGCCTGGGCGAAAGCCCGGTTCGACGCGATCGGGGCGGCCTGCGGCGGATGCCTGACGAGCGAGACGATCGCGCGCAATTTCACCGGACCACGCGCGCCCAACGGCGTGAACATCGTCGACGTGCTGGGCATTCAGAAGGGCAGCGATCCAAGTCGTGTGATCATTGTCGGCGGGCATATCGATTCGATCGTCGGCGACGTCATGGATGCCAAGGCGGATGCGCCGGGCGCCAATGACGACGCATCGGGCGTCGCCGTCGTTCTGGAGGCAGCGCGTATCCTGTCGAAGCGGAAATTCCGCGCGACGATCGTCTATGCCGTGTTCTCCGGCGAGGAACAGGGATTGTGGGGCGGCAAGTTGCTCGCCGACACCGCCAAGGAGCGCGGCTGGCAGGTCACCGCAATGCTCAACAACGACATCGTTGGCAATTCGATCGGCAAGGACGGCGTGGTCGCCAACAAGAGCGTGCGCGTGTTCTCCGAAGGCATTCGCGACAGCGAGGATTTGAAAGCCGATCTCGCGCGACGGATGAACGGCGGCGAAGATGACGGCCCCAGCCGCGCACTGGCCAAGACGATCGACCAGGTCGCGGCGAGCATTCCCGGCGGGCTCGACGCGTTCATCGTGCGGCGACCGGACCGGTTCGGGCGCGGCGGTGATCACTTGCCCTTTCTAGAACTCGGCTACCCGGCGGTGCGCTTCACTGTCGCCGCCGAGCGCTGGGACGGACAGCACCAATATGTCCGGACCGAGAACGGCGTCGCTTATGGCGACACGATCGACAAGATGGACTTCGCCTATCTGGCCAAGGTGGCGGCGATCAACATCGCGACGATCCGCCGGCTCGCCGCCGCGCCTGCCGCGCCGGAAGGCGTGACTGTCCAGGGCGCCTTGTCGCGCGACACGACGGTGCGCTGGCAGCCGGTCGACGGTGCGGTGAAATATCGCGTGCACTGGCGCCGCGCCGACACACAGAATTGGACGACGAGCCGGGATGTTGCCGGCGCCACCGAATTGGTGCTGAAGAACGTCCCGATCGACGATAATTTCGTCGGCGTGTCGGCAGTGGCCGCCGACGGGTCGGAAAGTCTGGTGACGTTCGCCGGGCCTGCGCCGCGGCGGTAAGCAGAGCGCGCGGCACCTCTCCCCGCGCCGGACGATTTAAGTCACCGCGACCGCCCTCGCCCCGAAACTGGCCAGATAGCATCGAGCGTCTGGCCACGCACGACATGGTAATTGTCGTACAGGTTGACTGTCGGGTCGCAGTGCGGCGTGCGGAGGGAGACGCGATCACCGAGCGCGAGCGAGCCTGGCAGGGTCAGGACCGCGCCATGTTCGTCGCCCATCAGGAAGAAGCGCGCGCCGTCGGGAGCCCCGGTTTCCACCGAGGGTAGCGGCGCATCGGTCGCCATCGACTTGATCCCGGCGTCGAGCGTGAAGAGACCCGGCGTATTGGCGCTGATCACGCTGGTGTCGATCATCAGCGACGTGTCGAACGGGATCGGCGCGCCCTCTTCCCCGGTCAGATCGCAGGCGAGATATTCGTCGTCCATGAAAATGTACGAACCGACCTGGAGTTCAGTGAAGATGCCGAGGCCGGCATCGATGCGGTGCGTCCCCGTCCCGCCCCCGGTGACGATCTCCGGCGCGCCGCCGGCTTCGGTCAGCGCGGCGATGACGGTGCGGAGATAGTCGGCGCGCTCGCGCATCGCCGTTTCGCGCTCGGCATAGGCATGGATATGCTGGTGCGAGCCGCAATAGAATTGCACGCCGCGATAGACCAGCGCGGGTAGCGCGCGGATCGTCTCGAACAGTTCGACCGCGGTCTCGGGCGAGGCAACGCCGGTGCGGTGGATGCCGGGATCGACGTCGATGATCACCGACAATTTGGCGTCCCCTGCCCGCTCGACCGCCTGCGCGACGGCGCGCGCATTGTCGGGGTTGTCGACCACGGTCATCAGCTCCGCCGACCGCAGGTTGAGCGCTGCGAGCCGATCGACCGCAGGCGCCGGCACGACCGGCGACGTGATATGCAGCCCGGTGATGCCACCATCGGCCAGCGCTTCGGCCTCGCCGATCTTGGCGCAGCACAGCCCGATTGCGCCTGCCGCTATCTGGCGCTTGGCGATGTCGACGCTCTTGTGCGTCTTGGCGTGCGGGCGGAGCTTGAGTCCGTGAGCGGCCGCGAACATCGCCATCCGGGAGATATTGCTGTCCAGCCGGTCAAGATCGAGCACCAGCACCGGTGTGTTGAGATCATGGCGCGAACCCTGGCGGCCGATCAGATGGGCATGCAGTTCCTGGTCGTTCACAGTGGGTCAGCTCCGGACGGGAGGGGTCAGGCCGAACAGGCGCGCAAGGTCGTCATTGACGAACTTCTGGCCCGGATCGACGGTTTCGCGGACGCGCAGGAAATCGCCGGTGCGCGGATAGAGCCGCGCGACATCGTCGGCGGTCATGGTGTGGCGCTTGGCCCAGTGCGGGCGGCCGCCCGAGCTGCGCAGCACGGCCTCCATTTCGGTGAACAGATCGCGCCACGGCATCTTCGCATATTGGTGGAACGAGATGGAAGCGGCCGGGCCGGCGTGGAATGGGCTCATCCAGATGTCGTCGCCCGCGGTCAGGCGGAATTCGAATGGGAAAGCGACCGGCAGCTTGCGGCGGCGGATATAGGCGATCGCTTCCATCAGCGTCGGCAGCCCAGCAGCGCGCGGCACTTCATATTCCATTTCCTCGAACCGGATCGTGCGGTCGGACGGAAAGACGCGCCAGGCGGGCCCGACACGCTGGGTCGGCTTGGCGCTCATCTTCATCATGAAGCGCTGCAGCATGGGGATCAGCCTGGGCACACGCCGCCCGATTTCGCAGATATTGCGAAAGATCGATTCGTCGATGTCGGTGGTATGCTTGAGATCGCCGCTACCCTCGACCGGATGCAGCGTCTTGAAGATCACGTAATCGGCATAAGGGAAGACGAAGAACTCGAAATGGCGCGTGGCGGCGCCGAGTTCCTCCCAGCGCTCGGCCATTTCGGCAAGCGGGCGGCGTTCGATCCGCTCCTCGAGATAATAAGCCGGCAGGACGTTGATGCGGATCCGCGTGGCGACTCCGAACAGGCCGAGCGACAGGCGCTGCGCCTGATAGAGATCGGGATTTTGGTCGGGGCCGCATTCGACCAGGCTGCCATCGGCCAGCATCAGTTCGAAACCGCAGGCCTGAGTTGATAGGCTGCCGAGTTCGGCCCCAGTGCCGTGGGTGCCGGTAGCAGTGGCGCCGGCCAGGGACTGCGGGTTGATGTCGCCCTGATTGATCAGCGAAAGCCCCTCGGCCCATAATGCTTCGGTCAAGCGGTCGAGTCCCCAGCCGGCGGGTACCCAGGCGGTGCGGCGGTCAGACGCGATGTCGATCCCACCTTCGTAATCGCCCATGCTGAGCAAGGTGCCGGACGTCTCGCACAGCGGCATGAACGAATGACCGGCGCCGGTCACACGCACTTTGTCGGCCGCCTGGATCAGGCCCGCCAGTTCGGCACGGGTCTTTGGGCGCTCTATGCGCTGCGGACGAGCGGCGACGCTGCCCGACCAATTGTGCCAATCCATGCCTGCTCTCTCCATGGGCAGCGGTCAGTCGAAATGCTCGAGATAGCGTGCGAACATCAGGCACACTTCGCGGTTGATGATATCGGCGTCGCGGTCAGGTTCCTCGACGACCATCTCGCTTGCCGAGTAACCGAGCTCGACGATCAGGCGGCAGGCGACCTGCACCCGCCGCTCATCGCTATTGGGATATTGTCGGCGCAGCGTTTCGGCGAACGCGCTCGCCACCATGTCGCGCGAGCGGATGCGCAGATCGTTGAGCAAAGGTACCGCGCGCAACGCGCGGCCGATCGCGATGCCGCCGGGGAATTCGCGGTGGACCGCAACCATCCGCTCCTGGATCGCGATGCTCTTGGCCAGCCGTTCCTCGAACGTCGCGCCGGTCAGGCCGCCCTCGGCGACCCAGACGAGCACCTCATCGTCCTGCGCGCGCATCAGGCGGTCGCCAAGCTCCTTCAGCACCGCATATTTGTTGGGGAAATAGCGATAGAGCGCGGGCGGGGTCAGCCCGGCCCGCTGGCAGATCAGATTGGTGGTGAGCTGTTCGAAGCCGATCTCGCGCAGCAATTGCCCGGCGACGTCGAGGATCAGTTCAAACGTGTCCTGGCCACGCGCCTGGATCGGGCGATGCTTGGTCGCGAGTGGGATCGCTCGGCGGCGGCGCTTGCCGCCGGCAGTCTTGGCGGCAGGATCGGAAGGCGAAGATGCTGTGGTCATGCGGCGAGGGAGTGGCTTTTGGCCCGGACAAAGTACAGCAGCATGACAATGACGAGCGATGTCGCGAGGAGGCCGATGCCGAGGATCAGGCTTTGCCGTACATCCGCCTCACCGACGAACAGCGACGCCAGGAACGGGCCGGCGCTGCAGCCGAGCAGCGCCGCACCCGATCCGAACATCGCCGCGCGCCGCGTCGGGTCCGCTTCAATCGCCAGCGGCGTGAAGAAGGGCGAAGCGAACATCCACAGGAAGCCGAACATCGCCGACACGGTCAGGAAAATCGTGACGCCGGGCAGATAGGCGAAGACGACCATCGCCGCGCCCATGCCGAGCAGCGAGACGGCCAAGGTCGGTGCTGTCGGCAGACGTCCGGCCGCGAAGGTGGCGACCAATCCGCCCGCGACCTGCGCGCCGAGCGACAGCGCCATCGCCAGACCCGCAGTACCCGCGGGATGCCCCGACTGCCGCGACAATGGCTCGACATAGATCCACACCGCCAGAATGCCGGCATTGAACGCGAAGGCGGCGGCGAGCGCGACCAGCCCGCGCGTGCTCAGCCGCCCGGTCGGCTCATCAGGATCGACCGGCAGCACCGCCAGGCTGTTGGGCACCACCAGTCCGGCGAGCCCGGTCGCAATCCCGATAGCGGCCAACACCGCGAACCCCACTCCCACGCCCGCAGCTCCTTCGACCAAAGCGCCTAGCACCGCGACGATCACGGCTTGCGCCAGCGTCTGGACGGTCAGGTAGATCGCCGCCCAACGATCGGGTCGCGCCGAGCGCACGATCATCGCGGTCATCAGCCAGATCAGCGCGCCGCTTGGGATGCCGTTGAGGCCGCGGACGAGGACTACGGTCCAGCCATCGACGACGATCGATAATGCGTTGAGCCCGGCCATCGCTAGCCCGCACAGGATCGTCAACAACCGTAGGTTCCTGATGCCGTAGAGCGGTCCGGTCAGTCCTGCCGCCACACCCATCGCCAGCAATTCGGCGGTCCCCGCCTGGCCGAGTTGCGCCGGGCTGATCCGGCCGGATGCTTCGAGCCCACCGAGCAGCAACGGGCCAACCCCGGCAAACAGGATGCCCGCGACGCCCGCGAACAAGATGGCGCCGATCTGTGCCGCGCCAGGGCGCGGGCCGATCCAGCCATAATCGCTCTCGCTGGCGATGACGGTCATCCCGGCACTCCCCTCAGTAATGCGCGCGGAGATAGAGGCCGTAAGTGCGCGGCGGCCCGACGCTGACGACATCGAAGCCCAGGCTCGCGATCGGCGTGATGTCTGAGATGTTGGTCTCCCCGAAGATGTTCTTACCCCACACGCCGATCTCGAGCTTGTCGCGAACGAGCTGCACGCCCAGTCGCCCATCGACATAGACCCTGGCTTGGTCGCTCAATCGCGGCGTGTTGGCGGTATCGAAGAACACCTTGCTGCGATAGCTCGCGCTGACATTCGCGACGATCGCACCGAACGATACCGGCTGGGTATAATCCACCGCAGTCTGGACACTGATCTTGGGTGCCGACGGCAATGTGTTGCCCGAATAATCGGCGCCAGCCGACACGAAGTTTCGGTAGGTCGCGTTGAGATAGGCCGCGTTCATCGAAATGGTCAGGCCACGCGCCGGCGTGGCCTCGAGTTCGAGTTCGCCGCCGTACATGCGCGCGGCGGACGCGTTGGTGAACAGCTGGCGCGTGATGAAGCCATCGATCACCGTCGTGTACACCTGAAGGTTCTGATAATCGTAATAGAAGGCAGCCAGGTTGGCGCGCAAAGTGTGGTGGAGCAATTCGGCCTTCAGGCCGGCTTCATAGGCATTGACGGTCTCGTCCTTATACGGCCCGATATCGGCGATATTGCCGGTCTGACCGCTGAAGAAGCCGCCGCTTTTCGTCCCGCGGCTATAGCTCGCATAGGCGTTCACATCGGGCGTGAAGCGATATTGCAGCCCGAATTTGCCCGACACGGAATCGAAGGTCTTCGAGCCATCGAAGGTGAAGAACGGTGTGCCGGTGTTCGTCTCTCCGCTAAAATAGTGGAAATCCTTGTGATCGGCCGAATAGCGCAGGCCCACGGTTGCGGTCAGCCGGCTGGTCAGATCGTAATCGAGCTGGCCGAACGCGGCATAGCTGTCGGTCTTCTGCGCCAGCGGCCAGACGAAACGCCCAATTCCCGATAGGGGGTCGGCGGGCAGGATCGCCAGCACGTCATAAGCCGAATTGTTGGTCAGGTCGTCATGGGCGTAATAAAGCCCGAACACGTAACGCAGCGCCGGCTTGCCGCTCGATTGCAGGCGCAATTCCTGGCTGAACGTGTTCTGCCGCGCGATATAGCTGGCGGTAATCACCGGCAGCGGGTTGGCGTCGGTCTCTTCCTGGTCGTTACGCTTGGCATGCTGATAGCCGGTCACCGCGACAATGTCGGCCGCGCCGAGATTGATGGTCAGCGTGTTGGCGACGGTGAAGAGGTTGACCCGATCCTTCCCGTCGAAGCTGTAATCGCCCTCATAGAGGTTCTTGCTGGCATTGGCGTAGCCGAGCACGTTGGTGCAGTTCGCAGTGCCATAATAAGCCGGCGCGCAAAGGCCGTCGGGGCCAGCAACGTCCGGGCTGACCGGGAACAGGGTGCGGTTATAGGCCCAGATCGACCCGCCGCGAGACTTGCCGATGGTAACGACCAGATCGTCGGTGATCGAACTCGACGGGGTGAAATGGACGCTGCCACGTACCGCCCAGCGATCGGCGTTGTTGCCGCGATTGCCGGTCAGCCGGTTGACCGAATAGCCATCGTCGCGCTGGTAGATGCCGGCGACGCGCACCGAGAGCAGGTCCTTGGCTAGCGGCAGGCTGACTCCGCCCTGGAGGTTGACCGAGTTGAACCGGCCATATTCGGCCAGGAAATCGGCTTCGACATCGTTGCCCGGCTTGCGGCTGGTGACGTTGACCGCGCCACCCGTGGTGTTGCGGCCGTAGAGCGTACCCTGGGGCCCGCGCAGAACCTCGGCCTGTTGCAGGTCGAAGAACGCGAAGCGCTGCGCCAGCGGCGAGCCGACATAAACGCCATCGGCATAGATGCCGACCGCGCTGGCGGTTGCCGGGTTGAAGTCGTTGACGCCGACGCCGCGGATGAAGATGCGCGGATTGGCGCCGTTATCGTCCGATTTGATCTGAAGACCCGGAGTTGCATTCGACAAATCGACGAGGTCGAGGATGCGCTTGTTCTCGAGCGTCTTGCCGGTCACCGCACTGACCGCGACCGGCACATCCTGGAGATTTTCGGCGCGCTTCTGTGCCGTGACGATGATGTCGTCGACCCGCGGCGCATTATCGTCGGGAGGCGTGGTTGCCGCCGCCGGAGGATTGCCGGGCGGCGTGTCCTGCGCCGATGCCGATCCGACCCATGCAAGGGCCGCAAGCGAAACTCCAACCCCGACTGCTCGACGCATAACCACTCCTTTTCGAGTGAGGATGCCTAACGGTAGCATGAACTATCGTAACTGCAAGACGGATGCCCCAACGGAGGATTTTCTTTGCAATACGTAATGTTACGGATGCTTATTGAGGGCCGGAGGCAGATCTCATGCGAACGAAATTGCCGCCAACGCACCAGAAAAGCTCATGAAATGACGGTTTTGCGACTCGCCTAAGCCGATCTCGCGGGCAAACGCGGTGGCCGGCCTCTGCGCCATGCGGCTGGGGACGTCGGATTGGACGCGGAGATGTTGGAAGCGGAGATGTTGGAAAATGGGCGACGGCAGCCTTCTACTCATCGCAAAACTCGGAAACTTTTGAGCTTTTGCGCGTTTTACGCGCGATCACGCAGGTCGGTTCCTTAGCGGCCGCGTCGACGTCCTGAACAGAATCGAGCCGACACCCCGAGGGGCAGCCGACCGCACCACTGAGCGGATGGCGAGCGACAGCGAACGACCTTCCTGAAGGTCGAGTTCCGCGCGCTCCGGCGGGAGGGACGCCGATCACGGCAGACGGCCCCGCATCACCCCTCCCCTTTTGCGCGCGATGGACGCCGCGCGTGGCGCATCGCGCGCAGGAGGAGGTTAGGTATATGGACCGGCACCGCACACGCGATATCGAGATCGAGCCCGATCCCGTCGATCGGGCATCGAAGAATGGGTTTCCAGCGGACGACGCGCCGACGCGGAAGGGATTGGGACGCCGCGCCTTCGCGCAGTTTTCCACGCTCGCGCCGGACGATTGGTTGCCGCCCGACGGGCAACTCGACGAACAACTGAACGACCGTGCGGCCAATCACTGGCCGATCGTCGCAATCAAGGCGCTGCTCGCGATCGCGATGGGCGCAGCGGGCCTGGCCATCCCCGTCCCTGCTTTGGGTTCGCTGATCGTGGCCTTCGCTCTCTATTGTTTCGCCGATGGCATCGGATCGGCGGTGCTCGCCAGCCATCACGCGGTGAGCGGCACGCGCTGGGCGTGGCAGGCAGTGGCTGCGGTGGTCGGGTTCCTCGCGGGCGCGGCGGCGGTGATCTATCCCGACATGCCGATTGCCACGTTCCTGCGCCTGCTGACCGCCTGGTCATTGCTGATCGGGCTGGCCAGCGTGCTCGCCGCGGCACGGCTGGAGAACGATCACGGACGCGGCTGGCTGATCGGCAGCGGTGTCGTGCTGTTGTTCGTCGGGATCGTCACTGGTGTGGCGCTGCCATTGGCACCCGATATGGCGTTGCGCTCGATCGCCGCGGGTATTCTGGTCGCGGGCGTGCTGATGAGCGCGTTGGCAGTACAACTCCGCGCGCATCGTCCGGAGCGGACGGCCGTCAACGGCTGAAACGGAACTGCCCGTCGTCGCTATAGCGACGACGGGCAGCGCCCCCCCAACGAACTGGTCGATCAGCGGCAGCCGCAACTGCAGGTGCACCGCACCCTGGGCCGCCACTTCTTCACCGGCGCGCGATAGACCTTGCGGGCGACCGGACGGTACGTCTCGGTGATATATTCCGTGGTAGTGGTCGTGGTCGTGGCGCCCGGAATCACGATCGTCGTCGTAGTGCCCGGCGCGGTGTAATAGGTACCGGCATAGCCGCCGCGATAGGCGATGGTTGGCGCCGGTACGGGCTGCGGCACGACGCGGTAGTCCGTGCGTTCCTCGTAATAGCTGCTGTTGCCGCCATAGCCCGGCGCGGCATAGTCTGCGCCGAACGCCGGAGCCGGACCGCCAAAATTCGGCCCGGACGCATAACCATTGCTGTCGTCATAGGCATAGCCGTCGTCATAACGGTCCCAATCGATGTCGTAGGCGCCGTCATAGACCACGCCATAACGGTCGACGAGCAACGCGTCGTTGTAATAGCGGGTCCAATAATAGCCGCCGGGCGGCGTCATCAGCCCGTAGAGCTGCCAGTCACCGATCATGAAATTGGAAGACAGCCAGTAGTTCGGGATGCGCTTGCCGCGCTTGATGCGCGAATAGCCATTCCAGCCACCCGGCGCCTGGACGCCGGCCCACCAATAACCGCCGACGCGATTGCCCCAACGGCTGTGATTGCCGTTCCAGCCGCCGCGCCATTGGCCGCCATTGTTCCAATTCCCCGGATTGCCCGGACGCGGGCGATTGCCGTTCCAGCCACCGGGATTACCGGGGCGCGGGCCATTGCCATTCCAGCCGCCCGGATTGCCCGGACGGGGACCCTGCCATTGGCCGGGATTGGGGCGCGGCATCGGCTGGCCCTGCGGTGCCGGTTGGCCGCCCCTCCAGCCGCCGGCGGGCGCGCCGCCATTGCCGAGTCGCTGGGCGTCGGCGGCACCGCCGCCAAAGGCCAAAGTGGCCGCAACCGCAGCAATCACTAGGGTTCGCATGGTTAACACTCCCTGTTACTCGGCGCGGCCATTAACCAAGCCAGCGCGATCGATCTTGGGAATGAGTACCAAAAACCCCTGTTTTCCGCCAGTTTTTCACCAGCCTTATGTTTGTCCCGATCTGGATCAGGATTCAGTTGTTAACCCTGTCCGTTAACAGTCGGGCGATCTGTTCGATTCCGGCCGCATCTTCTTCGTCGAAGCGTGAGGGTTCGGGACTGTCGAGATCGATCACCGCGACGACGCGATCGCCCGACACGATCGGCACGACCAATTCGGCACGGCTGGCGGCGTCGCAGGCGATATGGCCGGGGAAAGCATGGACGTCGGCGACAAGCTGGGTATCTCGCGTCGCCGCCGCCGCGCCGCACACGCCCTTGCCGAACGGAATGCGGATGCACGCCGCTTTGCCCTGGAACGGTCCGAGCACGAGTTCGTCACCGACATTGCGGTAGAAGCCCGCCCAATTGAGGTCAGGTAGATATTGCCACAGCAAAGAGGCGACGTTGGCCATGTTGGCGACCGCATCGGGCTCGCCGGCGGTGACGGCGTCACAGGCGGCAAGCAGGTCGCGGTAGAGGTCGGACTTGGATCCGGCGGCGATGTCGAAGGCGTACATGAAGCACCATGTAGCGATCGTGTGGCGCCAACGGGAGGGGTGGAATGGTCGCCGTCCGCTTAGCCGGACTTCTTCCTGGTTTGCTTGGTCCCGCCAGCATGCCGCGCGGGATATTTCTCCAGCGCCCGCTGCCACGATACGCTATCGGTCAGGCGCGACTGGACGATGCGGAGTTTTTCCCAGCCGGGGAGCTGATGGAGCAGCCGCCGCGTGGTGTCGACCAGCGCCGGCGGGATCGTCGGGCTGAACGTGATGCGGCTGACCGCGGCGCGATCGAGCGGGATGTGGATCACCTCATCCTCGTCGCCGCCGGCCGCGATCGCGCGGAATTCGGCTTCGTCGCGGAAACCGGCGCGCTTCATGAACGGCAGGCGGTGAATGTCGCTGGCGTCGATCGTCGCGATATCGGCGATGCGGACATAGTCGACCGGGCCGATCAGGCAATTGGCGCGGCCGTCGAACATCGCGCAGAACCGCGCCTTGTCGAAATGGACACTCATTCCCGCCGATCCGCCGGCGAATACTTGCCAGTGATGGAAGGTTTCGGGCGCTTCGGTCAGGCAGACCGCGCCGACGAAGCCATGGCCGAGATGTTCCTGATAAACCGCCATCGCCTTGCGGTCATTGGCGTCGACCCAGGCCGAGGGGCTGACGAGCGTGATTCGCTCGTTCATCAGCATGTCGATCACCACCGGCAGGCTGGTGTAACGGCGCAGGCTTGGCGTGGGCTTGGCCACAGCTATCTCCTCAATCGATGCGGACCCTGCCGCGCCCGGCTTTTACTGTGCTGCGACCCTTTTTCTCGTCGACACGCCGCGCCTTGGCAGCGCGGGATGGCTTGGTCTTGACGCGTTTGGCCTGGCGAACGTGCGCGGCGCGGACCAGTTCGGCCAGCCGCTCGCGCGCATCCTGGCGGTTCGCCTCCTGCGTGCGGAAACGGCGTGCGGTGACCAGCAGCTCACCCCCGGCCGTCATTCGGCTGCCGGCCAGTTCCTTGAGCCGCTCATAGGCATAAGGCTGAAGGCCGAGCGCGAAGACATTGACGCGAAGCTGGACCGCGGTCGCCACCTTGTTGACGTTCTGCCCGCCAGGACCGGTCGCGGCGAGGAAACGCTCTTCGACGATGGCTGTATCGATACGGTCGACCCAGCCGTCGCCGTCACTCATGACCGAAGCCCGCCGCGACGAACCGTTCGGGGATCGGCGCGACCGCTTCGATCGCCGGCTTGCCGTCACGCGGGATAATCAGTTCGGCGGCATGGAGCAGCATGCCTAGCGTATCGGCGCGGCCATAGACCGGATCCCCCACCACAGGGAGGCCCACTCCCTCGAGCGCATGGACGCGAATTTGATGGGTCCGCCCGGTCGCCGGACGGAATTCGACCAGCGCCCGTCCGCCTTCGGTTCGCAGCACGCGCCAGGCGGTGCGCGCAGCCTTGCCCTTGGGCGAACCGGTCATCCGCCAGCCCTCTTCGCGCGTCGAGACTTTGATAAGCGGCAGGTCGATCACGCCCTCACTTTCCGCCGGTATGCCCTCAAGCACGGCGAGATAGCGTTTCTCGACGCGGTTCGCCTCGAACGCCTGTTGCAGCCGGGCATGGGCCTTGGGATTGCGTGAGAGCAGCAGGCAACCCGACGTATCCTGGTCGAGCCGGTGGACTGCCATCGGCCAGCGCTGAAATCCGAAGGTCAAGCTGTCGAGATGGTTTTCCAGACTAATCCCGCCGCGGCGCGGCGGATCGACCGGCAAGCCCGCAGGCTTGTCGATTACCATCGCCTCACCGTCGAGGAACAACACCTTATCCGCCAGCATGGCGCACCCCTTGCCACTCAAGCCGCCCGCGTGCCAGTGGTTGCGCGCTTTGTTTCCCCCCACGGAGCATATTGATGCCGTTGCGCTGGTTGCTGGTTGCCCTGTTCCTGTTCGCTCCCGCCGCCGCTCTCGCGCTGACCCCGGTCACCTTGTGCAATGGCCAGACTATCGACCCGCTGCCGGACGGGCGGATGCTCGGGCATATTCCCTATCCGGAAGGCAATCCGGCCGACATGGTGGCGATGCCGGGCAATTTCGGGGCGGGGCGGCCGTGCCAACTCCATCACGACGCCGCGGTGGCGATGACCGCGTTGCTCGCCGCCGCCGATCAGGTGCCGGAGGTGAAAGGCAAATTGCGCGGCATATCCTGTTTCCGCACGATCGAACGCCAGCGTCAGATCTTCTGTGGCCAGATCGGGCCCGGCAAAAGGTGCAAGGATGCCGCGGAGCGCGCCAAAAGCTCAGGCCCTCCGGGCTATAGCGAGCATGCCACAGGTTACGCGCTCGATTTCGCGATCCGCCCGCTGACGCGCGGCTGCGGCGATGTCAGCGACTGCATCGCCAACACGCCGCCGGGCAAATGGCTGTTGCAGCATGCGACCGAGTTCGGGTTCGAATTGTCGTTTCCGCCGGGCAATGCGCAAGGCGTGACGTGGGAGCCGTGGCACTGGCGCTGGGTGGGTATCAACGCGACCGTTCCGGGGGCGGCGACGGCGCGCACTTTGTTCGCCACGGCGCGGACGCGCTTTCCGGCATCGCCGGGCATCGCGGATTTATCGCCCGAATGGCAGAGAGCGATCCAGCCATCGCCTGCCCCGACCGCCGCACCGACACCGACGCCGACCTGGCCAAAATAGACCTGATCGAAGGGAGTTAGTCCCTCGTTCGGGACTGGTGGCGGTGATTACGTGATGCTAGGCCGCGCGTCCGCAATCGAAAGGTGAGATCGGTGGCAAGTCGCGTTCGCACAGCATTGATCATGGCCGCTTTCGCCGCAGCAAGCCCTTCGGCCGCGCAGGACGTCAGCAGAGTCATCCCGCCATCGGGCGTGATCGGCGTGCAAGACGCGATGTTGTCGCCCGATTACTGGATCGCGCGGGCCGCTTCTCCTAATGCGCTGTTGATGACGCCAAGCGAGATCGAGGCGCGCAATCGGCAGGGCTTTGCGATCGACTCCAACCTGGTCGACCTTGCGCGGATCGGACCGACGATTTCGCGAGAGCGCGTGCTCGGCTGGCTCAAGTCGATCGCCAGTCCCCTCACCACGCCGCCGGTCGATGCCAATGGCAAGCCGATCGATCGCGAGACGCTGGCAGGCGCCATCGCCAATGAGGACGCCGACACGATCCCCGCGAGCCAGCCGGCACGCTACGGCTTGGCAGTGCGTCGCGCCCAACTGAGGATCTATCCCACCGAGTTGCATGCTTTCCCTTCGATCGATTCGCTCGATTTCGAGAGCTTCCAGGCCGGTATCCTATTCCCCGGCGATGCCGTCGTCGTTCTGCACCGCAGCCGCGATCGACGCTGGCTCCTCGTCCAGACCTGGCAGGGTCCGGCCTGGGTGCGCGACGAGGACATCGCCACGGGCCCGGCCACAGAGGTGCTCGGCTATCACGGCGCGGGCCCGTTCCGCATCGTCACCGCCAGCAAGGTGCGGACAGTGTTCACACCCGAAGCGCCGGCAGTATCCGAATTGCAACTCGACATGGGCGCCAACGCGCCGCTCGCGCAGGTCCCACCCGACCAGCCGGTCAATGGCGAGGGACCTTCGCAGTCATGGCCAATCAAACTGCCAACGCGGGCGGAGGACGGGACGCTGCGTTTCGTCCCGGCGCTATTGCCGAAGTCGGAAGGCAGTGCGGCCGCCTACCTACCGCTGACCCGGGCAAACATCATCCGCCAAGCGTTCAAGTTCCTCGGTGAGCGATACGGCTGGGGCCATATGTACAATGCGCGCGATTGCAGCGGCTTTACCAGCGACGTCTATCGCAGCATGGGTGTGATTCTGCCGCCCAATTCGGGCGCGCAGGGAACGAGCCCGGCCATTCGTCATCAGGTCTTCACCGCCGCCGATAGCAAAGCGGCGCGGTTGAAAGCGGTGATGGCGGCGGACGTAGGTGACCTGCTGGTGGTGCCGGGGCACGTCATGATGTTCCTGGGGAAGATCGGCGGTCAGCCCTATATGATCCAGGACGTGCCCTATGCGATTTTCCGCGACAACGCCGGGCAACTCCACAAGACGAAGCTCAACCAAGTGTCAGTCACGCCGCTGCTGCCGCTGCTTTACGACGACAACCGCACCTATGTCGACGCGATGACCAGCCTAGTCCATGTCAACGCCCGCTAGACGCCAAAACCGCCCCGAGGATGTCGGCGAGCACCTCCACGCCCTGGTCGATCGCGCTGTCGGTCGCGCGGCCATAGCCCAGAAACAGCCGACGCGGCCCGGTTGCTGTTCGACTGTATCGAGAGAGCCCTTCGGTCGCCACGCCGCGCCGGCCGAGCGCGGCGACAATCGCCATTTCACCGGCTTCGTCGATTGCCGCTGGAAGGCGCAAAGTCACATGCAGCCCCGCCGCCGCGCCTTCGATTTCCAACCCGGGCAAAACGCGGGCCAGGCGATCGATCAGACGGTCGCGGCGATCGCGATAGAGCCGCCGCATCCGTCGCAAGTGCCGATCGTAAAAACCCGACCCGATTAGGTCGGCGAGCGCGTCCTGGTCGATCCGGGGCGGCCCTTCGCTCCAGCGGCGCAGTTCGCCGTTCATCGTTCCGACGAGGTCTGGCGGCACGACCAGCCAACCAAGACGGAGCGCGGGCGCGAGCGTCTTGCTGGCTGTACCGGCATAGATGACGCGATCGGGCGCGAGCCCCTGCAGCGCACCGACGGGTGCCTGATCGTAACGAAATTCGGCGTCGTAATCGTCCTCCAGTGCAAAGCCGTCGCGATCGCGCAACCAACGGACGAGCCGTTGCCGACGATCCGCGCTGAGCACGCCGCCGATCGGGAATTGGTGCGAAGGGGTCACAAACGCGGCCTGGGCGGCGGACGCGGCCAGCGCATCGACATCCATGCCGCGCTCGTCGACCGGAATGGGGATGCGGGTAAGGCCCGCTTTGTCGACCGCGACCCAATCGCTGTAGCTGGGATTCTCGACCGCGAGGCGTCGTATGCCTCGCGCGTAAAACGCAGCGCTAGTCAGGGCGCGTCCTTCGGCAAAGCCGCTGGTGATAAAGATCCTCGCCGGATCGGCGATTACGCCGCGGACCCGGCCGAGATAGTCGGCGATCACAGTGCGCAACACGATGCTGCCGCGCAAATCGCCATAACCGAGCTCGCCGGCCGGCAATTCGCCCAGGACATTGCGGATCGCACGCAACCATGCCTTGCGAGGAAACTGCCCGACGTCGGGCATGGCCGGGCGCAGATCGAACCGAATGTGATCGGCCGATGCTGCGACCGGCGCCTCGGCGGCCATGGTCGCGCCGACCGCCGCCACTACGGGTCGGGCGCCGCGGCGCAGGATCAGATATCCTTCCGCCGCGAGCTGGGCGTAGACATCGAGCACGAGCGGGCGCGATATGCCGAATTGGGCCGCCAGGGCGCGCGTCGAGGGCAGCTGGACGCCGGCGCGCAACGATCCCGAGCGGATTGCATCGAGCAATCGACGGCGAAGTTGCGATGTCAGACTTTCGCCCGCCGTTCGCTCCAGCGCAAAAGGTAGATCCGGCGCCGAACTGGTCAACAATTTCTACCCATAACTGGTCATTACGACGATACCAGTAACGCGTTACTCCTCCGACAGCAAAGCCGGAGGAAATCCCGATGAGCACGTTCGCACTTGAAACGGAGATCGCCGGCCATCGGCGTGATCCTATTCTCACCGCGCCGATGGCGGCGCTATGCGGCACGATCGCGATGGCGATGGGCAGCTTCTATCTGTTGCTGTCGGCCGTGCCGGCGCATGCCGCCGCTTTGGGCGGCGAACTGGCCGCAGGATCGACCACCGCCGCACTGATGGCGACGACGATCGTCGGAGAAGTGATCGCGCCGCGATTGATCGCGCGGCTGGGCCGCCGCTTCGTGACCGCCATTGCGTTGCTGGTGCTCGCGCTGCCCGCCCTGGTCACCTTTTCGAGCGACCTGACAATCGTGTTGGTGAGCTGCGCGGCACGGGGGTTTGGCCTTGGCGTCCTGCTGGTCGCGGCCTGCGGACTTGCCGCGTCGTTGGCACCGGCGAGCCGCCGCGCCGAGGCGATGGGCATCTATGGACTGGCATCGGCACTGCCGGCGATCCTGGGCGTACCGCTCGGACCCTGGGCATTGGCGTCGTTCGGGCCCATCGCAACGGCGAGCATTGCCGCTACGCTCGGGTTAGGGGCATTGGTCGGCCTCGCGGCGTTTCCCGGCCCAGCGGCGCCTGCGGAAGGACGGCGCCAGCCGCACACCCTCCCCGCGCTCCATGCCTCGGCATGGCCGGCCAGTGCCCTGGCGATCGGCGCAATCGCAGTGGGTGCCACAGTTACCTTCCTGCCGCTGGCGCATCGCGAAGTCGCCGCGACCACGATCATGCTCGCCTTGCTACTGCAAGGCATCGCTTCCGCTGCCGCGCGGTGGGCGATGGGCCGTTCGATCGACCGTCACGGCCCGAAGAATGCGGTGATCGCGGGCGTGGCAGGTACCACAGCGGCGATGCTCTGCCTGACCCTGCCAGGCGACGCGGCGGTGATCGCGGGCATGGTCGGCAGCGGCGCCGCCTTCGGCGTCCTGCAGAGCGCCACGCTGACGCAATTGCTGCAGCGTGCCGCTCCAACCCAGGCCGATGGCGTCAGCGCGGTGTGGAACGCGGCTTATGACGCAGGGCTGGGCCTGGGAGGACTGGGAATCGGCGCCTTGGCCGCCGCCGCCGGATATGCCGCCGCTTTCGCGATTACCGCTATCGGCTTCATGGCGCTGGCCTGTGTCATTTTCCTGCTTTGCGAAGCTCGGAGGGCGCCATGCTGAGGCGCGACCTTTTGCGCGCGGTGGCCGCGTTGACGGTCGCCGCAGCCGCCTCGACCATTTCGCCAGTCCAAGGGAAGAAGATCATGACGAACAAGGGACGATACGCCGCGGTCAACGGGATCGAACTCTATTATGAGAGCCACGGCGCCGGTGCCCCGCTGATCTTGCTCCATGGTGGCCTGGGGACGATCGAAGCCATTTTCGGACACCTGCTTCCGGCCCTCGCTGCCAAACGGCGTGTGATTGCAGTGGAGTTGCAGGGGCACGGCCATACTGCCGACAACGGCCGACCCATGACCTATGAAGCAATGGCTGACGACATTGCGGGGCTGATCGCGGTGCTCGGATTGGGTCAAGTCGACATCGCGGGTTATTCGGTGGGCGGCGGCGTCACCTTACAGCTCGGGCTGCGTCATGCCGACAAGGTGCGGAAGCTGATCGTCATTTCTGCACCGCATGCGACCGACGGCTGGTTTCCCGAGGTGTTGGCGGGCACCCAGGCGATGGATGCCGAGGCGATGAAGGGTTCCAAATGGCACCAGGCCTATGAAAAAGCGGCCCCGCGTCCGCAGGATTGGCCGCTACTCGTGCGCAACGTTTCGCGGTTGATGTCGTCGCGCTACGACTGGAGCGATGCGATCGCCAACAACATGAAGGCACCGATATTGATGATTGGCGGCGACGCAGACAGCGTTCGCCCCACGCATGCCCTGGCGCTGTTTGAATTGCTGGGCGGCGGGAAGGCGGATGGTTTCGCCAAGGGGCGTGGCGCCTCGCGGTTGCTGATCATGCCCAATGCCAATCATCTCGACATTCTCGATCACGACATCCTGCCCCCAGCCATTCTGGCCTATCTGGAGAGCGACACTGCCATGACGCCGCCGTTCAGTGTGGCGCCTGGAGTGGCTCGCGAGAGGCGATCAGATGGCGATTCCTAACCGTTTGCGGACGAGGCTTCCACCGGGCTCAGGACGACGCGTATCGTGGGTAACGCGCGGTGACGCGCGTGGCGATTGATCGAGGTCAAGCAGTCCTCAAGCGTGTCGTAGAGCGCGGCATGGCGGATTGTGCCCGACTGCGCGATCCGCTGCCAAGCCCTGGCTATACGGAAGCGTCCGCCGGCCAAGACCGCCTGGGCAGGGAACACCTCGTAACGGGAGCGGACGCGCTTCATGCACTCGATAACCTCGCGTATGCTGACGTGTTCCGTCGGTAACCGGTCGTTAGGCACGAACTTGGGCGGGATGTTGCCAAGGGAGGCGATACTATCGCCAAACTGGCAATCGCGAGCAGCGCTCGTTGGCGCGAGCAGCGCTCGTTGGCGCGAGCAGCGCTCGTTGGCGCGAGCAGCGCTCGTTGGCGGCGATCGATTGCAGGCTCCACGTCGGACCCTTTCATCCATGTGCGGACAATCAGAAGGCGCCGCCGAGCCACGCAATGCTCGTATATTTCGATGAACGCGCGACCCGCTTCGACCAGCGACGCCGCGGCACCTTCTACGGCGATCGACGCGGCGCTATGATCCGCCATGCCCGAGGAATATGCTGCGGACTCGCCCGACGACCCCGCCCTTTCGCCACGCGTTGCCTTATTGTCGATGGTCGGCTTTTGGGCGTTCTATTGCGCCATCGTCACGCTCAGGTCCGCGGTCATCGGACAGGGCGTTCAGCCGGACGTTCTCGTCCGGCGCCTCGCCCTCATGCTGTTCAGCATCGGCCTCACCTATCTTGTCTACCTTGTCTTGCGCAGGATTCCGACGAGCTCGCTCAAGCGCGGCATGATTGCCGCCGGATTGCTCGCGGTGCCTGCGGCGTTGACCTATTCGGCTGCGAGTTGGTTCGTGTTCGATGTCGTGGGACAGACCGAAGCGGCGGCCACCAGCAGCGCCAACGCCCCTACTTCCGCCACACACCAGGCCAAGCCGCCAGGCGGAATGATGGTGCAGGTGGGCGGTACGCACGCTGACGACGCCAATATGGCGATCGTCAAGATGATCGGCGACAGCGCGGTCAACAGTTATTTCTTCTTCGCCGGATGGGCCGCGCTCTATCTGGCGCTTTGCTACGCCGCCGAGGTCGGCGCGCTGGAACGAAAGAACGCCGCGTTTCGCGCCGCCGCGCAGGCGGCCGAGCTTCGGGCGCTGCGCTATCAGGTCAATCCGCATTTTCTGTTCAACACACTCAACTCGCTGTCATCTTTGGTCATGGTCGGCCGGCAAGCCGCCGCCGAACGTATGATCATCAATCTGTCGAGCTTCTTCCGAGCCAGTCTGGTCGGCGATCCGAGCGAGGACGTGCGGCTAGCAGAAGAGATCCGGCTGCAACAACTCTATCTCGATATCGAGCAGATCCGGTTTCCCGATCGCCTGCGACTGGATATCGAATTGCCCGACGATCTGCGCGACGCGCTCGTGCCCGGATTGATCCTGCAACCGCTGATCGAGAATGCCGTGAAATATGGCGTGTCGCGATCGCGGCGCCCCGTCATGATCACTATCCGCGCCGCAAGCGACCGCGATCGCCTCCTGTTGACCGTTGAGGACGATGGCGAGCCTGGATCGACCAGCGCTCCGCCCGACCCGAGCACCGGCCTCGGTCTGCGCAACGTCGCCGATCGCATTGCCGCCCGGTTCGACGGCGACGGTTCTTGCCGCGTCCACCCGCTCGCTCCGGGCGGATTCCGCGTGGAATTGACGATGCCGCTGACCTTCGATGAGGACTGAGCCCGTGTTGCGGACGCTGATCGTCGATGACGAACCGCTCGCGATCGAACGCATGGTCGTGCTCTGCTCGACTATCCCGAGCCTGACGCTGGTCGGCACTGCCTCCGACGGTGAAATAGCATTGCGACTGGCGAAGGCGCTGTCGCCCGACCTCGTGCTCCTCGACATCGCCATGCCGGCAGTGGACGGCATGGACGTGGCCAAAGCCCTGTGCACCGGAGAGCATGTCCCCGCCATCGTCTTTTGCACGGCGTTCGACGGATTTGCCCTGGCGGCGTTTGATGTCGCCGCGGTCGACTATCTGCTCAAGCCGGTGACGCCCGAGGGGCTCGTCCGGGCGGTGGCACGCGCACGTGAGAAGATCGGCGCACCCGAAAACCGCGTTCCGGATCCATCACCGCAGTCGGAATGGATCGAAGAATTCTGGGTGCCGTACCGATCGGAGATGGTGCGCATCGCTGCGATCGATATCGATCGGATCGACGCTATGCGCGACTATATGTCCTTGCAGATCGGGTCGCGCAATTTCCTGCTCCACCAAACGCTCGGCACGCTCGAACGCCGGTTGGACCCGGCCAGGTTCATCCGCGTCCACCGGTCGACGATCGTCAGGCGAGACTTCATCGCCAAGCTTCGCCACGACGGGCTGGGGATTTGGTACGCGATTCTCGTCGATGGAACCGACGTCCGGATAGGCCGCTCCTACCTCACCGCCGTAAAGGCCTTGGCAGGCCGCTGAGCCATGCTTTGCCGGCGACCACAAAGGGCCCGCTGACGGGCGATCGGCAGTGCTGATCCTCGGCGGCCGGACGGCATCATGATTATCTGGCGGCGAGCCTGAACGGAGCAAGTCGGGCGTCGGCCTGGCGAGCCGCGACGGTGCGGCAGCGCTCGACCTCGACGGGTACCAGCGCACCTACCCGTGGATAATCGCCGCAAACCCGTTCCGCCGCCCGGCGAATGCGCGCGCGCGCCGTCCTGATGCCGGCATCGGTCGAGAGATCGAGATCATGGATAGAGACGACGGCCTTGGGCAGCTGATCCATGTCCCGAGCTACCGCGGCCGCATCGGCAGTGCCGAAAAAGACCGCAGCGACGATCGATCCCATTCCCACATATGAAATATGCATCACGCTTTTCCCATCAATTGAAGTCAATCGTCGCTCGCCGAAACAGGGCGACGATTTGGGGATATTTCAGGGGACTGGTCGAGCGGAGCGCTCTTCGATCAACGCGCCGATCGCTTCTATCAACCACCTGAGCAGGCGACGAACGACCGACGGCGTTCGACAAGCGGCGACCTGGCCAAAGCCTCTCCTTTTGCAGCTAAATCGAATTCCGCGCGGCTTGAGCGCGGCGTGACGATCCGACATAGAGCCAGGAAGATCGAGGCGGCACGGAAGGCATGACGGTGCAGGAAATCGGTGTCGGCGTGATCGGTTATGGTCTGGCGGGCCGGGCGTTTCATACACCCTATGTCCGCGCCACGCCCGGCATGGCGTTGCGCGCGATCGTCACGCGCAATCCGGCGAAGGTGCATGCCGACTTGCCCGATATGCGCGTCGTGCCCGATGTCGCGGCGCTGCTGGCCGAGCCGGGCATCGATCTCGTCGTTGTCGCCAGCCCCGACGCGCTTCATGCCGAGCACGCCGTCGCGGCGTTGGAAGCCGGCAAGCATGTGCTGATCGACAAGCCGTTCGCCACTAGCTTGGCCGACGCCCGCCGCGTGGCGGCGGCCGCCGACGCCGCGGACCGGCAAGTGACCGTGTTCCAGAACCGCCGCTGGGATGCGGATTTCCGCACGCTGCAGCGGCTGATCGCGGAAGGCGCGCTGGGTGAGATCGTGCAGTTCGAAAGCCATTTCGATCGCTGGCGCCCAACCCCGACCGGTCTGTGGAAGGAAGCCCGCGAGGGTGGGGCTTGGCTCGACCTTGGGCCGCATCTGGTCGACCAAGCGCTGGTGTTGTTCGGGCGCCCCGAAGGAGTCAGCCTCGACCTCGCGACCTTACGTGAAGGCGCTCCGTCGCCCGATTATTTCCATGCCGTGTTGCGCTACGAACGACACCGCGTGATCTTGCACGCGACCAAACTTGCCGCGCAACACGGCCTGAGGTTCGCCGTGCACTGCACGCGCGCGAGCTGGATCAAGCATGGGAGCGATCCGCAGGAAGCCGCGACGCTCGCTGGGCACGCACCGGAGGGAGAGGATTGGGGCATCGATCCGATCGACGGCACGCTGACGCTCGGCGAAAACGGCACGGTCTCCCCCGTACGCAACGAGCGCGGCGACTATCGGCTGTTTTGGCAGGCGCTGGCAGGCGCCCTTCGAGGCGAGGACGCGAACCCGGTCCCCGCTAGCGAGGCGATCACGGTGATGGAAGTGCTCGACGCCGGGCTGCGCAGCGCCGCCGAACGAGCGGAGGCTCAGCTTTAGCCCATCATCCGTTCGGCACCGCGTGCAGTTGCTGGGCGATCTGCTTGAGCGCGCCCTCGGTTCCTTCGCAAGCGTCATTGGCGAGGAGGACATAGCCTTCCTGCGTCTGCGGATAGAGCACGACCTGGCTCGTCATCCCGAACGTGCCGCCGCCGTGCCATAGCATGCGCTGACCGTTGTCCAGCGCCATGTTCCAGATCAGCCCTTCGCCATCGGCCTGCGTCCCGACCAGCGGTTGATGCGCCAGTTTGATCGCGGGGACGTTCTCGTCGAGTTGCCACCGGACATAGCGGGCCATGTCGGCCGGCGTCGAATAGAGGCCGTAAGCGGCACCGGCATTGCGCAGGTGAAAGGGCGTCGCCCGGCCGAGCCGGTCATACGGCGTGACCAGCCTTTTGCGCTGTGCCGGAGTGAGGACGAAATCGGTATCCTTCATCCCGAGCGGACGCAGGATCGAGGCACGCATCAGACGTTCGAACGGCTGCTTGCGGACGGTCTCAAGCCCGAAACCGATCACTTTCATACCCAGGTTGGAATAGGCTTCGGTCGTTCCCGGCGTGCTCCGCAACGCAATGCCGTGCAACGCGGTGAGGTAGCGTTCGCGGTCATAGCCGCGATCGAGCGCCAGCAGGGCGTCGGGGAGTGTCCGATAATCGCGATGATCATAGAGCGCATCGGTATCGGGGAAATCGCGCGGCAACCCAGATCGATGGGTTGCCAACGAGCGCAACGTGATCGGCTGCCCATCGCGTTCCAGATTCGGATAGGTCTGGGGAAGATAAGAGCGGAAATCGCGATCGACGCCCATCGCACCATCGCTCACGGCCTGCGCCGCCAGCGCCCCGGTGAAGGTCTTGGTGACCGAGGCGATTTCGTAGATGCTGTCCGGCGTCGCCTTCCGTCTGGTTTGTCTGGACGCCGTTCCGTAATCGTAGAACCGGACTTGCCCGTGCACGAAAGCCGCGATCGACAGGCCAACGCGGCAGCGGTTCGCCAGAAAGCCCGCGGCAAGCTTATCTGCAGCGGTGTCGATCGCCACGGTGAGCGGCTGCGACACTGGCTGGACACGCATGACCGGTGATGCCGCGGCCGGACCGAAGGCGGCAGCTGCGGTCAGAGTGATGGCGATATAACCTGCTTTCATTGCTGCAGATTTGCACAAATCGCGCAGGCTTGGCCAGGTATTTAGGCTGCCTTCGCATGCTCTTCGACATAGACCGACTTCGGCCGGATCAGGCGGCCGGTCAGCGCCTGTTCGCGCGCATGCGCGATCCAGCCGACGACGCGACCCATCGCGAAGACGCCAGTGAAACTCTCCTTCGGGAAACCGACCGCCTCGAGCAGCAAGGCGGTGTAGAATTCGACGTTGGTTTCGATGACGCGGCTTTGCTTGCGCTGACGCAAGGCGACGAGCGCGATGCGTTCGACCTGCTCGGCGAATTCCAGTCGACCGCCGACACGGTCGAGCGTGTGGAGGGCCGCCTTCAAGGCATCGGCGCGCGGGTCGCGGACACGGTAGATGCGGTGGCCGAAGCCCATAAGCCGCTCGCCGCGATTGAGCGCGCGGTCGATCCAGGCGTGTGCGTCTCCTTCCGCTGCGATACCGTCGAGCATTTCGATCACCGGGCCGGGCGCGCCACCATGAAGCGGCCCTTTGAGCGCCCCCAGCCCGGCCAGCACTGTCGACGTCAGTCCGGCCTGGGTCGACGCGACGACCCGCGCGGCGAAGGTCGACGCGTTGAGGCCGTGGTCGCTGACCGTCACCAGATAGGCGTCGAGCGCCGCACCGCCAGTATCGCGGCCAAGCATCCGCACGACATCGTCGGCGTGGCCGCGCGAGGGATCAGGTGCGATTGGGTTCTGTTCAGCAGATTGACGGAGCAAGGCGGGAATCAGCACTGCGGGCGCGGCGATCAGGCGCAGCGCGTCGTCGAGGGTCACGCCATCCGGCATCGGCGCGAGCGCGGCGCGCATTGCATCATAGACGGGCAGATCCGCCAGCAGCGGCAGCAACGGACCGGCGCGCTCGAACGCGTCGACACGCGCCTGCCCTAGCATTGCGGCCAAGCGGTCGGGATCGGGCAGGTCATCGAAGAAACCATCGAATAGCAAATGCACGACCTGTGCGAACGTCCAGCGGCCCGCCAGCGCTTCCAGCGGATGGCCGCGGATGATCAGCCGCCCTGCCTCACCATCGACATCGGACAGTACCGTCTCCGCGGCGACGACATCTTCCAAACCGCTGTTCATCAGCCGAACTCCCTTGACGTGACGCAGCGCAAATGGTCGTGTCGCGATCGCCAATCAATCTTGATCAAGTGAATCAATCATGCAGGAATGGCTGTCGCGCGACGAGGCGCTGGTCACGTTGGGAGTCCAGCCGCAGACGCTCTATGCCTATGTCAGTCGCGGGTTGATCGAGCGCCGCGCCGATGCAGCCGATCCCCGGCGAAGCGAATATCGTGGCGACGATATTCTGGCGCTAACCAAGCGGCGCGCGCGCGGACGGCGGACGGCATCGATAGCGGCATCCGCCATGGCTTGGGGCGAACCGGTGATCCCGACGCGGATTTCGACCGTGGCGCATGGGCAGCTGATCTTTCGCGGGCGTCGGGCGGCCGAACTGGCCGATCACGCGACGTTGGAGGAGGTTGCCGCATTATTATGGGAACAACCGGTGGCGGCATTCCCGATCGCGCATGACGGCGGCGATCCTTTCCAAGCCTTGGCGGCGCTGATCGCGGGCGCCAGGTCGATGATCGGACGAGCGCCCGCCAAACTCGCGCAGGAAGCGTCAGTCGCGGTCGCGGCGATCGCCGGTACGTTCGGTGCGGCCGGCGACGGGCCGATACATGAACGTCTGGCGCGTGGTTGGTCGCTCGATGCTGCGGGCACCGACCTCGTTCGACGCGCGCTGGTGTTGCTCGCGGACCATGAACTCAATCCCTCGACCTTTGCGGCGCGGATCGCCGCATCGACCGGTGCACCGATGACAGCGTGCGTAATGGCAGGGCTATCGACACTGTCGGGGCCGAAACATGGCGGTGCAGGTGCCGCACTCGCGGCCCTGGCTGCGGAAGCCAAGGCGAACGGCGTCGATATGGCGGTGGCACGGTGGCTGGCGGCCGGCCATGGTCTGCCGGGGTTTGGCCATCCGCTCTATCCGCATGGGGATCCGCGCGCCGCCGCGTTGCTGCCGCTAGTCACGCTCGATCCGGCGCTCATCGAGCTGCGCGACGCTGTCGTGGATGCAACCGAGGCGCTGCCCAATATCGATTTCGCCTTACTCGCGATATCGGTCGCCGCTGACCTGCCTGCCGACGCACCGTTCCGACTGTTCGCCACCGCGCGCGGGGTCGGATGGGCGGCGCACGCCATCGAGCAGTCGGCCAGCGGCGCGATGATCCGGCCGCGTGCGCGGTATCAGGGACCAGCGACCGGTACCCTGGGAAACGATCGCTAGACGGGTCATGAACAATGGGGCTCGGACGCCGTCGTCCGAGCCCCTGTAGCTTGCTCAATACGTGCCAGAGAAACTGCGATTGAGGATGCGGCCATCGCCGCCTTCCTCCTGATCGCGGCCGGCGCTGTCGCCACCGAAGAACGCGCTCCGCTCTTCATCTCCCCAATGCGCCTTGGCCTCCTCGGCCGTCTTGCGCACGATTACCTTGTCATCGACGCGGTCAATCCAGCGCGACGGAATCGAATGATGGCGGCCGCCGGCATCGGGATCGCTCTTGGTCAGGAGAATGCGATCGCCGCGCACTTTGTCGACGGTGCCGATGTGCTCACCATCGGAACCGACCACGTCCATATGCTCGGTAACACGCTGCAGACTCGATCGCTGAGTCTGCCGTTCGTTGCGCCAGCTGCCGAATTCGTTGGAGAACCGCTGCTGGTTCTCGCGGCGATATTCCTCATAATCGCGGTCGAGTGCGGCGATCTGGCCGGCGCGCCAGCTGTGATAATCGCCATCGCCACGATAGCTATTATCGCCGCCATACCGCTGATCATAGCGCTGGTCCGCATCGCGCCGACGCTCGGCCTCTTCGTCGCCGAACCACGACCGCACCTCGTCGCCCGCACGCGCAAAGAAGTTGCGGTCTTCATAGCTATAGTCGCGTGGATCGCGATCGTATCCGCGACCAAAACTGCGCCGGCCGCGATACATGTCAGGGCGACCGTAATCGCGATCGTCGTCGCGGCGCTCGATATCGGAGAAGCGGTTGCCATCGGACGCGTAGCTGCCGCGATAGCGTGGGCCGGAGCCGTAATCGTATCCGCGATTGGCGAAATTGGGGTTGCGGCCCTGACTGTAATAACCGCGATCGTAATCGTCGCGATCACGATCCGGGCGACGGCTCGGGCCGATCATGCCGGCGGCTTCATATTCGCGCGCGCTGGTATAGGTGCGGTCCTGACCGGAGCCATAATCGCGGCCGTAATTGTCGTCGCCGGGTGCGTAATAATCGCCTTGCAGCGAATTGCCGCGGGGGTAGCGTTCATATGCCATCTGGCGGGTCCTCTCATCGGGTGTCGACGGCGGACGCGGAAAGGGGGGAACCGCGCCCGCCTGCCCGCTTAAACGGAACGCAAAGGCTGCCAGTTCCGCAATTTGACGACTGCTTGACGCAGGTTAACGAAGTTGTCCGGCAGCTGGGCGCGACCTGTTTGGTCAACACGGCAAAGCGCGTGTTGCAAAGCCGGAAAATGGTCGCTAGAGGCTCGCGCTCCCAAGGGCGGAAGCGCCCTTGCGGCGTGGGCGGGGCTGTAGCTCAGATGGGAGAGCGCTGCAATCGCACTGCAGAGGTCAGGGGTTCGATTCCCCTCAGCTCCACCAGCCGCCCACGCCAGATCGGACTCGCCGTGCTAGCGTGGCTCGACGGATCGGCGCCTAACCTTTCGCCGCCGCCACGCGACCTAGGCTATCGCTCCACAGCACCGCCACCCTCGGCGCTTCCTCTTCGAGCGCTTGCAATCGGTCGTACCACGGCCCGATGTCCTGCGCGGCGGGCGAAAACCCTTCAAACTGCAAGCGCGCGGCGATCCAGCGAGCGCGCAAGCTTTCCAGCTCGGTCCAGATCGTACCGACGACTCCGCTGGCCCGCGGTTCTCGCTGACAGACGTTGATCCGTCCCGTTTCGATCGTTTCCCAAACGAGCGCTCCGATTTCGTCGGCGATCAGCCGGTCGATCGAGGGACGCCGGGTACACCAGTCACGCAACCTCTCGCCGATCGGGATCAGGGCGTGCGCGGCATCGATCAACGCGGCAACCGCCGGGTCACGGGTCCAGCAGTCGACCGCGAGCAGACGCGCGCTTTCGGGATGGAGGTCGGGCGAGGACTGAACAGCGGCAGGCGGCAATGATTGCTCCCACGCCAGAAGAGCGGCGAAAAGCAAATATGGGACATATTGTCCAACTATTCAACGTCGCCGATGGCAGCTAGCTCGGCCCGGAATATAGCCTTCAGTGGGACGATCTGGCCAAGTCAGCCGCCTTTTCGCAAGGGCTTGCCGTGATTGGCGAGCTGAGCAGCGCGCCATTTTTCGATCATGTGCGGACCGGGCACGTCAGGATAGGGTCCCTTCCCGGCTACACGTCGTCCGGTGAGAAGAAATTCGACCGACACGCCCGTGATCAAGGCAAATTGCTCCATCATCGCATGCGGCATCGGCGTGCGCGATTCGTATTTGCGATAACGTTCGGCCGGTACGCCGAGCAGGGTCGACATCTGTCCGGCCGTCATCCCCCTGAGCTGGCGAAGTGCCTTCACCCTGGCGATATAAAGAGCGTCGAATTCCTCTGGCGTGATCGGATCGGTCATGGACAAATTGTACCATGACCTCGGCTCATAACAAAGCGCCAACTGACGGTTGATATGTTGGACAATATGTCCAATTTATTGCCAATGACGACCGCCGCTAGCTCCGAACGTGCCAATGGATCGCTAAAGGACGGACCGCAAACGAGGTGCGCAGCATGTGGGCGCTCGGTCTGCGATCATCCCGATCCGATCTACGGCGGCATTGTGCCCGCATCTCTTCGGCCCGCGCCAGCGGCCGAAACGCGAGCCGGATAGGCCGTCGCGCCGGTCAAATCAGACACCGAATTTATCAGGAGAAAAGACGTTGGCGGATAGCAATCCGAAGATCCAGCGAGCGAGCGCACGCGCTGAGAGTGGCGCGGAAGACCGGCTCACGATGATCCGCGCCAGTGCCGCACGACGATTGGCCGCGCTCCCACAACGCGAGCAGCAGCCCGACGCCGTCGATCGTCTGGCCGCCGCGCTGCACCGGCGCGAGGAGTCGGAACGGCGGCACGAGGCAATGATCGCGCGGTGGCAGCACAAGAATGAAGGTACGCCGGAGACGCACGAAAAGGCGAACGCGCTGCCCGAGCGGCGTCGGCAATCGCCGCTCCACCGGATGGAACGCCTGGGCAAGATCAGCGCGGACGAGCGCGCCGCGGCCGAAGAGATTGCCGGCGTGGCGGAGAGAATCCGGCGCGCCGGGTCGATACGGTCGGTGTCACTGGAAACGCGCGTCGATTTCGCCAATTCGGGGCGGGACCAATTGGTCGAGTCACTGAAACGTGTGCGGCTGGAGGTCGCCTATCGCGCATGGTGCGAGGCCATCCCTCGGCCGAGAGCCATGGTGCTCGACATGGTGTTGAGCGACCGATCGTTCGTGCAACTGGCACACGCGCATGGGATGCAATGGCGAACGGCGCGCAAGCGGCTGATTACCGCGTTGCGGATGTGGCCCGAAATGGCGGCGGCAGCGCGACGAGATGTGGATCGCGAGGATGTCGAGGCGGTGTACGCGCGGCTGGGCGCGGGAGAACTGCTGGGATCGCAACCTTAGCCGGCCAACACGGACCGAAGCGACACGACGACCACCGAGATGTTTGGGAGTGCGCGGCGGACATATCTCCCCCGCACTTTCGAGATATAGTTCGCAAGGGTCTTGCTTCAAGACCCGCCCTTTGCCGTAAAGCCCCTGCCCCATCGATTCGCAGGGAGAGGCGATATGCGGGCAGTATCATCTACTTATGACGTGCGCGAAGGCGCCAATACGAAGGCGAGCGACCACGCGATTGTGATTTGCGGCGGCGGGCCGACCGGACTGATGCTGGCCGGCGAGTTGGCGCTGGCGGGGGCCGATGTCGCGATCGTCGAGCGGCGCCCGAACCAGGAACTGGCGGGGTCGCGCGCAGGCGGATTGCATGCTCGATCGATCGAATTGCTCGATCAACGCGGCATTGCCGACCGGTTCCTGGCCGCTGGAGAAGCGATGCAGGTCACGGGCTTCGCGCTCACCAGGCTCGACATCAGCGACTTTCCCACCCGGCACAATTACGGGCTGGCTTTGTGGCAGAACCATATAGAGCGCATCCTGGCCGAATGGGTCGCCGAGCTGGGAGTGCCGACCTATCGCGCGCGCAACGTGATCGGGTTCGTCGAGGATGAAACGGGCGTCGACATCGCACTATCCGACGGGAGTTCGCTGCGGACCGACTATCTGGTCGGATGCGATGGCGGGCGCAGCCCGATCCGCAAGGCGGCGGGGATCGACTTTCCCGGTTGGGATCCTACTATCAGCAATCTGATCGCCGAGGTCGAGCTGGAAGAAGAGCCCGACTGGGGCATCCGTCGCGACGCGATCGGGTTGCATGGGCTGAGCCGGATGGACGACGGCAAGACGGTGCGCGTCATGATCACCGAGCAGCGGGCGGGGCGTGCCGGCGATCCGGGGCTCAGCGACCTGAGCGAAGGGCTGATCGCGGTCTATGGGACCGATTTCGGGGTACATAATCCGAGCTGGATTTCGCGCTTCAGCGACATGACGCGGCAGGCCGCGACGTATCGCAAGGGCCGGATCTTGCTGGCCGGCGATGCCGCGCATGTCCATTCGCCTGATGGGGGCCAAGGCCTCAACATCGGCTTGCACGATGCGGTGAACCTGGGATGGAAATTGGCGCGCGTCGCCGCGGGGACGGCGCCCGACAGCCTGCTCGACAGCTATCATGCCGAGCGTCATCCCGTCACCGCGCGGGTACTGCGCAATACGATGGCGCAAGTCGCCCTGCGGCGCGCGGACGAGCGCTCCGGCGCGCTGCGCGAGATCGTCGCCGAACTGCTGGGCATGGACGAACCGCGCCGACGCATTGCGGGGATGATGTCGGGGCTGGACGTGCAGTACGATCTTGGCGAGGGGCACGCGCTGCTCGGGCGGCGGATGCCCGACCTCGATTTGGTTACCGCCGACGGCCCGGTGAGGGTGTTCGCATTGCTGCACGATGCGCGACCGGTGCTGATCAATCTCGGCGAGCCGGGCACGATAGAAATCTCGCCCTGGGCGGATCGAGTGAAGCTGCTGGATGCCAGTTATGAGGGGATCTGGGCGTTGCCGGTGATCGGCGCGGTTTCCGCCCCGACCGCGGTGCTGGTCCGGCCCGATGGCCATGTCGCCTGGGTAGGAAACGGCGATGATGGCGGGCTGGCCCAAGCGCTGGCGACCTGGTTCGGGCCGGCGGCAATAGCGTGACCCATCGGACGGAGGGGCGGCGTCAACGGCTCCTCCGTCCACCCGAGAAAATGAGAACAAACCGTGAAAACTTCTTGACTGCCACGAAAAAACGTGTATGTAGCAATCATCCAAATTTGCGTTCGACCGAAACGGCGTCGCGCAGTTTTCTCGCAGAAAATCCACCGGTTCCCGGACACCCGTCCGGCAACGTGCGTACGTTGCTGGAGCGGGTTGTTGCGGCGCGTCGGGCGGATGGCGATCGGGTGGAGTTCGGATGGCGGAGCGGAAGCGTGCGGGGTCGGGAACATCCGCCAAGAACGCTATTGTTCCAACTTGGTTAGTCTCCCCTCCGACGCACCTTCCCAACACTGCGCGCAAAAGCGGGCGGGCGACGATCGAAATTACCGACGCGATGCGCGCCGACGTACGGCGCTTCGCCGAGGTCGGGACACCCTATGCGATCATCGCACGGATTATGGGCATCAGCGCGACGACATTGAAACGGCGGTGCCGCGCCGAACTCGACGCGGGCGTCGAAGTGGCCAATGCGCGGATCGCGCTGACCTTGTTCGAGACCGCGATGAACGGGAACACCACGGCGATGCTGTGGTGGGAAAAGACGCGCGCGGGGCGGCGCGAGGGTTCGGCGCCCGATCCGCTTGGGATCGGCACGCGTGCCGTCGAGGCGATCACGCCCGACATGTCGGCGCGCGAGGCGGCGGAACGCTATCGCGAGGAACTTGGGTGACAGTGGGTTCAGCGCCGGCCCTCCCGACCTGGCCGCCGGACTATGTCGCCGAGCTAATGGCACGACAGCATCGATTGCGGCGGTTGAAGGCGGATGCCGGGCTGCGCGCTGGGCTTGCCGAGCGATATCGCGAGGATCCCGCCGGGTGGATCGCGCATTGGGCCGTGACGTACGATCCTAGAAAGGCGGCGAGCGACGCGCCGACGGTGATGCCGTTCGTACCCTTTCCCCGCCAGGTCGAGATGATCGCGTTCCTGCGCGCCAACGTCGATGCGCAGCAGAGCGGGTTGATCGAAAAGGCACGCGACATGGGCGCGACGTGGCTGGCCTGCGCCTTCTCCGTGTGGCTGTGGTTGTACCGGCCGGGCGCCGCGATCGGATGGGGCAGCCGCAAGGAGCAATTGGTCGACAAGATCGGCGATCCCGACAGCATTTTCGAGAAGATACGGATCATCATCCGCCACTTGCCCCGGCTGATGCTGCCCATCGGGTTCGATCCGCGCGACGACATGCCGAGCATGAAGATCGTCAACCGCGCGACCGGTGCGACGATCACCGGAGAGTCGGGCGACAATATCGGGCGCGGCGGGCGTAAGCTGATCTATTTCAAGGACGAGAGCGCACATTACGAGCGGCCCGAGAAGATCGAGGCCGCACTGGCCGACACGACCAATGTCCAGATCGACATGAGCTCGGTCAACGGGCCCGGCAATGTATTCCATCGCCGGCGCGAAAGCGGGATCGAATGGGCGCCGGGCGCGGCGCTCGCCACCGATCGGGTCAACGTGTTCGTGATGGACTGGCGCGACCATCCGGCCAAGGATGCCGCCTGGTATGCCGGGCGGCAGGCCAAGGCGGCGGCGGACGGGCTGCTCCATGTCTTCGCGCAGGAAGTCGACCGCAATTATACCGCCGCGGTCGAGGGGATCATCATCCCCGGCGACTGGGTGGCGAGCGCGATCGACGCGCATCTCGCGCTCGGATTCGACGATGAAGGCGGGTGGCGCGCCGCGCTGGACCCGGCCGACGAGGGTGGCGACCGACATGCGCTGGCCATCGCCAAGGGGTCGGTGGTGCATTCAGTCGACGATTGGGGCGACGGCGATGTCGGCAAGGCGACGCGGCTGGCGGTCGACCGGCTGCGCGGACGGACGGTGGCGTTACAATACGACAGTATCGGCGTCGGCGCGGGGGTGAAGGCGGAAGCCAACCGGTTGCGGGATGAGGTGGACGCCGACGGGCGGGCGCTGCTGCCCGTAGGTATCACATTCCGGCCATGGAATGCCGGGGCATCGCCGGTCCGGCCGCGAGAGCATGTCGTGCCGGGAGATAGTGAGACGCCGGTCAATGGCGATTTCTATGCGAACTTGAAAGCGCAGGCCTGGTGGCAATTGCGGTTGCGCTTCGAGCGCACGCACAAGGCGGTGACGGCGGGCGAGGTTTACGACCCCGCCGACCTAATCAGCTTGCCGCGCGATATGCGGGGGCTAGCATCGCTGCGGAAGGAATTGAGCCAGCCGACGCGCGCGGTGAACGGTGCGCTGAAGCTGGTGGTCGACAAGAAACCCGACGGCACCAGGTCGCCCAACAAGGCCGACGCGCTGGTCATGGCTTTCTGGCCGGCGGAGGATGCGGTGGCGTCGGTTGGGTTCCTGGACCTGGTGCGCGCGGCGAATGCGGTGACGGCTGCGGAAGCGATCAGGGTTCGGGATAGGGTCCGACATCGGTATTGATCTCAACCGACCGGACACCTTCGATCGTCTCCATCTCGCCGAGTACGATTCGCAGCGCTGCCGTGGCATCGTCACGCGTTTGATAAATCCCGGACGGTGGATAGTCGTTGATCCAGTAAGGCAGGAACTCCTCGGTTGCTTCGGTCAGATATTCGGTGACGAACACCCACAGACCATCGGCGCGGGAGCAAACACGCCCACGACTTTTGCCTGACCGGGCAAGGAATGTTTCGATCGCGGTGACGAACACGGCGGCGGTCAGCGGCGATCGTCGCCGACGACCCGCAGGCAATCGCCGTCGATCTCGATCAAGGCATCGGTCCCCGATTCCCTGATATGGCGAAGGGCCATACGGCGGCACTGATCGTCGGTGTTGATCTGGTATTCGACCCAGCGACGCCATTTGGTGTCGGCCAGCGCGATGCGTTGGGCGTCCGACAGGCCCGTATCGTGTTCGGCTCGAAGGTGCTTGATGTGGTGAATCCAGCGATTGCGATCACTCTCTTTCACTGACCAACGCCGACCGTATCGACCTTGCCCGTAGCACGCTCGACCCAGGCAACACCTCCGCCGCCGAAAGCTTCGGATGCCGGATCCCAGAAATGCACGACCCAATACTTGCCCCGGGCTTCGATCCGATGACGAACGACGTGCCGCGGGTCGGCGAACGCGCTGCCAAAACGGTCGCGGAGAACCGCCTCGGCGCGCCGTGCCGCTTCGGCTTGATCGACCGGACCCGCCGTCGCGCACGCGACTGGTAGAAGCAATAGCCAGATAATGGTGAACTTCATCG
This sequence comes from Sphingomonas sp. P4_G2, assembly GCF_056401155.1. Lineage (NCBI taxonomy): Bacteria > Pseudomonadati > Pseudomonadota > Alphaproteobacteria > Sphingomonadales > Sphingomonadaceae > Sphingomonas > Sphingomonas sp. P4_G2. The sequence goes on along the minus strand of NZ_JBFUJY010000005.1, from coordinate 35,966 downwards.
CTCCAATGTGCCGCAAAAACAGCGATCCTTCCATTCATAGAACCAATTCGACCACATTTTGCGGTGCCGCCGAGGTGCCCGGCAAAGGAGAACCACATGCCCAAAGGCGGCGTGCAGACCAACATCACCTATAGCTGGGGCAACAGCAGCAACGAGAATGCGTGGGGGCCGTTTTCGCCAGGCTTTCCGCTCACGCCTGTCGTGCAGCAGCCTGTACGCGGCTACGACTTCAAGCCCAATATCAACGCGACGTTGCAGCCCCGCGCCTACGAGCAGACCGGGTTTCCAGCGCTGCGCGCGTTCGCCAATGTCGAACTGGTGCGGCTGGCGATCGAGACGCGCAAGGACCAGGTCGAGCGGCTCGACTGGCAGATCAAGCCGGTCGATGGCGCCGCCAAGATTGCCGACGATCCGCGCATCGTCGAGCTTACGCGGTTCTGGCGCAAGCCTGATGGGGTCACGCCGTTCGCGACCTTCATGCGATCGAGCCTGGAGGATTTGCTGACGCTCGATGCGCCGGCGTTCGAGAAGCGGCGCAACCGCGGCGGCAAGCTGATCGCGCTAGAGATCGTGCCCGGCGATACGATCCATCCGATGGTCGACGATACCGGACGGCGGCCGCGCGGCCCCGCCGACGTCGCCTATCAGCAGGTGATCAAGGGCGTGGTGTGGGCCAACCTGACCAATGCCGACCTGCTCTATGTGCCGCGGAACGTCCGACCGCATCATCTCTATGGCTTCGGGCCGGTCGAGCAGATCATCGTGACGATCAACACGATCCTGCGGCGCCAGGCGGCGCAATTGAGCTACTTCACCGAAGGCAATGTCCCGGCGGGACTGCTCAACGCGCCCGAGGGATGGGATGCGGCGAAGATCCAGGAATTGCAGCAATGGTTCGACGATCGGATCGCGGGCAACGCGGCCGAACAGAACAAGCTGATATGGGGGCCGCATGGATCGCAATTCACCGCGTTCAAGGCGGCGCCGATCAAGGACGAGTTCGACGAATGGCTGGCGCGGATCGTCGCCTTCGCCTTCTCGCTGCCCCCTACCCCGTTCGTGCGCCAGATGAACCGCTCGACCGCGATGGAGGATCAGGAGCGCTCGCTCGAGGAGGGGTTGGAGCCGCTGCAGCTTTGGATGAAGCGCTGGATCGACGATGTGATCCAGATCGAGTTCGGTTACGCCGATCTGGAATTCGCGTTCGTCAAGGCGACCAGCATCGATCCGCAGGTGCAGTCGGAGATTGACGATCGCGATCTGCGCAACGGGTCGAAGACGATCGACGAGGTGCGGCATGCGCGCGGGGACGATCCGTTGCCCGATGGGCTAGGAGCGCGGCCGATATTGTATACCAGCGCAGGGGCGGTGTTGCTGGCGGATGCGATCGCGGGGGTGATGGCCGAACCAACGGAAGGCTGAACGGTGCTCGAACTACCAGTCGTGGTGACGCCGGCTCCGCTAGCCGCGCCTGCCACGGAAGATCGTCCAGCCGGCGAAGACGAACGACGCCAGCGCACCGAGCATCAGGACAAGCGCCGCGATATGATATTTGGCACGTTCGGGTGAGACACCATTCGCCCCGAACGGCGCGGCATCGCCCTCTGCCTCCAGCGAGCGACCGACGAAATAGAGTCCCGTGGCAACCGCCAGGAAGATGAGCGGCTTGAATTTCATGTCTTGCCCCCCGTGCCGACGTTCCGACCGCCCCGCGATCCGGCCAAAGCGAGACTAACGCGACTGTGCGCGGAAGCCAAACAATAGCCGTAACGAGACCCCCTCACATCCTGAAAGGACAGCCATCGCATGACGCGGTTTCGCCAGTTCGGCGCGATCACCAAGGTCGAGGATCAGGAAGACGGCACGATCAAGGTCTGGGGCATCGCCTCATCCGAGACGCGCGACCAGCAGGGCGAGACGATCACCGCTGCGGCGATGAAGGCGGCCTTGCCCGACTATGGGCGCTTTCCGGCTTTGCGCGAGATGCACGAGCCAAGTGCCGCCGGGCGCGTGGTCGAGGCCGAGGTCGACGATCACGGTATCACCCAGATCTGCGCGCACGTCGTCGATCCGCTGGCGATCACCAAGGTGCGTGCGGGCGTCTATGCCGGCTTCTCGATCGGCGGGAAGGTGCTGAAGCGCGACACCGCAGATCGCAGCGTGATCACCGCGCTGAAGCTGGTCGAGATCAGCCTGGTCGACAGCCCGTGCAACCCCGACGCCGTCATCAACATGTGGAAGGCCGATATGGATTATGTTCCGAGTGGCGACGAGGTGGTCGCTAAGGCCCGCGAGCTGGCCGAGGATGCGGGATCACGGCGGTACAAGGATTTCCTGTTCAAGGCGCGCGAACGGCTGATCGCCGCGGCACTGGCGAGCGACCTGGGCGACGATGATGACGACGACGACCAGGACGAGGATCGTGACCCGGATGCGGGGGCCGACGCCGATGGCGACGACGATGCTCCCGCCGCGGATCCGGACGGCGGCAAGCCGGACGACCAGGACAAGCCACCGGCGGCCAAGCCGCAACTGAAGCCCAAACCGAAGTCAGCCGACCCTCAAGCCGATAGCGATGCCGACACGGATAATTCCGACGCGCCGCGCGAGGGCACTGAACCGCCTGATGCTGACGACGACGCGCCGCCTAAACCCAAGGCCAAGCCGGCGCCGGACAGCAAGGATCGGGTGAAGCGTGTCGCGACCGGCGACAATGCCGGTAACGACACCGAAGACACCGGCAGCGACGATGCCGGGGCTGCCCAACCCGATGCCGATCGCATCCAGGCGGCACACGACCACCTCGTCGCGCTGGGCGCGCAATGCCGCGCGGAAAATTGCGGAGACGCTGACCAGCCACCGGCAGATGCTACCGCACGCCCTCGCCCACAGGTTGCACCGCCCGCTCCCGATCCTGACGAGGACACCGAGAAGTTGCGACGCGGCGACGCGCTGGGCGACGGTATGATGGCCGAGCTCGCCAAACGCTTCGGCGACACGATCACGATGCTGAACGCGACGATCGGCGATCTGACCAAGCGCCTGGAGCAAGTTGAGGCCGAGCCGGCGGCGCCCAGAACCGCCGTCGGCCCGCTGCGCGCGGTGAGCAAGGCCGAGGACGCCTCGCCCAATTCAGCCAATGGCACGTCGGCAATCAGCGCCGACGATCTCAAGAAAGTGATCGACACCCTCCCTGAGCAGGAGCGCGGCCAGTTCCTGCTGCGCATCGCTCTGTCCAACCCGACTCTGGTTCACGCGGCCCGCGCAACCGCCTGACCTGTCGCCCGCGCCGTCGCGCTCGGGCCTCGTTCCTGCGCCTATCCAAAGGACGGATAGCAATGACCAATCTCACTCCCGACGAGATCAAGAAGTCGCTCGTCTCCAGCCTGTCGAACCCCGACGAGAATATTTCGCGCGCCATCATGCTGATGGCGGGCGGACGCCCCGATATGGTCGAAAAGGCCATTTCGACCGGCACCGGCCTGGTCGCCTATGACCTGCAGGCGCCGGCCAAGAACCTGTATCCGGTCAATACGCCGATCATCAAATCGCTGCCGCGCGTCGGCGGCGGGGGCGGCACCGCAACCAACTGGAAGTCGGTCACCGCACTGACCGGCTCGGGCTTCGACAATACGCCCTGGGTGCCCGAGGGGCAGCGCGCCGGTCAGATGGCCTACACCACCGCCGACCGCGCGGCGCCGTACCGGACGCTGGGCGAGGAAGACCAGGCGACGTTCGAAGCGATCTCCGCCGGCCGCACGTTTGAGGACATCAAGGCGTCGATGACGCAGCGCCTGCTGCAGAAAACGATGCTGAAGGAAGAAGCCGGCGTGATCTTCGGCAATGCTTCGCTGGCGCTGGGTACGCCGACCGCGCCGACGCTGAGCGCGGGCGGGACCGGATCGACCTTGCCGGGATCGGTGACCTATTCGGTGATCGTCGTCGCGCTGACGATGGAAGGCATGCGCAACAGCACACTGTCGAACGGTGTCGCGACGTCGAAGTCGGTGACCGGCGCCGACGGCAAGAGCTTCTCGATCAACGGCGGGTCGTCGATGAAATCGTCGGCCGCGAGCCAGGCGACGACCGGCGGCCAGGCGCTGTCGTGCAGCGTGCCGGCGATCCAGGGCGCGGCAGGCTATGCCTGGTTCGTCGGCACCGCGGGAAGCGAGAAGCTCGAGGCGATCAGCTCGACCAACAGCGTCGTGTTTGCCAAACCGCTTGCTGGTACGGGGCAGGCGGCGAGCGCGGTCAGCGCGGATTGCTCGACCAACTCGACCGCGTTCGACGGCTTGCTGACCACCGCGCTGAAGCCGGGGTCGGGCGCATACGTCAATTATCTCGCCACCGGCACGCCGGGCGCGGGCACGACCCTCACCTCTTCGGGCCAAGGGTCGGTGACCGAGATCGACGTGATGATGCAGTCGATGTGGGACAATTATCAATGCTCGGTCGACGTGCTCTACGTGAACAGCCAGGAGCAGCGGAACATCACCAAGAAGGTGCTCGCGTCGGGCACCGCGTCGCTGCTCAATTACTTCCAGGATCCGAAGGCGGGCGAAGTCGCGCTGACCGCCGGCGGCGTGGTCGAATATTATTACAACCCGTACCTCAACAAGAAGATTCCGATCCGCCTGCACCCCAACGTGTCGGCGGGGACGATCCTGGGCTGGGCCGGCGATTTGCCGGTCCAGTATCAGTCGAGCGAAGTGCCCAATGTCGCGGAAATGAAAGTGCGCCGCGATTACTACCAGATCGACTGGCCGATCACGACGCGTGCCGAGATGTCGGGCGTCTATGTCGAGGAGACGCTGGCGGTCTATGCGCCGTTCGCGATGGGCGTGATCGCCAACATCGCCAACGGCTGATCCTTCTCCCTCCCGGGCGCCCACCCCTTTGCCCCGGGCTTTCCTGGCCCCGCCGCGATGACCGGCGGGGCCTTTTCATGTTCGAGAGGAGATGCCGCGTGCCCGATAATCCTTCCCCGCGCCGGGCGCCCAAAGCGGCGCCCGCTGATATGGTCACGATGCATCATGAGGACGGCGCCGGGTGCAGTTGGCGCGGGCAATCCTTCGCGGCCGATGCCAAGGGCGTCGTGACCGTGCCGGTCGCGGCGGCGGCCGAGCTGCTCACGCACGGCTTCAGCTTCGTGAGCCGATGACGTCATGGCGGCGGGCGACCTCACCAATCTGTCGGCGGTCAAACGCTGGCTCAACATTTCGAGCGACAATGACGACGCGCTGCTGACCGATCTGGTCACTCAGGTCTCGTCGTTCGTCGAAAACACCATCCAGCGTAAGGTCCTGACGACGACGCATGTCGAGACTTATCGCGGGACCGGCGGATCGCGGTTCCTGCTGAGAAACTGGCCGGTCCAATCGGTGACGTCGGTCGAATGGGGCGAGACGCGGATCGACACTGTGGTCGATGCGATCGGCAACGCTTCGGGGGTCGCCACCGATGGGCGCAGCGTGATCCTGGTCGGATCGCGAACGCCGTACGATCGGCCGGTGCGAGTGACGTATGTCGCGGGATATGATTCCGTCCCGGCCGATCTAATGCTGGCGGTGACTGAACTGGTCGGCGAAGCCTATTCGGCCCGCACGCATATCGGCGAGACCAGCCATGCGAGTTCGGGCACGACCACCGTCGCGTTCAGCCGCGAGGCGATGCACCAGGCGGTGCTGGCACGGCTCAACAATTACATGTTGGCGGCGCCGCTATGAGCGTGACGCTGGATGCGGAGGCGCTGAGCGCCGGCCTCGATCGCCTGTCGTCGCAAGTGTCGGCGGCGGTCGAGGCCAAGGTGACGGCGGCGACCGCCGAACTGCAACGGCATGTGATCGACGACAAGCTTCACGGCCAGATGCTGAACGCGCGTACCGGTCGGCTGGCGAGCGCGGTCGAGCGCACGGTCGAGGCCAAGGACGACAGTATAGTCGGCCAAGTATTCGTGAATAATAACGTGCCTTATGCTGCGATCCTAGCATACGGTGGCAGTACGTCGCCGCATGACATCGTGCCCGACAAGGCCAAGGCGCTCGCCTTCGCGGCAGGCGGCAAGCACGTATTCGCGCGGGTGATCCACCATCCCGGATCGCGCTTTCCGGCGCGGCCCTATCTGGCAAGCGCACTAAGCGATGAGGCCGACGAGATCGCCGCTGCGCTGAAATTGGCGGCGATCACCGCCGCGCAGGAGGCGATCGGATGACCATTCGCAATCAGGTGTTCGACGCATTGCTGGCGCTGGGCGACGTGCGTTGGGGCAATGACGAAGGTTTTGTCGAGCGGTCGCGCCGGCTCAAGATGTGGGACAAGGCGCCGGTGCCCGGGCTGTATCAGATCGAGGGCACCGAGACGATTGCCTCGCTCGACGGCCAGCTCGACAAGCACAGCCTGCGCGCGAGCTGGATCATCTATCATCGCGGCGGCAAGGACCAGGCGGCGACCCCCGCCGAAACCAGTAACGCAATCCTCGACGCGATCGAGGCGGCGTTTCGCCCCGCGCTTCCCGGCGCGCGGCAGACGCTCGGCGGGCTCGCCTATCGCGCGTTCATCGACGGCACGATCCACAAGGACAATGGCGACCTGGACGGTCAGGCCATGCTGATCGTGCCGATCACCATCATCCTTCCCTGATCACAATGGAGAAACCAATGGCACGATCACAATCCGCCGCGGCCGACACAGATCCCCCGACGCCGACGGCGGACGGCGATACGGCCACCGCCCCTGCCCCAACAACGTCGCCTTTGCCGCCGCGCTTCACTGCGCCCGACCATGTCAGCGCGATTATCCTGTCGACCGGGCGCGAGATCGGCGTGGAAAATGGCGTGCTCACTGCGCCCACCGATCTGAGCGACGACGAACAGCGCCAGATCGCACGCGCGGGCTGCTCTCCCATCTAAGCTGCCAATTACTTTCAACTACGAACGCCAATGCCCGCTTCCTGCGGGCTTTTTTATTGGAGAAATCGCATGGCCATGTACAATTTCGGTGCCGGGGTGCTGTGGGGCACGCCGACTTTCGACGCGACAGGCGCGACGATCGCCAACCCGACCCCGCTGATGTTGGCGGTGACGCAGGAAGTCTCGATCGACATTCAGGGCGACATCAAGGAGCTCTATGGCTCCAACCAGTTCCCGGTCGCGGTCGGCCGCGGCAAGATGAAGATCACCGGCAAGGCCAAATATGGCCAGTTCAACGGCGCGGTGATGAACAGCCTGTTCTTCGGCCAGACGGTGACGTCGAGCCTGTACAGCATCGTCAATGACGTGACGGGCGCGACGATCCCGGCGACGCCGTTCACGATCACCCCGACCGTACCGGCCAGTGGCACCTGGGCGGGCGACCTGGGCGTGCGCGATGCCAGCGGCAACCCGATGACGCGCGTCGCCTCCGCCCCCACCGCCGGGCAGTACAGCGTCACCGCCGGCGCGTATCTGTTCGCAGCCGCCGATACCGGCAAGCTGGTCTTCATTAACTACAGTTACACCGCGACTTCCACGGTCGCGAAGACCTCGGTCGTACAGAACATCCAGATGGGTCAGGCACCCACCTTTCGCGCCGATTTCTTCAACCAGCTTGGCGGCAACGGGCTGGCGTTGACCTTATTCGCCTGCGTCTCGAACAAGCTCGCCCTGCAGACCAAGGTCGATGACTTCATGATCCCGGAACTCGATTTTTCGGCATTCGCCGATCCGTCGGGCAACGTACTGAAATGGGGGTCGGCGCAGTAATATGGCCAAGATCCATATTCTTGGGCGCGATTTCGCGATCGCGCCCTATAAGCTCGGCGAACTGCGCCGGGCCGCGCCGTTCATCGACAACATCCAACGCAAGACCGACGGCAGCGGATCGCTGTCCGATTTGATGGATTCCGCTGTCGACCTGCTCAACGTGCTATCGATCGGGCTGGTCAAGATCGATCCGGTGCTAACCGCCGACTATCTCGAGGCGAACGTGTCGATGGACGAGTTTGTCGGGCTGCAAACCGCTTTCCTGGACCTGAGCGAGGAATCGGGACTCAAGCGCAAGGGGGAAGCGATGGCTCCCACGGAAGCGGCGCCGGCGGGAGCCTCGAGCACGGACTTGCCGAGCTCGTCCACGATCTGATCACCGCTGGAATCGAGGGCGGGTCGAAGGCCGCGATCGAACGCGATTGGGGGCTGGCCGATGTCGATGCCCAATATCAGAGCTGGCGACGTACCGGCCCGCCACTCAACATCGCTGCAGTCGCGATTGCGCGAGCGTTGGGAGTCGATCTGATTCCCAGCAAGGACCGTAGCTCGGCCGAGACGCGGGAACTCTCGCCGACGCGGCCGACGCTCGCACGGCTTTGCGCCGAGGTCGCGATGCCGGTCGCCGGCGGCGACACCGCGGCGGCATCATGCGCGATACTCCAGAGACTGAAGGACATGTCATGAGCGATACCGTCTCCATCCGGATCACGGCCGACACATCCGGGGTGGAGGCGGGCATCCAACGGGTCCGTGGCGATCTGGGCGAGTTGAAGAGCACAGTCCAGGCCGCCGCGGACAGCATGAGCGGAGGCTTCGCCGGGATGCGCGGCGCGGTAGAACGCAGTGCTCAGTCGATGGATGCGCTGACCGCCAGCATGCACGGATTGAGGCCGCAGGAAATCGTCAGCGGCCTGAACGAAGTGACCGCCGCGCTGAGGCATAACAGCGCGGCGCTGCAGGAAATGGCCACCAAGTCCGGCGAGGGCAAAAGCGGTTTCGGCAAGCTGGTCGAAGGGATCAAGGGCGCGGCGGGCGTTGCCGGCGAACTGTACGAAGCGGGCAAGCAAGCCGCCCAGGCCATCGTGGCGATGGGGGAATCGTCCGAGAAGGTCAGCGTGCTGTCGAAGCAACTCGGAATGTCGACGCACCAAGTTCAACAATTGCAGGCAATGGCGCAGGCGACCGGAACCGACTTCACCAAATTGTCGCAGAGCGCGGCCGCGCTGGACAAGAATTTCAGCAAGAGCCCCGACACGTTCAAGAAACTCGGCATCGATATCAAGGCGGGGTCGGATCAGATGACGATCCTGACCACCGTGGCCGACAAGTTCGCCAAGACCACCGATGGTCCGCAAAAAACCGCGATGGCGATCAAGCTGATGGGCCAGGCTGGCGCCGAAGCGATCCCGTTTCTGAACCAGGGTGGCGCGGCGATCAGCGCGCTTGCGCAGAAGACCGATGCCTATGGGGCCGCTAACGACGGTGCGGTCGCCAGCGGTACGAAATTGGGAGAGTCGGTCAACGAGGCGCAGATCGCCTGGACCGGCGTCACCCAAACCTTGACCGCGGCACTCGCGCCGGTGGCGACCGAGATCGTCGACCGCTTCAACGAGCTCGCTAAGGCTTTCACGCAGAGCTACGCCAGCGGCGGCCTGGTCAAAACGATTTTCGACCTGTTGAGCGGTGCGATCGAGGGCGTCGGCGAGATCATCAACACGCTCGGCACAGCCTTTGCGGACCTTTGGCAGATCAGCGGCGCCGGTGGGCTGAACTGGTCTGAAATCCAGCATAATGTGATGAACGTCGTGATCACCGCGATCAAGACAGTGGTCGCCGCGGTCGTCGCGCTCGCGATCGGTTTCAAGATCGAGTTCGACCTGATCGCCGGCTATGCACTCGACTGGTGGGGCAAGTTGAAGGAGGCGTTCGACTTCGCCGGGTTGGGCATCGAGGCCATCAAGAAGACGTTCCAGCTGTTCGGCCAGGTGGCCTATGATGCGCTGACGCTGCACTGGAGCTCGATCGCCTCCGACTGGGACAAGGGGCTTGCGGACATCGACGCCACCGTCCGCCGCCGCGGCGCCCAGATCGTCGGCGATGCCAAGAAAACGAGCGAACAGGCGCAAGGCTATCTCCGTGCGGCCCATGATCTGCAGAATAACACGCCCGGAATGCTCGCCGGTGTTCTAAACAAGACACCGCCACCGCCGCCGAGCGGCGTGACCAAGCCGACTCCTTCTCCAACGCCGCCACCGACGCCGGCGCCCAGTCCGGGTCACGGCAATGCCGGCGGCGGCGCAGCGAAGCCGCAAAGCCGGATGAACGAATGGCAAGCGGCGCTCGACGAAAAGAAGCTCGCCATCCAGGCCGAAGCCGACGCTGAAGGCAAGTTCCGCCAGATATCACTTCAGGAAGAACATGCCTATTGGGCGAACATCCTCGCCACCGTAAAGACATCGAAAGACGAGGAGGCCGCAGTCAAGCGCAAGGCGACTGAAACCAGCATCGCCATGCATGAGGAGGAATTTCAATCCGAGGTCGATAAGCTTCGAAAGAAGCTCGATCTCGCGCATGGCAACCTTGCCGAAGAGACGAAAATAGGCAAGGCGATCGTCGACGCGACCAAGGAACATTATGGCGAGGAATCGAAGCAGGCTAAGGATACCGAACGACAGATCACCGAATATCTGCGCCGCGAAGCCGATGAACGCCGGCGCATTCAGGATGACTATTTCAAGCACGTTGCCGACATGCGGCATAGCGATATCGACGACGCTCAGGCCCAAGCCGAATATCTCAACCAGATGGGCGCGCTGAGCGACGCTCAGCTCCTCCAGCAACAGAAGAAGTTCGAAAACGATCGGTTCCAGATCGACAGCGACGAACTGATCCGTAAGCTCAACCAGCTCAAAGCCGACCCGACAACGAACCCCGATGTAATCAAGGGCCAGGATGCCAAGATCGAGCAGCTTGCGAAGCAGCATCAATTGCGCCTTAACGACATCAGCCGAAAGGCCAGTCTCCAGCGCAGCCAGATCGAACGCCAAGCTATCAATCAGATCGCGTCCGGCTGGAGCCAGAACATCGCAAAGATGCTCACGCTGCAGCAGGGGTTCGCCGCAACGGTTAAGGGCCTTTGGCAGACAGTGCAGCAGGCGATTGGCGACGCCATCGCAAAGATCATTGAGCAATGGCTTGCCAAGGAGCTGACGGCACTCGCGATCAAGCTCGGGATCCTGAAAACCGACGGCCAAAGCACGATCACTACCGAGGCCGCCAAGGCCGGCGCAGGCGGCACGGCGTCGATGGCCGCCGCACCGTTCCCGATGAACCTCGGTGCGGTAGGGTTCGGTGCAGCTATGTCCGCCGCAGCGGCATCGTACGGGACGATGGCCGGGTTCGATGTTGGCGCCTACGACCTGAGTAGGGACGGCATCGGCATGCTGCACAAGGGGGAAACGATCATCCCCGCCGATCAGGCCGGCGGATGGCGGAATGTCATGGGGCTATTCGCGTCGATGCCGACTTTCGGTGTCCCGCCGGTCGGATTCGCGGCCGGCGCGAACAGCAATGCCCCTGTTGCCGCGAACGACCAAGCCGGTGCGTCAGGTGGCTACCATTACCACGACCATACCGCGAGCGGCCTGTCCGAAGCGCAGATCATCGCCAACCGAAACGCCTTCGCCAAGGCCATGAAGATGGCGCATCGCGAAGGCAAGCTGGGTTTCTCGCTGCAGCGCTAGCGCGGCTTGTCGGGCATTCGGAACGTGATTGACGAGCCCCCGTACGAACCGATGCCTGCAGCCATGCCGGCGACCGACCCCGCCACCACACTGACGCCGCACATTTCAGTATCGCCGAACATACCGGATGAGATGCTCGGGCCCGAAGGCATTTCCATGTACTGATCCCGGCTTGCCCATTGTTTCTGCATCGCATCATATCGGCGGTAAAAGGCCAGACGGTCAGTCCCAACGCACTCGGGTCCAAGAACCGCGGTGGCAAGCTCGAAAATGTGCGTGTTATCCCAATCCTCCTGGGTGCGAGCCAGCAACGGGGCATGTTTCAGGAAGAATTTCACGTCGGTGACGTGTTCGCCATCATACAAATCCATCTGCGCGTGCAAGACATTCTGTCCAAAGATGTCCTTGTCGCGCGATCCAAACGTGACCAGGAACTCCACCAATTGCGAGATGGGACGTCCGTCGATATCGTGCTGGACCGGCTTCGGAAGCTTGTAACCGCCTCCCATCCAGAGCGGCTCGGTCATGAGCGTCACGCCGAAGCTCAAGGTCGCAAGGCAAGTCACGGCGTCCACGCCGAGGCACTTTCTTGCCGCCGGATCTTGGCGGAGTTGCTCGGCCCGAGCCTTGATCGCCGCCACGGCCGCCGCATTTTCTTTTTTGTCCTTGTTGTCGGCGGCAGCTGGCGTCGCGACCATGGCCAACGCGATCGGCCCGATCATCCATCTTAACATTCGGTTCTCCTCCCGTTGATCTGGCTGCGCGCAACGACGGGGCTAGCATCGATCCGAGCTTGAACTGCAGCAATCGCGTCCGCGACCCTGTTGTGAAGGGACGACGCTATCATTGGGCAGGCTCCTCGCAATAGGGACTGCGTGCCGATAGATCGAAAACGGAGCAAAAACCTTCGAGCGTCATGCGACGATTTCGGAGCTGACTCCCTTGCCATGATCGCCCCGCCCGCGATCTGTCCGAAGCGCCGAAATACCGAACCGGAACGGGTTTGCGCACATCGCGTCCGCATCGCAGCGGCGGCAACAGCGCCGTGCCCAAACGCCCTGCGGCGATCCGCGCAGCCCATTCGATTGGAGACGAGATTGCCCACGCTCTATCTGCCGACCCGCTGGCTCGTCACCGCCGATCCGTCGATCGACGATGCCGACGTGTTCCCGACGTTGATCGGGCAATCGTTCCTGATGGTGAAGAAACCTATGTGGGCGACGAAAATCGCAACGGCCTCTTCCGGACGCGAGCGGCGGCGCAAGACCTGGTCGTATCCGCGCTGGCAATTCAAGGTCGCTTATGAGGTGCTGCGCGACCTGCCGTCGGCGCCGGACCTCGATCGGCTGGCGACGTTCTTCCTGCTGCATGGCGGGCAATATCAGGAATTCTTCTTCTTCGACCCGGGCGACAACACCGTGGCCGCACAACGGTTCGGGATCGGTGACGGGGTAACCACCAAGTTCCAGCTTATTCGGAGTATGGCGTTCGGTAACGCGACCTTTTCCGAGCCGGTCGGCGGCGTGCTCGGAACGCCAACCGTGTTTGCCGACACGACGCCGGTCGCGAGCTTCATGATCGGTCCGCGCGGATCGATCACCTTCGCCAGCGCGCCTGCAGCCGGAAAAGTGCTGACCTGGACCGGGCGCTTCATGTTCGTTTGTCGCTTCGACGACGACGCGCTCGAGCTCAACCAGATGATGCAGAGCCTGTGGTCGCAGGACGGACTCTCCTTCACCACGACCAAGGGCTGACCATGAAAGCTGCATCGCCTGCGCTGATCACCTTGCTCAACAGCGGCGCGGACTTTCAGATGGTCGACCTGTGGACGATCACGCTGGTCGGCGGGGCCGTCATCAGATGGTCGGGCGGAGACGTGCCGATCGTGTCGGGCGGCCACCTCTACGCGCTTGGCCCGATGATCGAGCGGCAGGATATCAGCGAGAAGATCGGACTCGACGTTACGACCGTCGACATGGCGATCGCCGCGAACCCAGACGATCTGATCAACGGCGTGCCGATCATCCCGTTCATCCGGGGGCATGGGTTCGATGGCGCGAATGTCCGACTGGACCGTGCGTTCCTGACCGATTGGGGCTTGCCGGTGGTCGGCACGGTGCTGAGGTTTTCGGGGCGCGTCACCGCGATCAGCGCGATTACCGGCGACAGCGCCACGATCACGGTGTCGTCCTGGACCGTGCTGCTCAACGCCAACATGCCGGCCAACCTCTATCAAGCGGCCTGCCTCCATGCGGTCTATGACGCCGGCTGCGCGCTCAATCCGGCGGCCTTCGCGGTGACCGGCATTGTCGGCGCGTCGCCGGCCCCAACACTCACGGTGTTCGACACCAGCCTGACACCACCGGCCAATGATTTCGCGCAGGGGCGCATCGTGTTCACGTCGGGACCGAATACCGGCATCTCGGCGACTATCATGGCGAACGATGCGGCGGGCCTGTTCCAGCTCGTCTCTCCCCTTCCCGCGCTGCCGGTCGCGGGCAACACCTTCACTGCCTACCCGGGGTGCGATCTGACGCAGAGCCGGTGTTCGGTCCGCTTCAACAATCTGGGGCGGTTCAAGGCGACGCCGTACGTCCCGGTGCCGGAGACCGCGTTCGGATGACGCGCGAGGATGTGGTGCGCGAGGCACTGGGCTGGGAAGGAACGCCGTATCATCACCGGGCGCGGTTGCGCGGCGTCGGGGTCGACTGCGCGATGCTGCCGGCGGCGGTGTATGAAGCGGTCGGGCTGATTCCGCGGGTCGAGCCCGATTACTCGCCGCAATGGATGCTGCATCGCGACGAAGAGCAGTTCCTGGGCTGGGTCACGCGGTTCGCGCGCGAGATTCCGCGCGAAGCGGCCGGGCCCGGCGACCTCGCGATCTGGAAATACGGCCGTTGCTATTCGCATGCCGCGATCGTCATCGCTCTGCCCGAAGTGCTGCACGCCGTGATCCGCGGCGGCGGCGTGGTCCGCGGCAATGCCGACCGCGACGAGGAGCTGCGCTCGCGCCCGGTCAAGTTCTTCACCCTGTTCGAGGATCAATGATGGGCGGCAAGTCAACCTCGACCACGTCGCCGAAGCTCAACGGGCTGCAGGTCCAATCGTCTACCCTAGGCCTGCCCATCTCCCTAGGTTGGGGCCGCGGCCGGATGAAGTGCAATCTGATGTGGTACGGCGCCTTCACGGCGATTGCGCACACCACCAAAACCGGCGGCAAGGGTCTAGGCGGCGGGTCGAAGAACACGACCTACACCTATACCGCCTCGATCATGATGGGCATTTGCGAGGGCGGCGCCAGCGGTATTCGGGGCATTCGCACGATCTACAAGGACACCGCCGTGCTGACGTCGCTGTCGGTTGCCGGGTTGAGCCTGGCGACGGGCAGCCCGACGCAACCGGTGTGGAGTTACCTGACTTCCAAAGTGCCGGCGCAGGCGATCCCCTATAGCGGCATCGCTTACGTTTATGCCCAGGATTACGACCTGGCCGACAGTGCGACGCTGTCGAACCACAGTTTCGAAATCGACTTCGGCGTGCAGCTGAGCGGTGTCGCGAACGGCGACGCCGACCCGAAGGATATCATCACCGATTTCCTGACCAATCCCGCTTACGGCGTGCCGATGTGGGGATCGGGACTGATCGGCGACCTGTCCGATTATTCGCTCTATTGCCGCGCCAACAACTTGCTCTTGTCGCCGGTGCTCGAATCGCAGTCGGGCGCGGCGTCGATCCTGGAGGAATGGCTGACCGCGACGAACTCCGCCGCCTTCTGGTCCGAGGGCATGCTCAAGATCCGGCCCTATGGCGACGCCCCAGCAACCGGCAACGGCGTCACCTGGAATCCGAACCTCACACCCGCTTATGACCTGACCGAGGACGACCTGATCGTCGACGACAGCGGCAATGCCGTGTCGATCGAGATCGTCGACCAGTCCGACGCCTATAACATCGTTCAGTTCGAGTTCCTCGACCGCAGCCAGCAATATAATGTCGGCATCGCGACCGCCCAGGACCTGGACAACATCGTCACGTTCGGGCGGCGCAAGCAGGATCCGACAACGGTCCATTGCATTTGCGACGCCGACATCGCACGCAAGGCGGTGCAGCTCTATGCCCAGCGCGTTCTCTACACGCGCGAGAAATATGCGTTCAAGCTGCCATGGAACTTCGCGCTGCTCGAGCCAACCGATCTCGTCACGCTGACGACGGCGACCGATTCACTGCAGCTCGATCGCGTGCTGGTGCGGATCATCGAGATTGGCGAGGACGCCGACGGGTTGCTGGCGATCACGGCGGAAGGCGTCCCCATCGGCATTGCCTCGGCGGCGCTTTATGCCTCCCACTCCGGCTCGGACGGATACAAGGCGAACACCGATATCGCGCCCGGATCGGTATCGGCACCTTGGCTGTTCATTGCGCCGCCGAACCTCGCCGGGCTCGATGCCGAAATGTGGGTGGCCGCCGCGTCGACATCGCCGACCTGGGGCGGCTGTCAGGTCTGGATCAGCACCGACGGCGCCAATTATTCGATGGTCGGGACGATCAATGGGCCGGCGCGCTATGGCACGCTAACCTCTGCGCTGGCGACGGGTGCCGATCCGGATACGACGAACACGCTGGCGGTCGATCTGTCGAACAGCCTGGGACAGCTCGACAGCGTCAGCACGTCGGATCGCGACGCTGGGGTTACGTTGTGCATGGTCGGCGACGAGGTGGTGTCTTATCGGACGGCAACCCTGACGGCAGCCAACCGCTATAACCTGACCCAGCTCCGCCGCGGCCAGCGCGGTACGATTTCTGGCGCGCATGCCAGCGGGACCAACTTCGCGCGGATCGACGATGCGATCTTCAGGTTCGGCTATGACGCCAGCAATGTCGGCGACACGATCTACGTCAAGCTTCCCTCGTTCAACATCTACGGCCGTGGGCTCGAGGATCTTGCCACGGCCACCGCTTATTCGATCGCGATCAGCTCGGCGCCAGCGCGCGCCGGCTATCGCGACATCAAGTTCATGCGCTCCTACGCCCAGCCGCCGACCCCGAGCGGGGATAATCCGTCGGGTTGGTATGACGGCATACCGGCCGGCACGGCGACGATCTGGTCCAGCACGGCGCTCAAGACGGCAAACGGAACTTTGTTGGGCATCTGGACCGCCCCGCAATCGCTGTCCGGCCTGACGCCCCGCGGCGATTATAGCAGCGGAGCGACCTATTTCCTGAATAACAGCGTCGCCTATGGCGGCGGCAGCTACGTCGCGACCCAGGACAATTTCAGCGGCCATGCGCCGACCGGCACCGGCCAGGCCAATGCATATTGGGACGTGCTAGCCGCACCGGGGAGCGCCGGGGCGCCGGCCGTGCCGCCAGGGGCATTCACCGCAACGATCAGCGTGCCGTCGGGATCGGCGGTCAACCTGCGGTCTTTGGCCGACGCCGCCGGCTATACCGGCAATTCGGACGCGACGGTGACCTTCAACGTCCCCAATGGCGTCAACGTCACCGGGCTTGCGAGCGGCGGCATCGGCATCGACACCGGCAGTTGGCCGACCACGTCCCATGCGATCGCGCTGACATTGGTCATCCAGAACGGCGGCTCGATTAGCGGCGGCGGCGGTGACGGCGGGAGCGGCGGCAGTGCCGGCATGGCCGGCGGCGATGCCATCTATGTCCGAGTACCGATGTCGGGCGGGATCACGATCAACGCCGGCGGCGCGGTGCGCGGCGGCGGCGGTGGCGGCGGATCGAACGCGATGGCGTCCCCCTACAAGATCGGCACCGGCGGCGGCGGTGGCGGTGCGCCGAACGGTCAAGGCGGTGCCGGTAGCGAGGGTTACCTGACGATCGGCAATGACGGCCAGGGCTGGTCCGCAGGCGGAGCCGGCGGCTCGCCGGGCGGCGGCGCCGGCGGCAGCTATGCGACCGCGGGCAGCGCGTCGGGCGGAGGTACGCCCGGCGGCGGCGCCGGCTTCGCCGTCCGCAAGAACGGCAACGCCGTCACCGTCACCAACAACGGCACGATGACCGGATCCGCCGCGTAACCACACCACGTCTTCCCAAAGGACTGGCCTCAATATGCAATATTACGAGTTCATCGCCTCCCGTGGCGACACGGGAGCCGTGTTGCCGTTCGCCAAGGTCACCGTGTTTCTGGCGGGTACGACGACGCTGGCAACGATCTTCGACAGTGCCAATGCCGGCCTGGCGAATCCGATAACGGCGGCGACGTCCGGGCTGGTGGGGTTCGCCGCCGCCAACGGTGCCTACGACGTTCAGATCGCGTCGGCGGACGGATCGTATCTCGCGCCGATGGTCCATGACCTTCAGCTGTACGACCTGACGCAGTTGGACGCGCAGGTGGCATCGGTCGCGGCGGCCACGACCGCTCCGGGGTTTCTCGCAGTTGTTGCCGACTTGGCGCTCGGCGCGGCGAGCAAGATCGGGACGGTGGCTGCGGATCTGTTAAGCGGGGCCAGCAATATAGCGGTGGTTGCGGCTGATCTGGCTTTGGGCGGTGCGTCACTGATCAGACAGGCGATTTCGAGTGCGGCGGCAGCGGCGTCTTCTGCTGCTGCGGCGGCAGCGAGTGCAGCCTCTATCTCGTGGTTTTTTCGCGGGCCTGCCGGTTTCGCTCTGACTGACACAGCGGGCTATCGCTGGCTCAACGTCACGCTTACAGATATCAAGCATGCCACCATCGACCTGATCAAATCGCGACTGGCGGCGCTAGAAGCCTATGCTGCCAAGCTGCCGTTGATCAGCGCGCCCGGCGCCGCAACCTTTTCGTTAGTCGACAGCAACGGCTACAACTGGTTGAAGGCAACGCCGACCACCTTGCAGCACAAGGTCATCGAGGCGATGTCGAACCGAATCGTAGCAGCCCTTCGTGGACCAGCCGATCCGTCGATTGCCAATATGCGCATCATTGCGGAACGCATCGGCCTGCACATGTCCGGCGAATCGCTATCGCTAGGGCATGGCTCGCCGGTCATAACCGTGGGCGCAAGCACAACCTCGGATATGTTCGGCAATGCCGGGCTTACAAAAGCTAGTATCGTCCCGGATGACATCAGCGACATATCGAGCGCGTCAGATCCCGACCTAATTTCGAACCGCGCCGCGCTCACACCGGCCATTGAAATCAGCTACAGCGCCGACGCCGATGATTGGACCAGCCACGGTGAAACGCCGCTCACCGGCTGCGCGCAGATGATCGTGCAGCTCCTGAAGGACGAAGACGGCATCGACTTCCTCGTGGCTGGGATGCGCTTCTTGCTTTCCGATGACGGTCGCAACGGCGGCAGTATAACAACCGAAGATGAAACGCTCACCGGCCTAACAGCGCAGCGTGTCTATGCCAGCTTTGGACAGGCTCAGACACTCTATGGGGCGCTCGGCAAGTCTTATGCGCCGGCGGCGCAGATGATCGTCACTGGGACGAACGATAATGCCTCCGACAGCACAAATTACCCGAGCGGGGCGGATACGAAATGGTTCTACACTCGGGCTCAGACCGTGCAGATGCAGCGCCAAGCTAAGGCAGTCACCCTCAAGCTCATTAGCCCGAACGCACGACTTCCGCTGCTGATCGGCCAAACGGCGACGCATACCAATCCAGCCTTCAACGCGCCGATTCCGCACGTTGCGCTCGATCAACTCCAACTCGCAATCGATCACCCAGAGTTCATCCTGGCTTGCATCCAGTACGGGGTGCAGAACGGCGTCAACGACGTCCACATGACCGGCGCTGGCAGCAAGCAAATGGGCGCCTATTTCGGCTGGCACCTTAAGCGCCTGATGTTCGATGGCCTGCGTATTGGACCGATGGTGCCGACCTTCACGGCGCAGAACTCGCAGATCGTCGCGACCTTCCCCGTCCGTGCGGGCCACACGATTGCTGGCGGCCTGACAGTTGCCGACACCACCGTTCTCTCGAACTGGGGCGTTGCGGCTGTCGACGCGAGCGGCGTCGGGAAAACACTCAGTAACCCTCGCGTGGTCGCGCGCGATCGCATCGTATGGGACGCGCCAGCTGCTCCCGCAAACACCTGGAAGTTCCGCTGCGGTTACACCGGCAACACCACCAAGGGGTGGACCAATATCGCCGAAACCCGCGCCGACTCCACGCTGATCTTCGATCCCAATGGCCTGCGCCTGCCGATGTATCGCTGGCTGCCTATCTGTGAGGTGCCCCTGACATGAGAGTTGCTATTCCCTTCGCCGGCGTCGATGCGTCTGCGCTTGGCTATGGCCGCACGCGGTCCTGTCCGAACTTCGGCGCCGGCTATGCTGCCTACATGTTCGGCACCTCGCTCAACGACTCGCCAACGGTCAACCTATTCACTGGCGCCAACGATGGACGGCTGATCGGTACGCCAGCGGCTGTCGGCTTGGTCGGCGGTCCGATGGCTACCACCTTCAGCGGGGCGATCACGGGCGGCAACCTGCTGACGGTCACCGGCACCGTGACCGGCGACCCCCTCGCGGTCGGCCAAACGATTGAGTTGACCACTGGCGTGGGCGGAAGTCTGGGCGTCATCTCGTCGCTTGCGACCGGAACCGGCGGCGCTGGCACGTATAATCTCACCGGCGGCGTCAACACCTCGTCACAATCGATGCGCGCCTTCACCCGCTTTTTCGAGTTGCCGGGATTCGCGCGCGACATCTTCAACCTTGGCAGCGCACTTACCTTGCTCGCCGTCTACAAATCCGCGATCAATCAAGGCATCCTGTCGGACGACATCAACGGCGGTTCATTGGGCATGCTGGTGCCCGGCTTGTTTGAGGTCCAAACCTTCGGTCGCGACAGCGTTGGCACGGTAGTCAACGTCTCCACCAGCTCAGGTTTCGCCAATGGCGCCACGACCTGGAGCATGGGCGTGTCGGAGTATAACACAACCACCGCCCAAGGTTTCTTCCAACGGTCTGGATCGGCCCGCAGTGCTTCGGTATTCGCGACCACACGAACCGCCAACCCGATGGGCAGCACCACACGCAAGCTACGGACGCACCTCTATACCACTACAACACCCGGCGCGACGATTGCAGGGATCGCGATCTATACCAAGATGCTGTCGAGCGCGGAGTTGGACGACGCATTTAGTTACTGGCGCGACATTCTGTCCGATGCTGGCGAGGTGTTGTAGCCCTCGGGGATAACAAGGTAATCCCCGACCGGCAAGCGCTCGGATTTGTGTTCGACAAGGACCGTCCGATTGAAGAGCGCGCCCTTTTTGCTCGTGTACAGCATCAATCGAAATGGGACCGGGATCAGTTCCGCAAGCGCGGAGGTGGTCGGCGTGTGAAGAGTGGTCTCGCTGATCTCGACCCAAATTAGAGGACGGTTAGCGATGATCGTCTCACGAAGTCCGCGGAGCACGTTCGGCTCGAACCCTTGGACGTCGATCTTGATTGCGTCGATGGCTACGCCTCGCAATTCTTCATCGCCGACAGCAATGTGCGCGCTGAGGCCATGAGCGTTGTCCAATTCTCCATCGAGAAAGGTAGACAGGCCGTGGTTGTCATTGACGAAGATTGGTAAGTCGGCAACCGCGTCCCCCAATCCGACCTTGCGCAATTCAACCTTCGCCCAAGGGTTGATCGCGATATTCTGCTCGACCCGCGGCCAGACCTGTGGATTTGGCTCGAACGAGATCACGCTGTTGAAGTGGCGGGCGAACGCTAGCGCGTGGTTCCCGATGTTTGCGCCGACGTCAGCGATCGTCCCGCGCCGGCTCGCCCGGGCGAGAAAGGGTGCGATTTTGTGCCAGTCGTATGAACCGTAGAGATAGGCCTCGCGGTCGATCAACGACTTCAGATTGCCTGCGAAGCGGACCTCACCCCGCCGACATTCGAACTCGGCGTCATGCTTCGCAAGTCTAGTGGCGATCGCTGGCCAGCCGCGAACGTGGCGCATGAAACTGAGGGATTTGGCGAGCTTGGCAGAAAGCGGCACTGTCATGGCGCGGTGGTCTATCAGCGCCGCCGCTATTCGGCCAACGAGAATTGCGATCAGAGTGGGCGATCAGCGACTTCCTCGATAACAGATGGCTTCATACGTACACGTGATCGGATCCATTCGCGCGCTGGCTCTTCGATGTAGAGGAAGACCACGACGGAACCTCCGACGACTACCAAATACTGTAACGGCACGAGCCATTTGCTCTCGCCCAACAGCCAAGTCATGTAAAAGTGCGCCGGCTGGTGGAGCAGATATAGCGAATAGCTCGCCGCGCCAAGCAGCACGAGCCAACGTTGTTGGAGAACTCTAGCAACGATCGAGCCATAATCGCCCGCAATGGCCAAGATAAGCAGCGCCGCCAACACCGTCACGGCAGACGCTACCCATGGCTCGTGCGATATGCATAGCATCAACAAAAGCACGGCGATCGGCACCCACGACGGCACGGGAAAGCGCTTCCCAGCACGCCTGAAATGCAACTCGCCGACCAGCACCCCGATCACGAATTCAGGCAACCGGATGATCGGCGTCGGTACCCATCGGAGCCATTCGAAATATGCCGGATGCAGCGAGAAGAACGCCGAACTGCCGGTTGCGAAGTCCAGAACCGCTAAGGCCAGAAGGGCTATATAGATCGACCGCGTTGACAACTTAGTCGCTACGGTAGTGAGCCAGGGAAACCAAAAGTAGAAAAACGCCTCTACCGAGATCGTCCACGACGGCCCGTTCCAGATGGCGAGAAGCGGCCATGGCGCTGTGATCCACCAATGCAAAAGCAAGAATTGCGGCACATCGCGCCAGTCGTAGTTCACGCCTGCAAACGGGAACATCACGATCACAGTGATTAGGTATACCGGGTAAATGCGAGCAAACCGAGCAACGGCGAATCGTTTGATATTTTCCCGGTCGACTAGCTTGCAGCGGTAGGTGTGGTGCAGAATGAAGCCGGACAGTACGAAGAAAAACGTGACGCCGGTATAGCCGTTCAACAGCACTGACTTAATAATGCCGGGAATATGCGGCTGTGCGGTGATGAACCCGGAACCCGAATGATACATCACAACGAAAATTGCTGCGAAGAACCGAATACTGGTTAGTGGCTTGATGAGATTGGCGCTAGCGGCGTCCGCTTTCGTTTGACCAGTACACCGTGCCGCTCGATTCGCGCTTTCTGACATGTCGACGCGGTATCCGCTTCGACAGCCGGGGGAAAGCACCACCCGACAATGCCGAGCTCACTTAGATTGACCTCAAACACCTCCACGCCCCTTCCCAATGAGAGCACCCCCAATGACCAGGCCCGCCAAAGCCCCGCCAACCTGGCTGGCGTGGCTTCCCGTCATCACGACGATCTTCCTGATCGCGGGCTTCCTATGGGCGGGCGGCGGCAAGATGAACGAACTGGCCGAGCACGAACGCCGCCTCACCGCGCTGGAAACCCGTCGCGAATCCGACGCCGACAAGCTCGACAAGATCAATGAGCGCACCGCGCGGATCGAGGCAAAGCTCGAGGTGCTCGTCCCCTCATCCGGCCAAACCAGGACAGGACAACCGTGATGTTCGATCCGGGCTCGATGCTCATCCTCTTCGCTCTGGCGCTGATGATGGTGCCGCCGATCCATATGACTATCACGCGGCCACGGATCAGCATCACTCAGGTCGCGCCGATGTTGCGTGAATCATTCCCGCCGCCGGCACTCGAGCCCGACCTCAACGAGCCGGAGCGGCTCGCCGACGAACACTCGCCAACGACCCGCTGATCCGCGCGACCGCCGCGATCGCGGAGACCTACGACCAAGCCTGACGCGCGGCGCTGCCGCAAGTGGAGGAAACCATGAACCTGCTACGCAAATGGTGGGCGCTTGTCCGCGCCCGGCTGATCGATGACGCGCGCTTGTGGTGGCGTTTCTGGACCATGCGCCTGGCGGCGTTCGGGGCCATCGTCACCGCGTTGGCACAGTGGTTCCCCGACGCGCTCTCGGCGGCGTGGAACGCCATGCCGTACGACATGCGGGCATATCTTCCCGCACCGTTGCTCCACTCGATCCCCGTAATCCTGTTCGTCGCCATCATGGTGGCGCGGATCGTGGCGCAGAAGAAGGCGGCGCCCAATGGCTGAAGGCATCGACAGCTTCGTTGAGAGCGACGCGGCGGCGCGTGCCGGCTGGGCCAGCAAGGGCGCCATCGCCGCGGCCGTCGCGGTCATCCTTGCCGGCGTCTATGCCGTCGAAGGCGGCTATGTGAACGACGCCCGCGATCCGGGCGGCGCAACGAGCTACGGCGTCACCGAACAAGTCGCTCGCGACTATGGGTATCGCGGTGACATGCGCCGGTTCCCGCAGCATTGCGACGGCCCCGCGACCATTTGCGCCGATGCCGTCTATGTGCGGAGCTACATCGCCGCGCCTGGCTATATGCCGCTGGTCGAGATCGACCCCGCCGTTGCCGGCGAGTTGATCGACACCGCGGTCAATATGGGGCCGCGGCGACCCAATCGCTGGTACCGGCTGACGATGAACGCGCTGGGTGAGGCGCGCCTGCCGGACAGTGCGGCGTCGTTGGGGCCTGTCGACGTCGCGGCATATCGGATGCTCCAGACAAAGCTCGGCGTCATCCCCGCTTGCGCCGCGACACTCGACGCGCTCGATGCCCGGCAAGCTGCGGAATATCGTCGGCTTGCCGCCGCTAACCCCAAGCTCCGCGCCTTTCTCAAGGGGTGGCTGCGTAACCGGATCGGCAATGTCGATCGCCGATCCTGCGGCAAGGGAGACAGCTGATGGCCTTTCTCATTTCCCTCGCGCTTGGCTGGAAATGGCCTGGCTGGGCCGCTCGCCTGTTCGGCTGGGCCGTACCGGTCCTGGTCGCACTCGCAGCTATCGGCGCCATGATCGCGCTGGTCTATCATAAGGGCGAAACCGCCGGCGGGGCCAAAGCTGAGGTGCGGGCCGAGAAGGCACACGCCAAGACCGTCGCCGTCGCGCGCGCCGACGAACGCCAGGCTCAGGCGACCGTCGATGCCATCGGCAGGCGTGTCGCAGTCGCCGACGACAAAACCGATATTCTCGTCCGAACCAAGATCAGGGAGATGCACGATGCGCTGGATGCGACGCCGGGCACGCTTAATGGCGACGCTCGTTCCACTAATGCTGTCGACGCTGACAGCGTGCGGGACCACCTCAACGCTCTCGTCGTCGATGCGAACCGATCGGCCGACGCTGCCGATGCCGAGCGCTGAGACGACCAGGACCGAGCGCCTGCCGACCCTGACCGGCAGGAAATCCGGCGAACTGATCCTGATCGACAAGGGCGAATTTGGCGAGCAGCTGGACTTGCTGGCCGAAGCGATCGGCGCTGTTGCGCGGCTCAACAACCGGCAAGGCGCGCGCAACGCCTATGACCGGTGCGTAAAGGCCATATTCGAGACCGGAAAGATGCCGGGGAACTGTCCGAAAACCAAGATCGACTAAATCGGTTCTGGGTCGGGCAACGAACGCCTCGTCTTGAGGCCAAATCGGTCCATCATTCGCTTCCGGACGGGCCGATCAAACGTGCGGTCGAGAAACAAGACCCCGCCAACCAGCAGCAGGCAGCAGATGAGGAATAGGAAAGGCCCTAGGGACACACCGGCGCGACCGGCGTGACTGACGATCCAGCTGACGAAGATTAGCGCCGGCATATGCAATACATAGACGCCATACGATGCGTCGCCCAGCTGCTTGAAAACCCGAGCGGTGAGACCACCCACGTCGACCCGCATGGCCAGCACCCCAGCCGCGGGAAAGATCAGGAGCACGCAGAGCAAATGATAGACCGCCGTCCATGAGCCCGGGCGAGCTGCGAACAGACCAATCAGCAGCGCCGCGCATGCTAGCCCGATCAACTGCGATCGGACCCTTGCACGTGGGACGGTTCGATAGATGAGAACGCCGAGGAAGAAGGAGAACAATACCCGTATTGGCCCCGCCCCGGCAGTCTCCCACAGACTACCCGCAGAAAGCTGGCCGTAGATCAGGGTGATCGCGATCACTCCGATTGCCCCGATGGCAATTATCGCGGCCATGACGCTGACCGACAATCGTCGCCAAAACAGCACGAATATGAAATTGGCCACCAATTCCCAGAGCAGCGACCAGAATGGCGGATTGAGCTCGAACAGCTTCGCTCCCCACCCCTGAGGGATAAACATCAACGTCAGCATGATCGCTGAGAGGAGTTCGCCGTAGGAGTGGTAATAGCCTGCCCGTCCTGTTGCCATTGCCACAAAAACCGCGACGCCACCGAGCAGGGTTCCCAGTGCGTAGAGCGGCCAAAAGCGGATAAGCCGCGTCAGCATGAATCGGGAGGTATTGAGCTCGCCGCTTGCAATTCGATCGTCATATGCGTGCGCGATCACGATGCCGCTCAGCAAGAAAAACAGATCTACGGCAAGGCCACCGCTCGCAGCAAAAAACCAAGGCGCGCTAATGGCTTGCCAATGCAGCGAGGCGACCGCGATCGCGGCTAAACCTCGCATGCCATCGATTAGCGTGAAGGCCTCCGTTCGTCGCGCCATCGGCCTCCATAGCGCTGCTTGATATGCGCGGCAGTCCTGTACCGAATAGGCCTTCACCGCGCAACGCCTGCCACCGCCGCCCGCGCGACGCCATGACCGCTGCGTCAAAGCGATCCTCGAACCGGACTCGTGCCCGGGATTGTCCGCACGACGTGGTGTCGCGACGTTGATCGAGATTGTGGCGGGACGGTCACATCTCGCAACCATTTGCGAGAAGCGGCGCTCCGGGCGCCTAATATGTCCGAATCGCTGTCTAATTCCGATTGACCGGATCACGACCCACGCTAGCGACCCTTTCTTCGCTCTGCGGGAAACAGGGCCAAAAAGAGGGGATAAACATGTCGCATCGTTCCGCGCGCCACAGCGCGCGTCTTCGCTTTGCCTTGAATACATCCGCCGCACTGGGCTCACTTGTCGCTGCCGCGACGGCCCATGCCCAGACCGTCGATGCCGTCGCCAATCCGCGCGCCAATGCGCCGACCGGCAATTACTATTCGCCGCAGGACGCCATTTCGGTCGCGCCGCCCGAAACTTCGATCCGCGAACCGCAGATCGTCATTTCGCAGCCGGGCAATCCGAATTCATCGGCGCCGCCCAACGGCGCACTCGACGCCAATGACGTGACCGGCATCGGCGAAATGATCATCGACCAGCAAAATGGCTTTATCGGCCTGTGCACCGGCACGCTGATCAACCCGCGTACGGTCATCTTCGCCGCGCATTGCGTGAACGAGGATCCCGACGAGACCGGTTTCCAGGACCCATGGGGCTATGGCGCGGACAATGGCGGCCGGCCGATCGCTTTTGGGTTCCGGGCCAACAACAACGCCGCGGGTAATTCGGCGTTCGGCAACTGGTTGTACGGCGGTTATCGGACCGACGTCGCCAACTACCTCTACAACGTCAATCAGGTCACTTATAATCCCGCGTCGACCTCGCTCGGGGTCGGCAACAACTTCCTGCAGGGCGATATCGCCATCGCCACACTCGACACGCCGGCGGCGAATGTCCCCACCTGGGCGATCCTGCTGTCGCAATTGCCGGCGCCGGGATCGATCGATCCCGCCAAGGGCAGCGGCTATCACGTCACGATCACTGGTTACGGCGATAGCGGCACGGGCAATACCGGCGATACTCGCGGGGTCGATTTCCGTCGTCGCGTGGCGGAAAACTATATCGGCCTGCTGGGGTCGCTCGACGACGTCGATGGGTTCCTGTTCGGCGTGAATGACGGCCTGCCACAGAACCTTTATCAGCTCGATTTCGACGACCCGCGCCGCGGCGGGCTCAACGCCAGCATCTACGACTTCAACCTGTTCCGCGACAATGCCTTGCCCAAGGAAGGCATTACCGCACCTGGCGATTCGGGCGGTCCGCTGATCCTCGACAATAGGTTTTCGAAGAAGCTGGTGATCGGCGTGCTGTCGGGTGGCAGCCGGTATTTCAACAACCAGCCATCGGCGAGCTACGGCACATCGTCCTTCTATCAGCCGCTCTATCTCTATTGGGACTGGATCGCGGCGAACAACAATTACCATTATGTCGGGTCGAAAGCGGGCGATGCGAACTGGGCCGACCCGACGCATTGGGTCACCAATATCGACCCCAATTATATGACGATCGTCGGCGGCAACCTCGTCAACGGCGTTCCCTCGACACTGGGTGACGGCGTCAACGGCACGTCAGGCAAGTTTGGTGAGATCTGCATCGAGCAGGGCAATAACAGCGACTGCTACAACACCACCACCGGCGTCGAGACGTATAACGGGACCGAATATCAGTTCACTCCCGCGGGCGGCCAACCGGGCACCAGCCCGATCCCTGATGCCACGCTGGATAATGGGCTCCCGGGCGCGAGCAACTTCGTGCCGAACGACCGCGACCCAGACGCCGCTACGCATACCCGCGCGGCCTATTTCGATGTCACCCTGGGTGCCGCGGGCACCACCACGCTCGACACCAAGGTTACGGTCGATCGCCTGACCGTCGCCGGATCGGGCGCGCGGCTGAACATCGCCAATGGCGGGTCGCTGACCAGTCTGATCGACGTCACTCAAACCAATGGCCGGATCACGGTCGACGGAACGATGAATTCGGTCGGTGATTATCTGCTGTTCTCGGGCGCGCTGGACGGCCGTGGTCGGATCAACACGCCGTATCTGACCAGCGTCACCGGCATGATCGCGCCGGGTAGTGTGGGCTCGATCGGCACGTTGACGGTCGGTGGCAATCTGGTGCTGTCGTCGGGCAACGTCTTGCTGATCGACCTTGGCGCCAACGGCGCGGCGGACAAGTTGGCGGTCGTCGCCAATCAGTTTAGCGCGCCGGGTGTGGCGGTCGATGGGCTGGCATCGATCGGCGGCACCGTGCTGTTCGCACCGGTGTCGGGCTATATGATCCGCGATGGTGACACTTATCAGATCCTGACCGCGCAGAACCAATTGGCGGGGACGTTCAACACGACCGCGCTGAGCGCGATCCTGACGCCGAAATTCCTCTATTCGGCGAACGACGTGAAGGTGAAGATCGTCGCCGGCAAATATGCCGATGTGGTGTCAGCCAACTCGCCGGTGCAGGCCGCTTATGCCAGGTTGCTCGATGGCGATCGTACCGGCAGCTACAACGCCCTGGCAGGGCTTTACGGGCCGCTAGACCTGCAGAATGCAGCGACGATCCGTTCGACGCTCGAGAGCTGGGCGCCGCGGACCGAGACGCTGAAGACCGCGCTCGGTACCGTCGCCACCGACAATATGGCGCGCTTCTATCGCGACCGGCTCGGTGCGCTGGGTAACGGCGATATGGGCGGCACGGTGGCGATCATCGGCCAACCGCTCAGCGTCATGGCAAACCTGAATAACGTCGGCCCGATGGGATCGTACAAGTCCGGTGGCGCCGGCACGCCTCAGGTTACCAACGTGTCCACCGGCAAAGTGCCCGACGACGTCAGCGTGTTCTTCGCGGGTGGTTATTTGAACGGCAACAGCGCGCCGATGGCGACCGCGCTCCCCGTGGGTGGCCGCGACACGTTCGACGGCTGGTATGGTGCAGCAGGCGTCGAAAAGCAGGTGAGTTCGACCTTCACGGTCGGTTTCGCTTTATCCTACACCAGCACCCAGGGCACCACGACGACGGGCGCCACTGCCAAGGGTGAACTCTATCAGGGCACCCTGTACGGCAAGCTTGGTCTGAAGAATAGCTTTGGGCTGGATGGCGTGTTTTCCGCCGGCTTGTTCGATACGCATATGGTGCGATCGGCCAGCTTGGTCGGAACGCCCTATACGCTACGCTCCAACGATCAGGCGCTGGCCGTCAGCGGCGAGGCCGGCGTGTCGTGGATGGCGAACCTGGGTGGGCTCAAGCTCGGGCCGCGCGCGGCGCTCCGCTATGGCGACATCGGCTTTTCCGATACTGCAGAGGCCGGCGGTCCGATGGCGTTGCGGATCGATCGCGAAGGCGCGCACTCGACCCAAGGCCGCCTCGGTCTGACGCTGGGCGGGGGCAAGAGCAAGGTGGGGCCATATCTGACCGGCTATTACGTCCATGACTTCGACAACCAGCCGGCGTCGTTCGGCGCGAACTTCGTCGGGGGCGTCGGACCTGCCGCGCAGTTTGCGTTGACGGGCCGCGACAAGGATTGGTGGGAAGCCTCTGGCGGCCTTGCTGTCGACATGAAGAACGTCACGCTGTCGGTCGGTGTCGACACGACGATCGACCGCAGCGACGTGAAGAACCAGAGCTATCGCGGAAGCATCACTTTCCGCTTCTGATTTGATACCTGTGAAATGGTCGAGCCGCCTTCCCTTCGGGGAAGGCGGCTTTTTTTGTGTCCGCGGGAGCGGGGCTTAAGCAGCGATCGCGGTCGCCTCGATCTTCGCATCCTCGAGTGCCCTGGCCCGCGCATCAGACCCCATCGCGATCCCCTCCGCGCGAATGAAGGCGATGTCGGTCACGCCCAGGAACTCAAAGAAGCCGCGGAGATAGGCCTCCTGATGGTCGAGCCAGGCCCGTCCGGTGTCGGACCCGTAAAAGCCGCCGCGCGCCGAGGCGATGATCAGCTTGCGTCCACCGGCCAGTCCTTCCGCGCCTTTTTCGGAATAGCGGAATGTCGTGCCGGCGATCGCGAGGCGATCCATCCAGGCTTTCAGGTTGGAGGGAATGCTGAAGTTATACATTGGCGCGCCGATCACGACGATGTCGGCGGCGAGGAACTCCTCGGCAAGCGATGTGTCGCCGAGATCGCCCAAGGTCACATGTCCAAGCGGATCCAAAGCGAGGTCGCGCCGCCGGATTTCGGCTTCGGGATGAAGCGCACTCAACCTGGCGACCGCCGCCTCTCCGATCGAGCGGGTGACGCTGTTTTCCGCGGTGATGCTGCTGTCGACGTGAAGGATGATCATGGTGCCTCGCTGGTATTGATTAGTTACTGAGGCACGCTAGATAACTGCCATCATCCGCGTCGCAAGAAGGCACATTTTTGGCAATGAGGATAACCTATGTGCCCCGGTATCAACGATGTTACCGAAGGAGCCGGCAGTGAATCCTCATGGTCCGCAATGCCGCGGCGTGACCGGCGTGCTCCAGCGCGTCGGCGACAAATGGAGCATGCTGACGATCAACGCGCTGGCCGATGGGCCGAAGCGGTTCAGCGAGTTGCGGCGCTCGATCGAGGGCATCTCGCAACGCATGTTGACGCTCACCTTGCGCGGGCTGGAGCGTGACGGCCTGGTGACGCGAACGGTGACCCCCAGCATTCCGCCCCGGGTGGACTACGAGCTGACCCCACTCGGCCAGTCGCTGCAGCAGCCGGTCGGCGAACTCGCGCGCTGGGCGGTCGATCATCTGACGGTGATCCAGACCGCGCAACAGCGTTTCGATGTGGTGGCGGACGCGCGCGAGGACAGCAAACTCAATCGGGAATGAGGTCGCGCGGCATCACGATCGCCTCGCTCACCTTGCCGTCGCGGCGATAGCTGATTGGCAGGGACCGGTCACGAGCAGGAACACGGACGATCACCTTTCTGTCTGGCGACGGGCTGGTATAGGATCGGCGATCATGGGTCTTGAACCGAATTCGCCTTCCTGTTCGTGTTGCACGCCGCGCGCCGCACCGCCGGGCCGGATGCGCCACGGGGGTGGCGAAACGCTCCACCGCCATCTTCATGAACGGCCCTTTGCCGCGATCGTGCTGGCGGGCGGCTATGTCGAGGCGGGCGATACCGGACGGCATTGCGTCTCTGCCGGCGATGTCCTCGTCCATGGCGCCTTCGAACGCCACCTCGACCGGTTCGACCCGCGCGGCGCCGAAGTGCTGGTACTGCCGTTGAAAGGCCGCTGGCGTGGTCCGGTGCGCAGCCGCGTCGCCGACCCTGACGCGATCGCCCGGCTCGCGGAAAGCGATCTATTCGCTGCGCAAGAGTTGCTCGATCGCGATATCATCGTGGGGGCGACCAGCGGCACCGACTGGCCCGATCTTCTCGCCGCGGATTTGCTCGCCGCGCCCGATCTGCCGCTCGCGAAATGGGCGGAGCAGCGCGGACTCCATCCTGCCAGCCTGTCGCGCGGATTCCGCCAGCAATTCGAGGTCACGCCTGCCCAGTTTCGCCTGATCGCGCGCACGCGTCGAGCGGTCGACCGCGTAATCGAGACGGGCACGGCTCTGGCGGCCATCGCAGTAGCGGAGGGGTTCGCTGACCAAGCGCATATGACGCGGTCGATCATGCGCCAGACGGGAAGATCCCCTCGCGCTCTGCGTAGCGAACTGGGGTTCTGCGGCTAAATCGCCAGCCGCATTTCCTCCTGGCAGCCGCTTTATTGCCGGCAGTCTCCCGCTGCCGTTAAAATGGAATCGAACCTCAACCACTTAACGACTCGCGCTGAATCCTTGGCTTTCGAATAGACGGATTCCTGGCAACATGGTAAATATCGCGTTGCGCATGGTGGACGAGCCGAGTGGGGGTGAATGGTCCAGGTCTTGTTCCTGTTGGCATTGGCCGCGAGTTTCGCGGGCTATGCAGCATACCTGACCGGCCTGAAGCGGGATCTGGTTGAGCCCAACCGCGCATCGTGGCTGATCTGGTCGGCGGCGACCGCGGTCGAGGCGTCGACCTATGCCGCGGTGAACCCTGAAGGCCTGCAGCGCTGGGTGTTCCTGTTCGCGACCGTCGCCTGCGTCGCGATCACGGTCGCTTTGTGGCGCAGATCGGCCTGGACTCTGCCGACGCGCACCGAAACATTCTGCATCGCGACCAGCCTTGGCGCTTTGGCAATCTGGGCGATGTTCCGCGACGCTTTCTGGGCGCATATGCTGGTGGTGGTCGCGGTGCCGGTCAGCTTCTGGCCGACCTGGGCAAGCGTGATCGCCGATCGCGGTCGCGAGCGCTCGCCTGCCTGGGGCCTGTGGACGCTGGGAGACCTCGCGACGTTGATGGTCGCCGCTCGTACGCCGGGGAGCCCGGTCGGCGAATATGCCTATATCCTGGTCGAACTGGTCTGCCACGCGAGCATCTGGTTCATGGTCGGGTTGGCGACGATCAATCCCTTGCGGTCGCTGGGCTTCCGCAACGGGCGCTTCTACGTGCTCGATGCCATCCGCACGCCCACCAATCTGTTCGCGGTGAGTGAGAACCATCTGGGCAAGGCGGTGTTCGCGGCCGCGCCGTTCGCCGAGGGTGAGCGGCTGATGTCGTTCACCGGACGCCGCTTCCGCGCCGACCGCATTCCCAGCCTGATGCGCGGACAATCGGACCGATACGTCCAGGTCACGCCCGATCATTATATGGGCCCGTCCGGGCGGATCGACGATCTGGTCAACCATAGCTGTGCGCCCAATGCCGGACTGCGCTTCACCGATCAGGGCGTATTCCTGGTCGCGATCCGGGATATCGCGCCGGGCGAGGAGATCTGCTGGGATTATTCGACCACGCTGGCGGAATCGAACTGGCACATGATCTGCCAATGCAAGACGTCCGACTGTCGTCGCGTGATCGGCAACTTCTCGACACTGAGCCCCGAGCGCCAGGAATGGTTCCGTTCGCGCAATCTGATCGCGCCCTATCTCCGACGGAAGGATGAGGTCGGCCGCGACCGCGCGGCCTGAGACGCCCTCTTGTAGCGCGTCAGCTTCTCCCCACATTCGCCGCCATTGGTCGCGGGCTCGAAGGAGGGCCGCAACGTCCATGAATAGCGTGTCGGTCCGCCCTGCCCTGATCGCCAAAGCACCGATCCGCGCCTGGCGCATCGTCGGCGGCGCTTTCCTGCACTTTGCCGTACCCGTCTATGTCGTGACGGTTGCCGTGGCGACATTGTTCACGGCGCCGGCGGGCGCGCCGCTTAGCGACCTCGCCCATCTGGCGCTCGGGTATAGCGGTTGGTTCCTGGCCGGCTACGCGGCGTTGGCACTGGCAGCGACACTTGTCACGGCTGCTCTCGAGCCGTTGGTCGGCCTTCGCCGTCACCGCGACGCGATCGACCCCAGGCGCGCGGCAAATGACTCCCGGATGCGCGTCACGCATGCGCTGGCCGAGGCACGATCATTACCCGGTGCCGATCTTCGCCGACTCGTCGATGTGCTAGCCCGACCAAGGTGGGACCATGACGACGAGAGATATCAGGCGCTGTCACGCGACCTCGTACAAGTCGTCCACGCGATGGCGGTGGCGAATGACACCGCTTCGGACGAATCCCGAACTGACATTCTCGCACTCGCGACTCGCTCGCTACAACGGATCGACGATGCGCTAAATGATCTGGCTGCCGAGCGAAGCAGGCTTAACCATGGCGACGCACGTGCGGTCGCACGCTACGTCGAAAATCGGTATGGTCCTTCCGATTTCTCTGGAAGCTAGACTTGGGGCACATTAAATAGAGGGAGAGCGCGATCGTGCGCTCTTCTTTAGGTCCCAAGGACACCCACCACAGATGACAAATATGTATGTGCTCGGCGCTTCGGCCGTCGTGGCCCTTGTTGTCGCTTGTCTGTTCATCCTCTCTCGCTGCGTTCGCTACGTGCGCAACAACCGCGTCGCGATCGTCGAGAAATTGTGGAGCCGCAACGGCTCCGTCACCTCCGGCTTGATCGCCCTCAACGGCGAGGCCGGCTACCAGCCGATTGTCCTGCGCGGCGGCTATCACTTCTTCATGCCGTTCCAGTATCGCGTCCATTCGCAGCCTTTGGTCACCATCCCCCAAGGCCAGATCGGCTATGTCTTCGCGCGCGACGGCGCCCCACTGGGTCCGACCCAGACGCTGGCGAGCAATTTGCGCACCGCCGACTTTCTCGACGTGCGCCGCTTTCTGGAGGATGGCGGGCAAAAAGGTCCGCAACGCGCGATCCTGCGCGAAGGCACATACGCCATCAACCTGGCGCAGTTCGTCATCATCACGCGCGAGCATCTCTACGGCCTGATGCTCGAGGCGAACGACTTCGACCTGTTCAGCAACATGCAGCGCGTGATCGAGGAGCGGTCGGGTTTCGAGTCGGTCGTGATCAAGGACGCGTCCGACATGATCGGCATCGTCACGGTGCATGACGGCCCGGCGCTGACCGCCGACCAGATCATCGCGCCCGAAGTCGGCACCGACCAGTCGGACGACACGACGTTCCACAACAGCTTCCAGGATCCGGAGAAGTTCATCGCGGCGGGCGGTCGTCGCGGCCGCCAGCTCCAGGTGCTGGTCGAGGGCAGCTATTTCATCAACCGCCTGTTCGCGACGGTGGAGATGGTCGCCAAGACGGTGATCGAGGTCGGCCATGTGGGCGTCGTCATCAGTTACACCGGCGACAGCGGTGCCGACACGTCGGGCGACGATTATCGCCATGGCGAACTGGTCGATCGCGGCACGCGCGGTGTGTGGAGCGATCCGCTGCTGCCGGGCAAATATGCGTTCAACACCTATGCCGGGAAGATCCTGATCGTACCAACGACCAACTTCATCCTCAAATGGGACCAGGAGATGACCGGACAGCACAAGTTCGACGAGAATTTGTCCGAAGTGTCGCTGATTACCAAGGACGCGTTTGAGCCCACGCTGCCGCTGTCGGTCGTCGTGCATATCGATTACCGCAAGGCGCCGTTGGTGGTGCAGCGGTTCGGCGATATCAAGAAACTGGTCGAGCAGACGCTCGATCCGATGGTTTCGGCCTATTTCAAGAACGTCGCGCAGAAGAAAACGCTGATCCAGTTGCTCCAGGAACGCTCCGACATCCAGGAGCAGGCGGGCGATCAGATGCGGGCAAAGTTCACCGCTTATAATCTCGAACTGCAGGAAGTGCTGATCGGTACGCCCCGCGCGGCGGCCGGCAACGACCAGATCGAAAAGGTCCTGCAGCAATTGCGCGAACGACAGGTTGCCGAGGAACAGGTCACGACCTATGCCAAGCAGCGCGTCGCGGCCGAGGGCGAGAAGGATCTGCGCGAGGCGCAGGCGCGTGCTCATCAGCAGACCGCGATCACCGAATCCGAACTGTCGATCACGGTGCAGGAGAACCAGGGCAAGGCGGCGGTGAAGCGCGCCGCGCAGGAAGCCGAACAGACCCGCACGCTTGCCAAGGCCGAATCCGACCGCATCCGCATCGTTGGTGAAGGTGAGGCGGCGAAGGTCGTGGCGTTGGCGGGCGCGGAGGCCGATCGCATCACCAAGACCGGTCTCGCCACTGCCGAGACGATCGAGAAGCAGGCGGCTGCCTCGGGCGGCGCGCAATATCAGCTGACGCGTCAGGTGATCGAGCGACTGGCCCAGGCGCTGGAAACGTCTGGCGTCGACGTTGTGCCGAGGGTGCAGATCAGTACCGGCGGCGATGCCGGCGCGGGCGCCGGTGGCGGCGCACTCCAGGCGCTGATCGGAATGCTGTTGTCGGAGAAAGGCATGTCGCTGCTGGCTACGCCCGCGGCCAATGATCGGGGTCCCGTCACGCTCCCCGACGAAGACGCCGAGGTCGCAGCTGAATAGTTATCAAGACAAGGTCGCGG
>NZ_JBFUJY010000004.1:0-486673 GCF_056401155.1 Sphingomonas sp. P4_G2 | reverse complement strand
CCGCTACGCGGTCGCTCCCCTCATCCTCCCATTGCTGACGCAATGGGCCCCTCCTTCTCCCACAAGGGGAGAAGGGTTTTGACCCTGCTCGCGCTCCCCACCCGCCGCGATGAGGCGTGGCGCTATAGCGACCTCGACGCACTTGCTGAGGCGTGGCCGCTCAATCCGCCCGAGACGATCCGCGTCGCTGCGGGCGAGGAGATTGCGCGTGTCGTGGTGCAGGACTCGCCGCCCGGATCGGTGGCGATCAAGGAGATCGCGATCGTGCTCGAAAAGGGCGCGCGGGCGACCTTCCACGTGCTCAATATCGGCGGCAAACTGGGCCGCGTATCGATCGACGTGACCTTGCACGACGGCGCACATTTCGAGCTCGGTGCGGCGATGCTCGGCGGTGGTGAGCAGACGCTGGAGATCGTCACCACGCTCAACCATATCGAGCCCAACGCGACCTCGAACCAGGTCGTGCGCTCGGTACTCGGCGGCAAGGCGACCGGCAGCTATCTCGGCAAGGTCGCGGTCGCGCGCGATGCGCAGAAGACCGACGCCAGCCAGTCGGTGAAGGCGATGCTGCTCGCGCGCACCGCGACCGCCAACGCCAAGCCCGAGCTGGAGATTTTCGCCGACGACGTGAAGTGCGCTCACGGCGCGACCGTGGGCGAGCTGGACGGACAAGCGCTGTTCTATCTCGAAAGCCGCGGGATCGCGCCGGCTGATGCGAAGAAGCTGTTGTTGAGGGCATTCGTCGGCAGCGTGTTCGACGATATCGCAGATGAAGGCGAACGGACGCGGGTCGAAGCGGCGGCGCAGGCTGCGCTGGAGCGGATGCTATGAACGAGACGGCAAAAATCCTCCCCGGGACGGGGWGGGGGACCATCGGCGGAGCCGATGGTGGAGGGGGCCCGCAATCTAGCGATTCGTTTGCGGCGGGCCCCCTCCACCACGACGCTTCGCGTCGCGGTCCCCCTCCCCGTGCCGGGGAGGATTTTGCCCCTCTCGACGTCGTCGACGATTTCCCGGCGATCCCGGCGGGCTGGCATTATCTCGACAGCGCCGTCTCCGCCCAGAAACCGCGCATGGTGATCGACGCGATCGAGCGCGGCTACGCCCAAGACTATGCCGCCGTTCATCGCGGCGTGTACCAGCGCTCGGCCGACATGACGCTCGCCTATGAAGCGGCGCGCAAGCGGGTCGCGGAGTTCGTCAACGGCAAGTCCGAGGAAATCGTCTTCGTCCGCGGCGCGACCGAGGCGATCAATCTCGTTGCGCATAGCTGGGCGGGCGAGCAGCTCAAAGCGGGCGACCGCATCCTGCTGTCCACGCTCGAACATCACTCCAACATCGTGCCGTGGCAGCTGGTCGCCGAGAAGATCGGGGCCGAGATCGACGTCGTGCCGCTGACTGACGACGGCCGCATCGATCTCGACGCGATGGCGGCGATGATCACGCCGGCGCACAAATTGGTTGCGCTCGCGCACGTGTCCAACGTGCTGGGCTCGGTGCTCGACGCCAAGCGCGCGACCGAGATCGCGCATTCGGTCGGGGCGAAGATCCTGCTCGACGGCTGCCAGGCGGTGCCGCGCATGCCGGTCGACGTCGCCGAGATCGGCTGCGACTTCTACGTCTTCTCTGGCCACAAGCTCTACGGCCCGACCGGGATCGGCGTGTTGTGGGGTCGCTACGATCTGCTCAACGCGATGCCGCCGTATCAGGGCGGTGGGTCGATGATCGATCGGGTGACCTTCGCCAAGACGACCTACGCCCCGGCGCCGGGCCGGTTCGAGGCGGGGACGCCGCATATCGTCGGCGTGATCGGGCTGCATGCGGCGATCGATTATGTCGAGAGCATTGGCCTGGAGCGCATCCACGCCCACGAAACAGCGCTGGTCGCGGCGGCACGAGAGCGGTTGTCGCGGATCAATTCGGTGCGGCTGTTCGGGCCGGAAGACTCCGCCGGTATCGTCAGTTTCGCGGTCGAGGGGGTGCATCCGCACGACGTCGCCACCATCTTGGACGAGAGCAAGGTGGCGATCCGTGCCGGGCATCATTGCGCGCAGCCGTTGATGGAGGCGCTGGGCGTGCCGGCGACGGCGCGGGCGAGCTTCGGCGTCTATTCGTCGATGGGCGATGTCGAGGCGCTGGGTGAAGCAGTCGAACGTGTGACGCGGATTTTTGGGTAGGAATCTTCGGATGAACGAAGAACGGAAGATCGAAGTGGACGAAGTGACATCGGTGGAAGCGCCGCCCAAGGCGCGCGTCGAGGCGCCGGCCGAGACGTTCGAGCGCAAGCGCGACTATCTCGCCGGGTTCCTGTCGCAAAAGCCCGAGCCGCTGTCGGGCGGCGAGCCGGGTGGCGCGCTGTATGAGGCGGTGGTCGACGCGCTCAAGGAGATTTACGACCCCGAGATTCCGGTCAACATCTACGACCTCGGACTGATCTATAATGTCGAAGTGACCGACGAGGGTCATGCCGCGGTCACGATGACCTTGACCACGCCGCATTGCCCGGTCGCGGAATCGATGCCGGCCGAGGTCGAGTTGCGGGTCGGCAGCGTGCCGGGAGTCGCCGTCGCCGACGTCAATCTGGTCTGGGACCCGCCCTGGGATCCGCAGAAGATGTCCGACGATGCGAAATTGGAACTGGGAATGCTGTAATTATTCCCCTCCCGCTCGCGGGAGGGGCTAGGGGAGGGCATGTCGGTCGAGCGAACATGACAAGCCCTCCCCCGACCCCTCCCGCAGGCGGGAGGGGAGAGAAGGAGTGAAGACGTGGCAACGACCCTGAGGCAGCGCCCGGCTGCCGTGATATTGACCGAACGCGCCGAGGCGCGGGTGGCCGAGCTGATGTCGAAGGCGCCGGAGGGCGCGATCGGCGTCAAGCTGTCGACGCCGAAGCGTGGCTGTTCGGGGCTGGCCTATTCGGTCGATTACGTCACCGCCGCCAACCCGATGGACGAGCGGATCGAGACCCCCGGTGGCACCTTCTTCGTCGACGGCGCGTCGGTGCTCTATCTGATCGGCTCGACGATGGACTGGGTCGAGGACGATTTCGCCGCCGGCTTCGTGTTTGAAAACCCCAATGCCAAGGGCGCTTGCGGGTGCGGGGAGAGCTTTACGGTCTGAACGCGGCCACAATTAGAGCGAGGATCGATACGACTAGCGCCGCTCTGCCTGCCCAATCTTCTCGGCGCTTCTTCTCCATTTGCGCGAGAAGGCCTCTGACACTTCGGTCGCCTTCTGAACGTATCAGTTCCAGAATGTCATGGGTGGAAAGCCTGCGAATATTCTCGATTGTGACTCCTGGCATCTGTTCCAGCTTGATTGAGCCTCGCCGTTCGAACAGTCGCCCCCACAACTCCTCCACTAGCTTGTGACCTTCAGCAACAACGCCGTCCGCAAACACTCGCACACCACCTCGTTGCGCTGGTTGAGCATGCGGTGTTTCCACGTCACCAGCCCGGCATTGGGCCGCGACTTGCTCTCGCGCAACTCGGTCACTTCGCTGGTCGCGCGCAGCGTGTCGCCGATGAACACCGGCTTTGGCATCACCAATTTGTCGTAGCCCAGGTTCGCGACCAAAGTGCCCATCGTCGTCTCGGCAACGGTAATCCCGACCATCAGGCTGAACGTGAAAGTGCCGTTGACCAGGATGCGGCCGAACTCGCTCGCCTTGGCCGCCTCGGCGTCGAGGTGGAGCGGTTGCGGGTTGTGGGTCATGGTCGACCACAGCAGGTTATCGGTCTCGGTCACCGTGCGGCGGAGCGGATGCTCGATCGTCTCGCCGATCCGCCATTCATCGAAATATTTGCCCGGCATCAGTCGCCTTTCGTCAGCATAAGCTTGAACCCGCTATGGCTCTTTTTCCAGCCGAGCCGTTCGTAGAAACGATGCGCGGCGACGCGGTCGTTGTTCGACGTCAATTGCGCCATGAAGCAGCCGCGCTCGCGGAAGCGCTCGACCGCCCAGGTGATCATCGTCGCGCCGAGGCCCAGCGAGCGCTTGTCTTTAGCGATCCTCACCGCCTCGATCTGGCCGCGCCAGGCGCCGCGATTGATCAGGCCGGGAAGCCAGCTCAATTGCATCGTGCCGACAATGGCGCCGTCCAATTCGGCGACGATCAGGCGCTGGTTGGGATCGCGATCGATCGCCTCGAACGCGGCGAGATAGGCGGGATCGAGCGGCTCGGACGGGTCGTCGGCGCGGCCGCCGATCTGCTCCTCGGCAAGCATCGCGACGATCGTCGGCAGATCGGCGGGAGTTGCATCGCGAAACATCATGGCGCTCAGGCGTTACGCCATTCCAATCGACCGAGGCAGGGTGAAAATGCTGTCCGGGCGTCATGCTGCGCAGCATAGGCAAATGGTGGACGTCCTTCCGTTCGCTCGGCTAGAAAAGGATCGTTGTTCGATCCCAGGGACTTGATGAGCGTATGAGCGTGGATATCGACAGCCCCTATCCGGTCAGCGGCGACCAGGTCGCGCGGTTCGCCCGCGATGGCTTCATCCGGCTGAAGAACGTGTTCGATGCCGAGACGCTCGATCATTATGGGCGTGCGATCACCGGGCAGACCATTGCGCTCAACACCCAGACGCTGCCGCTCGAAGAACGCTCGACCTATGACAGAGCGTTCCTCCAGGTGATGAACCTGTGGGAGCAAGGCGGGCTGCCGCGCGAATTCGTGTTCGGTAGGCGGCTGGCGGGAATTGCTGCGGCATTGCTGCAGGTCGAGGGCGTCCGGCTCTATCACGACCAGTCGCTCTACAAGGAACCGGGCGGCGGCATCACGCCGGCGCATGCCGATCAATATTATTGGCCGGTGGCGAGTGATCGCACGATCACCGCTTGGGTACCGCTTCAGGCCGTGCCGCAGGACATGGGACCGCTCGCCTTCTTCTCGGGCAGCCAGCATGTCGAGTTCGGGCGCGACCTCGGCATTTCGGACGAGAGCGAGGCGAAGATCACCGCCGACATGGAGCATCACGGCTTCCCGATCGTCGACGGGCCGTTCGAGCTGGGCGAGGTCAGCTTTCATCTCGGCTGGACCTTTCACCGTGCCGGGCCGAACCGGTCACACAATCCGCGCTCGGTGATGACGGTGATCTACATGGACCGCGACATGGTGCTGAAGGCGCCCGAGAACATGCAGCAACAGGACGACTGGGATCGCTGGTGCCCGGGCGCAGCTGTGGGGCAGGTGATCGACACCCCGCTCAATCCCGTTCTGTTCGAGGCGTGATCCGCGCGATCGGCCTGGCGTTCGCGGCGCTACTGCTCGCGGCGCCGGCCAAGGCGGCACCGCCGGAAAAGACAACCTCGGCGGCGATGCGCGATGAGGTGATCTACCACATCTTCTTCCGCAGCTTTCGCGATTCGAACGGCGACCGGATCGGTGACCTCAAGGGCCTGACCGCAAGCCTCGGCGATCTCAAGGCGCTCGGCGTCACGTCGCTGCTGCTCACCCCGCTCCAGCCGTCGCCTTATTATCACAATTACTTCGCGACCGATTTCGAGGGCATCGACCCAGCTTATGGCACGATGGCCGACTATTTCGCCTTCATCCGCGCGGCGCATTCGCTCGGCCTGCGCGTCTATCTCGACGAGGAATTCCAGTACGTCGCGGAAGGACATCCGTGGCTGACCAGCTCGCGCGGTCGCCCGGGGGCGAAGTTCGGGCCTTACATCCTCTACGATCGGCCGAAGAGCAACGAAGAGCCCGAGCCGTTCCTCGGCGTGCCCGCCTGGCCAGGCTATGACGGGCGCTGGACCGGCATCTCGATGGTCAATCTGAAGTCGCCGACGGTGCGCGGCTATTTCACGCGGCTGCTGGTCCATTGGATCGATCCGCATGGCGACGGCTCGCTGCGCGATGGCGTCGACGGCTTCCGCATCGACCATATGATGGACGATCTCGACAACAAGCATCGCCTGACCAATTTGTTTGCCGATTTCTGGGAGCCGATCTTCACCGCGATCCGCGCGCGCAATCCGTCGGTGCGGATCATCGCCGAGCAGTCCGATTGGGGCGCGGGCGATGCCTGGCTGACCAAGGGCGGCACCGACATGGTGTTCGCCTTCCCGCTGCGCTTCGCGCTCGAGAAGATGGACAAGGTGGCGATCGTCAAGGCGCTGGGCGAGAGCGGGGAGGCGCCCGCGGGCAAGAGCCGCATCCTGTTTCTCGAGAATCATGACATGGACCGTTTCATGTCGGTGGTCGGCGGCGACCAGCGCAAGGCGCGGATCGGCGCGGCAATGACCTTGCTGATGCGCGGCACGCCGTCGATCTATTACGGCCAGGAACTGGGCATGCGCGGCCGGATCGATCCCAGGGTCAAGAGCGACGGCGCGCATATCGGCTTGCGCGAGGCCTATCGCTGGAGCGCCGACCTCGACGCGCCGGGGTCGGCGACCTGGTATCGCGGGAACGCTACCGCTTGGGGTAACCGCTTCAACCGCAGCAACGACGGTGTGTCGCTCGCCGAAGAGCGGGACAAGTCGGACTCGCTCTACACCTTCTACCGCACGCTGTTGGCATTGCGCGCGGCGCGGCCCGAACTGCGCCAGGGGGATCAGCGATTGCTGTGCGACGATGGTTCGGCCGCGGTGTGCGTGCTGCGCAGCATGGACGGTCGCAAGGTGCTTGTCCTGGCCAATAGCGGCGCGGCTGCGGTACGTCCGGCCTTGCCGGCGATGGGGCAGGGGTGGGTCGACTTGCTCGGCGGCAATCGTGCGGCCCATCCCGCGACGATCGAGCTGCCGCCCTACGGCTTGCGGGTGCTGGGCACGCGCTGACCGGGCAAGCCGCGGCTTCGCCTCAATGGAAATCGCGCGACTTGGGCAGGATGCGTACGTTGCGTGGATGGCGGCCATGCGCGTCGGCGGTATAGCGCGGGTCGGGGGACAGTTCGAAGTCCACGTGGGCGGTTGGCGGCGGCGCGACATGATCTTCGGACAATCGGGCGAGGTCGGCGGTACGATCGATCACGCGTGCGCCGATCAAATGGACGACGCTGCCCTCGCTTGGTGCGCTGCGCTGGACCTCGCCCTCGATCGTCATCAGCCGCGATCCCATCACTTGCAACCGCTGCGTTTCGAACACGCGCGCCCATAACAAAGCGTTGGTGATGCCGGTCTCGTCCTCCAGCGTGATGAAGATGGCATTGCCGGTGCCGGGGCGCTGGCGGACCAGTACCACGCCGGCGACGGTAGCGCGCGATCCGTTGCGTGCCTTGCTCACTTCCGCGCAGCTCAGCACCCCTTCCGAGCGGAACATCGGCCGCAGGAACTGCATCGGATGGCCCTTGAGCGACAGCCGGGTGAGTTCGTAATCGGCGACGACTTCCTCGCTCAAGGGCATCGCCGGCA
This sequence comes from Sphingomonas sp. P4_G2, assembly GCF_056401155.1. Taxonomy (NCBI): domain Bacteria; kingdom Pseudomonadati; phylum Pseudomonadota; class Alphaproteobacteria; order Sphingomonadales; family Sphingomonadaceae; genus Sphingomonas; species Sphingomonas sp. P4_G2. Next base: position 479,314 of record NZ_JBFUJY010000004.1, on the reverse strand, counting down.
GCGCGGCATCCATTTCCTGCCCGAGTTCCCGCGCGCCGGCGGCGGCGAACAGGGGCAGTTCATCCGACGGCGTGCGGCGTACTTCCCACAAGGCATCGCGTCGTCCCTGGCCGATCGATCCCCAGGCATCGGCGTCGGCGAGCAGGCGAAGCCCGCGCGAGGGAAGGTTGGCGCGACGGGCGAGTTCTTCGATCGAGGTGAAGGGTGCCGCGGCACGCGCTTCGACCAGCCGTTCGGCCCATTCCTCGCGGAAACCATCGACCTGACGGAAGCCCAATCGCAGCACGAGATCCGGTCCGTCGCGTTCGAGGCTATTGTCCCAGCCGCTCGCATTGATGTCGATCGGCCGCACGGCGACACCATGTTTTTCCTGCACGTCGCGGACGATCTGCGCCGGCGCGTAGAATCCCATCGGCTGCGAGTTGAGCAGCGCGCAGGCGAACACCGCGGGGTGGAAGCATTTGAGCCAGGCCGAGACATAGACCAATCGCGCGAACGCCAGCGCATGGCTTTCGGGAAAGCCATAGCTGCCGAACCCCTTGATCTGATCGTAGCAGCGCTGCGCGAAGTCGCGTTCGTACCCGCGCTTCACCATGCCTTCGACCATCTTTGCCTCGAAATGGTGGATCGTGCCGACATTGCGGAACGTCGCCATCGCGCGGCGCAGGCGATTGGCGTCCTCGGGCGAGAATTTGGCGGCGACGATCGCCAGCTTCATCGCCTGTTCCTGGAACAAGGGCACGCCCATCGTCTTGCCTAGCACCTCTTCCAACTCATCGGGACGGCCGAAGCGCGCCGCCGGGGCGGGGAAGTCGACCTTCTCCTTGCCCGACCGCCGGCGCAGATAGGGATGGACCATATTGCCCTGGATCGGCCCCGGTCGGACGATCGCGACCTGCACCACCAGATCGTAGAAGATGCGGGGCTTGAGACGCGGCAACATGCTCATCTGCGCGCGGCTTTCGACCTGGAACAGGCCCAGGCTATTGCCCTCGCACAGCATGTCATAGACTGCCGGCACCTCGCCCGGGATGGTATCGAGCGTGTGCCGCTCGCCGCCGGTCGCCTCGATCAGGTCGAACGCCTTCTTGATGCAGGTCAGCATGCCGAGCGCGAGCACGTCGACCTTCATCAATTGCAGCGCGTCGATATCGTCCTTGTCCCATTCGATGAAGGTGCGGTCCTCCATCGCTGCATTATGGATCGGCACCGTCTCGTCGAGCCGGTCCTGGGTCAGCACGAACCCGCCGACATGCTGCGACAAATGGCGCGGGAATTCGAGCAATTGGTCGACCAGCGACTTGAGGCGCGCGATGTCGGGATTGGCCAGGTCGAACCCGGACTGCGACACGCGCTCTTCCTCGAAATGGCTCGAATAGCTGCCCCAGACGGTGCTCGCGAGGCGCGAGGTCACGTCCTCGGTCATGCCCAGCGCCTTGCCGACTTCGCGCACCGTGCTGCGCGATCGATAATGGATCACCGTCGCGGCGATCGCGGCGCGATGACGACCATAGCGGCGATAGACGTACTGCATCACTTCTTCGCGCCGTTCGTGTTCGAAATCGACGTCGATATCGGGAGGCTCGTCGCGCTCGGCCGAGACGAAGCGCGAGAACAGCAGATCATGCTGCATCGGATCGACCGAGGTCACGCCGAGCAGGAAACACACCACCGAATTCGCCGCCGATCCCCGTCCCTGGCACAGGATTGGCGGATCGCAGCTTTTGGCGAAATTCACGATGTCGTGGACGGTCAGGAAATAGGGGGCATAACCGCGCTCGCGGATCAGCGTGAATTCCTCGTAGAGCAACGCATAGAGCTTGTCGGGGACGCGATAATCATAGCGTTCGAGCGCGGTCTGCCAGACGAGATGCTCGAGCCATTCCTGCGCGTCCCAACCCGCTGGCACGGGCTCGTGGGGATAATCGTAGCTCAATTGGTCGAGCGTGAAGCCGATGCGCGAGAGCAGGATGTCGGTTTCCGCTACCGCTTCGGGATAGTCGCGAAACAGCCGCGCCATTTCCTCCGGCGGCTTGAGATGGCGTTCGGCATTGGCTTCGAGCAGCTTGCCCGCGGCCTTCACATGCGTGCCTTTGCGGATGCAGATGACGACGTCGTGCAGCGGGCGTTGCTCGGGGGTGGCATAGAGCGCGTCGTTGGTCGCGAGCAACGGGACGCGTGCGGCGCGGGCTATGACGGCTAGCTTGGCGAGGCGGCGTTTGTCGCGGCCCGCGCGGGGCATCGAGGCGCCGAGCCAGAGCCGATCGCCGACGACGCGTTTGAGACGGGAAAGCGTACCCTCAAGCGACCCGTCACCCCGGCCTTGTGCCGGGGTCCACTCCACCACTTGGCCTGGGGTTTGCGGCTCTGTGGATGCCGGCACAAGGCCGGCATGACGAGGGAGGAAAGGGACGACATTGGTCGTTTCCACCTCATCCTCGCCTAGTCGCAGGAAACCACGATCCTGATCCTGGTCGATCCGCCTTTTTTCCGGCAGCGCCTCATTCTCCTCCTCGTCGAAGCTGCTCTCGGGCAGCACGATCAGCATCAGATCCTGATGATGCGCGATCAGGTCGCCGATCCCGATCAAACAGCCGCCCTTGGTCGCGCGGCGATTGCCGAGCGACAACAACCGGGTCAGCCGGCCCCAGCCATATCGCGTCGCGGGATAGGCGACGATGTCGGGCGTGCCGTCGGCAAAGACCAGCCGCGCTCCGACGATCAGGCGGAAATCGGGAGCGGGAGAGGGCAGATCGGGCAGGTCGGGAAAGTCTTCCCACGGCCGGTCGGCCTCATGCCGCGCCTTGGCTTTGGCCCAGGCGGGGTTCCATTGCTCGCGCGCTTGCCTCAGCGCAACATGCGCGCGGACCACGCCGGCGACCGTGTTGCGGTCGGCGATACCGATGGCGCGCATGCCCAGCGCAATCGCCTCGGCGACCATGTCGCTCGGGTGCGACGCGCCGCGCAGGAACGAGAAGTTGGTCGCGGCGACGAGCTCGGCGAAGTGGACAGGCTCAGCCATACCGGTCCGCCGGTCTGGAATTTTGCTCGCACGAAGACACGAAGGCGCGAAGAAGAAGGAATACGTTCGCGCAGAGGCGCAGAGGTCGCGGAGATAAAAATCGAGCCGCGGGAGCGGCTCCGTCGTCGCTAATGGCAAAGGGGAATGAAGGTCTCGCTGACGCGAGACTGGGGCAATGCTCTACGTCTCTGCACGAACAAAATTTCTTCGTGGCTTCGTGTCTTTGTGCGAGTCTCTTCATGCGAACAGCCCGTGAATGTACCAGCCGGGCTCGGCGACCTCGCCGTACAGGCCATGGCGGAAGATCCAGAAGCGGCGGCCGCGGCGGTCTTCGACGCGGTAATAATCGCGTGTCGGCGCCTGGCGGCTACCCCACCAGGGAGTCGCGATGCGCTCGGGTCCCTCGACCCGGGCGACGTCGTGCAGGACACGCCGCCAGCGGAATTGGCGCGGCGGGCCGTCGGGGACTTCGCTGGCTATCGAGTCGATCAATTGCGGTGGGTCGAACAAGTGGATTGGGCGCAACGGCGGCTCGCCGGTTTCGAGTTCGGGCCAGTCGCCCGGCGGAACCGGATCGGTGGCAGGCAGCATCAGTTCGGCCTGTTCGGGCAAATGGCGGTCGCGTGGCGCGAACCGGCGCACGCGTCCGCGCCCGACCCGGGTCGACAGCCGGTCGATCAATTGCGCCAGCTCGGCTTCGCCGACCGCACCCCCTTCGAGCCGCAACTGTGCCGCATCGAGCCGCTCCGCCACCGGCACGTCGAGCCGGATCAGATCGAAACCGAAGCCGGGATCGATCGGATCGGCCAGCGTCTCGATCCGTTCGCGGAACAGCCGCAATACCGCGGCCACGTCGCGGGTCGGCCGGCCTGTCTCGACCGCTATCCGCTGCACCAGCCCGTCGGTGCGGAAGAAGCGCGCCTCGAACCGGCGTCCGCCTTCATGCGTCTGATCGAGCCGGGCAGCCGCATCGGCGATCAATTCCCCCAATACGGTCAACGCGAATTCGGTGCGCGCGACGGGTTCGGCAAAGCGCCGCTCGACGACCAAAGGCTGAGCGACGATGCGCGGGGTCAACGGGCTATCCGCTTCGCCGATGATCCGTCGGACCTGGGTTGCGGCATCGCTGCCGAACCGCGCGGCGATCGCCGACAAGGGACGCGCCACGACGTCGCCGACGGTCTTGAGCCCGGCGCGTTTCAAAGCGGTCGTCGCTTCGTCTTCGAGCCCGAGTGCTACGACGGGCAAGCGTCGGACCGCTTCATCCTCATTGGCGCCGACGCTGCGCCATCGCGCCATCGCGCGGGCGGCGTCGGGATTGGCGGCAAAGGCGTGTTGCGCGGTGACGCCCAACCGGTCGAGTCTTGCCAGCGCATCGGTGGCGAGCGCCGTTTCGCTGCCGATGAGATGGGCGCAACCAGTCACATCGAGCACCAGCCCATCGGGCGCGTCGAGCATCACCCAGGGCGTATAGCGGGCGCAGCCATCGGCGAGCCGCTCGAGCCACAAATGATCGTCGTGCGGGACATGGTCGAACGCTTCGAGTTCGGGCAGCCGCGCGCGGGCATCCGCCAGGGTCATGCCGCGCTCGATCCCTAGCCGCGCGGCTTCCTGATCGATCGCATATACGCGCAGCGCGCCCTTGACCTTCTCGGTCAGCGCATAAGGCGCACCGGCACGACCCGCGAACAGATGCGGGCGCGTGATGCGGATGCGCTCAGCCGGCAGCCAGGGGAAGAACAGCGCCAGATAGCGCCTGCCCATCAAGGGGCTGGAAGGCACGTCGTTCACGATTCCACTCCACGCGCCAGCGACGTCCGGCGGGGCCGGCGCGACGGCGCAACAATTCGAGGTCGAAGGCGGGCGGCCCCGGCGCATCGGCGGCAAGCGCGATCGAGGGAGCAGGGGAGACCCGCCAGCGGGTATCGGCGACGCTGGGGCTTTCGCGCGCCTCGCCGCGAAGCAGCAGGACAGTCACGCCCGATGCCTCCGCCGCCAGCATCAGCCGGCGCGTCGCGGTCAAATCGAGCGGTTTGGACTCGCCCCAGCTCTCGACCACCAATGCGCCGAGCCCGGCACAGCGCGCGGCGTCGTTCGCGGCCTTGAGCAATGCCGCGTCGTTGCCGAGCAGTCCGAGGATGAGGTCACCGCCATGAAGGCCGATTTCACCCAGTCCGCTGGCGTAAAGCTTGCCCGCTCGCCGTTCCGCCGCCTCGGTCCTGAGCCATAATAAAGGTTTTCCGGCATCGATGCGCAGCGCCAGCATCGCGGCGAATCCCGACAGGCTGCCGGCATCCTCGCTGTCGTCCGCCATCACTTCGTGCAAGCGTCCGCGCGCGAGCCCGCCACCCAGCCAGGCATCGATCGCCGCATGCCCGGTGGCGAACCGCGCCGGGCCGCCCGATACACGCGCGCCTTCGATGCGTGCGACACGGCGGCGCAATCGACTCAGTGAAGCAGACGACTCGGGCATAAGGTGTTCATGATATGTTCTACTGACGAAATTGCAATTGAATCCGCCGAGCACGCACAAACGAAAGCGGCGGCGAACCCTGGTCCGCCGCCACCATTCCCCCTTCAATCGCTCGCGTCAGGTCGCGTTGACGGTCTGGCCCTTGCAGACATTGATGTTGTCGAACTGCTGCGTGACCTCGTCCGAGAACTGGATCTTGATGTCGTAGAGGCAGACATCGCCCGTTCCGAGCGTGAAGTTGGACGAGCTTTTCGGCTTGATCGCATATTTCATGTCGACCTCATGCCAGGGGTCCTTCGACTCCCCGGAGCGGGCCGTCCAGACCCGCTGCACCGACACGTCGGCATTGCCATTATAAACGGTGAAATTGCGGCCCGCGTCCGCAATCGCCGGCGCCGCCACGATGCCAGCAATGAGCACGGCAATCGCCGTGCCAGCCTTGATTGCCTGTATCATCCCCGTAACCCCCAAACGTAGGTTGAACGCACCGGATGAATCCGGTGCGACCCACCTAATATAATTGGGACTATCTTGCACGTATTAAGTTATTTCCAGACAAGATCGGTCGCGGATCAAGCACTTGTCGCATTCTTGTCTGAGAAAAGCGCATCAAGTTTTGCGTAATGTCTCACGCGCAACGGTATGTATTGCAGTGTCTCTTTTGTACAATTTATAATAGTTCGATCTCACGACGCTTTTTTCTGCAATCTAAAACGATGAAGAAGGGGCTCGGTATAGCCGTTGGGCTGAACAGTTCCCTCGAACACCAGCGCGCGCGCCGCCTGGAAAGCCGCGCCGGCAGGATTGGCGACCAACGAACGATAGGCGGGATCGCCTGAGTTCTGCGTGTCGACCTTGGCCGCCATGCGCCCGAACGCCGCCTCGACCTCTTCAGGCGTGCACACGCCGTGGAGCAGCCAATTGGCCAGCGCCTGGCTCGAGATGCGCAAGGTGGCGCGGTCTTCCATCAGCCCGATATCGTGGATGTCGGGCACCTTGGAACAGCCGACGCCCTGATCGATCCAGCGCACGACATAGCCCAATATGCCCTGGGCATTGTTGTCGAGTTCGGCGCGAACTTCGTCGGGCGTCCAGTTGCGGCCGAGCGCGAGCGGCACCGAGAGCAAGTCGTTCAGGCTCGCGATCGGCTCCGCCGCGCGTTCCTTCTGGCGCGCGAACACGTCGACCGGATGGTAATGCGTCGCATGCAAGGTCGCCGCGGTGGGGGAGGGTACCCAGGCAGTGGTCGCGCCGGTCATTGGATGGGCGATCTTCTGCTCGAGCATGTCGGCCATGCGGTCGGGCGCCGCCCACATCCCCTTGCCGATTTGCGCCTTGCCGCTGAGGCCGCAGGCGAGCCCGATCTGGACGTTGCGGTCCTCATAGGCCTTGATCCAGGCCGAGGTCTTCATCTCGCCCTTGGGCACCATCGGCCCGGCCTGCATGCTGGTGTGGATCTCGTCGCCGGTGCGATCGAGGAAGCCGGTGTTGATGAAGACGATGCGATCCTTCACCGCATGAATGCAGGCGGCGAGATTGGCCGAGGTACGGCGCTCTTCATCCATCACCCCGACTTTGATCGTGTGGCGAGGCAGGCCGAGCAGATCCTCGACCGCGTCGAACAGCCGGTTGGTGAAGGCGGCTTCGTCCGGCCCATGCATCTTGGGTTTGACGATATAGATCGACCCCGCCCGACTGTTGCGGAAGCGGCCCAGGCCTTTCACGTCATGCAGCCCGATCAGGCTGGTCATGATCGCGTCGAGAATACCTTCGGGTGCTTCGCCGCCGTCCGCCAGGATTACTGCCGGCGTGGTCATCAGATGGCCGACATTACGCACGAACAATAGACTGCGGCCGCGCAACACCAATTCGCTGCCGTCGGGTGCGACGTAGCGGCGGTCGTCATTGAGGCGGCGAGTCAGCGTCCGGCCACCTTTCTCGAACGTATCCTCCAGGTCGCCGCGCATCAGGCCGAGCCAGTTGGCATAGGCCGCTACCTTGTCCTCGGCATCGACCGCGGCGATCGAATCCTCGAGGTCGACGATCGTCGTGATCGCGCTTTCCAGGATGACGTCGGCGATTCCGGCGGGGTCGGTTTTGCCGATCGGATGCTCGCGGTCGATCACCACTTCGATGTGCAGACCGTTGTGGCGGAACAGATAATTATCGCCGGCGCGCCCGACGAGCAGCGCCGGGTCAGCTATGACCGGCTCGCCGGACAGATCAACCCAACTTCCGCTCGCCAGCGGCACCGCTTTGTCGAGGAACCCCTTCGCCCAGGCAATCACCTGGCTCCCGCGTTCGGGATCATAGCCGCCCGGCCTGGCCGCGCCCGGGATCGCGTCGGTACCGTAAAGCGCATCGTACAGGCTACCCCAACGCGCATTGGCGGCGTTGAGCACGAAGCGCGCGTTGAGCACCGGAACGACCAATTGCGGGCCGGCCATCGTCGCGACTTCGGCATCGACATTCTGCGTCGTCACCGCGAACGGCGCCGGCTCATCGACCAGATAGCCGATCGATTTGAGGAACGGCTGATAGTCGGCCTGGTCGATCGGTTCGCCGGCGCGCTCGGCCAGCCAGCCGTCGATCTCCGCCTGGATCAGGTCGCGCTTGGTCAGCAGCGCCGCATTGACCGGAGCGAGATCCGCGAACATCGCCGCGACGCCTCTCCAGAAAGCATCGGCATCGATCCCCGTGCCCGGCAATGCGCGCGCCTCCACGAACTCGACGAGTTCGCTCGCGATCTTCAGGCCGTTGCGATCGATCATGGTGCCTCCGGGCATGTGCTGCTCCATCAAAATGATGAGGGGAGGAACGGTGCCAATACACGTAAGGGACATACCGTCCACACGAAAATGCGCTTGCCGCATGCGTAAACCAGTGGCTAACTGAAACGGATAATGAGGAGTGTGAGGATGGCGGAGGCATATATCGTGTCGGCGGCGCGGACCGCGGGCGGGCGGCGCGGCGGCAAGCTCAAGGACTGGCACCCGGCCGACCTCGCGGGCAAGGTGCTCGATGCAGTGGTCGAGCGCGCCGGTATCGATGGCGCCGCGGTCGAGGACGTCATCCTGGGCTGCGTCATGCAAGTGGGCGAGCAATCGGCGCATATCGGCCGCAGCGCGGTGATGGCCTCGTCGCTTCCCGACAGCGTTCCCGCCGTCTCGATCGACCGCCAATGCGGTTCCTCACAACAGGCGATCCAGTTCGCCGCGCAAGCGGTGATGTCGGGTACGCAGGACATCGTCCTTGCCGCCGGGGTCGAGAGCATGACGCGCGTGCCGATGGGCCTCGCCAGCTCGGCGCCCGCGCAGCTCGGCATCGGGATTGGGCCGTGGTCTCAGAAGATCAAGGACCGCTACGGCGTTCAGGGGTTCAGCCAGTTCATCGGCGCCGCGATGATCGCGCAGAAATACGGCTTCAGCCGCGAGCAGCTCGACGCCTTCTCGCTCGAAAGCCACAGACGTGCCGCCGCCGCCACGCAAGCGGGCGCGTTCGACGCCGAGATCGTGCCGATCGAGATCGTCGATGAGGAGGGGAACACCGTCCTCCACGTCCATGACGAGGGCATCCGCTACGACGCGACGGCCGAATCGATGGCGAGCGTGAAATTGCTCCAGGAAGGCGGCGTGCTGACCGCGGCCTCGGCCAGCCAGATCTGCGACGGCGCCTCGGGCGTGCTGATCGTCAGCGAACGCGCACTCAAGGATCACGGCCTGACCCCCTTGGCCCGGATCCACAATTTGACCGTCACCGCCGGCGATCCGGTGATCATGCTCGAAGAACCGTTGCCCGCGACGCAGCGGGCGCTGGCCCGAGCTGGCATGAAGATCGAGGATATCGATCTGTACGAAGTCAACGAGGCGTTCGCGCCGGTGCCGCTCGCCTGGCTCCAGGTGCTGGGCGGCGACCATGCGCGGCTCAACGTCAATGGCGGCGCGATCGCGCTCGGCCATCCGTTGGGGGCGTCGGGCACCAAGCTGATGACGACGTTGCTCCATGCGCTGAAGGCGCGCGACAAGAAATGGGGGTTGCAGACGATGTGCGAGGGGGGCGGCATCGCCAATGTGACGATCATCGAGCGATTGTAGTCCCGCGTCGCCCCGGCGAAGGCCGGGGCCGCCGGCGGCACTTTACAACATAGCGGCCCCGGCCTTCGCCGGGGCGACGGGAGAGAAGAATGAAGCTCGATAATTCGGTAGCCGCGGTCGTCACCGGCGGCGCCTCGGGGCTTGGCGCGGCGACCGCGCGGGCGCTCGCCGCAAAAGGCGTCAAGGTCGCGATCTTCGACCTGCAGGCGGAGAAAGGCGAAGCGCTCGCCAGTGAGATCGGCGGCGTGTTCTGCGAGGTCAATGTGACCAGCGACGACAGCGTCGACGCCGGCTTCGCCAAGGCACGTGCCGCCCATGGCCAGGAGCGCGTTTTGGTCTGCTGCGCGGGCACCGGCAATGCGGTCAAGACCGCCAGCCGATCGAAGGAAGACGGATCGATCAAGCATTTCCCGCTGGAAGCGTTCAACTGGCTCATCCAGATCAACCTGATCGGCACTTTCCGCTGCGTCGCCAAGTCGGCCGCGGGCATGCTGACGCTCGAGCCCGGTGTGGATGGCGAGCGCGGGGCGATGGTGATGACCGCGTCGGTGGCTGCCGAGGACGGCCAGATCGGCCAGGCGGCTTATTCGGCATCGAAGGGCGGGGTCGTCGGCATGACCCTTCCGATCGCGCGCGACCTGATGAACGAGGGCATCCGCATCAACACGATCCTGCCGGGCATTTTCGAGACGCCGCTGATGCAGGGCGCGCCGCAGAATGTGAAGGACGCGCTCGCCGCATCGGTGCCGTTCCCCAAGCGGCTGGGCAATCCGCCCGAATATGCGCAGCTCGCGCTGACGATGATCGAGAATTCGTACTTCAACGGCGAGGATGTTCGCCTCGACGGCGCCATCCGCATGGCGCCGCGGTGAGGTGATAAGGAGGACAGCCGAGCCTCACGCTCAACCGTCACCCCGGCCTTGTGCCGGGGTCCAACGGGAGGCCGGGGTGACGTGTAAGAAGCAGGAGAACCCATGCCCGGTCCACTCGCTGGCATCCGCATCGTCGAACTCGCCGGGATCGGCCCCGGACCGTTCTGCGGCATGATGCTTGCTGACCACGGTGCGGAAGTGATCCGTATCGATCGGCCGGCGCCGGACGGCGACCCCCGCGGGCCGACCGCGCGCCATGGCGGTGATCCGCTGCTGCGGTCGCGGACAATCGAAACACTCGACCTCAAATCGCCTGACGACATCGCGACGCTCCGCGACTTGCTCAAGACCGCCGACGGGATGATCGAGGGATTCCGGCCCGGCGTGATCGAGCGGCTGGGGATCGGTCCCGATATCCTGCTCGCCGACAATCCCAAGCTGGTGATCGGCCGGATGACCGGCTGGGGCCAGGACGGACCCTATGCCGCGGCTGCCGGGCACGACATCAACTATATCGCCTTGTCAGGAGTTCTCGGCGCGCTCGGCCGCGCGGGGGAAAAGCCGACGCCGCCGATCAACCTGGTCGGTGATTTCGGCGGCGGAGCGATGATGCTCGCCTTCGGCATGGTCAGCGCGTTGCTGGCGGTGAAGAACGGCGCGCCCGGGCAAGTGATCGACTGCGCGATGACCGACGGGTCGGCGTTGCTCATGTCGATGATGTGGGGATTCCGCGCCCAGGGAATCTGGGGCGACACGCGCGGCACCAACCTGCTCGATACCGGAGCGCCGTTCTATGACACGTACGAGACCGCCGACGGCAAGTTCGTCGCGATCGGGTCGATCGAGGGGCAATTCTACGCGCTGCTCCGCGAGGCGCTCGGACTGGCCGGCGATCCGCTGTTCGATAGCCAATATGATCGCTCGCAATGGCCCGTGCAAAAGGCGCGGCTGGCCGAAATATTCCGGACGAAGACGCGTGACGAATGGTGCGCGTCGATGGAGGCGAGCGACATCTGCTTCGCACCGGTCCTCGCCTGGGACGAAGTGGCGGACCATCCCCACAACAAGGCGCGCGGAACGTTCGTCGAGGTCAACGGCGTGATGCAACCGGCGCCGGCGCCACGCTATTCGGCGACGCCATGCGATCCGCCGCGATAAGACGCTGAACGGGAGAAGGACGATGCCGCATTTCGGCGATTATCAGAACGAAATCTACGGCGCCGGCCTGCGCGGGGTGCTGCCGAAAGTGCCGGTCGATTATGCCACGCTCGTCCAGCGCGCGACCGCGGCGATGCCGCCGCACGTGCTCAATTATGTCCAGGGCGGCTGCGGCGACGAATGGACCCAGGACCAGAACGCCGCTGCGTTCCATCATTGGGGCATGGTGCCGCGGATGATGGTCGGCACGACCAGCCGCGATCTGTCGACCGAGATACTCGGCCACAATTATCACAGCCCGTTGTTTATGAGCCCGATCGGCGTGACCGGCATTTGCGGCCAGGACCAGCATGGCGATATCGCCGCCGCCAAAGCATCGGCGATGACCGGCGTGCCGATGACCGTCTCGACCTTGGGCAATGACACGCTGGAAGACGTGGCGACGCATCTCGGCGACACGCCGGGTTTCTTTCAACTCTACACGCCGCGCGACAGGGATCTGGCCGAGAGCCTGATCCGTCGGGCCGAAGCAGCGGGCTATCGCGCTTTGGTGGTGACGCTCGACACCTGGGTAACCGGTTGGCGCCCGCGCGACCTCAACGCCGGCAATTTCCCGCAACTGCGCGGCCATGTCCTAACCAACTATTTCGTCGATCCGGTCTTCCGCAAGCTGCTGGGCAAGGACCCCGCTCACGCGCTGCCTGAAGCCGTCATGCTATGGGGCTCGCTGTTCGCGCGGCCGCTCACCTGGGACGACATGGCCTGGTTCAAGTCGGTCACCAAGATGCCGATCGTGCTCAAGGGCATCTGCCATCCCGAGGATGCGCGCAAAGCCGTGGACATGGGCGCCGATGCGATCTTCTGTTCGAACCACGGCGGACGCCAGGCCAATGGCGGGATCGCCGCGATCGACATGTTGCCGGGTGTGGTCGGGGCAGCGGGGGAAGTGCCGGTGTGGTTCGATTCCGGCATCCGCTCGGGCAGTGACGTGATCAAGGCGCTGGCGATGGGGGCGCGCGCGGTCGGGGTAGGACGGCCGTTCATCTACGGCTTGGCGCTCGACGGCGCCGAAGGCGCGGCGCACGTCCTCAAATGCATCCTGGCCGAGGCCGATCTGATGATGGCGGTCAACGGCATGCCGACGCTCGACCATGTCCGCGCGGCTGGGGCGACGCGGCTGTAGACACTGCGGTTCAGCCGCCGTTCCAGCCCAGCCGGTCCGCGAGATCGCGCGCCTCGGGTTTCCAGTCGATCCCGCACTGGTCGAGCCACGCATCGTCGAAATAGGTCGACGCATAGCGATTGCCGTCGTCGCACAATATGGTGACGATCGATCCCTCGACACCCGCGGCCGCCATCTCCTCGGCCAAGGTCGCGCAGGCCCATAAATTGGTGCCCGTCGACCCGCCGCAGCGCCGTCCAAGCCGCTCGCTGAGCAACCGCGCCGCGGCGATGCTGCGCGCGTCGGACACGATCTCCATCCGATCGATCACCTCCGGCACGAACGACGGCTCGACATGCGCGCGGCCGATCCCCTCGATCCGGCTGGCGCAGCGATCGAGCTTGGCAACATTGCGGTCGGCCCAATGGCGGTGGAACACCGATCCTTCGGGATCGGCGACGCAGATCCGGGTCGCGAGCCGGCGGTAGCGGCCATAGCGGCCGATCGTCGCCGAGGTGCCGCCGGTGCCTGCGCCGCACACGATCCAGTGCGGGATCGGATGCTGTTCGAGTGCCATTTGGGCGAAGATCGATTCGGCGATATTGTTGTTGCCGCGCCAGTCGGTGGCGCGTTCGGCGAAGGTGAACTGATCCATGAACACGCCGCCCAGCTCGTTCGCGAGCCGCGCGGCCTCGCCGGCAGCCTCGACCGCCTGCTCGACGAAATGCGGCCGGCCGCCATAGAATTCGATCTCGGCGATCTTCTCCGCCGAGGTGGCGCGCGGCACCACTGCGATGAAATCGAGCCCGAGCATGCGGGCGAAATAGGCCTCCGACACCGCGGTCGATCCGCTCGACGCCTCGACGATCGTGGTGTCGGGGCCGACCCGGCCGTTGCACAAAGCATAAAGGAACAATGAGCGCGCCAGGCGATGCTTCAGGCTCCCCGTCGGATGACTCGATTCATCCTTCAGATAGAGCTGGACGCCCGGAAACCGCGGCAGCGGGATCGGGATGAGATGCGTGTCGGCCGAGCGATTATAGTCGGCCTCGATCAGCCGGACCGCTTCGTCGGCCCAGGCGCGGTCATGGGGAGCGTGATTGGACGTCATGCCCGCGCGATCGACGCATGGCGCGCCCGCGTCAACCGTTGGCGAGACGATCATACCCGCCTCACCACTTCGCTCGTGGCAATCACTTCCCAAACGCCGTCGCCCAGCGGCCGCACCGGTTCGCCGCTGGCGAGCGCCCATCGCCGCGCGCCCGGATAGCTGCGCTCGCCGCTATCGGTCTGGCGGCGTTCGACATGCTGATACTCGATCACGACCAGCGGCGACCCGTCGTCACCGACGCTGCGCGTACGGGAAATCTCTCGTTCCATCATCGGGATTCGTCGGAGAAGGGCTACGCTTTCGGGCCGAGCATCTTGTCGATCGCGGCGGCAATTGTCGGATGATATCCCTGGCGCGCGGTCGCATAGACTTTGCGCGCGATCGGCAACCCCCAGTCGCCCTGTGCCTTGAGCGCGGCATAGACCGGCAGGATCAGCAGGCCGCGCCCGACGCTGGGCAGATATTGTGCGATCGACGGGACCGCGGGCTCGTAGCGATTGCCGATCGCGAGCACGAGCCAGGCGGAGCGGATATAGGCATTGCTCGACGTCGAGAGTCCCAGCGAGCGATCGAGCTCGGCCAGTCGCTCCGCCGATTGCCGGCGCGGCAGGCCGTTCAAGAACCGCAGCCATTCCTGGGTCGACCAACGCGACGCATCGATCGAATGGATCGGCGCACCGGCCGCGACCGAGGCCAAGGTCTGGTCGATCCTGGCCAACGTCGCCGAGCGGACATGGACCGCATTGTCCGGCAGGCCGGTTCCGTACGCCCACTGGTCGAGCTGCAGCTTCGCCTCGAGCGCCTGATCGCCCTTGATCAGATTGGTGCGCAGGTCGGCGAGAAAGCCGGCGGTCGTCTGCGGCTGGAAGGCGTGGCGATCGAAATAGGACCGCAGATAGGCGTCCCAGTGCGCTCGGCCGACAGTATATTCGATCGTGCGCAGAAAGGTCGAACCCTTGGTGTAATCGAGCTCGCCGTACACGCCTTCGGGATCGCCATGCAGTCGCGTCGCCTTGGCGTCGGGCGCCGCCTTCAGGTCGCGCTGAAGGTCGTCCCATGACAAATCCGCCAAGGTCGCCGCGCGCTCCTTGCCGTATAGCGCTTCATCGATCCGGTTCTCGAAATAGGTCGTGAACCCCTCGTTGAGCCACGAATCCGACCAGGTCGCGTTGGTGACGAGATTGCCTGACCAGCTATGCGCCAGTTCGTGCGCGATGACGTCGACGTTCGACTTGTCGCCGGTGATGATCGTCGGCGTCGCGAAGGTGAGGGTGGGGTTCTCCATCCCGCCGAACGGGAAGGACGGCGGCAGCACCAGCACGTCGTAGCGGCCCCAGCGATATTTGCCGTAGAGGCTCTCGGCGGTGGTCACCATCTTGCCGGTGTCGGACAATTCGGCCGCGGCCTTCGCCAGCACACTTGGCTCGCTATAGATTCCGGAGCGCGCATCGATCGCCTGGAAGCGGAGGTCACCGACCGCCAGCGCGATCAGATAGGGCGGGACATTGTGGTCCATGCGGAAGCGATAGCTGCGCCAGCCGCGCGCGGCGGGAATGCCGGCTGGGGTCAGCCGCTCGGCGCTCATCGTCGCGACCAGGTCGGACGGGACGGTGATCTTGGCCGACCAGCTCTGGCGGATGCCGGGGCTGTCCTGGGTCGGGATCCAGCTGCGATTGTTGATGCTTTCGCCCTGGCTGAAGAGATAGGGCTTCTTTTTTCCCGCAGTCAGCGCCGGCGCCAGCCAGCCGAGCGCGCGTGCCTTGGGATCGGACCGATAGGTGATGACGATCCGCCGCGCGGTACCGATCTCGATCGTCAGCGGCGCGCCCTTGTAATCGTCGCTCGCGCCGACTGCCCATTTGAGCGGACGCCCGCGCGCGTCGGTGATCCGCGAGATGACCAGGTCCTTGTCGTCGAGGACGATCTCCCGCGCGTCGGGCCGGGCAAGGATGTCCAGCGTCGCGGTGCCGCGCATGATGTGCGTTTTGAAGTCGGCGGTCAGGTCGAGATCGACATGGGTGACGCGGGCGATCTCGGGCCGCGCATAGCTGAGCACGTCCTTCGCGTCTGGGCTGGTCAGGATCGGCGACGGCGCGTCGGGGGCGGCAGTCGCGGCGGGCGCGATCGCCGCCGAGGCGATCAACAAAGCGGAGGTGACGAAAGGGAGGCGCATCGCGGACTTTCCGGCATGGTGGATTATCCTGCGCTCTCCACCAATCAGCCTGCGGTTACAAGGCGAGCGGCGTCACCCTTCAGCCCATGATGAGCAGCAGCCGTTCGCACGCCGATTGGGGGAGCCGGGCGGACAAGGCGCGCGCACGGGAAAGGTGGCGTGCTCGGCGAGCCGGGTCGTCTTGCGTCGACGCTATATCGCGCTCATGCGCGATATAGCACCGCAAGCGGCGTTCGGGATCGAACAGAAAAGGCGCGTCGCCGCGATCGAGATCGGTCATGTCGAACACAACGCGCCGATCGCCGATCGGATGCATGTCGAGCGCCAGCGGTCGAGGAATGGCGCGCCCGGCAGGACTCGAACCTGCAACTCCAAGCTTAGAAGGCTCGTGCTCTATCCAGTTGAACTACGGGCGCCCGATTTCCGCCTAGGGCGTTTGCGCGCGAGCGGCAACGCCCTCGA
This sequence comes from Sphingomonas sp. P4_G2, assembly GCF_056401155.1. Taxonomy (NCBI): domain Bacteria; kingdom Pseudomonadati; phylum Pseudomonadota; class Alphaproteobacteria; order Sphingomonadales; family Sphingomonadaceae; genus Sphingomonas; species Sphingomonas sp. P4_G2. Next base: position 462,787 of record NZ_JBFUJY010000004.1, on the reverse strand, counting down.
CGCGGATTGCGGGCGAACGCAAGCTTGATCATAACGGTCGCCATGACCGAGGGGGAATCGACCGCGCTGCGCGCCGTGACGGCCAACACTGTCCACCATTTCCGCTATTACGACTTCGTCATGGCGGCGTTCGTCGCGATCCTGTTGCTGTCCAACGTACTGGGCGCGGGCAAGGTCGCGCAGGTCTGGCTGCCGGGGGTCGGCTATTGGCCGTTCGGCGCCGGGATCCTGTTCTTCCCGATCTCCTATGTGATCGGCGACGTCCTGACCGAGGTCTATGGCTATGCGCGGGCTCGCCGCGTCATCTGGGCCGGCTTCGGCGCGGTGCTGTTCATGGCGTTCATGAGCTGGGTCGTGGTGGCGCTGCCGCCCGCGCCCGACTGGAAGAACCAGGCGGCGTACGAGACGATCTTCGGCCAGGTACCGCGCATCGTGCTGGCCAGCTGCGCCGCGTTCTGGGCGGGCGAGTTCGTCAATTCGTTCGTGCTCGCCAAGATGAAGATCATGACGCGCGGCAAGCATCTGTGGACGCGCACGATCGGCTCGACCATCGCGGGGGAGGGGATCGACAGCCTGATCTTCTACCCGCTCGCGTTCCTTGGGGCGGTGGGCTGGACGACCAACCTCGTCATCACCGTGTTGTTCACGCAATGGTTCCTGAAAGTGGCGTGGGAAGTGCTGCTGACGCCGGTCACCTATATCGTCGTCGGCGCGCTCAAACGTGCCGAGGGGGTCGATGTGTTCGACGAAGGCACCGACTTCTCGCCGTTCAAGGCGAAGGTTTAGGCGGCGGACGATCGATGGCGGATATGTTGGCGGACGTCGGACGCCTACGGATTGGTATATTCAAATTCGGCTAGAAGGCAGCGTACGCTCAGTAAACGAACCCCGTCCTCGCGATTTACCCGTCAAAACGGAGCCGTGTGGTGACGATAACCGAAGCCTACATCGACGAGAGCTACGACGACCGAGGACCGCCGATATTGTGCTTAGCGGGGTATGTCTTTCGCAAAATGCGAGCACGCCAATTCGCGAAAGAATGGAGCACCTACCTCAAGGCTAAGGGGCTGCCCTATTTCCACATGAGTGAATGCGCTCACAGAAGAGGTGTTTTCAAAGGACGAGCGGACACTATCGAGGTCGCGGCGAAGCTGATTGAGCTTACTCGTGAACTTTCCGCCTATGGCTTCGCCGTCACCATCAATGAGGAGGACTATAACCGTATCCTTCGTCCTTTGGGCATGCCTAGCGCTTACGGATTCGCGCTTCAATCATGCATCGGAATGGTTCGGGATTGGAAGGAGTCAAACCACGCGCAAGGACCAACGTCATTCTTTTTCGAGGAGGGGCATAAGCATTCAGGCGATGCACATAACTTTCTCACATGGATCTTTGGGACGCGCGAAGAGAGGAATAGATATGGCTACGCCGAGCATGCCTTCGTTCCCAAAGCGACGCCCGGGCTACATCCAGCGGATTTTTTGGCGTGGAATGAGGGACTGGAAGTAAGACGTCAGATTGATCCGAAGCGTAGGCCCCCGCGTGCGGACCTTTTGGCCATGGTGCGTCTGACCGATACCGTCCGCCATTATGTACAAGAAGATTTAGAGCAGCTTCGAAATGGTATAGAAAATATCAGCCGGTTGGAGTGGCCGGGCCACGGCGGTCGTCCCGCCCGCTATTTCGAGTAGCATATTCAAGATCGACAGTTTTACGTTTTGGTAGATGGCAATCTGACTGTCAGGCCGAGACTAGCTCCATCAGTCCTTCGAACAGCCGGCGACCGTCGTCGCCGCCATGCGCCGCTTCGATCTTGCGTTCGGGATGCGGCATCAGGCCGAGCACGTTGCCCGCGGCGTTGAGCACGCCGGCGATCTGGCGCGACGATCCGTTGACGTTACCGGTGTAGCGGAACGCGACCCGGCCTTCGCCTTCGAGCCGGTCGAGCGTCTCGGCATCGGCGGTGTAATTGCCGTCATGATGCGCGACGGGGATCAGGATCGTCTCGCCAGCGGCATAACGGCTGGTGAACGCCGATTGCGCATTCTCGACCGACAGTTCGACATCGCGGCAGACGAAATTGAGGCCGGCATTGCGCATCAGCGCACCGGGCAGCAGCCCCGCTTCGGTCAGCACCTGGAAGCCATTGCACACGCCGAGCACCGGCACGCCGCGCTCGGCGGCGTCGACCACGGCGCGCATGACCGGCGACCGCGCCGCCATCGCGCCCGAGCGCAGATAATCGCCGTACGAAAACCCGCCCGGCAACGCGATCAGGTCGGTGCCGGCAGGCAGATCGGTCTCGCCGTGCCACACCATGTTGGGCTTCCGCCCCATGATCGACTCGATCGCCACCGCGAGGTCGCGGTCGCAATTGGAGCCCGGGAAAACGACGACCGCCGCGGTCATCGCTCGATCCTGTAATTTTCGATCACCGTATTGGCGATCAACTTGCGGCACATCCCGTCAAGGTCTTCGTCGGTCACCGAGTCGGCGACGTCGAGCTCGATCACCTTGCCGGCGCGGATGTCGTTGATGCCGCCAAAGCCCAGACCTTCGAGTGACTTGTGGATCGCCTTGCCTTGCGGGTCGAGCACTCCCGGCTTGAGGGTGACGACGATGCGAACCTTCATGGAGCGGCGCTTTCCTGGCTGAAACGGAGTCGGCGTCCCTATGGCCGCGCCGGCGGTTCGCCGCAAGTTTTACGCTTCGTTTACCCGCGAAGCGCAGCGTTTCGTCCAGCGGGCGACTCGCCAAGGGGTCGCGCTCGCCGGTTTAGGGGGTTCGGACATGGCCGGACTGGCAATGGTGATGTTCATCGCGCTGTTCACCTTCGGTGGACAGTATTTCGGCTGGACCGATGCCGGGGGCTGGATTCAGCTGTCGCTGGTCTCGTCGTTCATCTTCGGAATCATCTGCGGATTCCGGGTCAAGGACTGAGTCCTTTCCGTTTTCAGCCAGGCTGAAACGGGCCGGCGCCGTAACAGCGAAGCTGCAAAACGCGCTTATTTGCCCCGGTTCTGGCGATGCGTTTCGAGGTCGAGCACCGCACCATCGGCGCCTTCGGGCAACAGCCCCAGCCTCCGTGCGACTTCCTGATAGGCTTCGACCTCGCCGCCCAGGTCGCGGCGGAACCGGTCCTTATCGAGCTTCTCGTTGGTCACCATGTCCCACAGCCGGCAACCATCGGGGCTGATCTCGTCCGCCAGAATGATGCGGCTGTAATCATTGTCCCAAATCCGCCCGAACTCCATCTTGAAGTCGACCAGGCGAATGCCGATCCCGGCGAACAGGCCGCACAGGAAATCGTTGGTGCGGATCGCCAGGTCGGCGATATCGTGCATCTCTTCCTGGCTGGCCCAGCCGAACGCCGCGATATGCTCGTCGGTGATCATCGGATCGCCGAGCGCGTCGTCCTTGTAATAATATTCGATGATCGTGCGCGGCAGCTGGACGCCTTCCTCGATCCCCAGCCGCTTCGACAGCGACCCAGCGGCGACGTTGCGCATCACCACCTCGATCGGCACGATCTCGACCTGGCGGATCAGCTGCTCGCGCATGTTGAGGCGGCGGATGAAGTGCGTCGGTACTCCGATCATCCCGAGCAAAGTGAAAATGTGCTCGGAAATCCGGTTGTTGAGCACGCCCTTGCCGCTGATCGTGCCCTTTTTCTGCGCGTTGAACGCGGTCGCGTCGTCCTTGAAATACTGGATCAGCGTGCCTGGTTCGGGGCCCTCATAGAGGATCTTGGCTTTGCCTTCGTAGATCTGGCGGCGGCGTGCCATCTTCGGCGCTTACCTTTGTAAAATGAGCGCCCCGGCAACGCGGATAGCGCGCCGGGGCGGGAAGCAATGGCCTATACCGGAACGACTGCTCGGGTGCAATCAGGCGGGGGGCGGGGTATCGTTGGATGGCAGCGGCTCGACGTCCGTCGCGGGGCCTCCCCAGCGCCGCCTTGCTACGCGAACGGTGAAGAAGATGCCGATCCCCACTGCCGCCCACGGCGCGAGGAAGATCGCCAAGCGCAAGATCGCATAGAGTGCGGCGCCGAAGAACCACCAGGATTGGCCGACCGTCTCGCCCAGCGGGCCTTGGTCGGCGGTGCCGACGACTGCGGCGGCATAGTCGATCTCTACATCGGACATAGCCACCCGGCCCTGCAATTGGGTCAGCCATGCCTTGGCCTGATCAAGTTCCTCTTGCGCGGCAGCCACACTGCGTTCGGCCTCGACCAATTCGCTCACCTTGCCGGTGCGCGACTGAAGAATCTGGGTCAGCCGTTGGACCAGCAGCTCACGCTGGCGGATTCGCGCGCTGGTGTCGGAAATCTCTTTCGATACGTCCTCGGCGCTGATCGACTGGTCCACCGCTCGCCCGCCGGCCCTGGCGACCGAATCGACCAGGGTCGCACTGAACCGCCGCGCGATGTCGCTGGCGACGCGGAGCTTTAACGAGGCGGCGCTGCCATTCCCGCTGCTACTTTCGGATGAGACCAGTTGGCATCGCGCCAGCCCCAGTTTGTCGCAAGCCGCGATATGCGCCTGCTGGGTCGACGCTACCCGATCGGCGGGGAGCCGAAAGCTGTACTTATAGTCATAGGCGATCTGAGGGAGCGTCACTGTCAGCGGCGTGGCCGCCGTCTCGTCACCCTTGCCTCCATTGGAGGCATCGCCCGGCGGCGCGGCTGGGGCGACATCATAGGCATTGAGCTTTTCGGCCGATTTGAGACTCGACACCTGGTTACATCCGGCGAGGACGAAACACAGAATGATCGACATCAGAACGATCCGCATAACGCTCTCTCCCGACAATCTTGATACACAATCTCATTGATCGGGTATTGCGTCAAGGCGTGTCAGAATAGCGATGAATTGGAGTGTGTGCCCAGATTGGAACGGCCACGAAGGGGTAGGGATTGCGCCTGATGGATGCCTGCCGGCGTAGGCAACCCATCAGATCGCTTAATTGGTCAAGTGCTGCGTCTGGGTCATTTGGCCATAGCAACTTCGACGCCCGCTTTGCGGGTCTTACCCGCGTCGACGGTGGCGAGCAGGACGTTGCGCTGACGCCGGGCAGAGGTCGCGGCGACCGACCGGCAGCGGTCGTTCGAGAGGATACCGGTACGCGGTGCGGCATCGGCGGCGGCGCATACCTGATCGATCGCTGCGCGCAGGCGGCGGTCGAGTGTCCGGCGGCCGTTTGCGGTCGACAGATCGAGGTCGGCGGTCGTGACTCGGGCGGTTGGCGGAACCGGCTTGTCGCCGGCAAATGCAGGGACTGCTGCGACCAGCAGAGCGGTCATCATCAAGGGCTTGAACATCTTCTTTCTCCTGTCGTCGCCGGGGGTGGCGACGACACCGATATGCCGCGGGCCGCGTCGCAGCTCCAATCGAACGTTGAGAGCAAGCCATAAATCTGCTTTATGTCTTGAATGACGTCTATTCCTCCGCTCGGCGCGGTGCGCGTGTTCGAGGCCGCGGCGCGGCTCGGCAATTTCACGCGGGCCGCCGAGGAACTCGGCACGACCCAGGCGGCGGTGAGCTATCAGATCAAGGTGATCGAGGAACGGGTCGGCGCGCCGCTATTCGCCCGCAAGGGGCGCGGAGTCGAACTGACCGAACTCGGCCAATTGATCGCGCCGCAAGTGACCAGCGCGTTCGAGAAGCTCGACGAGGCGTTCCGTGCCGCGCGCAGCGATAACGAGACGATGCTGACGGTGAGCGCGCCGTCGACCTTCGCGACCAATTGGCTGTCGTCGCGCATCGGCGACTTCCAGCTTGCCCGGCCCGATCTGGCGGTGCGGCTCCGCGTGTCGGACGCGCTGACCGAGTTCGATCGCGGTGAGATCGATGTCGCGATCCGTGGGGCGCCGGCGCCATGGCCGGGGCTGGAAGCGGACTTCCTGATGCGGATGCCGTTCACGCCGCTGGCGAGCCCGGCGCTGCTCGCCGCCCATCCGCCGGTCGCAACGATCGATGATTTGCTGGCGCTGCCGCGGCTGTCGCCGGGGGATGGCTGGTGGCGGTTGTGGTTGGGGAGCGTGTCGGGAGATCAATCCGACGAGTCGCCCCCCAGTGTGCAGCTCGAATCGCAAGTGCTGCAGGGGCAGGCGGCGATTGCGGGGCACGGTGTCGCGGTGCTCAGCCCGCCAATGTGGCAACGCGCGATCGATGCCGGGCAGCTCGTCCAGCCGATCAAGCGCATCGCCTATTGGCGCAACAGCTTCTGGCTGGTCTATCCGGCGCATCGCAAGCGGCAGCGCAAGGTCGCGGCGTTTCGTAGCTGGCTGCTTGCTGAAGTGAGGGCGTCGCTGCACGACGATCCGTTCGGGGCGCTGGTGCCGGCGCCGGTCTAACAACCGGTTGCCGCGAAAGCTGCGACGATCAGATGCTTGGTGGCTGTCCAAGCAGCGGTGCCTGGCGTCACCAGCTCGACATGCCCGGTATCCGGCACGGTGTGCAGGACAGCTTCCTCGCCCGCTTTGGCGGCATAATCCGTCGCCAGCCGATAGGGCACGATGCGGTCCTCGCGGCCATTGACCAGATCGTGGCGCACGCCGATCGGCAACAGCGGCGGGATCGAGGTATCGGCATAGACATCGCGCCCATCGCTGCCCGGCGCGCCGACCAGATCGCGGATGACGTCGATGCCGCAGCCATTGTCGGGGCTCGCCGCCACTGCCTCAAGGTCGGGCAGCGCGCCGCAGGCGACGACATGCGCGATCGCCAACGGCGTCGCGCACCACAGCGGACTGTCGAACGGCAGTCGCCGCCGCCCGGCCAGCCACAAAGCCAGATGTCCGCCCGCCGAATGCCCGGTGGCGACGATGCGGCGCAGGTCGAGCCCGTATTTGGGGGCATAGCCGCGCAACGCATCGGCCGCCGCCGCGGCGTCGCGAAAGGTGCCCGGATAGCCGCCGCCGGGGCGGTCGACGCCGCGATAATCCAGGTTCCAAACCGCAAAGCCGTCGCGGCGCAGATCCTCGGCGACCCAATTCATCAGCGTGCGATCCGCAATGCTGGTCGTCCAGCATCCGCCATGGACCATCAACACGACAGGGAAAGGGCCGGCGCCATCGGGCAGCCAGAGATCGACGCGTTGCCAGGGATCGTCGCCATAGGCGATCGCCGCTTGCGGTTCGGGACGTGGGCGCGCGGTCAGGTCTGCCCAGGTCAGCGGCTCGAAATCGTCGCTCATGTGAAGGGAAAAGACCGGCGGCGCGCGGAAGGCAAGGAGGAAGCGGGTCCTGCCGTCCGATCGACGCCGCCGGAGAAGCGTAGGTCCGGAAAGGGCCGGGCGCGCATGGGGGCACGCGTCCCGGTCCTGGGGCTGGCGCGGCTCACCGCAGCCCGGAGATGCGGACCTTGCGCCAAACGCGGTGCCACGGCGCGTCGAACTGCGCCCGGTTGAGCGCTTCGAAACTGTCGCTGACCTTCTCGGCCAGATCATGGCCCAGCTTATCGACGTCCGCTGTCAGGCGGTGTTTGTTCGCGGCCCAGTCGCCGCTCAGGAAATCATCGCGCATGGCTCAATCCTCCTCATAAAATCCGGCGTTGGCGATGAGGTGGATATGCTCGTATCGGCGTCGCTTCGCCAACAAATCGTTGGACATAATCGACAAGCCATGCTTATCAAGTTTCATGCGCCGCCTGCCGCCCCTTGCCGCCGTTCGCGTGTTCGAAGCCGCCGCGCGGCACGAGAATTTCACCGCCGCCGCGAATGAGCTCGGCATGACCCAGGCAGCGGTCAGCTATCAGGTAAAATTGCTCGAAGAGCGGCTCGGCGCGCCGCTGTTCCGCCGCGAAAAGCGCCGCGTGGTGTTGACCGATGCGGGCCGCAAGGCAGCGCCCCAGATCACGCGCGCCTTCGACGCGATCGACGCCGCGTTCGGCGCGATCCGTGCGGACGATGCGGCGGTGCTGACCGTGTCGACCTCGAACACCTTCGCCAATACCTGGCTCGCCTGGCGGCTCGGCAGTTTCCAGATGAACCATCCGGAAATGGCGGTGCGCCTGCTGACCAGCGACGCGCTGGCGGACTTTGCCAGCGACGACGTCGATGTCGCGATCCGTGCCGGCCTGGGCGGATGGGACGGGCTGCACGAGGAGTTGCTCGTGCGGATCGATTTCACGCCGATGTGCTCGCCTGGATTCCTCAAGCGCCACGGACCGTTCACGGTCGAGGACATGCTGCGCATCCCGCAAATCAGCCCGCACGATCCGTGGTGGCCGTTCTGGCTACGCGAGGCCGGGGTGGAAGTGCCCGATGGCCCGCCACGCGTCGGCGTCCGCCTCGACAGCCAGGCGCATGAAGGACATGCCGCGATGGCGGGGCAGGGAATGGCGATGCTGACGCCCTTCTTCTGGCGCAACGACTTGGCCGACGGACGATTGGTGCGGCCGTTCGATCAAGTCTCGACCCGCGGCTACGCTTATTGGCTCTGCTATCCCGAAGCGCGGCGCGGCGTCGCCAAGATCCGTCGCTTCCGGGAATGGCTGCTCGACGAACTCGCCCGCGATATGCCGAGCCCGGTCTGATCGCGTCGCGTGGGGCATGTCGCATTCCGCCAATACGGTCGGAGGGCATGGGCCTATCTCTCCAAGGGTCGAGAGCCGCTCTCCGCTCCCGGAGTGCGCTCTCGCTTTGCAGGGAGGATGGCATGGCCGATCTCATGAAACCTGCGCTGGCGGCGGCGGTATCGATGCTGGGCTTGTCGCTGGGCGTAACCGACGCGGCGGCGCAAAAGCAGCCCGGCGTGCCGGCGGGCGAGACGCAAGGCGTCCTGATCGGGCTGGACAAGCCGGACAGCACCCAGATCAAGAGCGAACAGGTCAAGGGTCAGGCACCGGTCAGCAACCAGTGGAAGTCGCCCTCGAGCAGCCAGATCAAGGGCGAGGGCCCGGTCAGTACGCAGTTGAAAGCGCCTTCGAGCAATCAATGGAAAGCGCCGTCGAGCAACCAGATCAAATGGTAGCCGCGATCCGCTGACCTCTCCTTCGCGTCAACTCTTCGACGCGCCGATCAGCGCGGTGCGCGCCGCGCGGGTCGCCATGCGGCGATCCAGAAGCGCGCCAGGCGTGCCGACCGACCCTTCGCGCATGATCCGTTGCGCGACGTGCTCCAGTTCGCCCGGTCGTGGTGCACGATCCTGTGCGATGCAGGCGGCAAGCACTGGGTAGAGCAAGCGATATTCCGCGAACATTCACCCGTGCAGGGGATCGTCGACGCCGGGGTGTTGCCGTTCGATCCACGCCAGGCGCCAGGCGCGGCCCTCGATCCAGAAGGGAATGGCCGCCAGCAACGCGAATACCAACGTCATGCGCAGGAATTCGCTGCGCGGCAGCATGTTGGCCGCCCACAAGATGACGGGCACGACGACGATCGGGGGACCCCAAGCGGGGTGGCGGATCAGCCGGAAGGCGCGCCATAGCGACCAGCACAGCAGGATCGCGGCGGCGACGCTGCCGACGATCAGGCCTATCGATTCGACGATCACCAACAAGATTTGCATCCGGCCATCCTCCTGGTCGGAATTTATATCGTATTGCGATATAAATCAAGGGTGCGCGTCAGGCGATCGTATCGAGCAACTGCTTCAGCATCGGCCGCATCCGGACGATCTCGTCGCGGTGCACCGTCGATAAGCGTTCGAGGATTTCGCGGGCCTTTGGGGTCAACTCGAGCAAGGCCTGACGGCCGTCATGCGGTGATGGCCGGCGTGCGATCAGTCCCAAGGTTTCCAGCCGCACGATCAGCCCGGACGCACTATGCGGCTTCACGAACAGGCGTTCGGCGACATAGCCGATGCTGACCGGTCGTGGGGAAGCGCCGCGGATGGTGAGCAGCACCTGATGCTGTTGCGGCGTCAGCCCGAAATCGGCTGCCCGCTCTTCGCTGAACGCCTGGAACTGGCGCAACGTGCGGCGAAAATCGGCCAGCGCGGCATATTCGGCGTCGGTCAACTCGTGCCCGCTCGACATTGTTTCGTCATCCTCGATTGAACTATGTCGCGCCGCGATATAGTTGCGCGGCGTCTCCCTACAAAACAGGACGCCATGTCACTCCATTTCACGTCCGCCGACAAGGCGCGTCCTTTAGGCGATCACAGCGCCGATTTGCGCATGATCATGCTGACCGCCGCTGCGATCCCGGTCGGGATCGGCGCGGCGCTGGGGGCATGGCTGTTGATCCGCCTGATCGCGATCGCGACCAACCTGTTCTGGTTCGGCCGATTGTCGGCGAGCCCGACGGATATCACCAGCGCGCATCTCGGCCTGTTGACGGTGGCGATCCCGGTGATCGGCGGGCTCTTGATCGGGCTGATGGCACGGTTCGGATCGGAGAAGATCAAGGGCCATGGCATTCCCGAAGCGATCGAGGCGATCCTTTATGGCGAAAGCCGATTGTCGCTGAAGGTAGCGTTGCTCAAGCCATTGTCCTCGGCGATCTCGATCGGCAGCGGCGGTCCATTCGGCGCCGAAGGGCCGATCATCATGACCGGCGGGGCGATCGGCTCATTGTTCGCGCAGCGTTTCCGGCTGAGCGCCGCCGAGCGCAAGACATTGCTGGTGGCGGGCGCCGCGGCGGGCATGACCGGCATTTTCGGCACGCCGCTCGCCGCCATTCTGCTGGCGATCGAGGTGCTGCTGTTCGAATGGAAGCCGCGCAGTTTCGTGCCGGTGGTGACCGCGGTGCTGGTTTCCTTCGCCTGCCGCCCGATGCTGCTCGGTTCGGGCGCGCTCTTCCCGTTCCCGGCGGTCACGCTCGACTGGTGGCATGCGGCGTCGGGGTCGTTCGCCACAGGAATTCTCGCCGGGCTCGAAGCGGCGTTGCTCTCGGTCGCGCTCTACAAGGTCGAGGATCTGTTCCACCGCCTGCCGGTTCACTGGTTCTGGTGGCCCGCGCTTGGCGGTATCGTCGTCGGGCTGGGTGGGCTGATCGACGCGCATGTGCTCGGCGCCGGCTATTCGAATATCCAGGCCTTGCTCGACGGATCGATGACCTTGCGCATCGTGCTTGCCTTGCTGGTGGTCAAAGCTGTGGTCTGGCTGATCGCTCTTGGGTCGGGAACGTCGGGCGGCGTGCTCGCGCCGTTGCTGATCTTGGGCGGCGCGCTCGGGGTCGCACTCGGACAGTTCCTGCCGGGGCCGGCGGGGTTCTGGGCAATGGCAGGAATGGCCGGGATCATGAGCGGCGCGATGCGCGCGCCGCTGACCGGCGCCTTCTTCGCGGTCGAGGTGACCGGGCATTTTACCGATCTGCCTGCAATGACGGCTGCCTCGGTCGGCGCCTATGCGGTCAGCGTCTTGATCATGCGCCGTTCGATCCTGACCGAGAAGATCGCACGCCGCGGGCGCCATATCCTGCAGGAATATACCGTCGACCCCCTCGATTTCCTCCAGGCGGAACAAGTGATGACGCGGGATCCTGAGACCTTGCCGGGCGACATGCCGATCTGTGACGTCGTCGCGTTCTTCGCCGATCATGCGACGCACCGTTCCTATCCGGTGGTGGGGAAGGACGACCGGCTGCTCGGATTGGTGTCGCGCTCAGACGCCTTGCGCTGGCAGGTCGAGCGTAGTCAGGACGACACGCCACTCGCCGACGAATTGTCCGATGCCTCGCAACCGATGGCCTATCGCCATTCGCCAATCGGAGAGGTCGCCGATCTGATGGTCGAAACCGGAATTGGCCGCGTGCCGATCGTCGATCCCGCCAGCGGCAAGGTGGTGGGCATCTTATCGCGCCACGATCTGCTAAAGGCGCGCGGCGAGCGCCGCCGCGCCGAGTTCGAACGGGCGCGGGGCGGGGCCGCCTCATAATTAGAGGCTGGACCCATCCACACCTTCTTCGTTCCCGATATTTCCTCTCGGGCAAATAGGCTCTAACCGCTTTCGGATGGCAGCCGAGACGACCGACCTTCCCGACAATCCTTCCGTGGGCGTGTTCGACGCGCCGTTCGATAGCGCGCTCAGCGAACGCTACCTCGTCTACGCGCTGTCGACGATCACCGCGCGCTCGCTGCCCGACGTCCGCGACGGGCTGAAGCCGGTGCACCGCCGCCTGCTTTGGGCGATGCGGACGCTCAAGATGGATCCCAACAGCGCCTACAAGAAATCGGCGCGCGTGGTCGGCGACGTCATCGGCAAATACCATCCACATGGCGATGCCTCGGTCTATGACGCGATGGTCCGGCTCGCGCAGGATTTCTCGCTGCGCTACCCGCTGGTCGACGGTCAGGGCAATTTCGGCAATATCGATGGCGATAACGCCGCCGCCTATCGCTACACCGAAGCCCGCCTGACCCAGGTCGCTACCGACCTGATGGACGGCCTCGACGAGGATGCGGTCGGTTTCCGCCCAACCTATAACGGCGAGGACCATGAGCCCGAGCTGATGCCGGGCGCTTTCCCCAATCTGCTCGCCAATGGCGCCGCCGGCATCGCGGTTGGCATGGCGACCAGCATCCCGCCGCATAACGCCGCCGAATTGCTCGATGCGTCGATCGCGCTGATCGACAATGCCGACGCCAACGTACTCGACTATGTGAAGGGCCCCGATTTGCCGACCGGTGGCGCCATCGTCGACAGCCCTGCGGCGATCGCCGAGGCCTATGCGACGGGCCGCGGCTCGTTCCGGACGCGCGCGACGATCGAGCGGGTCAATGAAAAGGGTGGCGGCTGGCATCTCGTCGTGACCGAAATTCCGTACGGCGTGTCCAAGGGCAAGTTGATCGAGGGCATCGCCGACCTGGTCAACGACAAGCGCTTGCCGATCCTGGCCGATGTCCGCGACGAATCCGCCGAGGATTTGCGCATCGTGCTCGAACCGCGCAGCCGTACCGTCGATTCCGACACGTTGATCGAAAGCCTGTACCGGCTGTCCGATCTCGAAACGCGCATACCGCTCAATTTGAACGTCCTCGACGCAACGCGAACGCCACGCGTGATGAGCCTCAAGGAAGCGCTACAATCCTGGGTCGATCACCAGTTCATCGTGCTGCGCCGCCGCTCGCAGCATCGGCTCGACAAGATTGCCGACCGGCTCGAACTGCTCGACGGCTATATCATCGCCTATCTCAACCTCGACCGCGTGATCGAGATCATCCGCACCGAAGACGAGCCCAAGCCGGTGATGATCGCCGAGTTCGAGCTGACCGACCGTCAGGCCGAAGCGATCCTCAACATGCGGCTGCGCAGCTTGCGCAAGCTCGAGGAAATGGAGCTGCGCAAGGAGCGCGAGGGGCTCGAGAAGGAAAAGGCCGAGCTCGACTTGTTGCTCTCGTCCGACGCACGGCAGCGCACGCGGTTGAAGCGCGACCTCGGCAAGGTCCGCGACCGCTATGGCCCGGAGACTGTACTCGGTCGCCGACGCACAAAGATCGAGGAAGCGGCGCCGGCACGCGAAATCCCGCTCGAGGCGATGATCGAGCGCGAGCCGATCACCGTGATCCTGTCGCAGCGCGGCTGGATCCGCGCGATGAAGGGCCATGTCGAGCTCGCCTCGGCCGATGCGATGAAGTTCAAGGAAGGCGACGGCCCGCGCTTCGCCTTCCACGCCCAGACAACCGACAAATTGCTGCTCGCCGCCGAAACGGGGCGCTTCTACACGCTCGCCGCCGACAGGCTGCCCGGCGGCCGCGGCTTCGGCGAACCGGTGCGGCTGATGATTGATCTCGATGGAGAGGCCGGGATTGCTGCATTGCTGCGCGCAAGCGAGGCGGAGAAATTGCTGGTCGCGGCGTCCGATGGACGCGGCTTCGTGTTGAAGGCGGCTGACGCGATTGCCGAGACGCGCAAGGGCAAGGCGGTGGTGACGCCGCGCGCCGGCGCCAAGCTCAAGATCGTCCGGCCGATCGCCGGCGAGGACGATTACGTCGCGGCGATCGGCGACAACCGCAAGATGCTGGTATTCCCGCTGTCGGAAGTCGCCGAACTAGCCAAGGGGCAAGGCGTCCAGCTGCAGCGCTATCGCGACGGCGGGCTGTCGGACGCGGTCACATTCAAGTTCGCCGAGGGGCTGAGCTGGGCGATGGGCGGCGAAAGCGGCCGCACGCGCACCGAAACCGACCTGCAGCCGTGGCGCACCGCGCGCGGCGCTGCGGGGCGAATGCCACCGACAGGGTTCCCGCGCGACAACAGGTTTTGATTTAACCCCTCTCCCGCTTGCGGGAGAGGGAGGGGCCCGCCGCGCAGCGGTGGGAGGGTGAGGGTCTTCTTTCTTTTCTTGGGACGCTAATCGCTTGGAAGAAGAAAGAAGACCCTCACCCAACCCTCTCCCGTAAACGGGAGAGGGCTAGAATGTCGCTCCGCCAGCCACCCCCAAGTGGCTGAAACCGGGGCAAGCTTCAGCGCGCTTTAACCAATCCCGCCTAAGCGGGTCGCAATGGCGCTCGGATTGTCTCGCGCGAAGGCCGCTAAAGCCGTGCCCGTCGAATCGGCGGCGGTCGTGCTGCGCCCCGACGAGATCGCCGGAATCGCCGCATCGATCGAACTGATCCCGGTGCCGTTGGCTCTTGTCGGGCGCCCCGACAATGCTGTTATCGTGGCCGCCGCGAACCGCGCCTTTCGCGCCGCCGGACTGGGCAATACCGCGGGTGAAGCGCCGCTGATCGCCGCCTTGGGCGAGCGGATCGCGACGTTCCTGGCGGGGGAGGCCGTGAACGACGAGTTCACCTGGGAATTCGGCGACGCGGTCGATTGCCGCCATTTCCGCGTCACCCTGGCGCGGCGCTCGTCGGCATCGTCTTATTGCTTCGCCACCCTGGTCGACCATACCGGCGAATTGCGGACCGCGCGCAATTTGCGCCGCGAGATGATCACCGACAGCCTGACCGGTCTGCCCAATCGCAGCGGCTTCAGCGAATTGCTTGAGGAGCGGATCGCCGAGGGCGGTGGCGCGCGCTACGCGGTGTTGATCATCGACCTAGACCGATTCAGCCGGGTCAATGCCTGTATGGGGTCGATGGCAGGCGACGAATTGCTGATCACACTCGCGCGGCGCCTCAAGGGCGCGTTGCGGGCGTCGGACATGCTGGCGCGCACCGGCGGCGACGAATTCGGCATCCTGCTCGCGCTCGAAGAGAGCGAGGCGGAAGCCGAACAGGTCGTTCGTCGGATTCAGGAGACGCTGGCGACGCCGTTCCGTATGTCGGACTTCGAAATCCGCGTGTCGTGCTCGATCGGCATCGCGTTCGGGTCGGATGCGGTGGAGGATTCAGAGGATCTGATCCGCCACGCCCATTTCGCCGTCAAACGCTCCAAGACGTCGGGCCAGGCCGAATATTACCAGACCCAGGCGCTAGATATCGCGCGCGAGCAATTCGGCATCGAGACCGAGCTGCGCCGCGCGATCGAAAATGGCGCGATGCGGCTGACCTATCATCCGATTTGCGATCTCGCGACCGGCCAGGTCGTTGCGTTCGAATCGCTCGCGCGCTGGACCGACGAACACGGCCATGAACATTCGCCCGCCGACTTCATTCCGGTCGCCGAGGAATCGGGACTGATCGTTCCGCTCGGCCGCTGGGCGATCGAGGAGGCGGCGCGGACGCTCCGGTCATGGGATATCCGCGCGGGCGGCGACTGCGGCGTGCGCGTCGCGGTCAATCTGTCGGCGATCCAGCTGCAGCGCGACGATATCGCGCCGGCGGTCGAGCAGGCGCTGCTGCGCAATCAGCTGACCGGCAGCCGCTTCACGCTCGAGCTCACCGAAAGCGCGCTGATCTCCGATCCCGAGCGCGTCGCTGAGACCATGCATCAGCTCAAGAGCCTGGGCGCGACCCTGGCGATGGACGATTTCGGCACGGGCTATTCGAACCTGGCCTATCTTCAGAAACTGCCGATCGACGTGCTCAAGATGGACCGCAGTTTCGTGACCGGGATGCTCGCCGACCGCGACAAGGTGGCGATCGTTCGCGCGATCCTCAGCCTGGCCCAGGCGCTCGGCAAGGAAACCACCGCGGAAGGGATCGAGACCAACGAGCTGGCGCAGACCTTGGCGGCATTGGGCTGCACCTATGGCCAGGGATTCGTCTACGCCAAGCCGCTCGAGGCCGACGAGGCCTATGCCTATCTGGTCGCGTCGAGGGCCTGAGAGTCTGTTTGAAAACGCGCTGAGGGCGCGTTTCGCGGCACCAGCCCGCTCCCCCACCCGACCTCCCATAGAATACCCTGATTGGGAGGTCGGGTGGGGGAGCGGGCTGGTGCGGTCTCAAAACTCGCTCTTTCGCGAGTTTTCAAACAGACTCTGAGCGACTTCTTCGTCGGTGATCGCGGCGACACGCGCGGCATCGGGGAAGTGCTCGGCGATCCAGCGATCCTCGATTGCCCGCAAGGTCTTCGCCACATCGGGTCCGGCTTTCAGCCCCTTGGCGACGAGCTGTCCGCCCGACATGGGCAGCCTCGGCCGTGCCCAGTCGCGGATCGCCGCAGCGTCGCCACCCGACAGCAATAGCCGGTCGATCGCGAACTCGGTGCCCAGCCGATAGGCCAGCGCGTGCGGATCGGCATCGACCGGCAGTGTTGCGCTTTCCAGCCGCTGGCGTTGCTTGTTTGATAGCTTCAGCCGCGCTCCGACGCTCGCCGCGACGGCGGTATCGGCGGGCAGCAATGCGGCCAGCCGGCGGATCGGATCGGGAGCGATTCCGCTATCGGCTTCTTGTCTCGCCAGATCGGCAAGACGCGCGATACTTGCGATTTCTGGCAAGACGGGGACGAACACGGCGCGCTCGATCATCAGCGTGATGACCTCGACCGCGCGCGGTGCCACGAGCAAGCGCAGCAATTCGTTGGCGATGCGTTCGCGGGACAGCGCCATCAGGTCATTGGCGCGCTCGGTACAGGCCTGCAAACCGTCGGGGTCGGCGATATCGCCGAACCGCGCGAGGAAGCGGAAGAAGCGCAGGATGCGCAGATGATCCTCGGCGATGCGGCGGTAGGGGTCGCCGATGAAGCGGACGTGGCGCGCTTCGAGATCGGCGATCCCGCCGAAATAATCGTGGATCTCGCCGGTTGCGGGATCGGCATAGAGCGCGTTGATCGTGAAATCGCGCCGTGCCGCGTCCTCGCGCCAATCGTCGGTAAAGGCGACCGTCGCACGCCGGCCGTCGGTGGTGACGTCGCGCCGCAAGGTGGTCACTTCGTACACTTCATTGCGCGACACCGCAGTGATCGTGCCATGGTCGATCCCGGTCGGAACCGCCTTGATTCCGGCGGCTTCGAGCAATTGGATTACCATGCGCGGGTCATGCGGAGTGGCGAGGTCGATATCGGCGGTCTCGATTCCCAATAGCGTGTCGCGCACCGCGCCGCCGACGATCCGCGCATTGTCGGCGCCGAGCGCCGCGACCAACCGAGCGAGACCGGGGCGATCGCGCCACTCTGCCGGAGGAAGCAACGTCATGCCGCCCATCGCAGCCGCCGTGACAGATTGACCAGCATCGCCGCCGTCGCGCCCCAGATGCGGCGTTCGCCCCAGCGGATTTCGTAGAAATAGCGTGTCCGGCCCTGCCATTCCGCACTGGCGCGAAGTTGATTGGCGGGATCGAGCACGAACGCCAGCGGCACTTCGAACACGTCGGCGACTTCGGCCTCGTTAGGGTGATAATCGAGATCGGGCGGGACCACACCGACCACTGGGATCACCTCGAATCCGGTGACCGTGAGGTAGCGATCCGCCTCGCCGATCAAGGTGACGGCGGCGCGGGGCAAGGCGATTTCCTCCTCTGCCTCGCGCAATGCGGCATCGGCTGCGTCGAGGTCACCAGGATCGATCCGGCCACCGGGAAAGGCGACCTGTCCGGCATGGCGGCGCAGGCTTTCGGTGCGCTGGGTCAGGATCAGCCCGGGCTCGGGCCGATCGGTCACCGCGACCAGCACCGCGGCCGGCATGCGCGTGCTCCCGATCCCGGGATGATCGCCGGGGAGCAATTCGGGCTGATGGACATGGTCGAGCGCGAGGCGCAGCCGTTCGGCGAGCGTCGTCATGCGTCGGACTCCAGCGCGAAGAAGGCGCCGTTGCTCCACACGCCCGGCGGATCGTCGTCGCCCGACAGCGCCCGCTCGGCGATATCGTAATAGACCGATCGCGCGACCAGCGCCTCGAGCCCGCCACGAACGTGGAGATAGGGGCGCGGTCCGTCTTCACCCTGCTCGAATCGCAGCGCGTGACCGGCGTCGGCGGTGACCAATTCGCCAGTGTTGAGGCGAAAAGCGAGCGCCGCGTCGCGCCCTTCGCCTTCGGCCTTCATCTCGACCGCGAGGAAGGGAGCGTCCTCGACCTCGATGTCGAGCTTCTCGACTGGCGTGACCAGCACGTAACCGCCATCGGATTCGCGCCGCAGGATGGTGGCAAACAGCCGAACCATTTCCTGCCGGCCGATCGGCGATCCCATGTGGAACCAGGTTCCGTCGCGCGCGATCCGCATGTCGCTGTTACCGCAATGGCTGGGATTCCATTGCTCGACCGGAGGCAGGCGCTTCTCCGCCACGAGCCGCGCCACGTCTGTGAGCGACAGGCTGGCAAGATCGGGAGGCGGGGCCATCGGCATGCGATGACCGCTAGGGCAGGGAAGATCGGGCTGCAACCGCGAGCCGGCATATGGCGGTCGGGATGATGACTCCTCCCACGTCACCCCGGCCTTGTGCCGGGGCCCAAGGTGCCGCGAGCACCGGACTTTTAGTCTCTTGCCCTTCGCTCAGCCGCCCGTTGGCCCCCGGAACAAGCCGGGGGTGACGACCGGCTGGCGACGGCTGTTTTCCCGCTACGTCAGACCGCGACGCTGACGCGCGACCCCAACTCTCCCGCGATGGCGGGCACGTTTGACCCGCGCGCGAGCAATCTATGCGCCTCCACGGGCCCCGGCAGGCGCCACCCCGCAGTCGCTGCGGCGGAAAATCCCCAGAAGCGGCCATAATATTCCGGATCGCCGATCAGCATCATCGCGCCGTCAAGATCGAGCTCGAGCGCGGCGTCGAGCGCCTGGTGGACCAGTTCCTTGCCCAGTCCACCGCGTTGGCGCGACGGCTCGACCGCGACCGGGCCGACCAGGACGAGTGGGTGAATGCTGCCGTCGTCGCCACGGAGCGCAATCGGCCAGCATTGGATGGTGCCGACGAGCATGCCGTCCTCGATCGCCGCGAAGCTGAGATCGGGAATCGATTCGACGCCGTCGCGCAGGCGATAGGCAGTGCGGCCGTGACGGTCTCGGCCGAACGCACGGTCCAGCAACGCCTCGACGGCGGCGGGATCGATGGCGTTGATCGGCACGAAATCGGTCACTTGGCGGAGTCTCCTCGAACGCTCGGGCAATACGCCCGGGGGCGGGCGCTTTATCGGCATCCCGGCTGAATACAAGGCGAATGCGCAGGCCGCGGCGCCACAAGGGGTTGATCGCGGGCCCCGGGACGGGCAGGGGCGCGCTCCTGCGTTGTTTTCAGCTGCGCTGAGTCGGCGCCGGCCCGCTCCCCCACCCGACCGCCCATAGAATACCTTGTTGGGCGGTCGGGTGGGGGAGCGGGCCGGCGCCGTAACCGTTTCAGCTTGCTGAAACCAAATTAAATGGATCACGCGACTTGGAAGACCGGCTGCAACTCGAAGTGCACGATATCGAGGTAATGGTGCTGACCGGCATCTATTCCGAGGAAACGCATCTTCCCCAGCCGTTGCGCATCTCGATCACGGTCGATCTCGACCTGCCGGGTCGATTCGGTCCCGAATCGCCGCTTTCCATGTCGAAAAATTATCTCGATTTGAAACACGCTGCGACCAGATCGCTGCCGGAGGGCGTGCATTTCACGCTGATCGAGGGCGTCGCCGATCACATTTGCGAGACATTGTTCCTGCAGGACAAGCGCGTCGCCCGCGTCGAGGTGAAGATCGTCAAGCTGGCGATCTCCGAAGGCGGCGAATCGATCGGGATTACCCTGGTCCGCCATCGCCGCTAGGAGCGATTTCAAGTCGATCGGAACAATCGGCGGCTCGGAAATCGCGGAGCGAATCCGTCAGGACGGATTCGCTCCGGCTCGGCAGGGACCGAGCCCTTGCTTGACCAGCGCATAGTCCTGCTGGATCGCCGCGGCGTCGGCCGGGTCGAGTCCGGTCAACGTGTCGGCTGGTATTTCGACCGGCAGGCCGCAGGCCAGACGGTACCACAGGAATGTGTTACGCTGTGGTGGCGGCAAGGCATCCTCCACTACTTCGCTCAGCGATACCGTCCATACCGGCGCCTGATTCTGTTTGCGCTGGATGCCGAGCGAGATCGGATGTCCGGTGGTCTTGAGGAAGATCTGCGTCTCTCCTTCGCCGGGAAGAGTGCCTGCCGCATGGAAGGCGTTGGAGATGCCGACGATCGCGGGCGGCGCCTTTGGCGAAACCAGATCGGCGGACAGTCTGCGTACCGTTGCATCGGTCTGCGGCGACCATTGCAACTGCGCGCCGGGGGTCACCAATTGAAGCTGGTCGGGGCTGTTAGCGACCGCGCGCGCGAAGATAATCACGCGCATTTTCTTCAACTTGGGTGGCCGGCCGGCGGCGTCGAGCGGGGCGTCGTATAGATAGCCGATCTGTGGCGGCAACGCCCCCGGCGCGCGGATCAGCGCGTTGATCGTGACCGTGAGATAATAGCGTATTTGCCCCGGCGCGAGCCCGGTAGCCTCCGCCGGCTTGATCTTCGCGGCATCGGTGATAGTGGCGTCCACGACCACCGGCGCCTTCGTCGCCAGATCAGCCATATCGGCATAACGATAAACAGGCGGCGGCGGGAGCACTTTGGTTGCTGACACCGGTATCATCGGAGCGGCGCCCGCAATGAACAGGACAGAGAGGAATCGAGCCATGGGAACGCGTGACATATCGAATGAGTTAGGCGATCAGAACGTTCCTTTACAGAAATAATTCTGCCATGCTGCGATTGTACGTTTGTTGCGCCCGACAAAGCGTTTGCGTCGTCGCAGGGGTAACGATAGAGACTCGCGCTCTGCCCGATCTGGCGCTAGCCGAAGGGTTCGTTGCCGAACGATTAACGTCTGGCGACATTCGCGGGTCGGACACGAAGGAGTTGAGTTTCTGAATGTCATACGCTGATCGTGATACAACCGGCAGCCGTATCGTAGCGATTATCATTGTTTCGCTGATCGTTGCGGGATTCGGTTATGCTTTCGTGACCGGCTTGGCGGTAGATTTCGCCAAGAAGGCCGCTGAAAAACTGAACGCGTTCGACGTGGCACCGCCGCCACCGCCGCCGCCGCCAGACAAGCCGCCGCCCCCGCCGCCGGACCAGCCGAATCTGYCGCCGCCGCCGACTCAGGTCGTGATCCCGCCGATCACGCCGCCGGTGCAGTCGCCGGTCAACATCGCGACGACCAACGTGCCGCAGCCGCCGCCCCCGGTGACGCCGCCGGCCCCGGTCGTGCCGCCGCAGCCACCCGCGCCGCCTGCACCCAAACCCGTCGCCGTAAAAGGCGGGCCGAGGGGCAATCCCGGTAGCTGGTTTACCGACGACGATTATCCTGCCGACGCCAAGCGCGCTGGCGCCTCGGGCCGTGTTTCGGTGCTGCTCAGCATCGATACGTCGGGCAAGGTTGCCGGATGTCGCGTCACCGCATCGAGCGGCAACTCGTCGCTCGACGACGCGACCTGCCGTCTCGCGCAGCGTCGTGGCCGCTTCACCGTGCAGAAGGATACGGAAGGTAACGCTCAGCCTTACAGCTATACGTTGCCCGGCATCCGCTGGACGCTGAAGGACGAATGACTTTTTTCACGCCGGCGCCCGGAAACCCGGGCGCCGGCCGGGTTGTATCTTGAGACGATATTTTTAGAGGAAGCATCCGAATGAGCATCTCCATCCTTAACGCTGGTGCGGCCGGTGCCGCCCAGGAACAGTTCGGCTTCTGGAACGCGCTGCACGAAGGCGGCGCCATTTCCTATGCCACCGCGGGCATTCTGCTGATCATGCTGTTCTTCACGCTCTACATTTTCTTCACCAAGGTGTTCGAGCAGCAGAAGATCATCAACCAGGGCCGCCGCGTGCGCGCCACGTTCTGGAACTCGAACTCGCTGCGCGAAGGTGCCGCCAAGCTCGAGAAGAACTCGGCTTACAAGCAGCTGGTCGATGACGGCCTGGCCGCGCAGGAACAGCATGCAAGGCTGACCGATCCGGTCGAGGCGCACGACTGGCTGCACGGCTCGCTGCAGCGCTCGGAGGATGCGATCAACTCGGCGCTCGGCGGCGGTCTCGCCTTCCTCGCGACGGTCGGCGCGACGGCGCCGTTCATCGGGCTGTTCGGTACCGTGGTCGGCATCTACAAGGCGCTGCTCGGCATCGCTGCTGCTGGTCAGGCCTCGATCGACAAGGTCGCCGGCCCGGTCGGTGAGGCGCTGATCATGACTGCCTTCGGTCTGGTCGTCGCGGTTCCCGCGGTGCTCGGCTACAACTTCCTGCAGCGCCGCAACAAGGCGATCCAGGAAGCGCTCAGCGCGTTCGCGAACGACGTCCTCGGCTACCTCGCGTCGAACGGCGCGGTGAAGCCCAGCGCCGCGGTTCGCAAGCCGGCCGCCGCCGCGACGACACCGGCCAAGCCGGTGACGACCACCGCCGGTCAGGCGGGTGGCGTTACCACCAAGCCGTAAGCACGTGATGGCGGAACGGGCGCGGTGCCCTGTTCCGCCAGACGTCCGGGCCATGGCCCGGACGCACGAAGTAAGGATAGGAATGCTTAATGGCTATTAGCACCGGAGGCTCCTCCGAAACGCCGATGTCGGACATCAACACGACGCCGCTCGTCGACGTCATGCTGGTGCTTCTGATCATCTTCATCATCACGGTTCCGGTCGTGGTGCAAAATGTGAAGCTGAAGCTGCCAGAAGTTAAGTACGATGTGACGCAGACGAAGCCGGAAAACGTCAACCTTTCGATCGTGTCCGACGACGCGGGTCAGTGCGGCATCTATTGGGGCATGACCCGGATGACGCACAAAGAGCTGCTCGAAAGGGCGACGAAGAAAATGCAGGCCGATATCGAACGTCTCAGGGCGGCCGGTCCGATCGACCCCGAGAAGATCCCCGAAGTGCACATCCGCGGCGACGTCAATGTCCCGTACAAGTGCATCGGCGCGGCGATCTACACGATGCAGTCCTCGGGCTTCATCAAGGTCGGCTTCATCTCGCAGCCTCCCCCCAAGGACGGGTCCGCCGCGGCGTCCTAACCGTCTCGCTAGCTCAGGAGTTTTGAATCATGGCAATGAGTGGCGGCAGGGATGATGGCGCGCCGATGATGGATATGAACATGACGCCGTTGATCGACGTCTTGCTCGTGCTCCTCATCATGTTCATCATCACCATCCCGGTCCAGACGCACGCGGTGAAGGTCGACCTTCCCGTCAACCAGGCGAACAACCCGCCGCCGGTCGACGCGCAGAAGAACAAGATCATCATCGACGCGAACGACAATGTGACGTGGAACGGTACGCCGGTGACGAGCGACGAACAGCTCGACCAATATCTACAGGCGACCCTGCAGATCCAGCCCGAACCGGAGCTGCACTTCCAGCCGCTTCCGGACGCGCGCTACGAGAAGGTCGACAAGGTCCTGGCGGTCATCAAGCGCTCCGGGATCAGTAAGCTCGGCTTCATCGGCAACGAGCAATACGCGAACGAATTCTGACGCTTCAGGGCATCGATTTCGTCGAAAGGGGCGGCCGCGCAAGCGGTCGCCCCTTTTCGTTGGCCGGTGAACTGTGCTGGCCTGTTCGATTTAGGATGCGGGCTGATAATCCGATCGGGCCTAATGCCGCGCAGCATGGAGATAGTCGACCAACTCGCGGTTGATCGCGACGCCCGCCAGTTCGGCTCCGATGCCGATATAGCCTTCGCGCCGCAACCGTTGGCGCACGTCGTTCACGGAGCTGCAGTCACCTGACTGCGCCAATTGGATGGCGCGTTCGATCGTCGTTAGTGGTTCGGACATGAACTCGCTTAGGCGCGAATCGATCATGATCCCATCGCATTCGGCGCTTGATGCCGGACACGCGGAGTTCGGTGCGATAATCGGCGCCGGTTCCTTGGTCAGGGGTAGCGCGGGCCCTCTGCGACGACGGCGCCGTTCTCCTCGATCTTGATCGCAGGCGCGTCCGTGTCCGCAAAAACGATACGTAGATCGCGCTCCAGCGCGAAGAATCGGTTGGGCGCACTGGCGGCAAGCGTAACCCGAAGACCGCCGGACCGGAGCACGAGCCGATCATTCTCGACGGCGACGTCCACATCGCCAGCCCCGGTGCGGTAGCGACCGACATAGCGTTTCAACACATCGGGCGGAATCGAGAGCGCCGTTGCCGCTGGGCGATAGGGCACAGGGCGGTGGTCGTAGCTGACGATTCGCGTCATCAGCCAACGGCCGGACTGAAGCTTCCAGATCACCAGAAACCGCGCATTGGTCGCGGCCTTCTCGGGCGCATCTCCTTGCTTTGCATAAAAGAGATGCTCGCCGGCCAGCATGGCGCCATAGCCCGGTATCGCCTGATAAAGCAGGCTTGGTGCAACCAGCTCCCGACGCATGCGCAGGTGGGGAGTACCGCACGGTCCCTTCATCAAAGAGGCGGCAACCGCTTCGCGCGAGCGGGTCAGACCGGTCATGTCATGATAGAATTCAACATCGTTCGCGAGAAATGGGGTCATGGCGGCGGCGTCGCAGGCGTTGAAGGCGCGCCAGAAGGCATCATCGGCCTCGCGTACGGCTCGCTCGTCCGGCGACATTGGGGATGACGTCGATTGTGCAGCAACAGGGGCGATCGCGACCGTTGCGCCGGCAACGGCGATCGACAAGCTCAGGCGCCGCAACATCGTCGCGCTCTCCTTTGTGTATTGCTATAGCAATACACGCATACAGCAGGCTTTGCCACGGGCTTCAACACTTTACGCCCGCTAAGGATTGGCGGATGTCTTATCCGCGCTCAGAGCCGCGGCAAAGTCACCCCGCGTTGCCCCATATATTTGCCCGCGCGGTCGGCATAGCTCGTCTCGCAGGGCTCGTTGCCCTGCAGGAACAGGAACTGGCACGCGCCCTCATTGGCGTATATCTTGGCCGGCAGCGGGGTGGTGTTGGAGAATTCGAGCGTCACATGGCCTTCCCATTCCGGCTCTAGCGGGGTGACGTTCACGATGATGCCGCATCGCGCATAGGTCGACTTGCCCAGGCAGATCACCAGCACGTCGCGCGGTACGCGGAAATATTCGACGGTTCGCGCCAGGGCGAAACTATTCGGCGGGATGATGCAGCAATCGGTCTTGCGGTCGACAAAGCTGTTCGCGGCGAAATCCTTGGGATCGACCGTCGCCGAATCGACGTTGGTGAAGATCTTGAATTCGTCGGCGACGCGCGCGTCATAGCCATAAGAGGACAGGCCGTAGCTGATGCATCCCTCGCGCCGCTGTGCTTCGACGAACGGCTCGATCATGCCGTGCTGCGTCGCCTGCTCGCGAATCCAACGGTCGGAAAGGATCGCCATTCTCTACTCCCTGTTCGCCAGCAGCTTTCGCGGCAATAAAGCGATCGGGCAAGAGGCGCGGTACCCAGCGCTGGCGAAATCCACGGAGACGACAGAATGCGGATCGATCCCTCGCGCGCGATTGGCGGCTATGCCGCGGTGATGACCCTGGCGACGGCGTGGCTGGCATTGGCGGCGGTGGCACCCGCGGCGGCCAAGTTCGATACGATCGACGTCGAGCGGATCAATGTGCGCGAGCCCGACGGGACCCTGCGGCTCGCCATCTCCAACCACGCGCTGATCCCCGGCCTCATCTATGGTGGCAAGGAATATCCGCATCCCAATCGGCCCGAAGCCGGGATGATCTTCTACAACGACCAGGGCGACGAGAATGGCGGGCTGGTGTTCGACGGCGGGTTGAAGGACGGAAAACCGACCAATGGCGGCAGCTTCACCTTCGATCGCTATCATCAGGATCAGACGCTGCAATTGATCAGTATAGAGGACGGCAAGGACCGTCATGTCGGACTCGCGATCAACGACCGTCCCGATGCGCCGATGGATGTTGCGGCGGGGCTCAAGGCCCGGACCATGGTGGCGGGGCCGGATCGCGACGCACTGCTCGCCAAAGCGGGGTTCAGCAACGCACGGCGGGCATGGCTCGGCCGATCGGCGGACGGCACGGTCGCGCTTGTGCTGAGCGATCCGCAGGGCAGGCCGCGCCTGACGCTCGGGGTCGGGAAAGACGGCACGCCGAGCGTCGAGTTGCGCGACGCCGCCGGCAAGGTCACGCGGACGGTACGGTAGGACGCAGATGTCCCCTCCCTGGCAGGGAGGGGTGTCCTGCTCAGGCAATGCCGAGATTGGCGGGCCCGAATGCGTGCGGCAGCAATTCTGCCAGCGTGTAGCTGGCAATCGGACCGCCGGTCAGCCCCGAGCACCAGATTGCTAGATCGCGCCGGCCCGCCTGCGCGGCTTCGTTGAGCACTTGGCGGCAACGGCCGCAGGGCAGGATCGGCTCGACCCCCTCCTGGCCGGTCATGCCGCCGACGATGCCGACCGCGACGACGTCGCGCATCCGTCCGTCGGCACTGGCTTTCGCCACCGCCACCGTCTCGGCGCAGAGCGACAGGCCGTAGCTCGAATTCTCGACATTGGCGCCGGTGACGATGCTGCCGTCGACCATCAGTAGCGCGGCGCCGACCGAGAAGCGCGAATAGGGTGCCCAGGCATTCGCCGCCGCGCCGCGCGCCGCCTCGATCAGGCGTTCGGCCATATCCGTATCGTTCATTTCGTCACCACGTCCCAACTGACCGGCCCTTCGACCCCATCGATGCGCCGCATATCGCTCGCCCGCCACATCCGCCATGGCCGCGCGGCATAATCCGGCGGAAAGAAGTTCTGTGCACTCCAGATGGGGCGGTCGAGCGCCGACGTCACGTCGTAATTCGCTTCGAACCGCTTCGATACGAGTAGCAGCACGGGGCGCTCGGTATGCGCTTCGACCATGATGATGAAGCGTTTGAGTTCTTCCAGCACGACATCGCGCGACGGCCGGTCGTTGCACCCGTCGATGAAATCCACCTCGAGCGCCGGCGGCAAGGCGTCGTCCGCTTTGGGCACGGTGGTGTTGAAGTTATTCGCCTGGTCGGCGGCGAGCCGGCACAGCGACCAGGCGTGGATCGCGCCGCGGCGCATGCCGGCGTCCGCGATGCCGCGCCAATTGTCCTCGAACCGCGCGTCGCGGTCGCCGCCCTGGGTCGCGCGGGCATAGCCGAAATCGGCGCCGGCCGCCTTGACCGCGTTCCAGTCGACCGCGCCATTGGCGTCCGACACGTCGACGCCCTGAAACTGATAGTCGCTGGCCGATGGACGCCAGTCGCGCGCGACCAGATACAGCGCGCCGGCCAGCGCGAGCATCGCGACCGCCAGGCCGACCGGCAATGCCAGGCGCCGCATCACGCGCGGATGTGCAGCACGCAGATCAGCGTGAACAGCCGCCGCGCGGTGTTGAAATCGACGTCGATCTTGCCCCCCAGCCGCTCCTTCAAGAGCTCGGCGGCATCATTGTGGATGCCGCGTCGGGCCATGTCTACCGTCTCGATCTGCTGCGGCGTGGCGTTGCGGATCGCTTCGTAATAACTGTCGCAGATCGCGAAATAATCCTTGATCGGCCGTCTGAGCGTGCCGAGCGAGAGGATCAATGTTTCGAGCGGCGAGCCGTCCTTGCGTGACAGCGCGAGCACGAGTCGGCCTTCCTCGACCCCGAGATGGAGGACATAGGGACCGGCATAGCCGTCGGGATAGTCGCGCAACGGGCGGAAGGCATTGTCCTCGAGCAGGTCGAAGATCGCGATGCGGCGTTCCTGTTCGACGTCCGCGCTGCGCCACACGATCGTGCGGTCGTCGAGCGTGATGTCCTTGATGCGATGATCCGCCACGGACCGCGCTTATCCCCATCCAATGCGATTATCCACAGCGCTGCTGGCTTTGTCCCGGCGGGGGAGTGGCGTAGAAGGGCGCCATGGCGACAGCGATTCATTCCTTGCCGGGGGCGGAGACGCCCTCGCTTCCGCAGAACGTCGAGGCGGAGGCCGCCTTGCTCGGCGCGATGATGATCGACAACCGCATTGCCGAGGAAATCGACAAGCTGACGCCCGATCATTTCTTCGAGCCGCTGCACGGGCGGATTTTCGGCGCGATCAAGAAGATGGTCGATGCCCAGATGCCGGCGACGCCGGTCAGCCTGCGGCCGATGTTCGAAGCCGATCCGGCGATGAAGGAATTGGGTGGGCCGGGCTATCTGGCGCGGCTGACTGGGTCGGGTGCGGGGTTGATCGGCGCGCGGCAATTCGCCCAGCAAATCTATGACTTGGCGCTGCTGCGCACCTTGGTCGGGGTCGGTCGCGAGCTGGTCGACAAGGCGATGGACACGTCGCAAGAGGTCAATCCGCGCGCGCAGATCGAAGCAGCCGAAGAGGAATTGTTCAAGGTCGCCGGCGACGGCGGC
Organism: Sphingomonas sp. P4_G2; assembly: GCF_056401155.1. Classification (NCBI taxonomy): domain Bacteria; kingdom Pseudomonadati; phylum Pseudomonadota; class Alphaproteobacteria; order Sphingomonadales; family Sphingomonadaceae; genus Sphingomonas; species Sphingomonas sp. P4_G2. Next base: position 434,296 of record NZ_JBFUJY010000004.1, on the reverse strand, counting down.
AGCGAAGCATCGGTCAAGACCTTTGCCCAGGCCTCCACATTGGCGGTGGCGATGGCCGACCGCGCGCTCAATTCGGGCGGCGGCGTGTCGGGGGTCACCACCGGCCTAAGCTCGGTCAACGGCAAGATGGGTGGCTTCCATCGCTCCGACTTGATCATTCTGGCGGGGCGACCGGGCATGGGCAAAACGTCGCTAGCCACTAATATCGCGTTCAACGCGGCGCAGCGCTACATGCAGGACGAGCAGGACGGGATCGATCCCAAGCAACGGATCGGTGCCAAGGTAGCGTTCTTCAGCCTCGAAATGTCGGCCGATCAGCTCGCGACGCGCGTGCTGGCTGAACAGTCGCGCATCTCGAGCCAGGAACTGCGCATGGGCAAGATCAGCCAGGCGGACATGGATCGGTTGGTAGTGACCGCCGGCGAATTGCAGAACCTGCCATTCGTGATCGACGACACCGCCGGCCTGACGATCGGGCAACTTCATACGCGGATGCGACGATTGCAGCGGCGCCACGGCGAAAATGGCATCGGGATGGTGGTAGTCGACTATCTCCAGCTGCTGTCGGGCAGCGGTTCGCGCGCGAGCGACAATCGCGTGCAGGAGATTTCGGAGATCAGCCGCGGGTTGAAGACCTTGGCGAAGGATCTTAACGTGCCTGTACTGGCGCTGTCGCAGCTCAGTCGTCAGGTCGAAAGCCGCGAGGACAAGCGCCCGCAGCTCTCCGACCTTCGCGAGTCGGGGTCGATCGAGCAGGACGCCGACGTCGTGCTGTTCGTTTATCGCGAGGATTATTACGTCGCCGCGCGGGAGCCCAAGAGACCGGTCGATGGCGACGACGCCAAGGTGTTCGAGGACTATACGAAATGGGGCCAGGAAATGGAGCGCGTCCATGGACTGGCCGAACTGATCGTCGCGAAGCAGCGTCACGGATCGACCGGCAAGGTCATCCTGCGGTTCGAACCTCAATATACGTTGTTCAGCGACTACGCCGGGGACTATGCCAGCCCGGATTATGAATAGTCCGTAAGCCCAGCGAAAGCCAGCTCGTCACCCCAGCGAAAGCTGCGGTCTCGGGCAATATTGCGCTTTCGCCCCATAACCGTCATCCCAGCGAAAGCTGGGATCTCAAACGGTATCGCGATACGGCTGGAGACCCCAGCTTTCGCTGGGGTGACGATATTTAGAAAACCGGCTCGGTGATGAGCTTTAGAAAACCGGCTCTTCGCCTGGCTTTTCGGGCACGTGGATCCCGCATTCGGTCTTTTCCCAGCCGCGCCAGCGGCCCGCGCGCGGATCCTCGCCCGGCAGCACTTTCGACGTGCAGGGCTGGCAGCCGATCGACGGATAGCCGTCCGCCTCGAGCGGGTGGCGGGGCAGATCGTATTCGGCGAAATAGGCGTCGAGATCGGCCTTCACCCAATCGCCGAGCGGATTGACCTTGAGCCGGCCGTCCTCGATCTCGAACCGCGCGATGTTCTGGCGGGTTTGCGACTGGAACGCCTTGCGGCCTGAAATCCAGCTGTCGAGCCCGGCCTTGGCGCGCTTCAGCGGCTCGACCTTGCGGATCTCGCAGCAGCCGTCGGGATCGTAGGACCAGCGCAATTCCTGCGCGTCCCTGGCGGCGAGCACGACCGGGTCGGGCTTGACCGTGCGGCTGTCGGACAGCCCGAACGTCTCCATCAGGAGATCGCGATAGTCGAGGGTTTCCGGGAACATCTTGAGCGTGTCGACGAACACTACCGGCGTCGCCGGATTAGCCCGCGCGATGAGGTGGAGCAGCACCGCGCTTTCGGTGCCGAACGACGACACCACGGCCGTGTTGCCAAGGATCCCCTCGGCAAACAACACTTTCAGCATGTCGAGCGTGTCGACCCCGGCGAACCGCGCGTTGAGCGCGTCCGCATCGGCCTGGGTAAAGGCCGGGGAAGTGTCGATCACGTCGATCTTGCGCAATGCTTCACCCATGCCGGAGTTTCCACACGGGTGCCGCGCCGTCGGCGGCGGCCTGATAATGGTATTCGTAGCGATCGAGCGACGCCTTGAGAACCGCAGGATCGATCGGCGCTTCGGGTGCGAAGCTGTCGAAGCCGCAGCGACGCATGAACGGCACCTGGTCGACCAGCACGTCGCCGGCGGCGCGCAACTCGCCGACATAGCCAGCCTCGCGCAGGACTCGTGCCGACGAATAGCCGCGACCGTCGCGATAGACGGGAAAGGATACCTCGATCAGCGACAGGCGATCGAGAAAGGGAATCAGCGCGCGCGCGTCATCGCCCGATTCGAGCCGCACCGCGGTCGCGTTGGTCTGATCGGCAAGGAACGAATCGAGCGTCACCGCCGGCTCGTCATGTGCTTCGTCGTCGCGGAAGCGCAGCAGGTCGTCAGCCATAGATCGCTTCCTTGAATGGGTCGATGCCGACGCGACGGTAGGTATCGAGGAAGCGCTCCCCGTCCTCGCGCACTTGCAGATATTTGTCGGTCACGCGCTCGACCGCATCGACGATGCCGTCCTCGCTGAAGCCGGGACCGGTGATCTTACCCAGGCTTGCGTCTTCGGCGCCCGATCCGCCCAGCAAAAGCTGATAATTCTCAGTGCCTTTCTTATCGACGCCCAATATGCCGATGTGCCCGGCATGATGGTGCCCGCAGGCATTGATGCAGCCAGAGATCTTGAGCTTCAATTCGCCCAGTTCGCGCTGGCGACCGAGATCGGCGAAACGCGTCGCGATTTTCTGTGCGACCGGGATCGAGCGCGCATTGGCCAGGCTGCAATAATCGAGGCCGGGGCAGGCAATGATGTCGCTGATCAAATCGAGATTGGCGTCGGCAAGCTTGGCGTCGGACAGTCTCTGCCACACCGTATAGAGGTCGGCCTTGCGGACGTGCGGCAGGACGATGTTCTGCGCGTGGGTGACGCGTAGCTCGTCGAACGAATAACGCTCGGCGAGATCGGCCATGACGTCGATCTGGTCGGCCGAGGCGTCGCCGGGAATGCCGCCGACCGGCTTCAGGCTGATATTGACGATTGCATAGCCCGGCTGCTTGTGCGGCTTGACGTTCTGGTCGAGCCAGACCGCGAAATCGGGGTCGCTGCGGTCGATGGCGTCGCTGGCGCCAGCTTCGAACGCCGGCGGCGCGAAAAAGGCGGTGATGCGCTCGAGTTCGGCTGCGGGCGGATCGATGCCCAGCGCCTTGACCAATGCGAACTCCTGCTCGACCTGGCGTCGATACTCGTCCGCACCGAGTTCGTGGATCAGGATCTTGATACGCGCCTTGTAGATATTGTCGCGCCGGCCGTAGCGATTGTAGACGCGCAGGCACGCCTCGAGATAGCTCATCAGATCGTCGGCGGCGACGAAGTCCTTGATTTCGGGAGCGATCATCGGGGTGCGGCCCATGCCGCCACCGACGAAGATGCGGGCGCCGAGCGCACCGTCGCGCCTGACCAGCTCGATGCCGATATCGTGCAGCCGCATCGCCGCCCGATCTTCCGGCGCCGCGATCACAGCGATCTTGAACTTGCGCGGCAGATAGCTGAATTCGGGGTGGAAACTGCTCCACTGGCGGAGCAATTCGGCCCAGGGGCGTGGGTCGGCGATCTCGTCCGCGGCGGCCCCGGCGAACTGGTCCGACGAGATATTGCGGATGCAATTGCCGCTGGTCTGGATCGCGTGCATCTCGACCGTCGCGAGGTCGGCGAGGATATCCGGCGCGTCCTCCAGCTTGATCCAATTGTACTGGATGTTCTGACGCGTGGTGAAATGGCCGTAACCGCGATCGTATTTGCGCGCGATATGCCCGAGCATTCGCATCTGACGGCCGTCGAGCGTGCCATAGGGCACCGCTACGCGCAGCATATAGGCGTGGAGCTGGAGATAGAGGCCGTTCATCAACCGCAGCGGCTTGAACTGGTCCTCGGTGATCTGCCCGGCGAGACGGCGGCGCACCTGATCGCGGAATTCGTCGACCCGCGCATCGACGATCGCCTGGTCAAATTGGTCGTATTTGTACATCAGATAACCCAGTTACCGGCGTTGGGATCGCTTGGCTTAAGCGTCAGATCGGGCCGCACGGTCGGGCCCAGGGCGCGAATGCGGTCCTTGATATGCGCGGGGCGGGGTCCTTCCGATGTTGGAGTGGCGTCGATGATATAGCCGCCGTTGACGCGGCGTGCGCCGTCCTCGGCCTGCAGGATCGCGTCGCCCTGATCGCCAACATCGGCGGCATCCTCGATATGGCGCGACCAGCCGCTGCCGGTCCACCAGATCACGTCGCCGGTCGGCAGATCGTTGCCCGTCAAGATCTTCACGCCGCTGCCTCCGCCATCTTCGCCCAGCGTGCGAGCTTGTCCTCCGCATCGGACAGCTCGACGACTTCACCGACGACAATGATCGCCGGGCTCTGCACCTTCTCGCGCTCGACCATCGGGCCAAGGTCGGCGAGCAATGTCTTGATCGCGCGATGCCCGACCAGCGTCCCGCGCTCCAGCACCGCGACCGGCATATCGGGCGCGACGCCATCGGCCATCAACTTGTCGGCGATATCCGGGCAGGTCGCGACGCCCATATAGATGACGAGCGTACGGCCTTTGCCAGCTAGCCCCGACCAATTCTGATCGGCCAGGCCCTTGCACTGGCCGGCGACGAAGCTGACCGCGGACGAATGATCGCGATGGGTGAGGGGTAGCATCGCTTCCGCCGCGCAACCGAGCGCAGCCGACACGCCGGGAATGACCTCGACCGGCAGGCCGGCGGCGCGCACCGCTTCCACCTCTTCGCCGCCGCGGCCGAAGATGAACGGATCGCCGCCCTTCAGCCGCACGACGATCGAGCCGGCCTTCACATGCGCGACGATCAGCGCGTTGATCGCGTCTTGCGACAAAGTGTGCTTGCTACGCCGCTTGGCGACCGAGATGCGGTGCGCGTCGGCCGGCGCGATGTCGAGCACCGCCGGGTCGATCAGCCCGTCATGCACGACGACGTCGGCGCTCTTGAGCGCCTCAACCGCGCGCACGGTGAGCAGGCCGGGGTCGCCGGGGCCGGCACCGACCAGGATGACGCGTCCACGCGCGTGCGGATCGAGAAGTGTCGCCATGATGCAGGGCAGATGGGCCGCGGACGCGGCACGGGCAACCGACGCTTGCTACTGGCTGGAATAGCGAAACTTTGCGGCGCGTCAGTCCTTACCGCCCGATGCGCGGCTAGCGAGCTCCTGCGCGCGACGCATCAGGCGCATGGCTTCGTCGATCAACTCGCCGGCGAACACCGGATCGGACTTGCCCACCGCAATGGTCAGGCAATTGCCGGCTTCGGTTTTGAGACGGAGCGCGCGGGCGGGAATGGACAGGTCGTTGGCAGGCTTCACATCCCGGCTAATTCACGAATCGCGGACGGGTTCCACATCTCATCGCAACTTGATTCAGTTCGTCCCGACCCGTTCGAGGATGAAGGCAAGACGTTCGGCGACGCTGACCTTCGGCAGCAGGATCACGTCGTATCCGAGCGCCGGATAGGCGATCGCAAGCCGATCATATTCGGCGACCGCCGAGGCGAAATCGTGCCGCCGCTCGGCGTCGGAGACGAACAATTCGGGCCAGGGCGGGGCAAGGAAGACCTGGCTGGAATAACGGTAGCGCGCGGCAAGATCGGCCAGCACCACTTCACCCGTCAAGTGCTCAAGCGCGACCGCGGCGTCTATGAGCCCGCGGTCGAAGAAGACGGGGCCGGGCAGGGCTCGCGCCGCTTCATGATCCTGCCTGGCCAGTGCACTGATCCGGCGCGCAAAGGCGATGCCGTCGATCCACGGCACGGCTTCGCCGCCCGACGCGAGCTCTTCGCGAACCACACGTCGGCCCGGCTCCTCGATCGTGGCGAAGCCGCGCCGGGCGAGTTCGGCGAGCACGCTTGACTTCCCACCGCCTGAGCAACCCGAAATGACGAAGAAGTCGCTCATGCGCTCACGCCAAAGTGGAGCGATGAAGAAGTCGCGGCGCGACTCACCTTCTTGTCCAGAACGGACACGATTTGTTGGTTTATCAAATAGTTTCCATTGCCAAGTTGGAGATTGTGAAACAGCCTCTGCCGTGTTCCGAATCAGGGGGCAAATAATGGCTCGATTAGCTACGGCGCTGACTGTCTGCGCCGGTTCGATAATGCTCGCCGCAATGGCGACCGGCATGGCCGGGGCATCCGAGACGGTCAATTACACTTATGATGCCAAGGGGCGACTGGTGAAGGTCGCTCATACGGGCACCGTCAACAACAACGTCGTGTCGAACTACAGCTTCGACAAGGCGGACAACCGCGTCAACGTGAACGTGACCGGCGCGCCGTAGGGCAGTCATTTTTCTCGCTTTTCCATTTCCTGCAGGGGTTTCACCATGACGAACTCGACCCATGTCGAACGTGCGCGGTTGCGCGCGCGTCGCGCGTTGCTGGCGGTGTCGACGATACTTTGTTCGGGGCTGGCGGTTCCGGCCTATGCCCAGGTCGCCGCCCCATCTCCCGTCCGTAGCGACATCGATGCCAATGGCGTCGATCTGTTCTTGGGTACGGCAAATGTCGATGGTCCGACGCTGTCGGTCGGCGATGGCCAGAAACATGGGATCACCTGGCGGAAGTTCGTTCGCGGCGCAAAGGGATGGGGTGACTCGCTCACGGCGACGCTGACTGTCAGCGGCACAACGGTCTATGTATCATTCGGAAGCGTCACCGACAGATTCACGAACTCGGGCGGTGTCTATACATCGACCGAAGGCGACGGCGCCACGCTGACGTCAAGCGGGTCCAATTACACCTATACGGCCGCTGATGGGACAGTAACGCTGTTTTCGACTGTGTATGTCGGCTTCTACCCTTACGGGAATATTCAGGGGAATGTCGTTAGCGTCACCAAGCCGGATGGGACGGTATTTTCTTATTCATACGATAATTATTCGTTTTGTTCGAAGACAAAAATCGTCGGCGATGGTGAAGTGTGTGTTCAACACACCACCGCCTATCGAATAAGCACGGTTGCTAACTCCCAATATCGGCTGACGTTTCAATACGGTAATTGGGATCCCGACGCGATCGACCCCAATGTGGCTTATAGCGAGCCACCGGGCTGGGGAGATGCCACCGGCGTGTCGGTTACCAATTTGGCGGTAACGGGAGCTTCGGTCCGCACCCAGAGTTTCACTCCTTCGAGTTCCGGATCCAACAGCTACCTCACCATAGCGGATGCGATGGGTCGCTCGACCACCTATCGCGAGAATTACAATTCGACCGCTGGTGGGCTGATCGTCGCCGGGATCAAGCGGCCTGGCAAAGCGGCCGAGGATATCACGATCGGCTATGACGGGTCGGGTCGGGTATCGAGCGTGACCAATCCGGTCGGAACGACGACTTATGGCTATGCGGACGCTGCTGGTGTTCGCACCACGACCGTGACCGATCCCGGCGGCCATGCGACCGTCTACACGTTCGACATCGCGTCCAACCGCAGGCTCAGCATGACCAATCCGCTGAGCAAGACGACGAGCTGGCAATATGACGCGAACGGCCGCGTCACACGCGCGACGGCGCCCGAGGGCAATTACACCCAATACACCTATGATGCGCGCGGCAACGTCTCCGAGACGCGTAACGTCGCGAAGAGCGGGTCGGGTCTGTCAGACATCGTCACGACCGCGAACTATGACGCGACCTGCAGCAATGCCGCCACCTGCAATCAGCCCAATTGGACCAAGGACGCCAAGGGCAACCAGACCGACTACACCTATGATCCGACCACCGGCAATCTGCTGACCGTGACATCGCCCGCAGCGACTGCCGGCGGGACGCGGCCGAAGGCGACCTACAGTTATACCGCGACCAGCGGCGTCCAGTTGCTGACGGGCACCTCGACCTGCCAGACGACCGCATCTTGCGTCGGCACGGCCGACGAGGTGAAGACGACGATCGGCTATAACAGCAATCTGTTGCCCAACACGGTGACCAAGGCTGCCGGCGACGGCAGCGTGACGGCGACCACCACGATCGGCTATGACGATGTCGGCAACGTCCAGACCGTCGACGGCCCGCTTGCCGGGACGGCGGACACGACGACCTATCGCTACGATGCCGATCGCGAACAGGTGGGCGTCGTCAGCGCCGATCCCGATGGTGCGGGCGCGCTCAAGCGCCGCGCGGTACGGACGACGTATAACGACCGCGGCATCGCGACTCTCGTCGAGGCGGGAACGGTCAACGGCACTGCCGATACGGACTGGTCGGCCTTCAGTTCACTGCAACAGGTCGCCACCACGCTCGATGCCGCTGACCGCAAGGCGCAGGTTGCAGTGACCGCTGGCGGCACGACCTATGCGCTGACTCAGTATAGTTACGACACCGACGGCCGGCTCGATTGCAGCGCCGTGCGGATGAAGCCGAGCACTTACGGCTCGCTGCCCTCAGCCTGCACGCCGACGACGGGTACTGGTGATGCCGATCGCATCACCAAGATGACCTATGACAATGCCGACCGCGTCACCAAGACGACCTCGGCCTATGGGACTGCGGACGCGTCGGACGAGGCGGCGGCAACCTATAGCGACAACGGGCAGGTCGCGACGGCGACCGACGCCAATGGCAACAAGACCAGCTATACCTATGACGGCTTCGACCGGCTGTGGAAGACGAACTATCCGTCGACCACGAAGGGGTCGGGCACGAGTTCCACGACCGATTACGAGCAGTTGACGTACGACGCCAACGGCAACGTCACCACGCGCTTGCTGCGCGGCGGAACGCCGATCAACTTTGCCTACGACAATCTCAACCGGGTGACCTACAAGGACCTGCCGCCCGGCGATCCGGATGCCGCCTATACCTATGACTTGCTGGGGCGCCTGCTGACGGTAATCAAATATACGCAGACACTGACCTTTTCCTATGACGCGCTCGGCCGCAATCTCACCCAGGGCGGACCGCTAGGGACCGTCGGTTATCAATACGATGCTGCCGGCAGGCGGACACGACTGACTTGGCCGGACGCTTATTATGTGACCTACGATTACCAGGTCACCGGCGAGATGACGACGATTAAGGAGAACGGCACGACCACGTTGGGGACCTATGTATATGACGATCTTGGTCGGAGGAAGACGCTGACCCGCGGCAATGGCGTGGTCACTACCTATTCGTTCGATCCTGTCTCCCGCCTGTCGTCGCTGGCCTCGGACCTTACCGGCACGACCAACGACCTTACGCTAGGCTTCAACTACAATCCGGCCTCGCAGATCACATCGACGACGCGATCCAACAATGCCTACTCGTGGACCGGCGCGGCCAACGTCGCGCGCAACTACACGTCGAACGGGCTCAACCAGTATAGCGCCGCCACCAGCACGACTTTCGGCTATGATGCGCGCGGCAACCTGACCAGCTCGGGCAGCAACACCTATACCTACAGCACGGAGAATCTGCTGCTGACCGGGCCGAGTTCGGCGAGCCTGACCTACGATCCGTTGATGCGCCTCTATCAGTCGGGCAGTGCTACGGTCGCCGCGAGCAACTATCTCTATGACGGTGACCAACTGATCGCTTCGTACCTCGCCTCGTCCGGCGCCTTGACGCAACGCTATATCCTGGGCCCGGGAGCGGATGAGGAGTTGCTCGAGATTACCGCGGCGGGTGCCAAGACCTGGGCGGTGGCCGACGAACGCGGTTCGGTGATCGGCGGAACCGATGCGTCGGGCAATAGCGTCGGCATCAACGCCTATGACGAATATGGCATTCCGGGCGTCAGCAACACGCTTCGGCGTCAGTATACCGGGCAAGTCTGGCTGCCCGAGCTTGGCATGTATTACTACAAAGCGCGGATATACTCGCCGACGCTCGGACGGTTCATGCAGACCGATCCGATCGGCTATGGCGATGGGATGAATTGGTATAATTATGTGGGTGGGGATCCGGTGAATGCGTCTGATCCATCGGGGATGCTCACTGATACTGCTGTTATTCACGGCGACGCTGGTGGTGGTTGGGTAAGCTTCAACAGCTGGGACGCTTTCGTTAATGGCGTGCCGGGGGCGATCTTTACACCGGAAGCGGGTGAACAACCCGATGAGCCCGATATCATCGTTACAGGACATCAAACCAAACCAAAGCCTCAACCCAAAGCAGGTGGGCGAACGGCGAAGCCATTTTATTGCAAGCTTTTTAGAAACGGATCTGGAGTGGCTGGAATTGGTGCATCAGCATCTGGAAGTACTCCATCAATTCCGGGTACTCGGAGAGGCTTTTCTGGAAGCGTGTCGGGCGGCCTTCTTATTGATGGCAAGTGGAACATTGCCGCATACTTCACCGCCGGGGGGTACAGTTCCATCGGCACGGGGAGTGCGAACGGTGGCCTGACAGCGTTAGGTTCAAACAACGCGCGATCAGTCGCCGACATGCGCGGCCTCTTCTCGTCACAGACTGGGAATTTAGGGCCAGCTAATGTCGAAACTTTTCAAGGCACGGGTGCAGATGGGAAGCCCGTCAGTGGTATGTCTACAACGCTAGGCGGCGGAACGGGAGCATCTGGCGGCGTCGGAGCGACAGACACGTTTTTGTCGAGAAGTATTAATCTCATGTCCTTGATAGGATGCCAATAATATGTCGCTCGTAATTTCACGGATTGCCAAGTTTTTACTGCCAGTGTCTTTCATTATATTTTTTGGATGCGCTATTCTTTTCAATAGGACCTTACAGAAGGTGCCGAGATATGATTTGACGCTATGTAAAAAGCGTCATGATAATCTTTCTGTACTGGAGATAAAAGGAGAGAAAATCTGTCTTAGTCGAACGGATGCCCAGCGCATAAATATTTTATCTTACGGAGGAGATGGTGGGGCTGGGGTATTCGGTATATCTCTTCTATTTTTAATATATGCTCGTAAAAGATTGGGAATAAGAGGTTAAAAAGCCACCATTTAAGATGCTGGGAATTACGGTTCGAATTACGGTTCCAGTTTACTAAAAGCACCAAATTGGAGCCAGTTCGCCGCCGTGCGTGGCCGGCATGGGCTATCGCCGCGCCATGCCTCGTCTCCCTCGCCTCGTGCTGCCCGGCTATCCATATCACGTGACGCAGCGCGGCAATCGCCGGCAACAGGTGTTCCTCGGGGATGCCGACTACGTACTCTACCGCGACCTCCTGGCTGAGGCTGCGCGACGCGCGGGCGCTCAAATATGGGCTTATTGCCTGATGCCCAATCACGTCCATGTCATCGTGGTACCATCAGACGAGGACGGCCTGCGTCGTACGTTCGCCGATGCGCATCGCCGCTATACCGGCTTCATCAATGCGCGCCAACGCTGGACCGGGCATTTGTGGCAAGGTCGGTTCGGGGCGGTGGTGATGGATGAGGAGCATCTTGGCCACGCGATGCGCTATGTCGCGCTCAACCCGGTGCGGGCACGATTGGTCGATCGCGCGGAAGATTGGCCGTGGTCGAGCGTCCGCGCGCATTTCGCGGGCGTGGACGATGCATTGGTCACCGTCCGACCGGCGCTGGACCGATATGACGATTTCGCCGCCTTTTTGGGTACGCCCGCAGACTATACAGAGGCTTGGCAAGCGCTGCGAAAGTCGGAGACAAGCGGCCGGCCGATCGGCGCGCGCGATTGGATCGAGGAGATCGAGAAACGAACCGGTCGGACACTCGCGCCGCAGAAGCGCGGCCCGAAGCCAAAAGCTTCGTGCATTTAGTAAAGTGGAACCGTAATTCCCGTAATGCCCGTTCGTTTGGGCAACCGATCGATCACGAGAGAGACGCGCGCGCTGATCGAAACTTCCGGGCTTAGATGCGCGCTACCCAGTCGACGTTGATATACGCCTTGCGCTCATACCAAACTCGGAATTCCAGATGATGGCCCACACGCGTAGAATCTACCGTGAAGGGTAGCTCGAAGACTTGATAGGCCATGGGCGCTGCGAACGAGGTCCATGTTAATGCGCGGCTAGCAAGGACCTGGTTCGCATCCGCATCGTTAACGTCCAGCACCACCACAGCACCGGGGCTGGGGTTAGAATTGTTGTCGATCATTATCCGCCAGACGGCGGTGTGACCTCCCGCCGGGACGCCGTTCGTGTAGGGGCCATAGACCATTGCAGTGACGGGTTGGCCTGTATTGGCGGCCCAGCCAGAATATTCGGCATAGCCGGTCGCGTGGGGGAGGGCTTCCGCTTCCCATTTTTCCTGAGAAGAATTGGTGTCGGTCTGGCGCTGTACGGTAACGTTGGCACGATTGTCGGCAGGGTCGAACGAGTAGGTCGACTTTACTCCGTCGCCGGTTTGGACAGTCGTTAGCCGGCCTAGCGCATCATATTGATATGTGGTCGCAGACGATTGGCCGTAGGCCGGCGGCGCAGCGATGCTCGCGGCAAGGCTCAGCGCCAGGAAACCAGCTACCGCGCCGACTGGAGACGCCTTCATCTGTGCCATGAATCCCCCCGACCGTTGACTCCGCAATAGCAGCAACAGGCCAGGAAAAATCGATCAATGCAAGTGACTTATCGGTCAATATTGGTGCTAATTTATTGTAGGTAGGCATCCTCGGGAGTACAGGCCGAAACCAACCGGCCGGCTTACCTCTCCCGCAGCCCCACCGCGATAGACGCGCGCGCCTGATCCGCCTCGTTCGACACCACCGGATAGGCGCAATAATCCGCCGCATAGTACGCGCTCGGCCGGTGGTTGCCGCTCCACCCCACGCCGCCGAACGGCGCCGCTGAACTCGCGCCATTGGTCGGGCGGTTCCAGTTCACGATCCCCGCGCGGGCATTGGCCCAGAAGCGGTTATAGAGGTCGGGCGTCTGGCTGATCAGGCTGGCCGACAGGCCGTAGCGGGTGTTGTTGGCCTCGGCGATCGCCTCGTCGAAATCGGTCGCGCGGATGACCTGGAGGATCGGGCCGAACAATTCGATGTCGGGGCGGTCGGCCATGTCGGTCGCGTCGAGGATGCCGGGGGTCAGGAACGGCTTGTCGTCGAACGGCCGCTCCATATGGCGCAAGGGGCGACCGCCGCGCATCATCAGTTCTAGAAAGCTTTCGGTCAGCAGGTCGGCGACCTCATTGTCGATCACGGGGCCCATGAAGGGCTGCGGGTCGGCGTGCGGATCGCCGACGATCAGCCGGCTGGTGAGCTTGAGCAGCTCGGCCATCAGCGGCTCGTACAAAGCCTCGTCGACGATCAGCCGGCGGGCGGCAGTGCAGCGTTGACCCGCGGTGGTGAAGGCGGACTGGATGATCACGATCGCCGCGGCGTGGAGATCGGGCGTGTCCCACACGATGATCGGGTTGTTGCCGCCCATTTCGAGCGCCAGGATCTTTTCGGGGCGGTCGGCGAATTGACGGTTGAGCGCGATGCCGGTGCGCGCCGACCCGGTGAACAGCAGGCCGTCGATGCCGTCATGCCCGGCGAGCGCCTTGCCCTCGGCCGGGCCGCCGATCAGCAATCGCGCGCAGCCCTGGGGCACGCCAGCCTCGTGCAGACAATCGATCATGAACGCGCCGGTCGCGGGGGTCTTTTCGGACGGCTTGAACACTACCGCATTTCCCGCGATCAACGCAGGGACGATGTGGCCGTTGGGCAGGTGCGCGGGGAAATTATACGGTCCCAGTACCGCCAGCACGCCGTGCGGCTTGTGGCGCAGCGCCATGCGGCTGCCCATCGGGGAATCGAGCTGGCGCTGGCCGGTGCGCTCGGCAAAGGCGCCAGCCGAAATGTCGACCTTGGCGATCACCGAATCGACTTCGGTCTTTGCTTCCCATAACGGCTTGCCGGTCTCGCGCGCGATCAGGTCGGTGAAGGCATCGCTGCGCGCGCGGACGACATTGGCATAGCGGCGCAAGGTCTCGATACGGAAGGTGACCGGCTTGGCCGCCCATTCGGCCCAGCTTTCTCGCGCGGCCGCGACTTCGCTATCGGCATCGCCGATCGCATGGCGCCACAGCAAGGCGCCGGTCGCCGGTTCGTAGGAAAGAAGTTCATCCGACATCGATCACGGTCCCTAGCCGTTCGCCGCCGCTGCCGCCAGCGGCTCGCCGGCCAGCGCCTGACCCATTTCGCGTATCGCCGCGACCTTGGCGTGGAGCGGTGCCCAGTCGTCGCGCTCGTCGACCGCCGACCAGATCGCCTCGACCTCGTCGATCAGCATCGAGCAGGGCTCGCCCGACCAATAAGGATGGGAGCGGTCGGCGCGGGGTGCGTGGGCGGCGAGTGCCTTGCGCACCTCCTGCCATGGCTCGCCATAAGCGTCGGGCAATTGACCGCCGAAGGCGTCGAAGAAGAAGCGGTCGATCCCGGTCGCGGTGCCGCGCAATATCGGCTCGATCGTCTGGACCAGCGCGCGGTCGCTGTCGGGATCGCGCGGGGTCAGGCCCAGCCGCCACAGGATCGCGTCGCTGACCGCGCGCTGATAGCGGTCTCCGAACGTGTCGAGGATCGCGATCAGCGGCTCGGCCTCGCAGATCGGGCGGAGCGCGACCGCAAGCTGCATCGCGTCCCAATGGATCGCCTCTGGCTGGCGGCCGAAGGCATAGAGCCCGGCATGATCGAAATAGGCGGCGGTGAAGGCCGGGTCCCAGGTCGGGGTGAAGCGCCATGGGCCGTAATCGAAGCTCTCGCCAGTGACGTTGATATTGTCCGAATTGAGCACGCCATGGACGAAGCCGGCGGCCATATATTTGCCGGCGAGGATCGCGGTGCGGCCGACCACCAAGTCGAGCAGACGTGCCGGCGCATCTTCTCCTGGCTTTTCGCCATATAGCCGTTGCAGCGCATAATCGGTCAGCGCGCGCAATGCCGCTTCGTCGCGGAAATAAGCGAGCCGCTGGAAGGTGCCGATGCGGACATGGCTGTGGCTGAGCCGCACCAACACCGCCGACCGCGTCGGGGAAGGCTCGTCGTTGCGTTCGAGCGCTTCGCCGGTCTCGATCAGCGAGAACGTGCGTGAGGTTGGCACGCCCAAGGCCTCCAGCATCTCGGTCGCCAGGATTTCGCGAATCCCGCCCTTGAGCGTCAGGCGTCCGTCGCCGAACCGGCTATACGGCGTCTGGCCCGATCCCTTGGTGCCCAGGTCCATCAACCGGCCGTCCGTGGCCAGCATCTGCGCGAACAGGAACCCGCGGCCGTCGCCGATATCCGGATTGTAGGTGCGGAACTGGTGGCCGTGATAGCGCAGTGCCAGCGGCTCGGGCAGTGAGCCCGACAAGGGCGCGAACCGCCCGAAATGTGCGATCCACTCCTCATCGCTCAGCGTGTCCAGCCCGACCTCGGCCGCGGCGCGATCGTTGCGATAGCGCAGGATCGTCTGCGGAAAATCGGCCGCGGCGACGCGATCGTAAAAGGCATCCCCGAGATCGAGGATTGCTGTTTCGGGGCGATAAGCTTGCGGTCGCGCGGTCATGCGGCAATATGGGTGGACCGGCCGCGGGGACGCAACCATTGTCAGCTTATGAAAATCGCTACTGGTGGTCCAACGACGAGGTGCGGCTGCATTGCCGCGACTATCCCGGCCCCGACACCGGCCGTGACGGACGTCCGCCGATCGTCTGCATCCCCGGCCTGACTCGCAACGCGCGCGATTTCGAGGATCTCGCTGAGCGGCTGTCGCCTCATTGGCGAGTAATCCTCGTCAACCTCAGGGGACGCGGCGAGAGCGGTTATGCCAAGGACCCGATGTCCTATGTCCCGCTGACCTACGTCCAGGATGTCGAGGCGCTGCTGAGCGAGCTGGCGATCGACCGCTATGTCGCGTTCGGCACGTCGCTGGGCGGGATCGTCACCATGCTCCTGGCCGGCACCGGGCGCGAGAAATTGGCCGGGGTGCTGCTCAACGATGTCGGGCCGGAGATCGAGCCGGCGGGATTGGGGCGGATCCGATCCTATGTCGGCCGCGCCAATACCTGGCCGACCTGGATGCATGCGGCGCGCGGGGTTCAGGAAGCCAATGCCGACGTCTATCCGCATTATGGCATCGAGGAATGGCTGGCGATGGCCAAACGGCTGTACCGCCTGAACAGCTCGGGGCGGATCGTGCTCGATTACGACATGAAGATCGCCGAACCGTTCCGCGTGCCGGGGAACGAGGCCGGCCCCGATATGTGGCGAGCGCTCGACGCGCTGAAAGACGTGCCGGCGCTGATCCTGCGCGGCGCCCGTTCGGACGTCCTGTCGGCGGCAACCGCCGAAAAGATGGCGGCGCGGCTCGATCGCGCGGACCTGGTGACGGTGCCCGATGTCGGGCACACGCCGACCCTGATGGAGCCAGAAGCGGTGGCGGCGATCGACCGCCTGCTCGATCGCGTCGCCAAGGAACCGGTCACGGCGTGACGCGTCTTTCCCGCGCAACAGGGAGAGCGATCGTGTCCGACACCGCCGACAGCCTGGTCGATCGGCCCGGCGCCGTTTCCGATACCCATACCGATAGGCCGAGCCTGAACGGCAAACGCGCGATCGTCACCGGCGGCACCACCGGAATCGGCCGCGCGATCGCCGTCCTGCTGGCGAGCGAGGGGGCGATCGTCGATATCTGCGGCCGCACCGAGCAACATCTGAACGACGCGCTGGAAGCGATCGGGCAGGTCGGCACGGCCCAGGGCAGCGCGATAGACTTGGCCGATCAGGACAATGTCGAACGCTATTTCGCCGACGCGACGGCGCGGCTGGGCGGCCTCGACATAGTGGTGATCAACGCCGCGATCCCGGCCGGCGGCTTGAGCGAGATGAGCGCGCGCGACCTGCGCTATGCGATCGCGACCGATTTCACCGCCTATCTGATGAGCGCGCACGAGGCGGTCGAAGCGATGGGGAAGGGCGGCGATATCGTGCTGATCGGGTCAATGTCGGCGCACATCCTTGGCCCGAGCTCGACGGTTTATGCGGGGATGAAAGCCGGCATCGCGGCGTTTGCCGAGGCGTTGCGCAAGGAATTGGGCAGCCGCGACATCAAGGTCAGCCTGATCGAACCCGGCTTTACCCAGGCCGACTTCCATTATCCCGATATCGACGCCGAACAGCAGAAGCAGATGGTCAAGGCAGAGAAGATGCTGCGATCGGAGGATATTGCCGTCGCCGTCCATTACGCGCTGACCCAGCCGCGCCGCGCGGTCGTGCAGCAGATCACCATCGCACCCCTGCGCAAGGATGACGAATGAGCTATCCGTTCGACCAGCTTGTTTTCAGCCCGCTCGATGTCGACCTGTCGAAAGGGCCTCTGGCCGGGCGGATCGATGCCGAGACCTATTGCCTGGGCGCGTTCAACCCCGGGATGACGCGACTGCCCAACGGCAATCTGTTGATGATGGTGCGGATCGCCGAGGCACTCAAGACGCCGATCGTCGACCAGAAGATCCATTCGCTCCGCTGGGTACCCAGCGACGGCACGGCGCCCGATGCCGGCAGATATTGCCTCGATCCCTGGCCGTTGGAGATGGTCGATACCGCCGATCCGCGAAAATTCATGATGCGCGGCGGTGGGTGGAAAGTCATGGCGCTGACCAGCCTGTCGTGGTTGCTGCCGGTCGAACTCGATGCCGAGGGACGGTCGGTGGTGGATGTCCGTTATCGCGACGCGATCGCGCCGCGCGCCTCCTACCAATGCTATGGCGTCGAGGATGCCCGGATCAGCCGGATCGGCAATCGCTGGCTGATGACGACCTGTTCGGTCAGCCCGGAGCGGCATTCGACCACGCTCTATTCGTCGAACGACGCGCGCGACTGGCTGCTCGAAGGGATCGTGCTCGATCACCAGAACAAGGACATGCTGATCTTCGAGGACCGGATCGGCGCCAATTACTGGGCGCAGACGCGTCCATTGGGCGACCTCTATTTCGCCTATCCGCCGGGCAGCGAGTGGCGCGCCGGTCCGTCGATCAACCTCGCCACCTCGCCCGACGCGCTCCATTGGAAGCCACACGACAAACCCGGCATTCGGCCGCATGCCGCGACGCTGGCGACCGCGCGAATGGGCGGGGGGGCGCCGCCGGTGCTGACCGATCGCGGCTGGCTTTCCTTGTGGCACGGGGTCGAGCCTTATGGCGTCGTCGGCATCTATCGTACTTATTGGTCGCTGCTCGACGCGCGCGATCCGTCGGTCACCATCGCGACCAGCGATCTGCCGTTGCTCGAGCCCGCGCCGCATCTGACCGATCCGATCAAGGACTTGATGTATCTCGACAATGTCGTCTTCACGACCGGTATTGCCGACGCCGGCGATCATTTCGTCATCGCGAGCGGCGAAGCTGATCTGGCGTGCCGCATCACGCACATCCCGAAGAGCGTCTTTGGTCTGTAATTCCTACCGTCACCCCGGACTTGTTCCGGGGTCCACCGTGCGGCTAGAGCCCGACACGAACTGTTTCATACCACGGTGGATGCCGGAACAAGTCCGGCATGACGGAATAGAGGCCAAGTTTTGCCCGCACCCCTCAATATCCTGCACATGCATTCCTCGTTCAACCTGGGCGGCAAGGAAGCGCGCACGGTTCAGTTGATCAACGCGTTCGGCGATCGCGCGCGGCACACGATCGTGTCGGGCATGCCCGACCAATATTCGGCGCGCGATGCGATCGCGCAGGGAATCAGCTATGAAATCGCGCAAAACCCGCCGCCGCTGACGGGGCGACCGTCGGTCGGCCGGTACGAGGCGATCGCCAAATATATGCGCCGGTTCGACCTGGTGCTGAGCTATAATTGGGGCGCGATCGACGCCGTGATGGCCAAGCGCGTCTTTCCCAAGACCATGCCGCCGATCGTCCATCACGAAGACGGCTTCAACGCCGACGAAGCGATGAAGCTCAAGCCGCAGCGGGCGGTCTATCGCCGGATGGCGTTTCCCGCCGCTTATGCCGTGGTCGTGCCGTCGATGACGCTCGAATGGGTGGCGACCAATGTCTGGAAGCAAACGGCGCCGCGGTTGCGCCGGATTCCCAACGGGATCGACACCGCGCTCTATGCCAAGAAACCCAATCCCAAGGCGATTCCCGGACTGGTCCGCAAGCCCGGCGAAGTGATCGTCGGCGCGCTGGCCGGGTTGCGTGAGGTCAAGAACCTGCCGGCATTGGTGCGCGCGACCGCCGGCTGCTCGGCGCGCGTGCGGCTGGTGATCGTCGGCGAGGGGCCCGAGCGCGCGAAGATCGAGATGGCGGCGCGCGCGCTCGAAATGCAGGACAAGGTGCTGCTGCCCGGCTTCCTGCCCGATCCGCACACCTATGTCGGGCTGTTCGACATCATGGCGCTATCGTCGCTGAGCGAGCAATTCCCGATCTCGGTGGTCGAAGCAATGGCTGCCGGGTTGCCGATTGCCTCCGTCCCAGCCGGGGACATCCCGCACATGGTGAGCGAAGAGAACCGCCCCTACATCACGCCGCATTCGGGCGAGGTCGATTTGCGCGACGCGATCCAGACGCTGGCGGCCGATGCCAAGCTGCGCGCGACCGTGGGCAAGGCCAACCGCGCCAAGGCGATCGCCGAGTATGATGACAAGGCGATGATCGCCGCCTATGCGGATTTATACGAGCAGGCATTGGGCAGGGCAGGCGCCCTGTCCTGACGAGTATTTTGCTCGCCTCCAGGCAGCGAAACGCTATAGGCTGCGTTATTGGTCGCAGGAGAGTTACGTGTTCAAGGGCTTGACGCCTATCGTCTATAATGGCCGCGAGGTATGGCCGCTGGTGGAAGGCGGCAAGGGCGTCGCCGCGACCAACCATGCCAGCGCTGGCGCCTGGGCGGCTGCTGGCGGTATCGGTACGGTCTCCGCGGTCAATGCCGACAGCTACGATCCCGAGGGCAAGATCATTCCTCAGGTGTATAAGGCGCTGACTCGCCGCGAGCGCCATGAGGAACTGGTCGAATATGCGATCGAAGGCGCGGTCCAGCAGGTCAAGCGCGCATTCGAAATCGCCGGCGGCAAGGGCGCGATCAACATCAACGTGCTGTGGGAAATGGGCGGCGCGCAGCGGGTGCTGCACGGGGTGCTCGAACGCACGCGCGGCCTGGTCGCGGGTGTCACCTGCGGCGCTGGCATGCCCTACAAGCTCAGCGAGATCGCGGCGTCGTACAACGTCAATTACCTGCCGATCGTCAGCTCCGGACGCGCATTTCGCGCCTTGTGGAAGCGGGCTTATTCGAAGGCGGCGGAATGGCTCGCCGCGGTGGTCTATGAGGATCCCTGGTTGGCGGGCGGTCATAACGGCCTGTCCAACGCCGAAAATCCGCTCGAGCCGCAGGACCCCTATCCGCGCGTCAAGGAATTGCGCGAGACGATGCGCGAGGGTGGCATTTCCGACGACGTGCCGATCGTCATGGCGGGCGGCGTGTGGTTCCTGCGCGACTGGAACGATTGGATCGACAATCCCGAACTCGGCAAGATCGCATTCCAGTTCGGGACGCGGCCGCTGCTGACCCAGGAAAGCCCGATCCCCGAGGCCTGGAAGGCCAGGCTGACGCAGATCGAGGAAGGCGCCGTGTTGCTGCACCGTTTCTCGCCGACCGGCTTTTATTCCTCAGCCGTCCGCAATCCGTTCCTGCGCGCGCTTGAGGCACGGTCGGAGCGCCAGATCGCCTTTTCCACCCAGGAAGCCGGCGATCACACTTTCCAGCTCGACGTCGGAGTGAAGGGCAAGAATTTCTGGGTGACCAGGAACGATCTGCTCCGCGCGCGCGAATGGTTCGGCCATGGCTTCACCGAGGCGCTCAAGACCCCCGACAACACGCTGGTGTTCGTGTCGCCGACCGAAAAGGCGGAAATCCGCAAGGATCAGGCGGACTGCATGGGCTGCCTGTCGCAGTGCCTGTTCTCGAGCTGGGCCGACAGCGAGACCAATTCGACCGGGCGGTTGGCCGACCCGCGCAGCTTCTGTATCCAGAAGACCCTGCAGGACATCGCGCATGGCGGCGATGTCGACCAGAATCTGATGTTCGCCGGGCATGGCGCGTATAATTTCAAGAGGGATCCGTTCTATTCGAACGGCTTCGTGCCGACGGTTAAGCAATTGGTCGATCGTATCCTGACCGGGGACTGACGACGCAGCCCGGCTTTGGAACGGCCAAAAGAAGGTTCATTGCCGGGCAATTCTGATCCGCTACCTGTAGCGGCGATGAAGAGTGCACTTGTTCTCCGACATGTCGAGCATGAAGGCATTGCCGGGTATCGCGAGCCGATCGAGGCCGCAGGCTATGCGATCGAACGCGTCGCCGCGCATCACGCAGGGTGCGCGCGGCTCGACACCATGTCACCCGATCTGCTGGTAGTGATGGGCGGCCCGATGGGCGTCTACGACACCGACCGCTATCCCTGGCTGAGCGAGGAGATCGCGGTGATCCGCCGGCGCCTGGCGGCGGACCTGCCGACGCTTGGCGTGTGTTTGGGCAGCCAGTTGATCGCTGCTGCCCTTGGTGCGGAAGTGCGCAAAGGGCCGGTGCGAGAGATCGGATTCGCGCCTGTCGCGCTCACCGATGCGGGCAAAGCGGGCCCATTGCGTCACCTCGACGGCATCGATCTGCTGCATTGGCATGGCGACACGTTCGACCTACCAGATGGTACAGAATTGCTTGCGATGACGACACCTTACGCCCAAGCCTTCGCACGCGGTCGTAACCTGCTCGCGCTCCAATTCCATGCCGAGATGGGCGAGGATGAACGGTTCGAGCATTGGCTCGCCAATGACGGCGCCGATATCGCCGAAGTCGGTTCGACGCCGGAGGTTTTGCGGGCGGCGCACGACCGGCTGGGTCCGCCTGCGGTCGTGGCGGGGCGGGCGATGATCGCCGAATGGCTGGCGGGACTCGGTAGCTGATCGAGGCTCGGCAGGGGAACCTCCAAAACTCGTCATCCCAGCGAAAGCTGGGATCTCAAGCGGCATCGCGCCACCGCCAGAGACCAACATCGGGTCGGATCGTCCCCTGGACGATCCTTGAGCATGCGGGGCATGCTCAACCCGATGTTCTTTCGCTGGGGTGACGGGAGGTGCGCTGGGATGAGGACAGGAATATGAGTCCCCAGCCTAGGTCAGATCCACCCCTCGAGCACCTGATCGGGCGGGCGATGGCCGTCTGCCCAGTGCTGGATATTGCTGATGACCCGCTCACCCGTCGCCGCGCGCGCCTCGAACGTCGCCGATCCCATATGTGGCAGCAGCACGACGTTTGGCAGCGCGAGCAGGCGTAGGTCGATCGCCGGCTCATGCGCGAACACATCGAGTCCGGCACCAGCGATCTTGCCGCGTTCGAGCGCGTCGATCAGAGCGGTTTCGTCGATCGCCGAGCCACGCGAGGTGTTGACGATATAAGCCTGGGGCTTGAGCAGCGACAGGCGGCGCGCGTCGATCAATTGCTCGGTCTGATCGGTGTGCGGTGTGTGGATCGAGATTAAGTCAGACCCGGCCAGCATCTCGTCGAGATCGGCGTGCCAGGTCGCGGCGAGTTCATGCTCGACGCTCTCGGGCAGGCGATGGCGATTGTGGTAATGGACGGTGAGACCAAAGCCGCGCGCACGCACCGCGACTGCCTGACCGATCCGCCCCATGCCGACAATGCCGAGTGTCTTACCGCCGATCCGGTGGCCGAGCATCGCGCCGGGGCTCCAGCCGCTCCACTGGCCCGACCGCGCGAGCTTTTCGCCTTCGGCCAGGCGGCGAGGCACCGACAGGATCAGCGCCATCGTCATGTCGGCGGTGTCCTCGGTCAGCACGCCGGGCGTATTGGTCACCAGGATGCCGCGCGCACGCGCCGCCTTCAGGTCGATATGGTCGACGCCATTACCGAAATTGGCGATCAGTTTGAGCCGTTCGCCGGCGGCTTCGATCAGGTCGGCGTCGATCGTGTCGGTGACGGTCGGGACCAGCACGTCGGCATCCTGGACCGCGGCGACGAGTTCGTCGCGGGTCATCGCGATGTCCTGGCGATTGAGGCGCGTGTCGAACAATTGCGCCATGCGGTCCATCACCGCATCGCTCAGCTCGCGCGTCACGATCACCCGAGGTTTGCGCTTGGACCCGGCCATGCGCTCGGCTTGGCGGCTTCACGGGTTTTGGTCAATGCGGTTGATGCACCGCGGCGCCTGCGCAATAGGTACGAATCGATTGTGGCGTAAAAGGGGATGGCCATGCGTATCGGCTGGGGGTTGTCGGGAATCGCGGCGGCTGCGATTGCGGTGCCGGCGATTGCCGCGCTGGTGGAAAAGAAACCGCCTTATTTCGCATCGATCAACGCCAAATCGGCGTTCATGCGCACCGGCCCGAGCCGGATCTATCCGGTCAGCTGGAAATATCAGCGCCAGGGCCTGCCGGTGAAAGTGATCGAGAATTACAAGGAAAAGGGCGGCGGCGCCTATTGGCGCAAGGTCGAGGATCCGGGCGGGACGCAGGGCTGGATGCAGGCCAATTTGATCAGCGACCAGCGCACCGCGATGGTGATGGGTGATATCGCCGAATTGCGCGATTCGCCGCGCTTCGCCGGCAAGATCAATTGGCGGGCGGAGCCGGGCGTGATCGGCCGCGTCAGCAAGTGCGGCGATGGCTGGTGCTATTTCGACGTCACCGGCCGCGGCGGTTTCGTCGAGATCAGCCACCTATGGGGCGTCGATTCGGCCGAAACGATCGAGTGATGCGGATCGAGCTGGACGATGTCTCGCGGCCGGAGGTGGTCGCGCTGGTCGAATATCATCTCCGCTCGATGCACGAGATTTCGCCACCCGACAGCGTGTTTGCGCTCGATTTGTCGGGGCTGAAGCATCCGAGTGTGACGTTCTGGACCGCGTGGGACGGCGACGATCTGCTCGGCATGGGCGGATTGAAGCAACTCGACCGCGAGCATGGCGAGATCAAATCGATGCGCACCGTGCCGAACGCGGCCCGGCGTGGCGTGGCGCGCGCGATGCTCGACCATATCCTGCGCGAGGCGCGGGCGAGGGGCTATCGTCGTCTCAGCCTGGAAACGGGCAGTAATGCGCCGTTCGCGCCAGCCTGGGCGTTGTACGAACGTGCCGGGTTCGTGCCGTGTGTGCCGTTTGGACCTTATACAGATATCCGTTTCAGCCGGTATTTCAGCATCGATCTTTGATCCGAACGATCGGCGTTCGGTGACGGGCGCTGTTAGGCCGACATTCCGCGGGCGCGCCGGCAGTCCGCGCATTTAGTTCCACTCGTCTCAAATCGGGGAACTTTTTCAAAGAGGCAGATTTTACCCGTGGGATTTGGTGCGCAGCCGTCCGTCTGGCCTGACGCCGGCGCCGCCGCCCTCGCGGTTCGTTCCTGCCGGCAATCGTTGCAGTGCGATTGCCGCTGCCATCGGCTGATTCCGTAGCGTCAAATCACTAGAATATCTGCTATTGAAATGAATTTCAGAAACGGATAGCGCCGCCGCCTTAACAGCGTAATGCGTAAGGGAGGATGTCATGTCTGGAGTTTTCAATCGCCTCGTGCCGGCGCCCGTAACGGCTGAGCCGCGCGAAACGACGGGCAGCGGGCGCCTCCGACTCGGGTTCAAGGCCGCGCTGCTGGTCGGTTCGGCCGTCCTCCCAGCGACCGGCGCGATGGCGCAGCAGACGCCGCCGCAAACGCCGGACACCACGCAGCCGGCGCCGCAAACGGCCGCGCCGACCGCGACCCCCAACACCGATGCGCAGTCGGGGGATCAGACGCTCAACGACATCGTCGTGGTCGGCAACACGTCCGGCAAGCGTACCTTGTTCAACTCGTCGTCGGACGTCACGCTGGCCAATGCCGCCGATATCCAGCGCAAGGCGCCGCGCTCGACCGCCGAAGCGCTCGAACTGGTGCCCGGCATCTTCGTGGAGGGGACCGCAGGCGCGGTCTCCAACAATTATTCGGTGCGCGGTCTGCGTGGCGGTGCCCAGACCTTCATTCAGCTCGAAGAAGACGGCATGCCGATCATCTATGGCGGTGGCGGCGCCGACGAATATTTCCAGAACGACATCACAATCGATCGGCTCGAAGCGGTCGAAGGTGGTACGTCGGGCGTGCTGGCGGTCAACGGCGCTGCGGCGACGATCAACTTCATCTCGCTCAAGCCAAGCTATGATCGCGCCACTGCGATGGCGCGGTTCACCGGCACCAGCTATGGCGAATTGCGCACCGACGGGTATTTTTCGGCACCGATTACCGACAATATCGCTTTCTCGGTCGGCGGTTATGTGACGTCGAACCCCGGATTCCGCCGCTCCGACTTCGATTATACGACCTATCATCTGAAAGCGATGCTGGAGACCAAGTTTGCCGGCGGCGGTTTCCTGCGCTTCACGTTCAAGAAGGGCGACCAGCACGACGCTTATTACGCCGACATGCCGTTCACCTCGAACGGCGGCAAGATCGGTGACGTTCCGGGGCTCAATGGGCTGCGCGACAATATCGCCGGCCGCGCGTTCGGCCAGATACTGGTGCCCGATTCGTGCGCGACCGGCACGTGCCTCCGCCCGTTTAGCCTGAGCGACGGTATCCATACCCAGACGACGCAATATCGCATCGATCTCGAAAAGCCGATCACCGACAAAATCAGCGTCTTCGCCCGTGCGCGCTATCTGAAGTCGTCGTTCGACTTCAACGGCATCTTCCCCGGATCGAACGGGCAACCGCCGGCCTCGGCGGTCACGTATCTAACCCCTGGCGCGTCGCCGATTTCTAGCCTGCTCGCGCTTGGGACGACGGCCTATGGCACGACCAATTTCGGCATCCGCAACGTTGTGACGGGGCAGGTGATTCCGGTCAGCGACACGGCGACGCTCAATGCGCTCAACGGCAATGGCCTGCTGCAGCAAACGGTGCTCAACCACCAACGGCTCGACAGCAAGGATTTCGGCAGCGATTTCGGCGTGAAGTTCGATTTCGGCGGGGGCGCGATCGACAATTCGCTGACGATCGGCGGCATGTATTACAACGTCACCAAATATAACGATCAGTCCGCGACCGCGTCGCTGATCAATGACGTGACCAACGGGTCGAACATTTACGATGTCGTCGCGCTCAACGCCCAGAACAATGTTATCGGTCAGCTGACCAACAACGGCATGGTCAGCTATGGTGATTGGGGCCAGGGCATCTTCAAGGACAAGCTCGAGTCGATCTCGGCCTATTTCAACGACGAGCTGAAGATCGGCGATAATCTCCACATCGACTTCGGTGCACGGTATGAGCACGTGAAGGACCGTGTCGACATCGGCAACCCTGCGGCGGTCAACCCGCCCGTGCCCGCGGGCACACCGGGTATCATCCCGACCCTCGGGCAGTCGTTCGACGGCACCTATGACCGCAAGGAGGGTAGCTATGACCACCTCGCGGCGACGGCGGGCATCAACTACACGCTGACGCGCAATTTCTCGCTATACGCTCGCTATGCTCGCGGCTTCCAGACCAGCGCCGGCGACAATGGCGGTATCCACCCGCCCGCCAATCTGACGTTGTACGAGGCGGGCGTGCGGTTCCAATCGCGGATATTGGTCGGATCGCTGGTCGCGTTCAAGACCGAGTTCCGCAACCAGGGTTATACGTTCCTCGATCCCAGCGACCCCACCCAGGTTTCCAACGCGCTTGCCGACGATAACATCAAGGGTATCCAGCTCGATTTCGACCTGAAACCGGTCGACTTCTTCAAGCTGTCGGTGTCAGGCGTGTACCAGGATCCGAAACTGCAGAATCTTCGCTTCGAAGGCACGCCGCAGCCGCAATATACCGGCAACACGCCCGAACGGACGCCCAAGGAATTGCTGACGGTCACGCCGCAATTCATCCTGCCGGGCGGGCTGGGCGAGATTTACGGCCGGTACAAATATATCGGCAAGATCTTCGCCGACGCCGGCAATGGTGTCGCGCTGCCCGCTTATGGCGTGTTCAGCGTCGGCGGCTCGATCAATCTGTCGTCCAAGATCAACCTCAATGTCAGCGTCGACAATCTGACCAATGCGCGCGGCTATACCGAGGGCAATCCGCGCCAGGGCCAGACGCAGTCGATCGTCAACGGCTATTTCTATGGCCGCGGCATCGTCGGGCGCAACGTTCTCGCCAGCATCACGGCGAAGTTCTGATAGGAAAAGGGAGCGCGCCGGCCCGGGGCGCTCCCGGGCTGGCGTGATCTTGCATGAAGGACAGGCGATGCGGCTCCGATCGATTCTGCTCCTGGCGCTGGCCTGTGGCACCGCGCTGGGCGCCCGCACGACGCCCTGTGCGGATCCCGCTTTCGTCCAGAAGGAAGGGCTGAACCTCAACAGCTTCGTGCGCAAAGGACCGGTCGCCGCGCATATCGTGTTGCGCTCGGGAAGCGATCCGCGCCTGATCGTTGCCTTTCCCGCCGGGAATAGCGGTGTCGGCCTGTGGTTCGACCACATCCCGGGCGCGGCGCAATGGACGATGATGCTGCCGGCCACGCCACTGACAATGCCGGATGCCAAGGGACGGCCGCTCCACGGCGTTTCCTTCACGGCCCGGATCGCGACGCCGCGCCTCACAGCCAAGCAGGCGGTATTGTCGAGCGTGCGAGTGCTGCGCGATTATCAGGCGCTGGGCACTGCGCCGGCCGAAATACTTACGCGCATGACGGTAAGTGGCGACACGTTGACCTGGGCCCGCGATCGGCTCGATGGAGCGCCCGGCTATCGTTTGAGCGTCCGCGTCGTGCGTGGCCGATTGGACGGACGGAGCATCGTCGCCGAAGCGGATGGCCGGATAACGCTCGCGATCACCGCTTTGTCCGGCGAGACGCCGCTGGCCCCGGTGCCGATCGCCGGCCTGCTCACCCCGCAGGCCAATCCCGACGCCGGGGCGCGTCGCGCGCTGGAATTCCTGAGCTATCGCGAGAAGTTCCTCGCCGGGTCGTGGCGCTTCAACACCTATTTCGGGCGCGACACCTTGATGTCGGTGCGGCTGCTGATGCCCGTGCTGCAACCCGCCGGGGTCGAGACGGGCCTGAGTTCGGTGCTTGAGCGGCTGTCCGACAAGGGGCAAGTCGCGCATGAGGAGGATATCGGCGAGTTCGCGATCCTTGATCATATGAAGAGCGACGGCAGCAAGTCCGACGCGCCAACCTATAATTACAACATGATCGACGGCGACTTCATGCTCGCGCCGGTCGCGCGCGCCTGGCTGATCGACGATCCACGCGGGCGGGCCCGGGCAGCCGCCTTCCTGGGGCAGCGGCACGGCAGAGAGCGTGCGGGCGACGCGCTGATGCGCAACCTGCGCTATGTCCTGCGCCGCGCGCGGCCCTTTGCGGAAAACCCGGTGCCGACCAGTCTGATATCGCTCAATCCGGGCATGGACGCCGGCGAGTGGCGCGACAGCAATGACGGGCTGGGCGGCGGTCGCTTTCCCTATGACGTCAACGCGATCTTCGTGCCCGCGGCGCTGGACGCGGCGGCGGCGATGAATCGCGCCGGCCTGCTCGCACCCTATATGACGTCCGATGACCGCGCGGCGTTCGCCAGGCTGCCGGAGATCGAGGCGACCTGGCGAGCTCGCGCGCCGGGGCTGTTCGCGATGACGATCCCGGCTGCGCGTGCCCGCGCCGCGATCGTGGCCTATGCTGCCCAGGCCGGTGTACCCGCGACGACGGCGTTGCAGGCGGTTGGACAGGCCGGTTTGCGCTTCAACGCGATCGCGCTCGACGCGCAAGGCGCGCCCGTACCGATCGAGAATTCGGACGAGGGTTTTGCCTTGTTGTTCGGCAGCCCCGACGATGCTGCGCTGACGACAGCCGCGGACGTGATCGGCAAGCCGTTCCCGGCGGGGTTGATGACCGGGGCCGGCATGCTGGTCGCCAACCCAGCCTTCGCGCCAGGCTCGCTCGCCGCCAAATTCGGCCCCAATGCCTATCACGGCACCGTGATCTGGTCGTGGCAACAGGCGCTCGCCGCCGCCGGGCTCGAGCGTCAATTGGCGCGGAGCGACGTGTCGCCGGCGGTCCGCGCGAAGCTCAGAGCGACGCAGCAATGCTTGTGGCGCGCCATCGCCGCCACCCGCCAAGTCCAGAGCTCCGAACTATGGTCGTGGCGTTACGCTAGCGGTCGATACCAAGTGGCCGCGTTTGGTGCGAGCGGGAGCGACGTCGACGAATCCAACGCCGCGCAATTGTGGAGCACGGTCTATCTTGCGCTTAAGCGCCCCGAGCCCGATGGCCGCGCGGCCTGTCCAGGCAATTGAGGCTTGGCTAGAGTCGCTGACATGGACGAGGCCGGCATCAAGCATATCGTCATCCTGGGTGGCGGCACCGCCGGCTGGATGACGGCCGCGGCATTGAGCCGCGCGCTACAGGGATCGGGCCGCACCATCACTCTGATCGAATCCGAAGAGATCGGGACGATCGGCGTGGGCGAGGCGACGATCCCGACGATCCACTGGTTCAACCAGATCGTCGGGCTCGACGAAGCCGAGTTCATTCGCGAGACCAAGGCGACCTACAAGCTCGGCATTCAGTTCACCGGCTGGAGCGGCGACAGCAGCACCTATCTCCATCCGTTCGGCACCTTCGGCCCACCCGGCGACGGAGTGATGTTCCTTCACCGACTGATCCGCGCACGGCTGGGTGGGATGGCGGCGGCGACCGAGGATTTCTCGCTGACGGCGCAAGCTGCGCGCGCAGGCAGGTTCGCGACGCCGGTCGGCGATCCGCGATCGCTGCGCTCGACCCTGGGCTATGCCTACCATTTCGACGCCGGACTCTATGCGCGCTATCTGCGCCGCCATGCCGAGGCACGCGGCGTCGCGCGGGTCGAAGGTAAGGTCGCACGGGTCGACCAGGATCCAGAAAGCGGCTGCATCACCCGCCTTGTCACCGAGCGTGGAGACGAAGTGGTCGGCGAACTCTTCATCGACTGTTCGGGGCTGCGCGGGCTGCTGATCGAACAGACTTTGGGCGCGGGGTTCGAGGATTGGAGCGCCTGGCTGCCCTGCGATCGCGCCTGGGCGGCGCCCAGCGCTGTTGAGACCGAAGTCATCCCCTATACGCGCGCCACCACCGCGGAAGCGGGCTGGCGCTGGCGCATCCCGCTCCAGCACCGCACCGGCAATGGCTATGTCTATTCGAGCCGGTTCCAGGAGGATGACGCCGCGCGCCAATCGCTGCTCGATGCGCTGGGCGAGGAGCCGATCGCCGAGCCGCGCTTGATCCGCTTCCTGCCAGGCAAGCGCAAGCGCTGCTGGGTCAAGAACGTGGTTGCGATCGGCCTGTCGAGTGGGTTCCTCGAACCGCTTGAATCGACCAGCATCCACCTGATCCAGAGCGGCATCGCCAAGCTGCTCGCTTTGTTTCCGCGCCGCGGCGACGACGCGTTGGTCGCTGAACAATTCGACCGCGTATTCGGGCAGGAAATGCTCGACGTCCGCGACTTCCTGGTGCTGCATTACAAGATGACGGGGGGTCGTGACGAGCCACTGTGGCGCTATTGCCAGGACATGCCGATCCCCGACACGCTTGCGTATCGCATCGATCAGTTCCGGGCGTCGGGCCGGCTTGTTCTGTCGACCGATGAATTGTTCCGCGACGCCAGCTGGTTCGCGGTGATGGACGGGCAGGGAATCCGGCCGGCCGACTATAACCCGATGATCGAAACGATGAGCGAGGCCGACAATCGGCGTCATGTCGAGGCGGTGCGCGCGGCGATCGCCCTGGCGGTGGCGCAATTGCCGATGCTGCCGCTGCCGTTGGATATGAGTAAGGCCTGACGCAGTCATGCGCGGCGGCCATTATGACCGCCGCGTGGCCGATCAGTCGATCAGTTCGACCGCCACCGCCGTGGCCTCGCCACCGCCGATACACAAAGACGCCATCCCGCGCTTGAGACCGCGCGTCTGAAGTGCGGACACCAATGTGGTCAGGATGCGCGCACCGCTGGCGCCAATCGGGTGGCCGAGCGCGCAGGCGCCGCCATTGACGTTGATCTTGTCATGCGGGATGCCGAGGTCGTGCATCGCGATCATCGCGACGATCGCGAACGCCTCGTTGACCTCGAACAGGTCGACATCCGCGACGGTCCAGCCGGCCTTGTCGAGCGCCTTCTGCATCGCTGCGACGGGAGCGGTGGTGAACTTGGCCGGGGCGTGGGCATGCGCGGCTTGCGCCACGATCCGAGCCACGGGTTTCTTGCCGAGCTTGCCGGCGACCGAGGCGCGCGTCAGCACCAAGGCGGCGGCGCCGTCGGAGATCGACGAGGCGTTGGCCGCGGTGATCGTGCCGTCCTTGGCGAAGGCGGGTTTGAGCGTCGGGATTTTCGACGCATCGCCCTTCGCCGGCTGTTCGTCGAGCGTGACGGTGTCGGTGCCCTTGCGGCCGACCACTTCGACCGCGACGATTTCACGCTCGAACGCGCCCGATTTCTGCGCGGCCTGCGCGCGCTCGAGGCTGGCGATCGCGTAATCGTCCTGCGCGGCGCGGGTGAACTGATATTCCTGCGCGGTTTCCTCGGCAAAGGCGCCCATCAGCTTGCCGGGCTCATACGCGTCCTCGAGCCCATCGAGATACATGTGGTCCTTGAGCACGTCGTGCCCGATCCGCGCGCCGCCACGATGGCGCAGCGAGAGGTACGGCGCGTTGGTCATGCTCTCCATGCCGCCCACGACGATGAGGTCGACCGAGCCGGCGGCGAGCGCCTCGCTACCCATGATCGTCGCCTGCATGCCCGACCCGCACATCTTGTTGACCGTTGTCGCCTCGACATGATCGCCCAGACCGGCGTTAATCGCTGCCTGGCGCGCGGGCGCCTGGCCGAGCCCGGCAGGCAGTACGCAGCCCATATAGATGCGCTCGATCTGCTTGGGGTCGACGCCGGCGCGGTCGACCGCACCCTTGACCGCGGTCGCGCCGAGTTGGGTCGCGCTTGCACCGGTCAGCGTCCCCTGAAAGCTCCCCATCGGGGTGCGGGCATAGGACAGGATGACGATGGGATCGGCGGTCATGAGAAACTCCGGAAAGGATGCTGGGCGCGATCTAGGCTCGGGTGGCGGCGAATTCAAATTGCGCGGCTTGCTTTGCGGCAATTCGGCGATGCCGTTCGTTCGCTAAGAGATGATGATGGAAACGCTGACCACGGTGCTCAAATGGACTGCTTCCGGCAGCGGGATCATCGCAGCGTTGATGGTGTCGCTCGATTCGGGGCGGCGGGTGACCGGCTGGGGGTTCGTGATCTTCGTCGGGTCCGCCCTCTGCTGGATCGCCGGCGCGGTGCTGGCGCGCGACGGGGCGCTGGGCACGCAGAATGGCGTGCTGCTCGGGATCAACGCGTTCGGCGTCTATCGCTATCTGATCCGCAAGAAGGCGCCCAGCTGATCCCCGCTTACCCTTAACGTCAACGCGTGATAGCAAGCACGGCGATGAGGATGTTGCCGCTCGCTCTGTTGTTGATTGCCGCGCCCGCGCCGGGGCAGGACGCGCCGCCGATCAAAACACTTCCAGTAGCGCCGCCCGCACCGCAGGTTATCGATCCGCTGGTGTCTTCGGTCGATGGACTGCCGATCAGCGCGCTGCCCGCGCAGCGATTGCCGGCCAAAGGCTGTGCGGCATTTCTGTGGACGCGGACGCCGAGCATGGCGCTGGTGGCGATGGCAACCACCGATCCCGCGGCGTTGCGGGTAACGATCGACGGCAAGGTGGCGGATCTTGCGATCAGCGCGCAGAACGGAATCGGCGGCCTCGGTTACTCGCAGATCACCGAATATAAAGGCGGCGGCGCGACGGCGACCTTGCAAGTCGCTGTGAAGACCGACGCCAGTGCGCCGAAAAGCGGGTCGATTTCCGATGCGACGCTCCGCATCGACCGCACGGGCCAAGCCAGCGTCATCATACCGGTCGCCGGGGCGATCGGCTGCGCCTGAACAATCGGAGAGGAACGAAGCGATGACGATGCACGACATCCTGGCGGCGCAGCGCGCGGCGTTCATGGCCGAATTGCCGGTCAGCCTCAGTGTGCGCAAGGATCGCTTGAAGCGCGCCGCCGCGATGATCGCCGACAATGCCGACCGTTTGTGCGACGCGCTGAGCGAGGATTTCGGGCATCGCAGCCGCGAACAGTCGATGCTGACCGATATCGCCGCTTCGGTCGCGCCGCTCAAACATGCGCTGAAGCACGTGGGCAGCTGGTCGCGCCCAGAGCGCCGGCCGGTGACCGCACCGCTCGGGCTGCTCGGCGCCAAGGGCTGGATCGAATTCCAGCCCAAGGGCGTGGTCGGCGTGATCTCGCCGTGGAATTTTCCGGTCAACCTGATCATGGCGCCGCTGGCCGGCGTCTTCGCGGCGGGCAATCGCGCGATGGTCAAGACCAGCGAGTTCACGCCGCGCGTCGCCGCCTTGTTCGAGGAAATCTGCCCCAGCTATTTCGCCGCGGACGAGCTCGCCTTCGTGTCGGGTGGGCCGGAGGTCGGCAAGGAGTTTTCGGGGCTGACGTTCGATCACCTGATCTTCACCGGCGCCACCGGGATCGGCCGGCACATCCTCCACGCCGCGGCAGACAATCTGACGCCGGTGACGCTCGAACTCGGCGGCAAGTCGCCGGTGATCTTCGGACGCTCGGCTGACGTCAAACGGGGCACCGAACGCGTCGCGATCGGCAAGATGCTCAATGCCGGTCAGATCTGCCTGGCGCCCGATTACATGCTGGTGCCCGCGGATCAGGAACAAGCGGTGGTCGATGGCCTGAAGCAATCGGTGTCGGCGATGTACCCGACCTTGCTCGCCAATCCTGACTACACCTCGATCATCAACGATCGCCATCACCAGCGGCTGCAGGACTGGCTGGAGGATGCCCGCGCCAAGGGGGCGACGATCGAGACGGTCAACCCGGCGAACGAGGATTTCGCCGCGTCGAACAGCCGCAAGATGCCGCTCCACATCATCCGCGACGCCACCGACGACATGACGGTGATGCAGGAAGAGATTTTCGGGCCGATCCTGCCGGTGCGGCGCTATGACGATATCGATGCCGCGATCGCCGAGGTGAACCGGCGCGACAGGCCGCTGGGGCTCTATTATTTCGGCAGCGATGACAGGGAGCGCCGCCGCGTGCTCGATCGCACGATCTCGGGCGGCGTGACCTTGGACGACGTGATCTTCCACATCTCCAACGAGGAGTTGCCGTTTGGCGGCATCGGCCCGTCGGGGATGGGTGCGTATCACGGGCATGACGGGTTCAGGACGTTCAGCCACGCCAAGGCGGTGTACCGCCAGTCGCGCTTCGATATCGCCAAGCTCGCTGGCCTCAAGCCGCCATATGGCAAGGCGACGATGGCCTCTGCCAGGCGGCAGATGAAATAGGCCGGACAAAGCAGGGGCCGCCCGAAGGCGGCCCCAAGTGATGCTGCTGTTTGCCAAAGCAGTGCGGCCGATATGGTCGGAAACCTAACGATTCGCAATCCGCTGACGCGTTTGCTCATACCCATTTCGAGCTTAGGACATAGCTTATGCCGCTCTGAAGATCGGTATATTCGGCGGAAGGGAGTGTCTGGAAGAAAAGAAGAAGTTCTAATGCTGAAGACAGAAAGAGCTAATTTTGATTAATATAACCAAAGTTATACTTGAATAACATCTTATATCTTTGGTGTCGTATTAGGCCATATTTTTACCATAAAGACGTAAACGTCCTATTTACTATAGCTACTACTACCTACAAAATTCCCACAGATCCCGATTGAACAGCGAGTCGTCGACGGGAGATGATGAATTCGCGGAATAAATTAGGAGTAGACCATGATCTCGACCTTTCGAGCCTCTGCGAGTGCGATTGTCGCGCTCGCAGTCTCCGTCGCCCCGATTCCGGCATTCGCCGCGGTCACCCTTGTCGATCCGACGCCGGCAGCCGATCCCGGGCAGGTTGTTCTTCCCGGAATGCAGGCGACCTGTGACGCGGCGGCATTGGTGCACGACACCGATGGTGCGGGCGGCGACATCTGGACCGGCCAAGTGGTCCTCGGCCCAGTGACGCTGGCGGCTGGACCTGTCGAAACCGGCACCCATTCGATTACCGACGCAATTCCCGGCACCCTGGTCGGCGCCGGTACCTTTACCCCGGCGCATGTCGAAATTCTTGGCGACCCGTATCGCAACGGCGGCAGCGTCAACATGTTCGGGATCAAGCAGGCCGTCGGGGGCCATTACAGCGCCAGCACCTATGATTTCATGGGAACGTTCAAGACGACGTACGCCCATGCGTTCAGCTGCGACATCCTCAAGGCGGTCTATCATCCCGCCGTGGACATTTACCATCCGGCGGTCGGCATCTACGTCATCAACGGTGACTTCGGCGATTCCGAGGATGCGGTTCGGGGCAATTGCGCCGCCTTCACCGCACAAGGCTCGGATCCGCTGAACCTCCCGAGCTGGTGGGGCGACCCGTTCCATGGCGGCAGCGACGCCAATCCGCACTGCAAGTTCCAGGGCACCGCCGCTTACACCGAACACCATGATGCCTATAACGATCCGGCGACGTTGCAGGGCAACGAAGCGCAGACTGCGGTCAACGTCGACCAGACCAATGCGCTCCGCGCCCACGAGGATGCTGGCGAAGGCTTCGACACCAGTGCGACGCTGATCATCGGCCAGGTCGTTGTCTGCATCTCGCCGAGCAAGACGGGCACGAAGTTGCCGGGTGCCTGGAGCAAGCAGAACGGCTATACCGGCGACAAGTGCACGACTGTCTGGTACAATGGTGGTGCGACTGTCGGCGTCCCGAACCTCAATGACGGCAGCCACAATTGGGTCACGGTTCCGGTGATCTGATTTGCCAGCTAGCTGAACTTCAAAAAGCCTCGCCAGCTGACACTGGCGGGGCTTTTGATTCCCGGCGGCGGTGAGCTGCGCCGGCTCAAAATGCCTTGCGAAGGCCGATCGTGATCGCGCGCCCGAGCGGGTTCAGCAGATAGGGCTGATATCGTGTCGGCGTCAGTCCGTTGCCGTCACGAACCCGTTGCTTGGAATCCAGCAGATTGGTGACCGACAACGACAAGCGCGCTCCTTTCAACACGCTGCTGCCCCGTGCCAGGGTGCCAAGATCAGCGAAAAGCCGCATATCGACGCTGGTCTGCGCCGAAAAAAAGAGGTCGCTTGGCGAGGGCGTATCGGCGGATTTGATCAGCGTTGCGCTGCGCCAGATGCCGGAAAGCTGCATCCCCACACCCCGAGCCGCGAGGTTGGCCGAAACCCGGACGGTGTGCCGAGCCAAGCCCCCGCCATATCCAGTCGCGCCCCCGGCCAGCAGGTCGACCTCGGGCAGGCCAAGCTGGGCCCGACGCACGCTGCGGAGGATCCAATTGTGCTCGATACTGAAATTGAAGCGTGGTCGGCCGTCGAACGAAAAAGCTCCGTCGGGATCGCTCCCCGGGCCAGCCGCGCGTTTCCGGCTCGG
This sequence comes from Sphingomonas sp. P4_G2, assembly GCF_056401155.1. Lineage (NCBI taxonomy): Bacteria > Pseudomonadati > Pseudomonadota > Alphaproteobacteria > Sphingomonadales > Sphingomonadaceae > Sphingomonas > Sphingomonas sp. P4_G2. Next base: position 397,948 of record NZ_JBFUJY010000004.1, on the reverse strand, counting down.
CTTTCCGAGCGAACCGTGAAAGTCGATCCGCGAGTGCAACTGGTCGCTATTGTCGTACGCAAAGGCGACCGGCCGGCTGTCGACCAGCGTCAGAACGCCGTTGGCGTCGCGCACGAAGCGATCGGGAAATGCCGCCTGGACCTGCGCGTTGACAGGGGGGAGTGTCGACTGAAGATTGGTGGTTCGCCGCCTGGAATATTCGGTGGACAGGATGAGATTCGCGTTACTGAACGGCAGATAAGTGGCCCCGACCGACCAGATTCTCCGCCTGGCGACGGGCAGGTTGGGATTACCCCCGGTAATATAGCGGACCTGGACCGTCTGTCCGGTGACAAAGTCGAAAATACGATAATTATCGTAGACGATCTGCGGGTCGCTGAGCGTCTGGGCCGAAGGCGCTTGCCGCTGCAGGTCGAACGAGCCGCGGACATTCAGTGACCTGGCCGGTTGCCACGCCAGGCCGGCGCCGAAATCCTCGACCGTCCCGATCCGGTTGAGCCTGCGGATCGCTCCATTGAGGTCGAGCTCCAAATTGCCGATCGGCGACTTGTCGCCGAGGAGGGGAACCTGAAGGTTGCCCGAAAGTGCCGCTTCGTTTTGCGTAAACTTCGTCACGTTCGGCACCGACAGGAATTCCCACCGTCCATTGAGTCGGTCGGTTCGCACCGTCGCTGTCACTGCGGCTCGCACCGGACCCGCCGGCAATTTCAACACCCGACCGGAAAGCGTCGCCCGCAACGACGCATTGTCGCTGCGCGAACGCGAAAAATTGTAGCGGAGCGCCGTCAGGTCGGCGGGCAGCGCTCCGAACGGGTTCACCGTCCCGGCGCTGATCGCGGCCTGGAGCAGGGTCGGATCGAAGGCTGCCTGGCTGTCGGTCCTGGCGGCCAGGTGTTGCCAATTCCCGGCAACGCGCAGGTTCCAGTTCCCGACCGGCGTCGTGAAATCGCCGCCAAGCTCGAGATTGGCGTTGTGCCCCTGCTGGCGCAGCGCATCGCCGACGTATCGAGCGATCCTGACATCGCGCGTGAACGGCGAAAATGGGGTACCGGCCGGCAGCAATAGCGACACGCCGGCAAGGCCCGACTGCGAGTCCGTGCTCACCCATTCCGCGCGCGCATTGAGCGAGAGCGCTGTCTTGCCCCATTGCCGCGCAATGTTGCCGTTCACCGAGAAGGTGCGCTTGCCAGCAGTAAGCGTGCGAAAATCACGAACATCGGTAAAATTGGGTTTGTTGGCATTGGCTGCCAACGCACCCAATGTCGGCGCCGCATTGCCGGCTGGAACCGGTGCGACAGCGACCATTTGTCCCGCGAGCGCACTCAACGCCGGGTCGATCTCCGCGCCAAAGATCGTAGAGGCGAAAATATTGCCGCGTGTATCATAGGGTGCCGTCAGCGGCTCGCTGACGATGTTGCGGTCGCTTTCGAACAGCGGGTCGACCCGCTCGGCGCGTAGGACCAGGCTGTCGCGATTGCCGTCCTTCAGCCGCAACAAGTTGATCTCGCCCTTGTAACTTCGTCCCGCACCAGCGGTTGCGAACGTGCCTTCGGCGTTTCCGGTGAGTTGTCGGTGGTTATTCTTGAGCACCACATTGATCACCCGCCGGGTTGGGCGTTCACCCAGCCGACCGGCAACACGTTGCGGTAATACCTGGATCTTGCGGATCGCTTCGGTCGGAAGGTCGTTCACCGTGTTCAGCCCGGTGGTTTCCCGACCATTGATCAGGATCACCGGGCCTTCACCTGACGAATCGGCCGCGCCGCCCACGTCATCGAGTAGGTCGCCGACGCTGTTGGCGCCGTATGCGGCAATATCTTCTTCGTTGAGCTCGTTTTCCGGTGCGACACCCGGCAACACGCCCTGTCGGGATGCGTAAATGATGATGTCATCCGCAGTTCCAGGCTGCTGATCCTGAGGACCAGCGGTCTGGTCCGCCTTTTCCGGCTGAAGGGCCGCGAACAGGAATGGCTCGTCCATGGCACGCGCACCTGTCGCACCGGCACAAGCGAAACACAGCACGCAGCTACTATAAAATATGCTCGAAGTTCTCCCCATGAATATTGGTAACATCGAGATTTAGAAAATAACAGGCCAGGGTTTACTACGTAAATCCAAATTCGGGTCTGTTATAACTATCGATATATATTGTCGGATAGTTGCGTCTATTGAGGAAATTGGCTGGCGCTGTCATGCATGGCCAACGACCTCGGCTTTCAAGGCGGGCGCTGGCGCATGATCGGCGCCTGTTCGAGCCTGTCGTTCGACTGCTACCTTGCGGATCGCGGCGGCGAGTTGCGCCTGACCGAACGGCTTGCCGAGTTTGACGATGCTCTGAAATGCCATTTCGGGCAGTTCGCCATAGCCCGATGCCAGGATGATCGGCAGGTCGCCGACCAATTCGTGCGCCTGCTCGATCAATTGCGCGCCGGTCATGCCCGGCATTGCCTGATCGGTGATCAGCAGATCGATCGCCGCTCCCCCGCGGAGCACCGCCAGTGCCTCCGCCGCCGAGCTGGCTTCGATCGCGACATGCCCCATATCCTCGAGCAAGGCGGCGGTGTTCATCAGCACGAGGCTGTCATCGTCCACCACCAGGATGCGGAGGTTGCGCTGTTGGTCGACGATCGCGGCCGGTGCCGTCGGCTCAGGCACGGCTTTATCGCATTCATTCGTAACCGGCAGCCACAGTTCGGCGGTGGTGCCGCGTCCGACGACGCTGTGCAGGGCCAGTCCGCCTTTCATTTGCTCGGCAAGGCCATGGATCATCGACAGGCCCAGCCCGGTGCCCTTGCCGACTCCCTTGGTCGTGAAGAACGGCTCGGTCGCGCGCGCCAGCGTCTCGGCGTCCATGCCGGACCCTGTATCGACGACGGCGAGCTTGACGTAACCCCCGGGATCGAGGCCATCGACCTCCCTGTCGCGCACCGTGACTTCGCTTGCGGCAACCGTGATCGCGCCACCGTCGGGCATTGCATCGCGCGCGTTGACCGCGAGGTTCATCAGCGCCATTTCGAGCTGATTGGCATCGGCGAGCACCGGCGGGAGCGACAGCGGAAATTTCAGCCCGATCGGGTGCGAAGGGCCGAGCGTGCGCTGGAGCAGATCGCTCATGCCGCGGACGAGTCCGGGCACGTCGACCGGCTCCGGATTGAGTTCCTGGCGGCGCGCGAAGGCGAGCATGCGCTGCGTGAGCGCGGCGCCGCGTTCGGCGCCTTGCCGGGCATTGTCGATCAGCCGTTGCGCGGAAGCGTCGCCCGAGACGCGCCGTTCGAGGAGCGTCAGGCTGCTGAGGATGGCCATCAGCAAATTGTTGAAATCATGCGCCACACCGCCGGTCAGTTGACCGATCGCTTCCATCTTCTGCGACTGGAACAGCGCCTCGCGCGCGAGGTCGAGCTTGCGCTGCGCATCGTCGCGTTCGGTCACGTCGCGCGTCACCTTCGCGTAACCGATGAGCTCGCCTTTGTCGCCTAGGATAGGGTCGAGCACCACGCTGGCGCGAAACCGGCTGCCGTCCTTGCGAACGCGCCAACCCTCCGCGGCGAAGCGGCCCTGCTCGCGCGCGATCGACAGAGCGCGTTGGGGCTCGCCGGCCAGGCGATCCTCTTCCGTATAGAAGCGCGAGAAATGGGCGCCAATGGCCTCGGCGGGCGTATAGCCCTTGATTCGTTCGGCACCCGAATTCCAGCTGACGATATGGCCTTCGGGATCGAGGCGATAGATCGCATAATCGGTCACGCTCTGGACCAGCAGCCGGAATTGCTCCTCGCTCTGGCGCAAGGATTCCGCGGCGGCCTGGCGTTCGGTCAAGTCTCGGGTGATCTTGGCGAAACCGATCAGCGCGCCGTCCTTCGCCCAGATCGGGTCGATGACGACATGCGCCCAGAAACGTTCGCCATCCTTGCGGATCCGCCAGCCTTCCTGTTCGAACTTGCCTTCGGTGCGGGCTATGGCCAGCGCCCGCGCCGGCAATCCGTCGCTGCGATCTTCCGGCGAATAGAAACGCGAAAAATGCTGGCCGATGATTTCATCGGCGGTGTAGCCTTTGAAGCGTTGCGCGCCCGCATTCCAGTTGGTGACGATCCCGTCTGGGTCGAGCATGTAGATCGCATAGTCGGTGATCGCATCGACCAGCAGGCGGTATCGATCGTTTTCCGACTTCGTGTCGGTGTGACGTAGTTCGCGATCCACTCGGTCCCCTTCGTCGTGCCGTGCCGCTGACACGTTAGCCAGATTCAACCGCGTGGCACGCCAAAGGTTCCGGGTCCCTTCATCGCGAAAGCCGCCTCAATCCAGGCATTCGGACCGGCCGCGCTCGAGCCAGCGGCGCTCCGCGCCTGCCGGTGCGAGGGCGAGAGCGGCGTCATAGGCCCGGCGCGCGGCATCGGCGAGTCCGAGCCGCGCCAACAGGTCGGCGCGCAACGCGTGATAGGGAAGGTAATCAGCCAGGCCGGCGTGGCTGAGCGCGTCGACCTCCTCGAACGCAATCGCCGGTCCACGCACTTCGGCCAATGCTACTGCGCGGTTGAGGCGCGTAACGGGATCGTCTCGGCAAGCGAGCAGCGCGTCATAAAGGGTCAGAATCGCGGGCCAGGGCGGCGCATCGGCGAGCGACCCTCTTGCACACCATTCAGCATGGATCAGCGCCTGCACGCCGCGCGCTGGAAGTGGATGCGTCAGGATGCGGGCGAGATAGCGGCGACCTTCGGTGATTAGCGAGGTATCCCACAACATCGGATCCTGTTCGGCGAGTGGCACCATCATGCCATCAGCATCGACCCGTGCCGGCCGGCGCGCTTCGGCGAAGCGGACAGTCGCAGCGAGCGCCTGCACTTCCGGTTCGGTCGGGAGCATCGCCGCGAGTGCCGCCGTGATCCCCAGCATCTCTTCGGCATAACCGGCATGGCGTCCGGTTCCGGCGCCGTCGGCGTGCGCATGGGCATAGGCGACTTCCAGTGTCGACAGCACGGCATCGAGCCGCTCGCTCCAGTGATCGGGGCCGGGCACCTCGAACGGAACGCCAGCATCGGCGATCTTGCGCTTGGCGCGAGTCAGCCGCTGCAGCAACGCGGGTTCGGCGATCAGGAAAGCGCGCGCGATCTCCTGCGCCGACAGGCCGCACACCAGCCTGAGCGTGAGCGCGGCGCGCGCGTCGGGATGGATGGCGGGGTGGCAGCAGACGAAGATCAGCCGCAACCGTTCGTCAGGGATCAGCGGTGCGGCGGTCATCAACTCCTCCACGGTCGGTTCGGGCTCCGGCTCTGGCAGGGCGGTCGCATGGCGTACCGCGCTGCGCCGCAAGCTATCGAGCGCGACACGGGTCGCGACACGATAGAGCCAGCCCGCCGGATTGGCCGGCGGGGCGTCGGCCCAGGCGGAAAGCGCCCGGGCGCACGCCTCCGCCAGCGCTTCCTCGGCAAGGTCGAGGTCGCGGAAGCGGGCGGCGAGCGCGGCAGTGATCCGCCCGCCGTCCGCCCGCAGCACCGGCTCGATCATCACTTGCCCGGCGGGTGGAGCAACGGCCGGATTTCGATCGAGCCGTCGAAGCGGACGGGCACGCGGCGCGCGACCGCGATCGCGTCGTCCAGATTGTCCGCCTCGATCACGTAATAACCGCCGAGCTGTTCGCGCGTTTCGGCGAAGGGGCCGTCATGGATCGTCTGCTTGCCGTTAACGGTGCGGACCGTGGTCGCAGAGGAGGTCATCGCCAACCCGGCGCCGGTCTTATACTGGTCGCCCAGGTCGCTGACGAGGTCCCAGTGCTTGGCGACGATCGCCTGCATCTCTGGCGTATCGTTCTTGTCGCCATAGACGCTCTCGTCCTCGTAGATCAGGATCATGTAATGCATCTTATATCTCCCGCGACCGCCGGAATGCGATCGTACCGCGGAGACGCGCAAGGGGGAGCGGATTCGACAGGCGCCGGAAAATTTTTCGATTGGCGCCGCTATCCCTCGAGGCCGTATTTCTTTGCGCGGTCGGCTACTTTGGGATCGATGGCGATCGCCGCGGCGCGATCGGCCTTGGCCTGGCCGTCCTGACCCGATTTCGCTTCGACCAGCCCACGCATATAGAGCGACCAGGCGCTGCGCGGGTTGATCGTCAGCGCTGCGTTATAATCCGCCAGCGCTTGTTTCCATTCGCCGCGACGCACCCGGATCAGCGCGCGGCTGTCAAGGATGGAGGCGTCGCGCGGCAGCGCCCGGAGCGCGGCATTGCAATCGTCCATCGCCTTGTCGAGGTCGCGATTGAGCAGACCGCGTACCCAGCAACGGCCGTTGAGCGCGATTCCCCGGCTGCTGTCTTCAGGGTGGCTCTTGAGCCACGAGTCGAAACTGGGCAGCGCGGCGTCGGGCGCGCCGAGGCGATCGTATAACGACGCAACGGCCAGACGCTTATCGGATGAGGGGGCGAGGGCGCTGTCGGCTGCCTTCACGTCCTCCAGCGCGCCGGCCTCGTTGCCACCGCGCAGCCGGAATTGCGCGCGCTGCAGCCGCGCATCGGCATAATCGGGAGAAAGGCTGATCGAGCGGTCGAGATCGGCGAGCGAGCCGGCGCGGTTGCCATTCGCGAAGCGGGCCTCGGCGCGCTGATAGAAATAGCGGCTCTCATTAGGGGCAAGCGCGATCGCCTTGTCGAAATCGGCCAGTGCCTCGGTCAGCTTATGGTTGGAAGCATAGGTCGCGCCGCGCCGCGAGAATTCCTCCGCCGTCGTCGGGTCGGCGGCCTTGTCGGTAAGGTCGAGCGGCTTGCCGTCGACCGACCGCGCGCCTTTGGGCGACAGGCCGAACACCGGGCCGCCTTCATAGGTGACGAACATCCTGTGGGTCGCGTTCGACACGAACATCCGGTGGGTCAGGAAGAAGTCGACCCCGATCAGCATGTCCGCATTGCCGAGATCGAGTTGCGATATGCGAATCCTGGGCTTGTTGATCGCCTCGCCGCCGATATCGATCTTGTCGAACGTGGCGAGCCAGGTCGGCACCTTGCGCGTGCCAAGTCCGCCGCCATTGCCGACGAATTCCACGCCCGGCGTGTCCGGCGTGACGCCCAGTCGCTTGGCAGTCGCCAACGACAGGAGCGAGCTCTGTGCTCCGGAATCGAACAGGGCTTTGATCTTGACGCCGTTGAGCATGACGGTGGCGATCGTGTGGGGGCGGAACATACCGTCCGGATTTCCCTCGAGATCCAGCATCGTATACGGCTTATCACCGGCCCAATAGGCGAGACCCGTGCGACCGCAGCCATTGGTCTTCATCAGCCGCACCGCGCCGTGCGGCAGATCATATTCGACATCGGCGAGGCCGAGGATGTTCTGCCCGATCAGGCCGGTCGATCCCATATCGCTGCCGCCCACGACGAATTCGACTTTCGGAAGCTTGATCCCAGCCAGCGAGAAAGTGTCGGTTTCCGCGATGCCTGCCGACGTGTCCCCGCCAATTCCTCTCAGCCTGAACCAGGGTGGTGCCGCCGACACTTTCAGCCCGAATTCGGCAGCACTTGCTCGCGAGATGGTGCTGTAGAACGCGCCGCTGTCGAGGATGAAGCGCGCGGTCTTGTCACCGAAGCGGGCATCGACGATCGGCGAGCGCCCCGTCATCGTGATCGGGAATTCGGCGATCTTTGCCGCTTGGCACTTGCTGGCGGGCGGGATTGGGGCGGCCAGCGCGCCCAACAATGCAATCAGACTCGTCGCGCCCATCAGAACCCCCCAGCACGTTGCGTGCAAGCTATGCCAAATTTCCAATTCGCTTAGCAAGATAGGGGCCCGCGGATCGATCGATATGCCGGACAAGAAAAAGCCCGGCGGCCGGGTGGGCCGCCGGGTAGGTTCGCGCCTGATGACAAGGGGCGCGCAAGCGTTGAGCGTCAGGCCGCGACGGGCATCTGCACCGGCGGCAGGCGGTTGCCGAGATTGCCCAACGTGCCGATCACCGCACGCCGCATCGGGTGCCAGAAGGCGGAGAGCGTGAGCAGCGCCGATCCGATCACGAACGCGGTAAAGGCCATCGACAGTTCGACCGCACCCGCCTGCTGGAACAGCATCGACAGGGCGTAGAGAACATAGGCCAGGCTCGATACCAGCAATGCGCGGCGATCGATCGCCAGCGCGATGAAGGCGAACACAAGGTATAGCGCCATCACGATCAGTGCTTGGGCAACCCCGATCTGGCCCTGGAACACGCCGAGCATGTGGAACACCGAATGAGCGATCATCGGCGCGGCGGCGAGGTGCAACCAGAAGGCGACGTCGCTGCGCCGCGTCGTGCGGGTCAGGTCCGATCCGTCCCACCACATCGCCAGCGCGAAGGTGCCGATGCCGCCGACCAACACCAGCGGGAAAATGCCATCCTCGTTGACATGCGTTACCGCGACATACAGCGCGACCAGGGCAGCGACGCCGCTTGCTGCGCCCACGGCGACGGTGATCGGCACCATGAACCGCTTCCAGTGCAGCCAGGTCGCACCACCGGTCACCAATGCGATACCGGTCGCGATGAGTGCATTCGTCTGGTCGCTCCAGTCCGGGTTGATGTCGACCAAGGTGCCGACCATCGTCGCCGCGACGCCGCCGGCGAACGCGAGCAGCAGAATGATGCTGGGGAGTGCCATGCGCCGGACGCGGGTGAAATATTCGGCCAACGCCCAGGCCGCGATGGTGACCCCAAGCCCACCCAAGCCCGTCTTTACCCAACCGCCGAGCCAGCCGATCGACGTCAGCAACAGCGCGATGGCGATGGCGACGAATATATCGTTGAACCCGGTCAACAACCGGAAGCTTTCCTCGTCGACCGCAGGCGACGCGCGCATTGCGGCGGTATGCTGGCGGAAAGCGTCAGCGGTCGATTGCGGGATCACACCCGCCGCCACCGCGCCCTCCAGATCGCTTTCACTATACATGGCACTCCTCCTCTGAGGAGATCATGTACCATAGGTGATTTAGTGTAGCAATACACCAAAGGGGCGGTTCAATGCGGTCCGCTGGCCCGGTACGCGGCCAACACAATATCGTAATTGCCGAGCACTCGCTCCTCGAGGTCGGTGTCGCAATATTCGACCACTTCGGCGATCTTGCCGTCGCGGAAGTGGAAGATGAAGCAATAATGGTTGTCGTACCGCTCGCCGGATTTGAGCATCACGTCGCCGCGCACTTCCGCAACCACCATCTCGCCTTCGGCCACCAGATTGATCGCATGTGCGGTATAGTCGGTCGCGAACAAGCCGAAGAGGGGGCGCAGCAAGTCGCGATGGATCGCCTCCTGGCCATCGAACCGTCGCGACCAGCTGCAATGACCGGGAAAACGCCAGACATAATCCGGATGGACCGATGCCGCGAAGACACTGCGGTCGCCCTGCGCCATGGCGGCATAGATGCGTTCGATCACTTGCTTGTTCCGCTCGGCGCTCATGACTTTCTCCTTATCCCGCAACGTCATGGGCTTGGGTTGACTATCCTGAAAATGAATAGTTCTGATATTGCGCATGTCGGAATTGGATATCGGTCGCTACGACCTGAACTTGTTGCGTGCCCTGTTGGCGATGATCGAAAGCGGCAGCGTTACCCGGGCTGCGCAGATAATATCGGTGTCGCAACCCGCGATGAGCCGCATTCTCGCTCGGCTGCGCGAGGATTTTGGCGACCCGCTGCTGGTGCGCAGCGGAGCGGGGATGAAGCGCACGCCGCGTGCCGAGGCACTCGCCGATCCCGTCCGGGCGTTGCTCAAGCAAGCGGCCGCCTTGTACGAGGGCGAAGCGTTCGACCCGGCAGGAGCGCAGCGCGTGTTCCGGGCGGCGATCCCCGACGTCGTCGCCGCGACGGTGCTCGCACCATTGATCGAGGCAATGGCGCGCGAGGCGCCCGGCTGCCGGATCGACCTCATTCCCTGGCCACGGCCGAACGATCCGGTGATCGCCACGCTCGATTTCGCGATCAGTACCGACACTGGCTTGTTCGCCGGGCTGCGCATGGCGCCCTTGTTCGACGACCATGATCTGCTCGCTGTCCATGTCGGGCAGCCGGCAACCTGGCGGCAGGTGCTCGAAATGCTCGATGCGCCGCATGTCGCGGTGGTCGGGGCCGGGGCGACGAGCGACCCGGTCGACGATTGGTTGGCGGCCCAGGGCCTGCACCGTCGCATCGCCGCGGTGGTGCCGCATTATCTGCAGGCGCTGATGGCGGTCGCGCGGACCGATCTCGTCGCCATCCTGCCGTCGCGGCTGATCGCCGCTTATGGGCCGAAGCTCGACGTGCGCGGGGTCGAGCTGCCGATCGAGCAGAGCATCGATCGGCATTTCCTGTTCCACCCGGTCGAACGCGACGCCGACGCGGCGTCGGTGTGGCTGAGGGATTTGATTCAGCGGACGGTGGGGGAATAAAAATTCCTCCCCGGCACGGGGAGGGGGACCGCCGCTGAAGGCGGTGGTGGAGGGGGCCCTCCACCGCTGACTTCCAGGCCTGTTGTTGGTTTGTCGCGGGCCCCCTCCACCATTGCTGCGCAATGGTCCCCCTCCCCGTGCCGGGGAGGATTTGAGGGTCGCCTCAACCCCCGGTCAGTTTCTTCATGATCGACATCGACTGTTCGTTGCCCGATTGCGGGGTGAGCTCGCCGGTGCGGTCGGTGATCTCGGCCCAATGCGCCGCGACGCCTTCGGGCGACAGCTCGTCGCCGGTCAGCAGCTTGCCCTGGGTCAGCGTGACGTACGCTGCCTGGAACACGCCGGCGCCGGCGCCGACGATCGCGTTGGTCGGCGCGTCCTCGCTGACCAGATAGAGTGCGGCAGGGGCGACCTTCTCCGGCGCGAATGCCTTGAACGCCTCGGCCGGGAACAGATCCTCGGTCATCCGTGTGCCGGCGGTCGGGGCGATCGTGTTGACCTTGATGTTGTACTTCGCGCCTTCGAGGTAGAGCGTCTTGGTCAGCCCGGCGAGGCCGAGTTTGGCGGCGCCGTAATTGGCCTGACCGAAATTGCCGAACAGCCCGGTCGACGACGCCGTCATCAGGATGCGGCCATAGGCCTGTTCGCGCATCGTCTCCCATACCGCCTTGGTGCAATTGGCCGATCCGTTGAGGTGGACGTCGACGACGAACTTGAAATCGGCCGGCTCCATCTTGGCGAAGCTCTTGTCGCGCAGCACGCCGGCATTGTTGATCAGGATGTGGACGCCGCCCCAGGCTTCCTTGGCCTTGGCGACCATCTCGACCATCTGCTCATATTCGGTGACGCTGCCGCCGTTCGACATCGCCTCGCCGCCCGCGGCCTTGATCTCCTCGACGACCTTGAGCGCGGCGTCCGAATGACCGGTGCCGTCGCGCGCGCCGCCCAAGTCGTTGACGACGACCTTCGCGCCGCGCGCCGCCAGCGCCAGTGCATATTCGCGGCCCAGGCCCCCGCCCGCGCCGGTCACGATAGCTACCTTGTCGTCGAAACGGATGGTCATGAAGTGCTCCCTAAATGGTTTGAGCGCTTCCTAGCCAAAGGTACGCGCCGTGCAAGCCCGCCATACCGCAGACACGAAAAACCCGGCGCGGGCGTGCCGACCCGCGCCGGGAGAGGGAGCTTACGACCCGTTTCTTGTCGTTACTTGGGATCGTTACGCTGGATGCACTTGTCGAACTGACCGCGCTTGCAGGGCGGGTAGCTTGCCAGTGGTGCTGGCGGCGGAAACGCCACGTCGGGCGGTGGCGCCGGCTGAAACACGATTGTCGCGCCAGGAGGGGGTGGGGGCGCCGGCGGCGGGGCATAGCCCCTCGGGGGGGCGCCCGCGCTTTGCGCGGGGGGCGGCTGGGTCGACGCCGGATTCTCCTGCGCCAATGCAGGCATCGTCACAGCGATGGCGGCCAAAAGGATCAATCTCATCCCGACCTCCTCCGGTACGGCGGAGCCGGGCGTCGACCGGCTCCGCTTCATTCAGGCGATCAGAGCGGTCATTTCCCCGGTGGGCGGGGTGTCGTGTGCAGGCGCGCGCCGTTCGGCGCCGAATGCTCCTTGCAATGATCGACGACGGTCTTGGTGCACCACGGCACGTCAGCACCGGTAGCGGGGGCAGCAGCGTCAGGCAGCGGCTGCACGACAGGCGCCGGCGGTCCCATAGTCATGGTTGCAGCGCCAGCGGGCGGTCCCGGCGGTGCGGGCATCGGCGCTGGCGGCGGCGGAGTTGGGTCGACAGGAGCCGGCGCGGTCTGGGGATCGGGGGCAGGTGGCGGCGCGGGCGTATTCTGCGCAATGGCGGGCATCGCGATCATGGCGGCCGCCGCAACGAGTATCAACTTCATGCGACTCTCCTGGTTCTGCACGATCTCAGCGTGACAGGGGCCAAACGCGCCACACCCGAATTTGCTCCCTCGTTTCGGATGCGATTCTTTACGCCCCCGAATCGAGGGCATAGCCCGCCGATCGCACCGTCCGGATGACGTCGGGTCTGTCGCCGCGATTGATCGCCTTGCGCAGCCGTCGAATGTGGACGTCGACCGTGCGGCTCTCGATGTCGCTATCATGTCCCCATACCGCGTCGAGCAGGCGCTCACGGCTGAACACCCAGCCGGGATGTTCGAGGAAATGCTTGAGCAGGCGGAATTCGGTCGGGCCAAGCGGCACGACTTCGCCGCTGCGGCGCACTTTATGCCCGACCGTGTCCATCTCGATATCGCCATAAGTCAGCTGCTCGCCGGCCAGCGCCGGGCGCACGCGGCGCAGCACCGCGCCGACCCGCGCGACCAGTTCGCGGGGAGAAAAAGGCTTGGTGACGTAATCGTCGGCGCCGGTCTCGAGCCCGCGGACGCGATCCTCTTCTTCACCGCGCGCGGTCAGCATGATGATCGGGATGTTCGCGGTCTCGGGCATGCGGCGGAGACGCCGGCACACCTCAATTCCCGATAATCCCTCGACCATCCAGTCGAGCAGGACGATGTCGGGAGTCGCTTCCTTGGCGAGCAGCAACGCCTCTTCGCCGTCGGGCGTGTGCGCGACCTCGAAATCCTCGCGTTTGAAATGGTAGACCAGCAATTCCGCCAGCGCGGCGTCGTCTTCAACCAGCAACATCTTGGCGCGTGCCATCACATTTCCCCTGATTTGCCGCGCTCACGCTCGGTCATTTGCGTGCCGGTAGCGGCGAAATAAATCATCTCGGCGACGTTCGTAGCGTGGTCGCCGATCCTCTCCAGATTCTTGGCGACGAACAGCAGGTGGGCGACCTGACCGATCGTCGCGGGATTTTCGACCATATAGGTCACCAGCATGCGGAAGATGCTGTCGTAGAAATCGTCGAGCGCCTGGTCGCGCATGCAGACATCCACCGCGGCCCGCGCGTCTCGCGCGGCGAAGGCGTCGAGCGCGTCGTGCACCATTTCGGCGGCCATCTTGCCCATCGCCGGGATGACCGAGATCGGCTCGATACGATGCTCGCTCTCGATCATCGGCACCCGCTTGGCGATATTCTTGGCGTAATCGCCGATCCGCTCGATCACGCCGGCGATCTTCAAGGCGGCGACGACTTCGCGCAGGTCGTTGGCCATCGGGGCGCGCAGCGCGATGATGCGGACAGCCAGCGTTTCCACTTCGGCCTCGATCACGTCTATCTGCTTGTCGGCGAGGCGGACTTGCTGCGCCAGGTCGAGATCGACCCGCTGCAACGCATTCATCGCGTCGTGGATCGCGCGCTCGGCCAGACCGCCCATCTGGCTGATCAGGCCGCGCAGTTGACCGATCTCGTCGTCGAACACCTTGACCGTATGTTCCTGGCCCGTTGCCATTCGCTCAAACTCCTCAGCCATAACGGCCGGTGATGTAATCGCGCGTCCGCTCTTCGCGCGGGTTGGTGAAGATGTCCGACGTCTGACCGTATTCGACCAGCTGGCCGAGGTGAAAGAAGGCGGTGCGCTGCGACACGCGCGCGGCTTGCTGCATGTTGTGGGTGACGACGACGATCGCGTAGCGGCCCTTCAATTCGTGGATAAGTTCCTCGATCTTGGCGGTGGCGATCGGGTCGAGCGCCGAGCACGGCTCGTCCATCAGGATCACTTCGGGATCGACCGCGATCGCGCGCGCGATGCACAAACGCTGCTGCTGGCCGCCCGACAGAGCGGTGCCGCTATCCGACAGCCGATCCTTTACCTCGCCCCACAGGCCGGCGCGCGCCAGCGAGCGTTCGACGATGCGATCCATGTCGGCCTTGGACGACGCCAGGCCATGGATGCGCGGACCATAGGCGACATTCTCGTAGATCGACTTGGGGAAGGGGTTGGGCTTCTGGAACACCATGCCGACGCGTGCGCGCAACTGAACCACGTCCATTTCGCGCGCATAGACGTCTTCGCCGTCGAGCCGGATATCGCCTTCGACCCGCGCCGAGGCGATCGTGTCGTTCATCCGGTTGAGCGTGCGCAGGAAAGTCGATTTGCCGCAGCCCGACGGGCCGATGAACGCGGTCACCTTGTCCTGGTCGATATCGATCGACACATCGCTGATCGCTTGCGCCGCGCCGTACCAGACGCTGACATTGTGCGCGGTCATCTTGTGATCAGAGGGAGTCTTGTTGTCGGTCACCAGCGGGTCTCGAAACGGTTACGAAGGTAGATGGCGACGCCGTTCATCGCCAGTAGGAACACGAGCAGGACGATGATCGCTGCCGAAGTCTTTTCAATGAAGCCGCGACTGACTTCGTCCGACCACAGGAAGATCTGGACCGGCAGCACGGTCGACGGATCGGTCAACTTGCCCGGCGGGGTCGCGATGAACGCGCGCATGCCGATCATCAGCAGCGGCGCGGTTTCGCCGAGCGCGCGCGCCATGCCGATGATCGTACCGGTCAAGATGCCCGGCAACGCGAGCGGCAGGACGTGGTGGAAGACGACCTGGACCGGGCTGGCGCCGAGCGCGAGCGCGGCGTCGCGGATGGAGGGCGGCACCGCCTTGATCGCGTTGCGGCTGGCAATGACGATCACCGGCATCGTCATCAGCGCAAGCGTCAGCCCCCCGACCAAGGCCGCGGAGCGCGGCAGCTGGAAGGTGTTGAGGAACACCGCGAGGCCGAGCAGGCCGAAGATGATCGACGGCACCGCGGCGAGGTTGTTGATCGATACCTCGATCAAATCGGTCCAGCGGTTCCGCGGCGCATATTCTTCGAGATAGAGCGCGGAGAGCACGCCGATCGGGAAGGCGAGCACCAAGGTCACCAGCATCGTCAACAGCGATCCCTTGAGCGCGCCCCAGATGCCGACCGCGGTGGGATCGGTCGAATCCGATCCCGACAGGAAGCCCCAATTGAACCCGGTGCGCAATTGTCCGGCGTCGGTCAGCACCTGCGCGCGCTTCTCGGCCAGCGGCGTGCCATCTGCCTTGGCCGCGGTGTCGATGTCGCTGGCGGCGGGCAACCACAATCTAGCCCGGCCGACCGCCAGTCGAGGATCGGCCTTGAGCGCCCGGCGGACGATCGTGTCGGCGCCGTCTGAAAACAACGCCGGCCCCTCGGTGCCATATTGCGCGGCTGCGGCCCGATCGACGACCGCGTCGAGCTCCGCGCCGGCGAGCGCGAGATCGGCACCCGGCCCCTTGATCCGATCCGGCGTCAGGCCGAGTCCGGCGGCCGGAAAATCGATCGTCAGCGCGACCTCTGTCGTCACGAAGCCGCGCGCGCCGTTGGCCACCATCGTCACGAGCAGGAACAGCAGGAAACTCACCGACAGCACGATCGCCGCCAGCCCGAACAGCCGGAAGCGGCGCTCGGCGGCATAGCGGCGACGGACGCGCCGCTCCATCTGCGGATTCTTCCAGTCGGTCGGCACGCGTTCGACCGCGGCGGGATCGAGCGGCCTATTCATAGGCTTCCCGATACCGTTTCACGACGGTGAGCGCGATGATGTTGAGCAGCAAGGTGATGACGAAGAGGGTCATCCCCAACGCGAACGCGGCCAACGTCTTGGGGCTGTCGAAGCTCGCTTCGCCGGTCAGCAGGTCGACGATCTGCTTGGTGACCGTGGTCGCCGAATTGAATGGGTTGAGACTGATCGTCGCGGCGCCCGAGGCGGCCATCACGACGATCATCGTCTCGCCGATCGCGCGGCTGATCGCCAGCAGGACGCCGCCGACCACGCCGGGCAGAGCGGCTGGCAGCAGGACGCGACTGATCGTCTCGCTCGGCGTCGCGCCCATCGCCAGGCTGCCGTCGCGCATCGCCGCCGGCACCGCGGCGATCGCGTCATCGGCCATCGACGAGACGAACGGGATGATCATCACGCCCATCACGAGCCCCGCGG
Source organism: Sphingomonas sp. P4_G2 (assembly GCF_056401155.1). Classification (NCBI taxonomy): domain Bacteria; kingdom Pseudomonadati; phylum Pseudomonadota; class Alphaproteobacteria; order Sphingomonadales; family Sphingomonadaceae; genus Sphingomonas; species Sphingomonas sp. P4_G2. The sequence goes on along the minus strand of NZ_JBFUJY010000004.1, from coordinate 381,692 downwards.
CCAGCGCGCTTTCCGATGTGGCGCCGGGAATTCCGATCGCGACCCCCAATTGGCGCAGTGCCGGCCCGACGATCAGCGCGGCGAAATAGCCATAGACCACGGTCGGCACGCCCGCGAGGATCTCCAGCGTCGGCTTCATCCACCTGCGCAGGCGAGGCGAGGCATATTGCGTCAGATAGATCGCGCTCATCAGGCCGAACGGGATCGCCACCAGCATCGCGATGACCGCGCCGATGAAGAAGGTTCCCCAGAATAGCGGCACCGCGCCCAGGCTCGCGCCAGGATTCCTGGGATCGACGACCTGCGGACTCCAATGCGTACCGAACAGGAAATCGGTGATGGGCACCGTGCCGAAGAAGCGTGCGCTCTCTACCAATAGAGAGGCGACGATGCCGATCGTCGTCAGGATCGCGATGAGCGAGGCGGCGAGCAGGCCGGCCATCACGATCCGCTCGATCCTGGTCCGTGCGTTGAAGCCGGGGCGGATGCGCAGGAAAGCGAAGGCCCCGCCGGCAAGGCCGAGCAGTAAAGCGGTCGCTCCGCCGATCCAGCCATAGCGGGCCTGCTCCAAAGCATAAGCCGGTGCGAGCTGGGTCGCGAGCGGATTGAGCGGGGTGCGATGGCGGTCGCTGGCGATCGCGCGCGCCTCCGACAGGATCGCCGCGCGCTCGAAACCGGGCGGCGGAAGCTGCGCCGCCGCTGGCGTCTTGAGCACGGCGTCCGTCGCCAGGCCTGGCGCGCACGCTCCCCACACAGCGAGGAACAGCAAGGGGGGCAATATGGTCCACATCGCAGCAAACGAGCCGTGATGGCGCGGCAGCGACGAGAAACGCTGCCCCGGCGCCTTACGGAACGCGATCGCGCGGACGCGCCCCGACAACCAGGCGATCAGCCCGAGTCCGGCGACGAGAAAAAGGAGCGCGAGCGTCGGCAAGTCGTCAGCTCAACGTCTTCGGGTCGAGCAGGGTCTGGCGCTGCACGATCGCCGCCGAGCGCGCACGCACATCGGCGGGTGCCGAGATCAGCCCGCGGCGAACCAGCGGTCCGTTGGGCGCCCAGGCCTGTGTATAGGCATTGAGGAATGCCTTCAGGTTGGGGATGGCGCTGAGATGCGCCTTCTTGACGTAGAGGAACAGCGGGCGCGATCCGGGATAGCGACCGCTCGCGATCGTCTCGTAGGTCGGCTCGATGCCGTTGAGCGGAACGCCGTTCAGGCGGTCCTTATTCTCTTCCAGATAGGAATAGCCGAAAATGCCGATCGCGTTGGGATTGGCCTGGAGCTTCTGGACGATCAGATTGTCGTTCTCGCCCGCGTCGATATAGGGGCCGTCGTCGCGCACCCGGGTGCAGGTTTTGGCGAAATCGTCCGGGTGCGTCTCACGGGTCGCCGCCATGTCCGGCATCATTTGTGCGCAGCCGCGCGCCAGGATCAGCTCGGCGACTGCGTCGCGCGTGCCACTGGTCGAGGGCGGGCCATAGACCTGGATGGCGATCGCCGGTAGCGCCGGATTGACGTCGTGCCAGGTCTTCGCACGGTTGGGATGGCCGCCGGGTTCGGCCGCCAGCGCCTTGTAGAGGTCGACCGGAGTCAGTTGCAGCTTGGGGCCTTCATTGGCCTCTGCGAAGGCGACGCCGTCCAGCCCGATCTGGATTTCCAGCAAGTCGCCTGCGCCGTTCGCCGCGCAGGTCCGGTATTCGCTTGCCTTGATCCGCCGGCTGGCGTCGGCAATATCGGGATATTGGCCGCCCAATCCCTTGCAGAACAGGTTCAGCCCACCGCCGGTGCCGGTCGATTCGATCACCGGTGCCGGTACTCCCGGATTGGCCGCGACGAATTGCTCGGCGACCAGAGTGGTGAAGGGATAGACGGTAGACGATCCGACGACGCTGATCCGGTCGCGCCCGGCCCCCGCCAGCGCCGCCTGGTCCTGACACGCCGCTAGAAACAGGGATGTCGCGCCGAGCAGCGCGATCGTGCGAATCATGATGGGCCTTCCCGCCGGGGCGACTCGCCCCTTACCGGCGCGCTATCACGCCGGTTTCGGGCCCTCTGTGACAGTCGCGTTACCTTTTGATGACAACGCGGCCGGTAACAGGATCGTCACCACCGTCCCGCGCCCCACCTGGCTCGCGATATCCAGCCGTCCGCGGTGGCGTTCGACGATGTGCTTGACGATCGCGAGGCCCAGACCCGTGCCGCCAAGCGCACGGCTGCGTCCCGAATCGACGCGATAGAATCGCTCGGTCAACCGCGGGATATGTTCGGGCGGAATGCCGTCGCCTTCGTCGCCGACCGACAAGCGGACCATGTTGCTGGCATCGCGCGACAGCTTGACCGTCACCGGCGTTCCGGCGCGGCCATATTTCATCGCGTTGCCGATGAGGTTGTGCAGCGCCTGGCTCAGCTGGATGCGGTCGCCGCCGACCGGGGGCACGTCCGCGGCGATATCAGTGACGATCTCCGCCGCGCGTCCATCCGCGCTGTCCATCATCTCCGAATGAACTTCCGAAACAAGGTCGGCGAGATCGACCGAGGCATCGGGCAGGCGGTATTTTTCCGCCTCGATCCGGCTCAATGAGATGAGGTCCTCGACCAGCCGCTGCATCCGCCGGGCTTCGTCGGCCATGACCTTGAGGAAGCGATCGCGCATCGCCGGGTCTTCGCCGGCGCCATCGGCCAGCGTCTCGGCGAAACCCAGGATCGACGCGAGCGGGGTGCGCAATTCGTGGCTGGCATTGGCGACGAAATCGACTCGCATCCGCTCGGCGGCATAGCTGCGCGTCTGGTCGATCAGATGCGCGACCCGCCGCCCGTCGGGCAGATCGGTGACGCGCAATTCCCAACGTTGGTCGAGCGTTCCCAGGCCGACCAGATTGATCGCCTCGGACGATCCCTCACCAACTGGTGCGGTCAGTCGCTCGGCGGCGGCCGGGTGGCGGATCGCGAGCCGCACGTCCTGGCCGGTGATGTGGTTGCCGAGCACGTCGCGGGCGGCGCCATTGGCTTCCTCGACCCGGCCTCCGGCGATCACCAGCACGGGCTCGACGATCGCCTCGAGCACCGAGCCCAATCGTGCCGGCGCGGGTGCGGTGCCGATGTCGGGTTCGGCTGATGCCGCCGGGCTGGGATCGACGCCTAGCGTCACGAGCGCGGCTATGATCGCACCGACCAAAGTCACCAGCGCGCTCGCCACGTCGCCCGACAGGACGAACACGCCGATCGCCGCCACCAGAGCGGCGAGCATGCCGAGCATGAAGCGAGGGCCGAAGCGGGTCGTCATTGCCCGGTGGTTCCTAGGGCGTGCGCCAGTCAGCGGCAATGCCCGTGCCCTCCGCGCGCGGTAACCATTTCATCGGCTTGCCAGTCGCGTGCTAATGTGAAAGGCGTCTCAACCATGGACGAGAACACGACCGATCGTCAGGCGAACGAACCGCAGCCGACGCGCCGCCGCGCGCTGATGCTCGGCGCCGCGACCGCGTCGGTGGTTATCTCGATCCGTCCCGCGCTCGCGCAGACCAGTGCCTCGGTACTGACCTGCGAGATTCCGGTCCCCGATCCCGGTCGCGCCGGCATGTATGTCTCAGCCGACGGATCGCTTGTCCCCAACGGCACCAAGGACGCCTTTCCCGGCGCGACCAAGCCGTTCAAGGCGGAAGACGTCCGCACCGCGCTCAACGGTGGCACCTTGCCCGGCACGACGGACGAGCAGAGCCGCGCTTATACCGCCTATATCCGCCGCCTGCAGCATGGCACCGCCGGCTTCACCTGCTTCGCCTCGCTGCAGATGCCGCGCGGCTGAGCCGCCGGACGCGGGAGATGGCGACCCTTTATCGCGCCGCATCGCCCGACAGCCTGATCGTCGTGCCGGTTGATCTGCTGACCGCCATCTATCATCGCGCTTCGGGGCAGACGCATTTGATGGCGTCACCCGCACCCGAAATCCTCGAGGCACTGACCGAAGCACCGCTCGACGCCGCGGCGTTGCTGGTGAAACTTCGTGCAGATTATGACCTGGTTGACGCCGATCCTGCCGCGCTAGCGGCGCGGTTGGACGAGCTGGTCGAAACGGGGCTCGTCGAGCGGCGATGAGGCACGTTTTCTCGGTCGCGATCGGCCCGGTCGGATTCCGCGTCGGGTCGGATTGGCGTGGGCCGATCGCGGCGCTCGAACAGCTCTATGCGAGCTACCCCAAGCCACAGGACGGCATCGCGGATTTCACCGTGCGGCTGTTCGCCGATCGGCCGTGGCGACGCCTCTTCAGACCCAAAGTGATGATCGGCGGCGACTTTGTTCTGCCCGAAGCCGCGCCGCTCAGCCTCGAGCACGGGCTGCTCGCCGCCGAGATGGCGATGAACCTACAGATGGCGCTCGGCCAGCGGCGGTATCTGCTGCTGCACGCTTCGGCGGTCGAGCGCGATGGCAAGGCGCTGGTGATGACCGGCCTGTCGGGGGCGGGCAAATCGACGCTCGCGGCATTGCTGATGACGCGCGGTTGGCGGCTGATGGGGGACGAATTCGCGTTGCTCGATCCGGCGACTGGCCTGATCCATGCCTTTCCGCGTCTGATCAGCCTGAAGAACGAAGCCATCGCGGTGATGGAGTCGGCTGCACCGGGCATGTTCGGTCCGCTACTCGCCGATACGCCGAAGGGCGCGATCCGCCACCTGGTTCCCGATACGCGATCGGTTGCCGCGATGCTCGAGCCCGCGCGACCGGCGCTGATCCTGTTTCCCACCTTCGGACATGACGCCGCGACTCGCGAGGTCGCGCCCAGCGAAGTATTCGTCCGCCTCACCCAGGCGTCGACCAACTACGTCGCGCTTGCCGAACGCGGCTTCACGGCGCTGACGCAATTAGTCGTCGAGACGCCGGCGCGCGCGATCGACTATCCCGATACCGAAAGCGCGATCGCGCAGGTCGAGGCGTTATGGGCGTCGCTGTAGACGGTCGTCTCCTGGCGCGGGCACTGGCCGACCCTGCCTCCGTCGCGGAGCTAAATGGCCCAGGTTGGCAAGCATTGCTGACCATGGCGCGCGCCGAATTGCTGAGCGCGACGCTGGCGCATCGGCTCGATGGCATCGCCAAGCCGGCGGCGGCGCAGCGTTTCCTCGACGACGCCAAGGCGTCGTGTGCGCAGGGGCGGCTCGTCGCCCTGTGGGAAGTCGAGATGGCGCGCCGCGCGCTCGGTGATCTCGGCGTGCCGGTGGTGCTGCTCAAGGGCAGCGCGTTCATCGCCGCGGGCCTGGCGGCGGGGCGGGGGCGATTCGTCGGCGATCTCGACATTCTGGTGCCGCGCGCCGACCTCGATCGCGTCGAAGCGGCGTTGCTCGGTGCCGGGTGGGAATGGGTCAAGCCCGACCCTTACGACGATGCCTATTATCGTCGCTGGATGCACGAATTGCCGCCGCTGATCCATCGCGAGCGTGATCGCATGATCGACGTGCACCACACGATCCTGCCGCTGACCGCGCGCCCGACGCCCGATGCCGATGCACTGATCGCCGACAGCATCGCGTTACCGAACGGGCTGCGCATGCTCAATTCCGACGACATGATCTGTCACGCCGCCGCGCATCTGTTCGCGGACGGCGACCTGTCGGGCGGGATGCGCAATCTGTGGGACATCCACTGCCTGGTCGACGACTTCGGCGTCGCTGGCCTGGCCGAACGCGCGCGGCGACACGGCTTGGCTCCGGCGGTGCGCCGCGCCCTGCGGCTTTGTCATGCGCTGTACGATACCCAATTACCCGACGGCTGGGCGCGCTCGGGAAGCGACGACGAGCTTTATCTGCGCAGGCTGACGGCGCGTGACGGTTGGGGGCGGCAGACCCGTCCGGTCACCCGGCTCGGCTTCTATGCGCGCTCGCACTGGCTGCGCATGCCGCCGCTGATGCTGGCGCGGCACCTCTGGACCAAATGGCGCAAAGAGGCGGGCTGACGACCACCGGATCGCGATGATATGAAGCGGCGATTCGGGGGAGATCATCATGACCAGAATGTGGATCGCGCTGGCGCTCGCCGGCCTGTGCGTAGGCAGCAGCGCAGCTTGGGCCGAAAGCGCGCAGATGCGCGGCAAGTTTCCGGCTAATGTCCGCGAGGCGGATTTGCTCGAAAACGTCGTGGTCGATCGCTTCAACGGCCGCGATGCGCGCCAGTTCGAGGCGGCGCTGGAACAGGCGATCGGCGTCCCCGCCGGCCGGCCCGACGGCGTGCTTTCTGGCGGCGTCACCACCGGGGTCGAGGAAAGCAAGTATCAGGGCAATGAGGAACGCTGCGTCGAATGGAAGGACGGCAAGCAGGACGGAAAGTGCACCAAGCGGGCCAAGGTCGACCTCCCATGCTTCCGTCGCGTCATCAACCTGACGGTCAGTGTCCGCTTGCTCCGCGTCGCCGACACCATGCCGGTCTGGTCGGACAACAAGCCGTCGCGGGACGAAACGACCTGGTGCCAGGGCAAGGCGCCATGGCGCACCACCGAGGAAGCGGTATCGGCGATGATCACCGACCTGGCGCAGAAAATCCGCCTCGACGTGCGGCCGCGCGTGGAAACCTACAAGGTCCGCTTTCGCGAGGACCGCGACGGCATGCCCAAGGATATCGGCAACGAGTTCAAGGGGATCGTGAAGCTGTCCAACAGGGATGTGACCTCGGCGTGCCGGCAATGGGCGGAGCTAAACGGCCGCCTGCCCAATCATCCGTCGGTGCTCTACAATCTCGGCGTGTGCGCGGAAGCGGCGGGCAGTTATGCCGACGCCCAGAGCTTCTATCGCTCGGCGCAGGCCGCCTTGCCGAAACGGTCGAGCGAGATGGCGGAGTCGGCGGATCGCATCGCTCGCCTGATGATCGCGCGTGCCGATGACGAAGAGCGGGCGCGGCGGCCAGGCAATCCGCGCTAGCCGCGCCGCCTGCGCTGCGGCAGACTGATCGCGATAGGGACAGGAGGGCGACGATGCGTTTCGCGATAGTGCTGGCCGCCGCGGCGGCGCTGGCGGGCTGTTCGATGGGGCAGGACATGTCCGCCACCGATTCCGCGGTGGCCGATTTCCACGCCAAGCTGAACAACGGTCAGTTCGCGGCGATCGCCGCCGCAGCCGGGCCGGAAATGAAGAATGGCAGCGTCGACTTTCCTGTCTTTATCGAAAAGATCCACGCCAAGCTCGGCACCTTCCGGTCAACCGCGCGGCAGGGGTTCAACGACAATATCAACAATGGCGATCACACCTTCACGGCCAGCTATGCCAGCGTCTATTCGAGCGGACCCGCGAGCGAGAATTTCGTTTATCGGTTGAACAGCGGAAAGCCCGTGCTGATCGGCTATCACGTCGAATCGGCGGCTTTGCTCAAATAGCTGGCTGGGTCTCAGCCATACGCGCGAGCGTCGGCAGCAGATCGCGATAGTCGGTGAAGATCGCGTTGGCGCTCGGGATGCCGCCGCCGTCTGGAGCGAACAACGCGACCGGGATACCGGCGGCGCGCGCCGCGCCCACGTCATAGATCGAGTCCCCGACAAATACCGCTGGCCGGGCATCGCGGCAGTTGCGCAGCATGAGGTCGATCGGCGCGCGGTCCGGTTTCATCGCGACGAGGCCCGGCGTGTCGCCGCCGATGATGCACGCGAAGCGATCGGTAAGGCCCAGGGCATCGAGCAGTGCGAAGGAGAAGTGTTCGCGCTTGTTGGTCACCACGGCCAAGGTCACCCCCAGCTTTCGCAGCGCATCCAGTGCCTCGACCACGCCCGGAAATGGGCGCGTATGGTCGACGATATGCGCGGCATAAAAGGCAAGCATTCCGGGAAGCAGGGCGTCGAGTTGCTCGTCTCCGCCCGTCGCGATCAGCGCCCGCTGCAGCATCACTCCAGACCCACCCCCGATCATCGGCCGCACCTGGTCGATTGCCAGCGGCGCCCGCCCGATCTCGGCCAGTGCATGGTTCACTGCCGCTGCCAGGTCGGCGACACTGTCGACCAGCGTGCCATCGAGGTCGAAGCCGACCAGGCCAAAGGGGAAATCGTTCATCCCGACGCCGCCTGCCAGCAACGCTATGGAAAAGGCAATATGTTCGTGGCAGGGCGCGGGCCACGGAGACCCCTGTCATGACCAATCCAATCGCCGCGATCATCCTTGCCGCCGGCATGGGCACGCGGATGAAATCCGACTTGCACAAGGTGCTTCACCCGATCGCGGGGCGGCCGATGCTGCTTCACCTGATCGACAATGTGCAAGTGCTCGATCCTGAACGGATCGTCGTCGTGGCGGGCGCGCGTCGCGAACAGGTCGAGGCGGCGGTGACCCCGCTCGGGGTCGAGGTCGCGATCCAGGCCGAGCAACTCGGTACTGGCCACGCCGTGCGCCAGGCCGAGGCGGCGCTCTCCGGCTTCGACGGAGACGTGCTGATCCTGTACGGTGACGTGCCCCTGGTCTCCACCGCCACGATGGCGCGGATGACCGAGCGGCTCCACGGCGAGGGTGACCCGAGCGTCGTCGTGCTCGGCTTCCGTCCCGCCGATGCCGCCGCTTATGGCCGCGTCATTGCAGACGCCGATGGCCGCATCGCGAAGATCGTCGAATATAAGGACGCCTCGCCCGACGAGCGCGCGGTGACCCTGTGCAATTCGGGCCTGATGGCGGTGCGCTCGACCGATCTGTTCCGGCTGCTCGCGCAGGTTACCAACGACAATGCCGCGGGAGAATATTATCTTACCGACCTTGCCGAGCTGGCGGTCCGGGATGGTCGCGGCGCGGTAGTGGTCGAGACCGATGCCGAGGAAGTCGCCGGGGTAAACAGCCGGGCCGAACTCGCCGCGGTCGATGCCAGCTGGCAGGCCAGGCGCCGCGTCCAGGCAATGGCCGACGGTGCGACCCTAGTCGATCCCGCGACCGTCTGGTTCAGCTTCGACACGCAAATCGGCCGCGACGTGCTGATCGAGCCCAATGTCTTTTTCGGCCCCGGCGTCGCGGTTGCGGACGGTGCGACCATCCGCGGCTTCAGCCATATCGAGGGCGCGACGATCGGCAGCGGCGCCGAGGTCGGCCCCTATGCCCGGTTACGCCCCGGCGCGGTGCTGGGCGAGAAATCCAAGGTCGGCAATTTCGTCGAGGTGAAGAAGGCTGTGCTCGGCAAGGGCGCCAAGGCCAACCATCTGACCTACCTCGGCGACGCCGAAATCGGTGCGGGCGCGAACATCGGCGCGGGCACGATCACCTGCAATTACGATGGCTTCTTCAAGTACAAGACGGTGATCGGGGAGGGCGCGTTCATCGGCTCCAACTCGGCGCTGGTCGCGCCGGTGACGATCGGCGCGGGCGCGATAGTCGGCGCGGGGTCGACGGTGACGAAGGATGTCGAGGCCGATGCGTTGCGCCTCGTTCGCCCCGACCAGCAGACCAAGCCGGGCTGGGCGAAGCGGTTCCGCGAGATGATGGCGGCGAAGAAGGCTGCGAAATGAGCGATCGCTACATCGGCAAGCCGTTCCTCCGATTTCTCGATTGCTACGTATTGCACGCGATTGGCGAGCTCGATCAGGGAGTCGCCGAAACGTTAACCGCCATGGAGCCAAAGCTTCGCCAGACCCTTGGCTTCGAAGGGAGCTGGGACGAAATCGTTGCGCAGCAAATGGAGTTCCCATCGGCGCTCCCTGGCCGGATCCGCGAGATTTGGGAAAAGGGTCGTGAGCCGTTCGTTCAAGCCTATGGAACGCAGCCAGATCCGGCCGAATTTTCTCGGCAATTCGTTGATACTAACTTTCCGACCGGTTGACATGATATCATGATATGATATCTAGATATCGTTATGACGCGTATCCTCGCCGACCTGCCTGATGAAGACCTGAAATGGCTCGACCAGCGCGCGGCCGAGTTGGGGAGATCGCGCGCGTCGGTGCTGCGTGATGCGGTCGCAACCTACAAAGCGCACTCGCAGCCTGCGAACGGTACTGAGTGGATCGAGCGCGGGTTCGGCGCATGGAAGGACCGGGACGATATCGGCGACGCGGTCGAGTGGCAGCGGCGAGAACGCGCCGCGTCGACGCGTCCTTGGGATGACGATTACGAAGAGGTCAGGGCGGAATTCCCCGATTTGTTCGATGCCGAGGACGATCGTCAGCGCCAGATCCATCTCGATATGCTCGCGGGGCGCTATCCCGATCCCAAGAAGCCGCTCATCAAGTGAGCGGTTACTCATTCGACGCCAATATCGTGACCGACGCGCTCGTCGGCTATGATCCGGCGCGCGCCGAAATTCGCCGGGCAATCGGTCTGGGCGCGCGCGTCTGGATCAGCCGGATGGTATGGGTAGAAGTGCTGTCGAAAGGGTCGGGCGCGATGCTGCGCGATGTCGAGGCGTTCCTTTCCGGGTTCGGGGTCGACGAAATCGACGCCGAGATAGCATCGCGTGCCGCCGCCTTGCGCCGCGAGCGTCCGCGCCTCAAATCACCCGACGCTATCATTCTCGCCAGCGCAATGGTGCGCGGGCGTGTCCTCGTCACCCGCAATACCAAGGATTTCCCGGCCAATATGCCTGGTATCCGTGTTCCCTATGTTTTGTAAGAAGGCGCCCTAACCATGTGCGGAATCATCGGAATTGTTGGCAAGGAACAGGTTGCGGGTCGGCTGGTCGAAGGACTGCGGCGGATGGAATATCGCGGCTATGATTCGGCCGGCGTCTGCACCGTCCAGGACGGCCAACTGATCCGCCGCCGCGCCGAGGGCAAGCTCAAGAATCTCGAGGCGGTGCTCGCCGCCGATCCGGCGCCCGGCACGACCGGCATCGCGCATACCCGCTGGGCGACACATGGGGCACCGACCACGTCGAACGCCCACCCGCACGCGACGAAGGAAGTCGCGCTCGTCCACAACGGCATCATCGAGAATTTCAAGCCGCTGCGCGAAGCGCTCCAGGCGCGCGGCCGCGTGTTCGAGAGCGAGACCGATACCGAAGTCGTCGCGCATCTAGTCAGCGAGCAGGTCGAGGCGGGCAAATCGCCACAGGAGGCGGTCCAGCAGGTTCTGCCGCAATTGCGTGGTGCCTTCGCGCTGGCGATCGCCTTCCGCGAGCATCCCGAGATGCTGATCGGTGCGCGGCTCGGCTCGCCGCTGGTGGTCGGCTATGGCGAGGGCGAAACCTATCTCGGCTCGGACGCGCTGGCGCTGGCCGGGCTGACCCAGCGTATCGCCTATCTCGATGAGGGCGACTGGGTCGTCATCACCCGCGAGGGCGCGCAAATCTTCGACGCCGAGAACAATCCGGTCGAACGCGAGATCACCATTTCGGGCGCGACCGGCGCGATGATCGAGAAGGGCAATTACCGTCACTTCATGCTCAAGGAGATCCACGAGCAGCCGATCGTCGTCGCGCAGACCTTGCGCTCGTACATCCGCGGCGTCGAGCAGACCGTCGCGCTGCCGCAGATGGATTTCGACCTGTCAACGGTGAAGCGCATCACCATCGTCGCCTGCGGCACCAGCTTCTATGCCGGGCTCGTCGCCAAATATTGGTTCGAGAGCTTCGCGCGTGTGCCTGTCGATATCGATGTCGCGAGCGAGTTCCGCTACCGCGATCCGGTGTTCGAGGATGGCGGCTTGGCGTTATTCATCAGTCAGTCGGGCGAGACCGCCGACACGCTTGCGGCGCTCCGCCATGCCAAGAAAGCCGGGCAGAAGATCGCCGTCGTCGTCAACGTGCCGACCAGCACGATGGCACGTGAAGCCGATCTGTTGTTGCCGACGCATGCCGGGCCGGAGATCGGCGTCGCCTCGACCAAGGCATTCTCTTGCCAGCTCGCGGTACTCGCCGCGCTCGCCGCGCATCTGGCGGTGGTCAAGGGCAAGATGAGCCGCGAGGAAGAGGTCCAGGTTGTCCGCCACCTGATCGAGGCGCCTGCCGCACTCAACGCCGCGCTCGCTTATGACGATGCGATCGCGGCCATGGCGCATTTGATCGCGCCCGCGCGCGACGTGCTCTATCTCGGCCGCGGCCCTGATTACCCGCTGGCGTTGGAAGGCGCGCTGAAGCTAAAGGAAATCAGCTACATCCATGCCGAAGGTTATGCCGCGGGTGAGATGAAGCACGGGCCGATCGCCTTGATCGACGAAAATGTGCCGATCATCGTCATCGCGCCGTCCGGGCCGCTGTTCGAGAAAACCGTCAGTAACATGCAGGAAAGCCAGGCGCGCGGCGGCAAGATCGTGCTGATCTCCGACGCCGAGGGCCTGGCCGAAGCGGGCGATGGCTGCCTGGCGACGATCGAGATGCCGAAAGTCCACCCGCTGATCGCGCCCTTGGTGTATGCGGTGCCGGTGCAGTTGCTGGCCTATCATGTGGCCGTGGTGAAGGGGACCGATGTGGATCAGCCGCGCAACCTCGCGAAGTCTGTCACGGTCGAGTGATCTGGGTCGTCGCCGCCGGCGGTGTCATCACGGGCGTTGGCCTGATTGCTCTGGTCATTGCGATCGTCGTCAAGATGCCGCCACCCAAGGGCGGCATAGCTAGCGGCGGCGATCACGACAATTGGTATTCCGGAGGCGACGGGGGCGCTGGCGATTATGGTGGCGGACATCATGGCAGCGGCCACTAAGCGTTTCGGGCGACCGGGCGATTGGCTATTGAGGCTCGGCTGCGGTAACCAACAACATGGCCTACGCCCACACGTTTGGCGCCAATCCGCATTGGCTGCCGCGTAACCCGGCGCGGTCGCTGGCGCATATCCCCGGCGACGATGGCCTGCCGATCCTCGGTAATTCGCTTCGCCTGCTGGCCGATCCGGTCAAGTTCGGGCGCGAGATGTTCGAGCGCTTCGGACCGGTCTATCGCAATCGCGCGCTCGGCAGCACCAGCGTAACTCTGCTCGGCCCCGATGCCAACGAACTCGTCCTGTTCGATCGCGACCGCTTGTTCTCCTCCGAGCAGGGTTGGGGCCCCTTGCTCAATCTGCTGTTCCCGCGCGGGCTGATGCTGATGGATTTCGACAAGCATCGCGCCGACCGCAAGACGCTGTCGGTCGCGTTCAAGCCTGAGCCGATGCGGCATTACGCCACCCAGCTCGATGCCGGGATCGCCGCGCGGATCGGCGAATGGGGCGGCAGCCTACGCTTCTACGACGCGATCAAGAAGCTGACGCTCGATCTCGCCGCGACGAGCTTTCTCGGCGTGTCGCTCGGGGCCGAAGCCGATCGCATCAACCAGGCATTCGTCGACGAGGTCCAGGCGAGCGTCGCGCCGATCCGCTCGCCGCTGCCCGGTACGATGATGCGGCGGGGCGTCAAAGCTCGCGCCTATCTGATCGACTGGTTCGAACGCGAGATCCCGGCGCGGCGGCGAGACTCGCGGGGCGGCAATGGCGAGGACTTCTTCTCGCAATTCTGCCGCGCGACCGACGAGGACGGGCAGGAGCTGTCGGCGGCCGCGATTGCCGATCACATGAACTTCCTGATGATGGCCGCGCACGACACGATCACCTCGTCGACGACGACCCTGGTCATGCTGCTCGCGCGCAATCCCGATTGGCAGCAACGGTTGCGCGAGGAAATTGCCGGCCTCGACGCGCAATTGCCACTGACCGAGCAACTCGATCGTCTGACCTTGACCGATTACGCTTTCCGCGAGGCGCTCCGGTTGATGCCGCCGGTACCCTCACTGCCGCGTCGCGCGCTGCGCGATTTCAGCTTTGGCGGCTTCGACATTCCGGCTGGCACCAATGTCGGAATCGGCGTCACCTGGACGCACCGCATGGCCGACATCTGGCCCGATCCGCTGCGGTTCGACCCGATGCGCTTCACGCCCGAGGCGTCGAAAGGCCGGCATCGCTTCGCCTGGGTGCCCTATGGCGGCGGTGCGCATATGTGCCTGGGCCTGCATTTCGCGCAGATGCAGATGAAGCTGCTGATCGCGCACCTGTTGACGCGCTATCGGATCGAAATCGATCCGGGTGCCGGCGATGCCTGGCAGATGTTCCCGATCCCGCGCCCCAGGGATGGCCTGCCGATCAGGTTGATTCCCGCCTAACCCGCCCGCGCCAGTTCGGCGCACACCGCGGCGGTATGATCGTCGGCGGGGAAGGTGCAGTCGATGCGGATTTCGTCGAGCGTCACATCGTGCGGCGCGGCGAAGGTGGTGATTGTCTCGAAGAAGCGTAGCTCGCCGCGCGGGCTGGCGAAGGTGAAGGTGACGATCGGGTCGCCATCATCGTCGGCATCGCCAAGTTGCCAACGCTGGGGCACGCCCGGATAGGACAAAGCGGCATCGAGCAGCGCGCGCGAGCGGCGGTCGGTCGGGTTGGCGGCGAGGTCGTCGTGCAGATGCCGGACGAACCGCCGCGCGACCTCGGGCCAGTTGAGGATGACCTGACGGAAGTCATGGGGATCGAACAATTGGTGGATCAGATTGCTGTGCGCGCTTTGCCAATCGCCGAGCAGCAGCTTGTTCATCCGGATCGCCGCCTGATTGACCTCCAGCACTTCCCAATGCCGGCTGATGACGAAAGCGGGATAGGGTTCCTGGTGCGCCAGAATCAGGTCGATCGCCTGGCGCACGCGGTCGAGCGCGGGGGCGGCGAGCTCGCTTTCGGGATGGATCGCGGCATAGCCGGCGGCGCGGAGCAGCGCATTGCGGTCGCGCAGCGGCATGTCGAGCGCATCGGCCAGGCGCGCCACCATTTCGCGGCTTGCACGGGCCTTGCCGGTCTCGATACAGCTCAGATGCCGCGTCGAAATCCCGGTATCGAGCGAAAGGTCGAGCTGGCTCATGCGCCGCGCGCCGCGCCATTCGCGCAATATCTCGCCGACTGGAGAAAGTTGGGGCGCTATCGGTGAGCTGGCCACGAATCGTCCTATGTTCAGGAATTTCCGAACAGCTTAGCCGAGCGTGTCACGCACCACACGCCGATTTGCGGCCGCGGCGGACCTTCTCGAAGCTCAAGGCCGATCACCTGATGGCCGCGATGATTTCCGCATAAATGTCGACCAAATCGGCGAGATCGGCCAGCGCGACGGCCTCGTCGGTCTTGTGCATCGTCGCGTTGACCAGCCCGAACTCGACCGTGGGGCAGAGTTGCGACAGGAAGCGTGCGTCGCTCGTCCCGCCGGTGGTCGACAAGGCCGGCACGACGCCCGCGACCTTCTCGATCGCGCGCGTGACCAGTGCCGAGAGTTCGCCCGGCTGGGTCAAGAACGCCTCGCCGGAAATGCGCGCGATCACCTGCGCGTCTGGGGCGTGCGTCTTCACTGTCCGTTCGATCAACGCGACCAGATCCTCGCCGTTCTGCTCGTCGTTGAACCGGATCGACATCCTGGCCGACGCCTTGGCGGGGATGACGTTGGTCGCCGGGTTGCCGACGGTCACGTCGGTCACTTCGATATTCGACGGCTGGAACCAATGGTTGCCCCGGTCGAGCTCGATCGCGTCGATCGCCGCCAACGCCGCGACCAGCTTGGGGATCGGATTATCGGCGAGATGCGGATAGGCGACATGGCCCTGGCGCCCCGGTACGTCG
The DNA here is from genome assembly GCF_056401155.1 of Sphingomonas sp. P4_G2. Lineage (NCBI taxonomy): Bacteria > Pseudomonadati > Pseudomonadota > Alphaproteobacteria > Sphingomonadales > Sphingomonadaceae > Sphingomonas > Sphingomonas sp. P4_G2. The sequence continues at coordinate 366,207 of NZ_JBFUJY010000004.1, read as the reverse complement.
ACCCAGATATTGACTGACCCGCGCCGCCCGATCTTGATCATATCGCCGAGCCGCGCGGTCGAGGTGGGCTCGCCGACCAGGCAGTAATCGGGCGTCAGTCCGCGCGCGGCCATCCGGTCGAGGATTGCGCGCGTGCCGTAAATGGCGGGACCTTCCTCGTCGCCGGTGATCAACAGGCTGAGCGTCGGCCCTTCGGCCCGCGCCGCTGCCGTGACGAAAGCGGCGATGGCGCCCTTCATGTCGACCGCGCCGCGGCCGTAGAGCAGCTCGCCGCGAACCTCCGGGGCGAACGCAGCGCTGGTCCAATTGTCGCCCGGCGGCACGACGTCGAGATGCCCGGCAAAGGCGAAATGCGGGCCCCTGCCGTGGCGGATCGCGATCATGTTCTCGACCGGGCCGTCGGGTTCCTCGCCGACGGTGAAGCGATCGATCTCGAACCCGATCACACTCAGCGCCTGGGCAAGCACATCGAACACTTCACCCTGGGCGGGCGTCACGCTTTCGGCGGCGATCAACGCCTTGGTGAGTTCGACGACGTTAGGCACGGCATTCCCCGGTTGGACACGCTCCGCCTCTTGCCTTGCAACGACGGGAAGGGAAAGGTCCGCGCGTACGGGGGTGCGGAGAATCACCAATGCCTATCCTCTTCCTTCTCGCCGCCGCATCGCTCTTGCCGCAGCAATCCGACGATAACGCGCCTGTCGACATCACCCCCGGCCATTGCGTCGCCGCTGCCGACCGGCTCGACGACGCCGTCCGCCTGGCGCGCGACATGCTCGACAGCAAAAGCGCGGCCGGAGGGCCCGACCGGACGCCGACCGAGGCGCGCATTGCGCGGGCGCAGGCGGTGGCCGCGGCGATCAGAACGCGCTTCCCGAAGGTCGTCGCGACGGATGACGATCGCGACGACATTTCGGGGGGCGACGCGATGCCATTCGCCGAACAATGCCTGACGGCGAATCCTCCCAGGGGAAAATAGCCATGCCCAAGATCGATCTCGACGCGATCCCCCAAACCAATGCCACCGGCTATCCGCCGATCTATGCTGACGTGGTGAAGGAGCGCTGGTATCGGCGTCTCGCTCCGGCCAGCGGCATCACCGATTTTGGGTTCAGCCATGTGACGCTCAAGCCCGGCGCCTGGTCGTCGCAGCGCCATTGGCACGAAGGTGAGGACGAGTTCGTCGTCATGCTATCGGGCGAAGCGGTGCTGGTCGACGACGAGGGCGAAACTCCCATGCGCGCGGGCGACATCGCCGCCTTCCCGAAGGGTGACGGCAACGGCCATGTGCTGCAGAACCGGTCGGCGAGCGACTGCGTGTTCATCGCAGTCGGCGGTCGGGGAGCGAGCGATTGCCATTATCCCGATATCGACATGCATCTGGCTGGGGCGGTCGGCGAGCAACGGCGAAAGGATGGGGGCAGGTTCTGATCGGCAGACCGTTTTGGCGGTTTTGTGATGGCGCGCGGCCGCACCGGATGCTAGCGGAACGATCGGCCGGTTGTCGCTTGCGTGGCCGCCAATGAGGGAGTTCTGACAATTCGCCAGATCGCGGCTTTGCCGTACCGGACCGAAGGCGCCGCCAGCGACGCTCCGATCCGCATCCTGCTCGTCACCTCGCGCGAAAACCGTCGCTGGGTCATTCCCAAGGGCAATCCGTCTTCGGGAGTGGTCGCTCATGCCGCGGCCGCGATCGAGGCCGAGGAGGAAGCGGGGGTGCAGGGGCTCGTCTGTCCGACACCGCTCGGCACCTATCGCTATCGCAAACGGCAAAAGAACGGCGCGTCGCTGATGATCGACGTCGAGGTCTTTCCGCTCGCGGTCAATCGCGAGCTGACGGCGTGGAAGGAACAAGGCGAGCGCGAGCGCCGCTGGGTCAGCCTTCCCGAAGCGGCGTCGATGGTCGACGAGCCCGATCTCAGCGACCTCATCCGTTCGTTCGGCCCGTCCGAATTCAAGGCGGCCGCGCGCCGCACCGGCTTTGCCGCCGCTACCAAATCGAGGATCAGTCCCATGTTCGCCTGGTTTCAGCGCCTGTTGCCCAAGACCGGCAACTTCTTCGAGATGTTCGAGGCGCACTCGTTGACGGTCACCGCCGCCGCCGACGCACTGTCGCGGCTGCTTCAGGATGGAACGGGCGCGGCGTCCGACCATATTCGCGAAGTGATCGAGCGTGAGAACGACGCCGACGAGATCACCCGCGCGGTGCTCAAGACCGTGCGCGAAACCTTCCTGACGCCGTTCGACCGCGGTACCATCACCAGCCTGATCGGCTCGATGGACGATGCGATCGATGAGATGCAGGCCGCAGTGCAGGCGATCGACCTGTACGAGGTTCGCGAGTTCGAACAGGAAATGAAGGACATGGCGGGCATCATCGTCGACGCCGCACGGCTGACCGCCGAGGCGATGCCGCTACTGCGCGATGTCGGCCGCAACGCCGGGCGCCTGCATGAACTGACCGAGCGCCTGGTCCGGATGGAAGGCCATGCCGACGACATCCACCGCGCCGGGGTGAAGCGGAGCTTCGTCGAACATGGCCGCGACGATACGCTGCGATTCATCGTCGCGCGCGAAGTCTACAAGCATCTCGAACGGATCGTCGACGCGTTCGAGGATGTCGCCAACGAGATCGACGGCATCGTCATCGATCACGCCTGAGCCCAGTCGATGCATGACCTTGCCTTTCCGCTGTTAGTCGGCCTGATCCTCGTCGCGCTGGCGTTCGACTTCCTGAACGGCCTGCACGACGCCGCCAACTCGATCGCGACAGTGGTATCGACCAGGCTGTTGAAACCGGTGCATGCGGTGCTCTTCGCTGGCGTGTTCAACTTCGCCGCCTATTTCCTGACCATCACTTTCCCCAGTCTGCACAAGGTCGCGTCGACGATCGGGCAGGGGCTGATCGACAAGAATCTGGTGACGCCGGGGGTCGTTTTCGGCGCGCTGATCGGCGCGATGTTCTGGAACATCGTGACCTGGCTGAAGGGCATTCCGTCATCCTCGAGCCACGCTTTGGTCGGCGGGATCATCGGGGCGGGCGTCGCGCATGCCGGCATGACCGGCATTCAGTGGAATGGGCTCAACAAGACGCTGATCGCGATCGTGCTGTCGCCGGTGCTCGGCATGATCCTGTCGATGCTGATCATGCTGGCGACGAGTTGGATGTTCTCGCGTGCCAGCAACCGCGGCGCGGAACGCAGCTTCCGCGTGCTCCACCTGATCTCGTCTGGCACCTATTCGCTCAGCCACGGCCTCAACGACGCGCAGAAGACGATGGGCGTCATCACCGTGCTGTTGTTCTCGACCGGCTATCTCCACGGCAAGTTCGAGGTGCCGCATTGGGTGGCGATCAGCTGCTATATCGCGATGGGCCTGGGCACGTTGATGGGCGGGTGGAAGATCATCGAAACGATGGGCAGCCGCATCACCAAATTATCGCAGCATCAGGGATTCAGCGCCTCGGCCGGCGGGACGATCATGGTGTTCACCGCGTCGCTGCTCGGCATCCCGGTATCGACCACGCATACGATCACCGGCTGCGTCATCGGTGCCGGCGTCGCCAAGCGCGCGAGCGCGGTACGCTGGGGTGTCGCGGGCGATGTCGTCGTCGCCTGGATCGTCACGATCCCGGCATCGGCAGCGGTCGGCGCGCTGTTCTACTTGCTGACGACATTGTTCTGACCCGCGGCCGGCCGTCAGGGCGGCGTACGCAATCCGCGATAGTCGTTGCTGGCAGCGATCATGACTTCCGCGATCAGCGCGTAGGCCGTCTTCCAGGCCTCGATCGTCGCGCTGTCGAGTGCAGAGCCGCCATGCACGGTAATCATGTACATCAACGCGTTGCCGGCGACCGCATAATGGCGGTCCTCCACCCCGTAATCGACATGCCGCTCCGCCAGCTTGCGTAGGCCGGGCCGCATGTCGTCCAGCTTGCTCAGCCCTGTGACGATCCTGCCCAGCGCCTCGATCAGATGCCGGCCCTGTGTGATCATTTCATTCCTGAACAGCGGACGGGTTTCAGGGGCGAGTTCGAACAGGCGGTCATAGAATGACCGCGCGGCAGCATCGGAGTCGAGCACGATCTGGACAAAACTGTCTCGGACGAGATTGACTTGGTCGGTCTCCATCGCTCGGCGGTCATCCGGATCGCGGGCAATGGCACTGCATCATCCGCACCTAGCTATTCGCCGCGGCGTGTTCGAATTTCTCGATCACCCATTCTTCTTCCTGCGCACCGGCTATCCAGTCCTGCATGAATGGGTGCGTCAGCACGGCCTCGACATAGGCCGCTGCGAACCGCGCGACCGGCAATTGATAGGTCACGATGCGCGTACAGACGGGCGCGTACATGATGTCCGCTGCGCCGAATTCGCCGAACAGGAACGGCCCGGTCCCGCCGAACCGTGCGCGGGCTTGCGCCCAGATCTCCATCAGCCGGGTCAGTTCGGCGACCACGTCGTCATCCGGCTGTCGGGGCGGATAGACTTGGCGGATATTCATGCCGTGTTTGTTGCGCAGCGCCGCGAAGCCCGAATGCATTTCCGCCGCCATCGACCGCGCCATCGCGCGCGCGGCTTCGTCCTTGGGCCAGAATTTGTCGCCGCCGGTTTTGTCGTTGAGGAATTCGACGATCGCCAGGCTGTCCCAAACAACGATGTCGCCGTCCCACAGGATCGGCACCTTGCCCGATGACGGCGCGAACTCGTCACCCTGGCGGCGCTTGTCCCAGTCGGCGTCGTAGAGCGGCACGACGACTTCCTCGAACGCCAGTCCCGATTGTTTGCACGCCAGCCAGCCGCGCAGCGACCAACTTGAATAGGCTTTGTTGCCGATGATGAGCTTGAGCATGGCGTTGCGGGATAGAGAGACGGGTAGGGCGCGGCAAGCGGGTGAATGCACACTCGATCGATCGACGGATCGGCTATTGCTCAGTCGCCGATGACCTCGCGAATCCTGCTGGTCAGCGCGTCCATCGCGAACGGCTTGGTCAGGACGTGCATCCCGCGCTCGAGTTGGCCGTTGCCGATCACCGCATTCTCGGCATAGCCGGTGATGAACAGCACCTTGAGATCGGGGCGTTCGACTCGTGCCGCATCGGCCAATTGACGGCCATTCATTCCGCGCGGCAGGCCGACATCGGTGACCAGCAGCTGGATTGCGGGGTTGGCCTGGAGCATCGCCAGCCCCGAAGCCCCGTCTCCCGCTTCGATCGCGGTATAGCCCAAATCGGCGAGGGCATCGGCGATCAGCGCGCGGATTGCGGGCTCGTCGTCGACCACCAACACGGTTTCGCCGCCAGAGGACGGCGTCGGCAGCGCATGAAGGGGCGATTCCTGCTCCGCATCCTCGCGCGAATGCACCCGCGGAAAATACAGGCACATCGTCGTGCCCTGGCCAAGTTCGGAATAGATCCGCACCTGGCCGCCGGACTGGCGGACGAAGCCATAGATCATCGACAGGCCGAGCCCGGTTCCCTCGCCCAGCGGCTTGGTCGTGTAGAACGGGTCGAACGCGCGTTCGATCGTCTCAGCGGACATGCCGGTGCCGGTGTCGGTCACGCATAGCGAGATATATTGGCCGGGTGGCAAATCGCGCTCGCGCGCGCTGGCATGGTCGAGCCATTTGTTTGCGGTTTCGATCGTGATGCGGCCACCGTCGGGCATCGCGTCGCGCGCATTGATGCAGAGATTGAGCAGCGCATTCTCGAGCTGGTTGGGATCGATCAAGGTCGTCCACAACCCTCCCGCACCGACCACTTCGAGCTCGATCTCCGGGCCGACCGAGCGCCGTAGGAATTCTTCCATATTGGCGATCAGCCGGTTGACGTCGGTGGGCCGTGGGTCGAGCGTTTGGCGCCGCGAGAAAGCGAGCAGCCGATGCGTGAGCGCGGCCGCGCGTTTGGTCGCGCTGCGCGCCATCTCGACATATTTGTCGATCTCCGCGGTCCGGCCCTGCTTGATGCGCATCTCGATCAACTCGAGCCCGCCGGAAATGCCGGTGAGGAGATTGTTGAAATCGTGCGCCAATCCGCCGGTCAGCTGACCGACCGCCTCCATTTTCTGTGCTTGGCGTAATTGCTCCTGCGCGGCCTCGCTTTCGCGCGTGCGCTCCTCGACCTGGCGCTCGAGCGACTCCGCCAGCGCTGCTAGTGCGATTTCGGCCTGGCGCCGCTCGATTGCTGTCTGCGTACGATCGGCGACGTCGCGGACGAACGCCACGTCTTCCGCGATCCACGCGCGCGGACCCTTGTCGTTGAGATAGAGCAAGGCGACGAAGTTGTTATGATCGACCAACGGCATATTGAGCACCGCGCGCGCGTGGATCGCTTCCAGCGCCGTCGCAGTGGAGGCCGTGCGCGGGTCCTCGCGGGCATCGGCGATCGCCACCAATTCGCCGCGCTTCAAGTCCTCGATATAAGATCCATAGTGGCGAAAGTGGAGCACGCCCGCCAGGCTCTCGGTCCCCGCGCTGTTCCAGTCGCGCTCGATCGTGACGGTTTCCGCCACCGGATCGATGATGCCATATCCCGCCCGGCTGACGCCGAGCGTCGACCCCAGGATTTGCGCCGCCAGGAACGACATCGCGGTCGGGTCGGTCATCTGGCGTAGGCCATCACCAAGCGCAATCAGTGCGGCTTGATGGCTTTCCGTGCGGCGACGTGCCGTGATGTCCTGCGACACGCCGACCATCTGCTCGATCCTGCCACGGTCGTCACGCTCGAGCCGCCCATTGACCTGAACCCAATGGAGCGAGCCGTCGGGCCACAAGGTGCGATATTCGACGTCGAAATGGGCACCCGTTTCTATCGAACGATCGGCCGCCGCGCGCATTCGCTCGCGGTCGTCGGGATGGACCGCGGCAATCAGTTGATCATAGTCAAACGACTCGTCCGCGCGCCGGCCGTAATGTGCCTTGCAGTCGGGCGATGCGTGCAGCGTGTTGGTCCTGAGCTCCATCGTCCAGGCGCCGAGCCCGCCCGCGTTCAGCGCGACGCGCAGACGTTCCTGGCCCGCGCGGATGTCCTCGAGCCGCGTTCTTGCCTCATATTGCCGCCGTCGCGCGCGTCGCGCCGCTCGCGCCAGACTGATCAGCGTCGTGGGGTGGAAGGGACGTTCGAGGAAGGTGACGTTGCCCAGCGTCTCGAGCAACCGCACCGCACCTGGATTGCGCTCGAGCCCACCGCCGCGCGCGGTCAGAACGATGAAGGGAAAGTCGGACCATTCGGCCTGATCGGCAATGAAACCTGCTAGGTCGCGCAGATCGGCGCTGCGCAGCGTTTCTTCGGTCACGATCGCGAAGCCGGCACCGCTCCGTAACGCGCGGACGAACGCAGGAAGATCGGGAAGGGCGGCTGCCTCGAGACCCGCCTCGCGCAACATCGCTTCGGCTACGATGGCGTCGCGCCCGTGCGGCGCCAGGATGACGGCGCCTTCGTCGATGGTACGATTCAAGGGAGGCTCACCCGCGCTTGACCTCGAGGAGGCTGGCGCTGTCATCGCCGACGAGGCTCGGCACGCCGCGCAGCACGCCCTGGAAGGCAGTGAGCGGTTCTCCGAGCGTGATGCCATTTTTGTCGATCATGAACTCCCTGATCGTATCCTCGTGAAAGCCGGTGCGTTTCTTAACGACCGACATTGCGCGCCGGACCCGTCCTAACGCCTCGAAATAGCGCAACAGGATGACCGTGTCGGCCAGGTAGGTCACATCGACCGGCGACTTCATGTCGCCGACAAGGCCGTGCTGCGCGACCGTGAGGAAGGTCGTCGCGCCTTGGCGGTTCAGATATTGCAGCAGCTCGTGCATATGCAGGATCAACGCCTGCTCTTCGGGCATTGCCGCCTGATAGCCGTTGAGGCTGTCGATCACGACGGTCCGCGCGCCATGCGTTTCGACGCAAACGCGCACGCGCTCGGAGAATTCCCCGGGGGTCAGTTCTGCGGCGTCGATCTGTTCGATCACCAACCTTCCGGTGTCGACCATCGCCGGAAGATCGATGCCCAACCCCTTGGAGCGCTCGAACAGCAGCCCGAGTTCCTCGTCGAAAATGAACATCGCCGCGCTTTCGCCGCGCATGATCGCCGATTGGACGAAGCTGAGCGTGAGCAGCGACTTGCCGGTGCCGGCGGGTCCCAGGATCAGATTGCTGGCGCCGCGCTCGAATCCGCCGCCGAGCAGTTCGTTGAGACGCTTATTGTCGATCGGCACCGTCTCGCGCTTGAAATCGGCCCGATGTTCGGCCGACACCAGCCGTGGGAACGCGCGGACGCCACCCGTCTCGATGACGAAGTCGTGGTACCCGCCGCGATAGCGGCGGCCGCGATATTTGATCACGCGCATTCGCCGCCGCTCCGCTCCATAATTGGGCGACAATTCCTCCAGCCGGATCACGGCATGCGCGACGCTGTGCACGGTCTTGTCCATCACATCCGCGGTCAGATCGTCGAGCATCAGCACGGTTGCGTCATTGTGCGAAAAATAGTGTTTCAGCGCCAGGATCTGGCGGCGATAGCGCAGCGAACTTTGCGCGAGCAGACGGATTTCGGACAGGCTGTCGAGCACCACGCGCGCCGGCTTGGCGCGCTCGAAAGCTTCGAATATCCGCTTCGTCGTTTCACCCAGTTCGAGGTCGGATGAGTAAAGCAGGCTCTGCTGTTGTTCGTCGTTGAGCAGGCTTTCGGGCGGGACGAGCTCGAAGATTTCGAAATTGTCCGGGAATTTCCATCCATGCGACGCCGCGCCGTCGCGCAGTTCCTCCTCGGTTTCGGACAAGGTGATATAGAGTACCCGTTCGCCGTTTTCCGCGCCGGACATAAGGAACTGGCTGGCGATCGTCGTCTTGCCGGTGCCTGGGCTGCCTTCGACAAGAAACAACCTGCCCTTCGCTAGACCACCGGCGAGGATTTCATCCAGCCCGGCGACCCCGGTTGCACAATTTCCCATCCGAACTCCATCTTCTGCAAACATCCAACGTTAACGGTATCGCGTCCGTTACGACTTGATGTTGCTCAATGCCGGACCGGCGATTTCGATCCCCCGCAGCTTGTCGCGGCGGCGCCTTTCTGCTGCCCGGAATGGTCCGAAATGATCGTTTATGTGAATGATTTCAGTTGTGTAGTCGCTCTCGAGCGCGGCGATTGACTTGGGTGCCCACGCATGATGCCTTGTGGCGCATGAAGATCGCCCTGCTCGCGGCGCTGGCCGCCATGACCCTTCCCGCCACGGCGCGCGCGGACAAGCTGCCGCCACGCGACGAATGCGCGGCGGATGCGTCGTTCGCCGCGTTCCGCACGACATTGAAGGGCGTCGTCGCGCGCAAGGATGCGAAGGCGCTGCTGGCGCTGACCACGCCGGACATCGAATATTCGCTCGATGTCGGCATCCCGGGCAAAGCGGGGTTCGCGAAGGAATGGGATCTCGTCCACCCCGCGTCATCGAACCTGTGGGTTGAGCTCGATCTGGCATTGTCGCTCGGCTGCGCGCTCGATCGGGGCGAGGCGAGCATTCCTTATATGTATGCGCGCCTGCCGCAGTCGCGCGACGTCTTCGCGACCACCATGCCTAGCCGGCCGCGGGTCAATCTGCGCGCCAGCCCGAATACCGACAGCCCGGTCGTGGCGTTGCTCGACTGGGACATCCTGACCGTCATCGACGAGAAGGACAGCGCATGGACGCACGTGAAGACTGACGGGGGCAAGGAAGGTTATGTCCGCGTCGATTTCCTGCGCAACCCGCTCGCCTATCGCGCGATCTTTCGAAAGCGCGACGGCAAGTGGATGATGGCGATTTTCATCAACGGCGATTGATGGCGGATCAGCCGCTCGCGGACGGCACGATCAGATACTTCTCGCCGGTCTTCTTCGCGCTGTAGGCGAGCAGCGTGTCCTTATCGAGCGCCTCGGCCAGTGAGATGTTGGCGGTGTAATGGCTGGCGAAGGTCGTGCGGATTTCGGCGGCGACACGCGCGCGCATGCGGCCGACCACCTCGGCGCCCGCCTTCATCAGGAACGGGGTCAACAGGAAGCCGCCGACACCCCAGGAAAATCCGACATCGCGGCCGATCAAGGTCGGCCCGAGATCGAGCGCGCCATAGATATAGACCTGCTTGTAGGTGTTCGATCCGTAGCGGCTATAGGTCGTCGCGTTGCGATTGGCGGCGACTTCCATCGCCGCGAGGATCTGACCGGCCAGCTTGCCGCCGCCGATCGCGTCGAACGCAATTGTCGCGCCGGTCTCGGCGAGCGCGTCGACCAGTTCGTCGCGGAAATTGTCCGAGGTCGAATCGACAACATATTTGGCGCCAATATCGTGCAGGATCCTGGCCTGCTCGGCCGAGCGGACGATGTTCACCAGGCTCACGCCATCGGCAATGCAGATGCGGTTGAGCATCTGGCCGAGGTTCGACGCCGCGGCGGTATGGACCAGGGCCTTATGTCCCTCGGCGCGCATCGTCTCGACCATCGCCAGCGCGGTCAGCGGATTGACGAAGGCCGACGCGCCTTCGCGTGCGGTGACACCGTCGGGGAAGGGGAGCAGGTCGCTCAATCGCGCCTTGCGGTACTGGGTGTACATGCCGCCGCCGATCACCGCGACGGTCTTGCCGATCAACTCCTCGGCGCCATCGCCGGCGGCGACCACCGTTCCGGCGCCTTCGTTGCCGACTGGCATCGATTCATTGAGCCGCGCGCGCACCATCGGCATGCGCTGCTCGGGAATCTCGGCGGTCAGCAGCGGACGGTCAGCCGTGCCGCGCTGATCAAGTGTGGCGAGATCGGCGGGGCCGGTCAGCAGGCCGAGGTCGGATGGATTGAGCGGCGCCGCCTCGATCCGAACGATCACTTCGCCCGGGCCGGGAGGCGACAATTCGACCTCGACCAGCGACAATTCGAGCTTGCCGTCGGACACCAGCGAACGCAGTTCGAGGCCCTTGGTCGGTGTGGTCATTCGATCCTCCCTTATTTTTCGATTGTTCGGTATGTAGCTTGGGGAGCGATCGGTTCAAGTCCTCATCATTTCGGCCGGCCGTTGGCTTTCCACTCCGGCTTGAACCCGCCAGACGCCAGAAGGCGGACCGGTGCGACCAGCGAGCGGATCGCCTTCGTCATATAATCGATATCGAGATTCTCGACCGTGTCGGTCGGCTGGTGATAGGTCGGCACCACCGCCCAGCCCGACAGGGTGTGGGCGACGATCCCCTTGAGGGCGAGCGAATAATTGTCCGATCGCTCGAAAAAGCTCTGCTCCGGATAAGGATCGGCAGCGATCAGCGCACCCTGGCTCTTCATCATGTCGAACAGATTGGAACGCTCCGAACCGGTCATCATCAGCGCGCCCTTGGGCAATTTGGGATCCTGCGCGCCGATCATCTCGAACTCGATATTGGCGACGAGATCGGTGAGCGGCACCGGCGGATGCTCGCCGAACCAGGTCGAGCCGAGACCGCCAATCTCTTCGCTGCCATAAGCGACGAACAGAATACCGCGCTTCTGCCGGCCCATCGCGGCAAAGGCGCGGGCGAGTTCGATGACGGCGACCGTGCCGGAAGCATCGTCATTGGCGCCGGGCATGACGGTGCCGTCCGACCGCACGCCGAGGTGATCGAGATGCGCCGACAGCAGGATCACGCCTGCCTTGGGATCGGTGCCCGGCAGATAGCCGATCGCATTGGTGGTGGTCGCCCTGGTGGTTGCGATCGGGACCTGGATCGACACATCGGCGCCCGCCGCGATGCCGGCCAGCGTCTCGGTGGGAATCGTCGCGACCGTCATCGGCGGGCGGCGGCTGGGCGTGCCCTCGATCGTCGTAGGCAGCGATGGCTTGCCGCCGATCATATCCAGGAACTTGCGACTGGCGTCGCTCTCCGCGGCCAGCACCAGCTTGATTCCCTTGCCGCGCAGCTTGCGGGCAAAGGTCATCAGGCTGTCGGCAGGGCCGGTATAGACGACGACGTCGGCGGAGGGGATGTCGCCATCGGGGCGGGTCACGATGACGGCCTTGCCGCCGGCCGTCCCGCCGCCCGTCAACAACAGCGTCGCGCCTGCTACCGGCTTGCCGTCGATCGTCAGGACCGGCGGCCCGGCGATAGAGCGCCGGGTCAGCGGCGCCGTCTGGAGATAGGATTCCATGCCGGGCGCATGGCGCAGGCCGGAATCGCGGAACAACGAAGCGACATAACCGGCGGCGATGGCCTCGTCGGCAGTGGCACTGCCGCGACCGCGCAAACCCGGTCCGGCGAGAAGAATTTCTTCGGCAAGGACTTTGTCGCGGTCGATCGTCGGCGACGCCTTGTCGCGCGATGCCGCAGGAATCGCCGGCAACGCCATGAGCGCCAGCGCCGCGACAAGGCCGATATTTTTCATGCAAGCTCCCCTGGGGTCGGTTTGCGCGACCCTTAGGTAGAGCTGCCGACGAAATCTAGCCGAGCGCCTCGATCACCGCGGCGCGCAATTCTGGCATGCCGAGCCCGGTCTCGCTCGAGGTCGACAGGATGTCGGGATGCGCGGCGGGGCGCTTGCGCGCCTCTTCCGCAGTCTCGGCCGCGACTTTGTCGAGTTCGGTCGGCTTGATCTTGTCGGCCTTGGTCAGGACCAGGCGATAGCTGACCGCTGCCTTGTCGAGCATCTCCATGATCTCGCGATCGACATCCTTGATGCCATGCCGCGCATCGATCAGCACGAGCGTGCGCTTGAGCACGTCACGCCCGCGCAGGAAGTCGTTGACCAGGTACCGCCATTTCCTGACGACATCCTTCGGCGCCTTGGCGAAGCCATAGCCCGGCATGTCGACCAGCCGGAAGGCGAGGGGCTCGCCCACGTCGAAGAAGTTGAGCTCCTGCGTCCGTCCCGGTGTGTTCGACGTGCGCGCCAGCGAGTTGCGATTGGTCAGCTTGTTGAGCAGCGACGACTTGCCGACGTTCGACCGGCCGGCAAACGCGACTTCTGGGACCACGGGATCGGGCAGATGCTCGAGCGCAGGGGCGGATTTGAGGAACGCGACCGGCCCGGCGAAAATCTTACGCGCCGCCTCGATCGCGTCCTCATCGAATTCGCTCACGTTATTTGACCACCGGTTGCTTGAGGGCAGGGTGCCGCGCGTAGAGGATCCGCTGCTGCAGCACGGTCAGCAGGTTGCTGGTGATCCAGTAGACCTGAAGGCCGACCGCGAACGGCGCCATCACGAACATCAACACCCAGGGCATCAGCGCAAAGACCTGCTTCTGCGCGTCGTCCATCGGCTGCGGGTTCATCTTGAACTGCAGCCACATCGAGATGCCGAGCAGGATCGGCACCACGCCGATCGCGATCATGTGCGGTGGGGTGAAGTGCAGGATGCCGAACAAATTGAGCGGGGTCAGCGGATCGGGCGCCGACAGATCCTTGATCCAGGCGACGAACGGCTGGTGCCGCATTTCGATCGTCAGCATCAGCACCTTGTATAGCGAATACATGATCGGGATCTGGAGGAAGGTCGGCAGACAGCCGGCGAGCGGATTGACGCCCTCGGTCTTGTACAGCGCCATCACTTCCTGCTGCTGGCGTTGCTTGTCGTCCTTATGCTTTTCCTGCAGCGCCTTCATCTTGGGCTGGATCGCGCGCATCTGCGCCATCGAGGCGAACTGGCGTTGCGCGATCGGGAAGATCAGCAAGCGGATCGTCAGGGTCAGCAGCATGATCGCCACGCCGAAATTGCCGACCATGCGGAACAGCCAGTCGAGATAATAGAAGATCGGCTTTTCGATGTACCGAAACCAGCCCCAATCGACGGCGTGATCGAACAGCGCGATGCCTTCCTTGTCGGTATAGCGGTCTAGCAACCGTACTTCCTTCGCACCCGCGAAGAACCGGCTTGTCTGGGACAATTGTTGGCCGGGCGCGACCTCCTTTGCGACGCGGGCGTAATCGGCCTGGTACCCGCCTTTGCCGGTCGACTGGAACTCGCCGGCGAAGGCCGCCTCCTGATCGGGGACCAGGGCCGTCAGCCAATATTTGTCGGTGAAGCCGAGCCAGCCGCCGGTGGTCGAAAACTTTTGCGGCGCCTTGTCGACGTCCTTCCAGTTGACATCATAGTCGGCTGCTCCGTTGTGGACCGACATCGGACCGACCTGAATCGACCAGCTGTCGAGGTCCTTCGACGCCTCGGCGCGGTTGACTAGGCCGTAGGGCGCGACTTTGATCGGCTGCGCGGCGCCATTGATGACGCTCTGGCGAACGGTGAACATGTAATCCTGGTCGACGGCGAGATCGATCTGGAAGCGCTGGCCCGCGTCGTTGGCGGCGGTCAGCGTGACCGGCTTGCCCGGCGCGAGCACGCTGCCGGTCGCGGTCCAGACGGTGTCGGGAGTCGGCGACTTGATGCCGGTATCCTGCCAGCCGAATTCCGCGAAATAGGCGCCGGCTGTGCCTGCCGGCGACAACAAGCGGATCGGCGGCGAATTCTTCTCGATCGTGTCCTTATACTCGGTCAGCAGCAGGTCATCGATCCGCGCGCCCTTGAGGTTGATCGAGCCCTTGAGCGTCGGCGTGTCGATCGGCACGCGCTGCGCCGCGGTCTCGCTCAGCACGACCTTGGTATCGCGCACCGCGTCCGGGTTCGCGGTGGTCGGCGCGGCGGGATTGGGCTGGACCTGGGTCTTGCCGCCCTCGATCTTGGTGACCGGCGGGTTTGCCGGCGGCATGATCCGGTTCACGACCAGCGGCCATGCGAACAGCAGCAGCACCGCGAGCACCGCGAACATGATAAAATTGCGATTGTCGTTCTTCACGCGCTCAGGAACCTTCGATCAGAAAATCAGGGAACGGGGTCGGGCCCGTACCCGCCCCAGGGATGGCACCGGGCGATGCGCTTCATTGCCAACCACCCGCCCTTCAGCGCGCCATAGCGGCGAAGCGCGGTGATTGCATAGGCCGAACACGAAGGCTGATAGCGACAGGTCGGCGGCATTATCGCCGAAGGGCCGATTTGCCACAGGCGAACCAGTGCGATCAGCATTTTGGCGATCATCGCGAAACCTTCGCCAGCGCCTTGATCAGATCGGCCTTCAGCTGGACAAAGTCGCGAGTCAGCGCGTCGGCGCGTCCGATCAGCACATGATCCGCGCCGGCGACGCCACTGACGCTCAGCACATCATGCGCCAACGCCCGGAAACGCCGCTTGATGCGGTTGCGAACCACCGCATTGCCGATCTTCTTGGTGACCGTATAGCCGACGCGCATCGTCGCATCTTTGTCGTCGCGACGGCGGACCAGCAGGACGAAGGCGGGCATCGGCGCGCGTTTGCCGGCATTGGCCGCCAGGAAATCGCGCCGCTTGGTCAGCGTCACCACGGACGCAGAAACGGCACCAGCCCGCGCTCCCGAAGGAGGCGGGCTGGCCGAATCATCTTGCAAAGCAGGGTCGGGTGTTACGCCGACAGCTTCTTGCGGCCGCGATTGCGACGCGCACGGATCACATTGCGTCCGCCCACCGTCGCCATCCGTGCGCGGAAGCCGTGCCGGCGCGCACGCACCAGGTTGCTCGGCTGAAAGGTCCGCTTCATCGTTCATTCCCTGTACGTCGAAATTGAAAAGGGCCGCCACGGGGACGGCCTTGTGGGGAGCGCGCTTAAGCGAGAGCGCGGCCGAAGTCAACGCGGAACGGTCAGCCGGCATTGTCGACAGATGGGGGCGGTGTCTTGGCGATACAAGACACATGAGATGGCGCCAAAATGGCGTTAAAGCCAATCGCGCCGGCGGGATAGCAGGGTAAGTAGGGGTCAGGGAGCATCAATGACCACCATCGTTTCCACCGTCGCCTATCTCGGACTGGAAGCACGCGCGGTCGAAGTGCAGGTGCAGCTGATTCCCGGTTTGCCCAAGTTTATCGTCGTCGGACTCGCCGACAAGGCGGTGGCGGAGAGCCGGGAGCGCGTGCGCGGCGCGATCGCGGCGATGGGGCTGTCGATGCCGCCCAAACACATCGTCGTGAACCTGTCGCCGGCCGATCTGCCCAAGGAAGGCACGCATTTCGACCTGCCGATCGCGCTTGGCCTGCTCGGCGCGATGGGCGTGGTCGACGCCGAGACGCTGAGCGAGCTGGTCGTGGTCGGCGAACTTGGGTTGAACGGCCGAATCGCGCCGTCGCCGGGCGTTCTGCTCGCCGCGCTCCATGCGTCGAGCGAAGGGAAGGGGCTGGTTTGCCCGGCCGCCCAAGGCGCCGAAGCGGCCTGGGCTGGGTCGATCGACGTCATCGCCGCGCCTGACCTGATTGGCCTGCTCAATCACCTCAAGGGCAATCAGTTGATCGGTCCGCCGCAGCCCGGCGAGGCCGTGGAACCGGCTGCCGGCCCCGATCTCCGGCAAGTGAAGGGTCAGGAAACCGCCAAGCGCGCGCTCGAAATCGCCGCCGCGGGCGCGCACAATCTGTTGATGATCGGGCCGCCGGGCGCGGGCAAATCGCTCATGGCGTCGTGCCTGCCGGGCATCCTGCCGCCGCTTGATGCCGGCGAAGCGCTCGAAGTGTCGATGGTCCAGTCGGTCGCCGGCACGCTCGACGGCGGGCGGATCACCCGGGCGAGGCCCTATCGCGCGCCGCATCATTCGGCGTCGATGGCGGCGTTGGTTGGCGGCGGCCTCAAGGTGCGTCCGGGCGAAGTCAGTATGGCGCATCTCGGCGTGCTGTTCCTCGACGAACTCCCTGAGTTTCAGCGCGGCGTGCTCGATTCGTTGCGCCAGCCGCTCGAGACCGGGACGGTCAGCGTCGCGCGTGCCAATGCACATGTTACCTTCCCGGCGCGGGTGCAGCTCGTCGCAGCGATGAATCCTTGCCGTTGCGGCCATCTCGGCGATGCGTCTCTCGCCTGTGCTCGCGCGCCGAGATGCGCCGCCGATTATCAGGCCAAAGTGTCGGGACCGCTGCTCGATCGCATCGACCTGCACGTCGAAGTCCAGTCGGTCAGCGCCGCCGATCTCGTCCTGCCGCCGCCGGCCGAGGGATCGGCGGAGGTCGCGCGGCGCGTGATGGCGGCGCGACAGGTCCAGGCGCGGCGTTATGCCGACGAAACCGCCCGCACCAATGCCGAAGCCGATGGCGACCTGCTCGAAGCGGTGGCGACGCCTGATGATGCCGGACGCACCTTGCTGGCCCAGGCCTCCGAAGCGATGCGGCTGTCGGCGCGGGGCTATACCCGCGTGCTCAGGGTCGCGCGGACGATCGCCGATCTTGCCGGTGCGGCCGATGTCGGGCGCGTCCATGTCGCCGAGGCGCTGAGCTATCGCCGGCGTGCGCCGTCCAGCTGAGGGACAGATACGGCGAGAGTTGGTTGTAATCGTACCGGGATAGGATCAGGTTACCCTCGCGACTCGGGGGAGTATCACGATGAACGGATCGACTGCGGCTGCTAAGACGCTGGGGATCCTTCGCTTTCAACTCCTCCACCATGGCGCAAGGGCGCACACCGGCGTTTCTGCCGGATGAAAATTGTCATGAAACGGATCGCAAAACCCACGCTAGGCTAACAGGGAGACGTTTGATGCAATGGATGCTTATGCCGCTGAAACGGTATGCGGATTTTCAAGGCCGCTCGACCCGGATGGAGTTCTGGATGTTCGCTCTGTTCGTGACGATCGTGATGGTCGTCCTTCAGATCCTGATGGGTATCATGTTCGCGTCGTCCATGTCGGTCGATCCCCAGACGGGCGTGGTAACCGGTGGTGGGGGCGCCGGAATATTCGCCGTCATCATCTGGGTCTTCTATCTGGCTATTCTCGTCCCGAGCATCGCCGTTGGAGTCCGCCGCATGCACGACCAGGATAAATCGGGCTGGTTCATTCTGATCCCGATCGCAAACCTGATCTTCTATTGTCTGCCTGGTACGCCGGGCCCGAACAAATATGGCCCCGATCCTCTGGGCGGTGCGGGCAATTTGGGGCAGACCTTCCAGTAGGGGGCTGCGTTAGTCGATCGAGACGAGAGCAAGGAGAGACATTCCATGGAATGGATGTTTATGCCGTTGAAGCGTTATGCCGAATTTTCGGGGCGCTCGCGTCGGCAGGAATTCTGGATGTTCATGCTGCTGCTGGCCATCATCTGGCTGGTTGCGCTCGTTACCATCGTAGTGATCGCGGGCAGCGCGATGAGCATGGCCGGCACCAGTTCCGATGGCACGCCAAGGCTCGGTGGCATGGTGGGTATGTTCGCCTCCATGGGCATCATCGCCATCATCCTGGGGATCGTCTGGCTCGCCTTGCTGATCCCAATTATCGCGGTGCAAGTGCGGCGTCTCCACGATACCGATCGGGCGGGCTGGTGGCTGTTTCTGTACTGGGGTCCGTACCTGCTGGCGTTGGCGCTTAGTGTCGGCGGCGCCGTCAACCAGAGCGCCGGCATATCGGGAATCGGCGTGATCTTCTCGCTCGTGTCGTGGATCGGCGGGATCGTTCTGCTCGTCTTCTGGTGCCTTCCAGGTACCAGTGGGCCGAACCGCTTCGGTCCTGATCCGCTGGGCGGTATCGGCAATCTGTCGCAGACCTTCCAATAACCCTGCGCGGCGGCTTGCCCGGACGAAATCGCTCGTCCAGGCAAGCCGTCGGCCTGCCGATCACCTTACGGTAAAGCTGCGCGCGACGCGCGTCGCACTTCGACAAGACTCTGGTGTGCGCGGCTTCCTGCCATCGCCCGACTTCGTCGCCACGCTCAGCCTTGCCGGTCCAACAGGCAGTCGATGAACGCGCGCAACGCCGGCGGCTGCTGCCGCCGACTGGGATGGTACAGGTAGACGCCGGGAAATTTAGGTGAATAACGCTCGAGCACGCGGACCAACTTGCCTTCTTTCAGCCACCCTTCCATCCATTCGTGGGAAGCATAGGCGATCCCGAGGCCCTGGAGCGCGGCCTGCAAAACCACTTCGATATCGTTTGCGATGATCGGCCCTTGCACCGCAATCTCGAATTCCCTGCCGTCTTCTTCGAATTCCCAGCGATAAAGGCTGCCGTCGGTCGGCCAGCGCCAGTTGAGGCAGGCATGGTTATGGAGCTCGTCCGGGGTTTCGGGCGTGCCATGACGTGCGAGATAATCCGGCGAAGCGACCGCCATCATCTCCAATTCACCGGTCAGGCGCACCGCGATCATGTCCTTCTCGAGCAGCTCGCCAAGCCGGATTCCGGCGTCGAAGCGGCCTGCGACGATGTCCGTCAGCGCATCGTCCACCGTGACGTCGAGTATCACGCCGGGATTGTCGCGATGGAAGCGGCCCAATCGGGGCGCGATCAGCCTTATCGCGGCCGTTCGCGGCGCGTTGATCCGCAACATGCCCGCCGGACGTTCGCGCGTTGAAGCCGCCTCCGCGACGGCCGCGTCGAGTTCGTCCACGGCGGGACGAAGCCTTTGATAGAGGCGTTCGCCGGCCGTCGTCGGAGCCACGCTTCGCGTCGTCCGATTGAGCAGGCGAACGCCAAGCCGTTCCTCGAGCTGGCGAATAGTCTGGCTGAGCGCCGAGGGCGTGATACCCAGATGCGCCGCTGCGCGGACGAAACTGCGATGCTCCGCCACTGCAGCGAAAGCGTTGAGGTTCGCAAAATCCGTGCCGCGCATTATCCACCACCAACTTAATAGAGAAGGTGTATTCTAGCGGATAATCTAACTGTTGGTCAGGAGCCATATCGCCCCTCGCACGAGGACGCATCGCCGCGTTCGTGGGAGAATGGACAATGACCAATAGTTTGACCCTTCAATCCTACCGTTTGCTCGGCCGCTCGGGCTTACGCGTTTCGCCGCTCTCATTGGGCACGATGACGTTCGGATCCGACTGGGGCTGGGGTGCCGACGAGGACGAGGCACGCCGCCTGTTCGATACCTATGTCGATCGCGGGGGGAATTTCATCGACACCGCGAGCATGTATACGGGCGGGTCATCCGAGCGCCTGCTCGGTACGTTCATGGCCGATAAGCGCGAGCAACTCGTTATCGCCACCAAATATACGATGAGCCGCCGACCGGACGACCCCAATGCCGGGGGCAACCACCGCAAGTCGATGGTCCGTTCGGTCGAGGAGAGCCTCAGGAAACTCGGTACCGACTATATCGACCTGCTGTACCTGCACGTCTGGGACTTTACGACGCCGGTCGAGGAAATCCTGCGCGGGCTCGACGACCTCGTGCGCCAAGGCAAGGTCCTTTATCTCGGAATCTCCGACACTCCCGCCTGGCAGGTTTCGCGGATGCAAGCGATCGCGGATCTTCGCGGCTGGTCGCCACTGGTCGCATTGCAGGTCGAATACAGTCTCGCCGAGCGCACCGTCGAACGCGACCTCGCGCCGATGTCCGAGGAGATGGGGCTGGGGGTTATCCCGTGGTCGCCGCTTGCCGGCGGAGTACTGACCGGCAAGTACAAGCGCTCGGATCTCGAAGCCGAGGCGTCGGCAAACCCGACGGGCACCCGCCACAACGTGGTGCTCGCGCACAACATGCTTACCGAGCGCAACCTCACCATCGCGGACGAGGTCGGCGAGATCGCCGAAGAACTGGGTAGGTCGCGCGCGCAGGTGGCCCTCGCCTGGACCCTGCTCAACCCTGCGGTCACCTCGCCGATCATCGGTGCCCGTACGCTCCACCAGCTGGAGGACAATCTCGGTGCGCTCGATGTCGAGTTCAGCGATGAGCAACGCGCACGGCTCGACGCGGTGAGCGCCATCGATCCCGGCTTTCCGCACGTGATGATGCGCCTGCCGATGGTCCAGCAGGTCATTTTCGGAGAGACCCAGGTGCGGCGCCGCCGGCGAAGCTGATTTTTAAAGAGGGCGCCCGAGGGGCGCCCTCTTCGTCTGTACACCTACGCGGCGCGCGCACGACCGATGGACGGCTGTCAGCTCAACGCCAGCTGCTTGTTTGACCTCGAGCCCAAAGATCATTGCAGCCGGAATGAAACCAGGCCCGCACGATTGGAAACAGCTAATTCCGGTATGGAAATCCCAAAAGCGCTCGCTTATAGACCCTCAAATCGTCGATCAGTGGCCCCTGATGTGCCTCGTCGACACGCGGGCGTGGTGGAACTGGTAGACGCGCCGGACTCAAAATCCGGTTCCGAGAGGAGTGTGGGTTCGATTCCCACCGCCCGCACCATCTTCAAGCTACCATAGGTTGCACGATCAGGCGACGGATCCTGCCTGGATTGGGGAAGGGCGGCTATAATGCCGCCGGTAAGACTGACGACCTTCGAACCGGAAGCGGCGCAGCGGACACCGGCTATTCGCCCAGCCGGCCCTGCGCCGCGACGTGAGTCATAAACCTGCCGTCGTGGTGAACATCGACGCTGCGGAATGCCGGCGTGAAGATGTCGAGCGCTTCTGAGAGCGGCGGGCTGGTCATGATGTGCATGCCGGCGCTGTCTTGATATCCCCATTCGATGAAATCAGAACCGCGTGACATGACCGAGAAACCGGTCTTCGCCGCGTAGGCCGACCGGTTGAAGCTCGCCAGATCCTCGGCAAGCAGCAATTCGACATAAAGCGCCCCGCCCGGGGCGATCCAGCCGACGACCCGGCGCCACAACGCGGCGATCGCCTCGCGGTCGGCGAGATAGCAATAACCGCCCCAAAAATTCGTCAGCAGGTCGAACGACGCCGGTGCGAATTGCGTCTCCGCCATGTCGCCGCAGATGAAGTCGGCGTCGGGCGTCGCGGCGCGAGCGCGCGCCAGTTGCGCCTCGCTGAGGTCGAGACCGGTCATGCGGGCTTGCCCGGGAAATTGCGAGAAATGCCATCCCTGACCACAAGCGATGTCGATCCACCGCGGGTCAGGCCCAAGCGCGCCAAGCAACCTGCCGAGCACCTCGAGGTTCAGCGCATGTTTGGCTGGCCAGGCGGTCAGATACAACTCCGGATAGCCACGGGCATAGGAAGGACCGTACAGCGCCGGCACGCGCTCCCGATAAGTCGATGTCGGCTGGATTGCGGCTTGAGGCATATCAACACTCCATCGCAGGTTCGGCGGCCGCGCCGACAATGTCTTCCGGCCGGTAGAGGAAATGATCGAGGTCTCCGCGCACCATCGGCTCGTCGGGACTGGCATTCTGGATGCAGCACCAGTGAAAGCGGGCAATGTCGCGAGGCAATGCGTGGCTGTGCATCACTGCGTCTCGCCATCGCGAGACGATCTCGGTGGACTGATCGGAAGGGATCCGATGGCGCGCATGATTGCCGTAGAAGTGGACGAACATGTCGCCTGGCCGATAGAGCAGGGGATGGTTCTGGAGGCCGTCGACATGGCCGATCCGTACGCGGTCCGACGGCGCTTCATTGAGGACCGCGATCATCGCTTCCTGCTCGCCGATCCCGTCCCATATGGCGCCGTGCGAGACGAACCCGGTTTGCGCATAGGCCCGTTCCAGGAAGCCGCGCGACCAGGCCGACCGGCGCATCAGGAACACGCCGGTATTGATCGGCATCCGCGCCATGCCGCTCTCGATCGGCACGCCGATCAGGCGGAAGAACGCGTCATGGGACTGCACGATCATGTCATGCGCGGTGTCGAGGAACCGGTCGAGCGGCCGCTGGTCGAAGATCAGCGTGTCGCTGTCCGCCCATAACACCCATTCATGATCCTGGAACGCCGCCAGGATGGCCGGAATCTTTGCCCAGCAGGCTGGACGGTCGCGCGCGATCGGCACTTCCGAGATGAAATCATAGCCGTGGCGCGAACAATATTGCCGATGGTTCTCAACGGCGAGCACGCCCAGCACTTCGTATTTGAGACTGGTGTTGATCGCCGGTACGTCGTTGAACGTGATCATCGCGATATCGGAGACAGGAAGGCTCATCGGTGACCTCCGGGGACCATTGGCTTGAGATAGATGTTGAGGCGCGGCTGCGAATCGCGGTCGATGCCCAGTCCGACAAAGGCGATCTCGACCGGCGCGTCGGGCTCCAGCGCAAAGAATGGCGGCGCGGTCAGCCGGTGGCGTCGCGCATACCCCTCGATCCGGTGCGCCCAGTCAGTCCGGCTACGAGGGACGCAATGGCCGCAAAGGTCCAGCTTGACGTCGGCGAGGGCGCCGGTCGCGACGCTCACGCCGACACTGCCGACGATCGCCGAGACCGGAGTCGCCATCCCCTCGGTTGCATCCGATAGAAACGCGGGGAGCGCCTCGTGCCTCAGCAGCGAAACCCCCAGCTCGGACAGCGGCGCCGATCCGTTGGGCCGCCAGTAGAATTTCGCCCGTGCGTCGCGCGCGCTGCTGCCCTCCACGCCCACGCTGATCAGGGTGCTGTGCTCGGAGAGATCCGTCAGCGCCGCGGCCGCTTGTGCCGCCGCGGGGGAGAGGTCGACCAGCCACGCTAAAGCGCGCGCCCAGCGCGATGCGGGATCGCCCCACCGCGCGGTCGCGTAGATCGCCACGCCGCGTCCGTCTATCCCTGCCGCCAGCCAGGCGTCGCCGCCGTTGCGCAAATAAGGAATACCGCATCCAGAGGGGGCCATGTGCTCCAGTACGGACGTGCATAGACTGGCCATGTCGGGCGCATGCCATTCGTCGAGTTGCGCCAGAGCTCGTCGGGATTGGCTGCTCCGCAACCGAGCATCTCGTCCGCCGAGATGCGGGTCGGCGATGAGGCGTAGGTTCGGTTCCGCGGAGTCCGGACGAAGGCCAAGGCAAATCTGGATCGGCGAACCGTCGTTGTTCAGCGTCGATCGCCAGCCGGCGGGGTCGCGCGGAACGCCGATCCGAGCGGAAAGACGGTCGATCCTCTCCTCTTCCGTGCCGGAGAGAAACGCGGCGCTTCGGATAAAGCCGGCGAGTGGATCGTCGCGGGAAAGGGAAGAGGGGGCCAATGCCGTCACGAAACCGCTCCTGATTGGATCAGGCGATCAGCCAGCAGCAACGCCAGCAGCGCCTGGTTGCGGGCGAAGGTCGCCCAGGTCACGACATGGCCGTTCAGGATCAGCGAGCATCCGCAAGGAACGACGATTCCCCGAACCAGCGCTGACGCCACCGCCACGCTGAACAGGCACAACAGCGCCGCCGCCGATACGATCGCCGGCGCGGCGAGCGGCGGCAGGAACGACAGCATCAGCAGAAGTCCGACGCCAATCTCGCCGATCGCCAGTCCCCGCGCGGCCGGCGCAACCGCATCGTGAGGTAGCAGCCGATATTGCGCGATCACGTGGCGGATCGAGGATTGGCGCAGCAGCTTCGATGCCCCCGACATGACGAACACCAAGCCGAGGCACAGCCGGATCGATGTGGCGAAGAGGGTGATCGGATCGGGCATGGTTGGTCGCGGTGGCGATCGGGAACGGTGATGCCGTCCCCGATCGCTCGTCCGCTCCGCCTCAGGGCACCTGGTACAGGATGGCGGTCCCCAGATCGCCATTCCCGCCATTCATGCCGGTCGCACCCGTATTCCCCGGATGCCCTTGCGCGTTGGCATTGCTGTCGCCGCCGCGACGTCCACCCGGCCCAGGCGCGCCGCCGCCGCCGGCGGTGCCGCCGGTGCCGCCCTGACCGCCGCCCATATCGGCAGTATATTCGGGAGTCGGTATGCCGGCCGAATATCTGATCACGACGTTGCCGCCATTGCCGCCACGGCCGCCGTCACCGCCACGACCGCCATTGCCGCCATCGCCGCCGATGCCGCCGTCCTGGTCGTCCTCGCAGCCCTTGCCATTGCCGCCTGGGCCACCTGAGCCGCCGGACCCGCCACTGCCGCCCGAGCCGCCATTACCGCCATTGCCGCCACGCCCGTTGACGTTGAAGCCAGTGATGAACTCGGTAACCGAGACAGTCAGCGAACCGCCATCCTGTCCGGCAAAGCCGTTAGTCCCGCTCGAACCGTTGGTGCCGCCGTTGCCAGGGCCGCCAGGCTTGCCGGCGTCGTCGCCGTCCCAATGGCAAACCGCGTTCTGGCCCTCGGCGCCGGTGCCGCCGTCATGGCCCGGCGTCCCGTTGCTGCCGGGTGTGCCATTGTCGCCGTTGATGAATATATTATACGCCATTTCAAATCCTTCCCGCGAAAAATGCAATCGTCTAAAGGTGGTTCGTGTCAGTGCGGCCGACGGATCACGTCGCCCGGGTGCAGCACGATCTGGCGCCCCTTGCCGGTGAATCCGGCGGCGTGAATCGAGGTCTTGCTGCCGCCGCGCAGCTTGATCCGGCCGGTATTCTCGACGGTGATGTAATTGGCGAACAGCGCGCTGATATTGACGTGCAGCGTCGCGCCCGCGGCCACGTTGATGTTGTTGAAGACGAACACCGGGATCCTGACCTTGAGGTTGGCGATCCAGGCGTCCAGCGCCGGCTTCTGCTTCACATCGACGCTCGCGCTGTGGCCGTAAACATAGGCGCCTGCCAACAAGTGGAGGTCGTCCGATTCCGCCTGGGTGTAGCTGGGCTGGACCGGAATGATCGCCGACGGCAGCATTGATGTCGCCACCGAGCGCGATGGCGCGATGCTGAGCGCCGAGGCGATCGTGCGGACACCAACCGTCGGCTTGGCAAGGGCGTCGTCTGGATTGCCGAGCCACTTCTTCACGTCATCGAGGCTCTTCGGCTCCAGATATTTCAGGTTCGCCTTGAGCTTGGTGTTGGACGCGTCCAGCACCAGCTCCTGGTTGGCCGGAACGTCGATGTCGGCCGGATTCGCAGTGCCTAGGTCCAGGTTGAAGCTCTTCAGTCGTTGGGCCAATGTTATCTGAGGCATGACTTTCTCCTGACATTGTACTTTTTGAAAATTTGCAATGACGCAGAGAACCCGTCGCAATTCGTCAGACGAAGTGCGTCATTACGATCTGATTATAATTGTTCGGCGACTCGTATGCGTCGTATTCACGCGTACAGGGGCGTCTTTCGGAGAAAGGCGCGCAGCATCATGATTGTGTGATGCTCACATGCAATCTAGATATGTTGGAAAGTTTGATATATTGCCGACGCTCTACCCGATAGGTGAGAGATTACCCGGCGAGTTGCGCCGTATGGCAAGATAAATTCTGTCACACTCCTTCCTTCGGCTATGAAGGAATTCATCCTCCTGCCAAAATCAGCGGTGCGACCCGAATTATTATTTTGGGGGTATTCCGGAAATCTACTCTTCTGCGCTTTTGCTGTCCACGACCCGATGTCGTTAATCACCTATTTCCCTTTATTTTGAGCATGAAGCGCCCTTTTTATGAGACAGTCCGCGTCGGCTAATGATTGCGCGCCGCGAGTCGCTCGCCCGAAAAAAGCAAAGCAAGCAAGCGATTACGATGTGATTGGGAAGCCAAACGCTATTTTGGGCGTCAGGCCGACCGCGGTTAGTAACTGCTGTTGGCCGCGCAGCGGTTGGTCGCTCCGGCTCGCTTATATCCGCCGCGCGATTACCGCCGCGTAGCCGACAAATCGCCAGTCGGTCACTTGGCCGACGGTTTCCTCGGCATGCCAGCGATCGGGTTGGGCAGGGCGCCATTCGGCCGGTCGGGGTGACAGGTTGAACACGCACAGCATGGTCTCGTCGTCCGCCGACCGTTCGATCGCCAGGATCGTCTCGCTCGCTTCGATTACGCGCGCATCGCCGCGCATCAATGCCTCGCTGGCGTGCCGGAACGCGAGCAGATGGCGCGTCAGGTTGAGCAAAGAGTTCGGATCCTGATTCTGGCGATCGACCGCCAGCGCCAGATGATCTGTGCCAATCGGCAACCATGGCGTGCTCGAACTGAACCCGGCATGGTCGTTGGCGTCGGCGCGCCAGGGCATCGGCGTGCGCGCGCCGTCGCGCGACAAGGTCAGCGGCCAGTTGGCGATCGCTTCGGGATCGCGCAGCGCCTCGAACGGGATGTCGACCTGAGTGAGGCCCAGCTCTTCGCCATTGTAGAGGAAGACATTGCCGCGCAGCGAGATGAGCAGCATCAGCTTCATCCGCGCGAAGGCGTCGCGATGTTCGGGCGTGGCCCAGCGCGAGATGGCGCGCGGCGCATCGTGATTCTCGAACGCCCAGCTTGGCCAGCCGGTCCCGGGCGTATCGGGCCATTGCGCGAGCGCGTCGCGCACCAAAGCGGGCGTCAGGCTGTCGGCGTAGAGGAAATTGAAGCCGTAGGCCGAATTGAGGCGCTGATCGCCCTGGGTGAAGGCGTGCATCTCGGCCTCGGGGCTCGGGCCGCCGACCTCCGCGACGGTGAAGGTCGCGCCGTAGCGGTCGAGCAAGGCGCGGAGCCGCTCGAGGAATGTCGGGATTTCCGGTTGGCTCTGATTGTGGACGTGGAGCTGGAAATCGAACGAGCGCGTGCGCGGACCCGGAGGCGCCGGCGGATTGTCGGTCAACGCGGGGTCGTGCATCGAAAAGTTGATCGCATCGATGCGGAAGCCATCGACGCCGCGGTCGAGCCAGAATTTCGCCACCTCGAGCATCGCGTCCTGCACGGCCGGCAAATGCATATGGAGCTGCGGCTGTTCGGGCAGGAAATTGTGCATGTAATATTGCCGCCGCGGCGCGCTCCAGGTCCAGGCGGGGCCGCCGAACACCGACTGCCAATTGTTCGGCGGCGAACCGTCGGCCCGGGCATCGGCCCAGACATACCAGTCCGCTTTGGGGTTGGTGCGATCGGCGCGGCTTTCCAGGAACCAGGGGTGGCGGTCGCTGCTGTGCGAATAGACCTGGTCGATCAGCACCTTGAGCCCCAGCGCATGGGCGCGGGCGACCAACGCGTCGAAATCGGCCAGCGTGCCGAAGATCGGATCGACGTCGCAATAATCGGCCACGTCATAGCCGAAATCAAGCATCGGCGAGGTGAAGAAGGGCGACAGCCAGATCGCGTCGACGCCCAGGCTGGCGACATGGTCGAGATGCGCGGCGATGCCGGGCAAGTCGCCGATGCCGTCGCCATTGGTGTCGGCGAAGCTGCGCGGATAGATCTGATAGATCGCCGCCCCACGCCACCATTCGCGCGCGGTCTGGACGGAGGGCAAGCGGGCGGCGTCGTTCACTGGGCCTCGCAAATGATGAAGTCGAGAGGAGCGAGGCTGACCTTGAGGCTACCCGGCGCGGCGGCTTTGGCTTCGCACGCGCCATGCAGCGCGGTGAAAGCAGTGGATGTGTCGTCGACCAGCACGTTGGCGTTAAGCGGCGCGGCGGAGGTGTTGAACGCGATCAGCACTTCCTTGCCGGTGTCGGGATCGAACCGCGACACCGCGAACAGACCAGGCTTGTCGCCCCAGGCGCGCGGCACCTGGCGCCCCCGGGTCAGCGCGTGGTGGCTGGTGCGGATGCGCGCGAGTTCGGCGATCGTCTTGAAGATGGGATTGTCGGTGCCGAAGCTCGGAGTGGCCGTGGTCTTGGTCGTGCCGAGCAGCTTGGTGTCGTTATACACCGCGACTTTGCTGGCGAACATGTCCTCGCGCGCCAGCTGGTCGTTGCCCTTGCTGACGAAACCCTGCTCGTCGCCATAATAGATCGTCGGCACCCCGCGCAGCGTCAGCAACATGGCATGGCCAAGAATGACCCGCTTGAGCACTTCGTCGTCGCTCGCCTGCGGCATGCCCGCCTTCACGAACATCGAGAAGCGGCCCATGTCGTGATTGCCGAGAAAGGTCGGCAATGTCCGCGCGGTCGCCTCGCCATTCGCATAAGCGGGGTCGCCGAAGAACATGTGGAACAGTTCGCTGGTCGGCGCGCCGCGCGCGACGGTGTCGGCCACCGCGCGCTCGAACGCGAAGTCGAGCACGGCCGGTAATTTGTCGACGCGGGTGTGCGCGGCGAGCCGCGCGACGTCGAGGTCGCCGGTGAAGACTTCGCCGAAGATGTGGAAGTTGGGAATGCCCTTCGCCTTGGCCCGGGCGAGCATCGCGGGGACGAACGCCCGCCAGAAGGCGGGGTCGACGTGCTGCGCGGTATCGATGCGGTAACCGTCGATCCCGAAATCGTCGATCCACTTGCCGAAAATGTCGATCATGCCCGCGATCACGCGCGGATTTTCGGTCATCAGATCGTCGAGCCCGGAGAAGTCGCCGAGCTGCGAATCTTCGGTCGAGAAGGTCGAATCGCCGCGATTGTGGTAATAGATCGGGTCGTTGAGCCAGGCCGGAACCTTGGCCTTCTCCTCCCCCTTGGGGAGGTAAGGGGTGTAGGCCCAACTCGGATCGGTTAGCCTGGCGAAATTCTCCGACGTGGCGACGCCGTCGCCCAGGAAGCCGGGATTGATCGCCGGGCCGCTCACGCCGCCTTTGCGCGTGTACGGATAGTCGGCACGGCTGCGGTACGCACAGGGTTTGTCCGCCTCGCACTCGCGATATTTGATCACGTCCGCGGTGTGGTTGGCGATGATGTCCATATAGACCTTCATCCCGCGCGCATGCGCCGCGTCGACCAGCGCCTTGAAGTCGGCATTGGTGCCGAAATGCGGATCGACCTGGGTGAAATCGGTGATCCAATAGCCGTGATAGCCGGCGGATTCGTTGCCCCTAGGGCCTTGCACTGCCTTGTTCTTGAAGATCGGGCCGACCCAGATCGCGGTCGCGCCCAGCGCCTGGATATAGTCGATCCGCTTGAGCAGGCCCTTGAGGTCGCCGCCATGATAGAAGCCCTTGGCGGTCGGATCGAAACCGGTGACGAGCCGATCGCCCTTGAGGCTGCCGGTGTCGTTCTTCGGATCGCCATTCTCGAACCGGTCGGGCAGGACGAAATAGATCACCTCGTCCTCGGGCAGGCGGTCGCGATAGTTGGTGGCCGGCGCCGTTGCCGGGGCGGTTTCCGGCGACGCCAGCGCCGGTTGCACGAGCGCGGTCGCGAGCAAGGCGGTGAGCAACGAGCGGCGGATCATGTTTGTTTCTCCAGAGCGTCGCCCGTCAACGACGTGACGAAGTCGCGATGGCTGGGCAGCGTCTCCGCTTTGACGCGATAGGACTTGGCGAGCGTGTCGAGGAACGGCCCGACATCCTGCCCGGGAACGTTGTCGGCGAGCGGCGACCAGCTGCGCGGCATGATGCCCTGGCCGATCATCACCTGACCCCAGCTGTCGTCGAGAAAGAGCTCGTCCTCCTCGCGGACGAACGCGCCGGCTTCGCGGAACAGGGCGATCTTTTCCGCCAGCGTCGCCGGCAGCTCGATCGCCCGGCAATGATCCCAGAACGGCTCGCCGATTCGGTCGTTGGCGATGTAATGCAGGACGATGAAGTCGCGGATGCGCTGCCACTCGATGGTCGACAGGCGGTTGAACGTGTCGCGCGCGATAGCGACGTTCGACAAGTCGCCCGACAGCAGAGTGAGCAGGCGCCCGAGACCCGACTGGACGAGATGGATGCTGGTCGATTCGAGCGGCTCCATAAAGCCCGCGGCAAGGCCCAAAGCGACGCAATTATGCGACCAGAAATCCTGCCGATGCCCGCTGGTGAATCGGATCGGGCGGGGATCGGCAAGCGCCTTGCCCTCGACATTGGCGAGCAGCAATTCGCTTGCCTCATCGACCGACATGAAGTCGGAGCAGAAGACATGGCCGTTGCCGGTGCGATGCTGCAGCGGGATGCGCCATTGCCAGCCGGCGGGGCGCGCCATCGACTGGGTGTAGGGGCGCAGCTCGGGGCGCGTTTCGCTCGGCACAGCCAAGGCCGTGTCGCAGGGCAGGAAGCGGCGCCAGTCGACGAACGGAACGCCGAGCGCATCGCCGAGCAACAGGCTGCGGAAACCGGTGCAATCGATGAAGAACGAACCTGCGATCTCGCGGTCGCGGTCGAGCCGCAGTGCGCGGATATCGCCCGTTTCGGCGTCGCGCTCGACCTTTTCGATCAGCCCTTCGACCCGTCGGACGCCGCGTTCCTCGGCATAGTCGCGCAGCATCTGCGCGAACAGCGCTGCATCGAAATGATAGGCATAAGCAAGCTCGGTCGGTTTGCCGTCGCGCCCCTCGGTAGTAGCGAACCGCCCCAGCCGCGTGGCGGCGACGTTATAGCTGTAATCGCCATAATCACCCGCGACGTCGAGATGCCGGCCGCGCAGCCAGAGCTGGCGGAACGGAATCAGCCCGACGCCGCGCCCGACCTGGCCGAAGCTGTGGATGTAGCGATGGCCGGGACGCAGCCAGTCGCTGAACTCGATCCCCAGCTTGAAGGTCGCGTTGGTCCGCCGCAGGAACTCGGCCTGGTCGAGCCCCAGTCCGATGATCAGATTGTGGATCTGGGGGATCGTTGCCTCGCCGACACCGACCGTGCCGATCGCATCGGATTCGACCAGGGTGATCGTCGCGCGATTGCCGAGGAAGCGGGCGAGGATGGCCGCGGCCGTCCATCCCGCCGTCCCGCCGCCGGCGATGACGATGTCGAGCGACGTGGGTTCAGTCATGTCAGGCCTTCACCATCGAATGTGCCTCGCCGGCCGGAACCGGCGAGGCTGTTCGTGTATCAGAACTTTAAAGTGAAGCCTCCGACGACGCGGCGGCCATAGGTCTGATATTTGAGCCAGGCGCCGGGGAATGCTGCGCCATTCACGTCGGCAACCGTCGCCGACCGCGTGTCGGTCAGATTTTGGCCCTGAACGTACAACGAGAGCCCATGCAATGCGGATGTCGCGGGGAAATCGTAGCCGACCTGTGCGTCATAGACGGTTTCCGCCAGCACTTGCTGACGATCAAGACCGCCGCTGAACAGCGAGAAATCGCCGAGGAAGCCGGAGCGATACCGCATGCTGCCGCGCAGACTGAACCCGTCGGCTTCGTAATAGACCGTCAAATTGCCGACATATTTCGAATAGCCGGGGATGACCGTGACCCGACCGGCAAAGTCCTTCACCTTCGTTTCGGTATAACCGAAACCGCCGGTCAGGCCGAAGCCGGAAAGCGCCTTGGTGAACAGGTCGAATGGCAGCGTGCCGGCGGCCTCGATACCGTAAATGTGCCCGCCATGCGTATTCACCGGGCCGCTGAACTGGCCAATGGGCGAAGACGGCACATTGCCGGGGGGAGTGGGGAAACCCGAATAATCGAAGTTGAGATCGAACGCGCTGGGGTCAATATAGGTATTGATGTGCTTGTAGAAGGTCTGGAGCGCGATATAGCCCTTCGACCCGAAGTATTTCTCGAAGTTGAGATCGAACGCCGTCGCCTTATATGGGCGCAACAGCGCGTTGCCGCCGCTGCCGACATAGATCGGTGGCGTACGGGTATTATCGATGCCGAAGTTCACGATATTGGTCAGCTGATCCATACGGGGGCGCATGATCTGCTGCGACGCGGCGAACCGGATCACGAAGTCGTTCGGAAAACGGAAGTTGAGATTCATACTGGGCAGCACGATCCAATAGGAATCCCTGACGGTCGGCTTGGTCGCACCCTTCGACGTGAGCGCTGTGCGAATTCCCTGCACGCCGATATTGCCGGTGAGTTTTACTGCTCCGAGATCGGCGTTCAGATTGGCCATGGCGTATGGGGTCCAGACCTCTTCGGTCACGTCATAGGCCTGCGACGCGCCGGAGGTATTGGGCACGTAGACGAGCACATTGTTCGCAACCAGGGTTCGCGGATCGTAAGCCAAGATCGGCCCGAACCCCCGGTCCAGCTGTACCGGGCTAAGGATCAGATTCGACGGGATCGCAGCGGTCGTCGCGCCGCCCGGTGGTGACAGAAACGCCTCATCCTGGGTCAGCACCTTGGTGCGATAGGTATAGTCGACACCGACCTTGATCGATTTGACGAAGTTGCCGATGTCCTGCTCGATCTCGCCACGCAGCTCGATCAGATCGTCCTTGCTCTTACGAATTTTGTCATAGCCTGCCTGGACGGGCGTGCCCGACCAGCCTTCGACGTCGGTCAGCACCAATGCGGAGCTGGCGCCGTTATAGTCGCTGGTAAAGACCGGCCCCTTGTCGGTCAGCTTATAGCTCACTGTCGCCGTCGGGTTCGGCAGTGCGCGGCCAAGACCGGCGGTGGTTTCCAGCCGGTCGTCCCTGCGATCCGTGCGCGACCAGCTCGCGTCGAACAGGGCGCGTGTCGACCCGCCATTGTCCCACTTCAGGTTGCCGGCGAGCGAGTAGGTGCTGGCCACGCGGTCATTCGCATAATTCTCGATGACCGGCGTTCCCTTGATCGTCGCCGACGTCACGAGCCCGCGCGAATCCGCGGTGTAGCTCAGAATCTGATCGTGCCCGCAGCCACCGCCGCAGTTGAACGGCATTTCGATGCCGCGCTGATCGATCCGGTCGACGAAACGAGAATAGAAGCCGTCGACCGTCAGCATCAGGTCATCGCTTGCCTTCACCTGGATCGTGCCATTGGCCCCGAACCGCTTCAGCTTGTCCGACTCGGACCAGGTCTTGACGCCGTTCATGCCATATTGGTTCGGCCCGTAAGCGCCGTATCCCCAGGCGTTCCAGTCGCGCGTCTGATAAGGCTCGTCGGTGTAAGCGGCCGACAGCGCGATACCGATCCGATCGTCGGCGAACTTGTCGACGAACGTGCCATAGACGCGATAGCCCAGGTCACTCGTTCCCGGCTGCAGCTTCTGGTCGACATAGGTGCCGCGCGCGCCGATCGCGAGGATGCGCTTGCTGACGTCGAGCGGACGGATGGTGCGCAGGTTGATGCTGCCGACCAGCCCGCCGGCGGTGAGATCCGCTTCCGACGATTTGTAGACGTCGACGCCCGCCAGGACTTCCGACGGATATTGATCGAATTCGACGGCGCGGCTGTCATTGGTCGTGGTCTGTTGACGGCCGTTGAGCGTCGTCGTCGAGAAGTCCGGGCCGAAACCGCGGATCGAGATGATGTTGGCGCGTCCGGCGCTGCGCTGCGCGGAGATACCGGGCAGGCGCGCGATCGACTCGCCGATGCCGTTATCGGGCAGCTTGCCGATATCTTCCGACGACACCGATTCGACGATCTGTTCCGAATTCCGCTTCTTGGCGGTCGCGCTGGCCAATGCTGCGCGGAAGCCGCTGACGACGATGTCCTGCGACGTATCGGCGTTTGCCTGATCGTCGGCCTGCGGAGCCGCCGCCGTGGGCGCAGTCTGCGCGAGTGCCGGCGACGCGATCACCGTCAGCGCGCCGGCAAGCGCGATGCCGCTTGCGCGCAGGGCAAGCTGGGTACGACGGTTCGAACGGAAAGCAGTCATCAATTCCTCCCCTTGCGGCCGCACCATATTTGGCTGGCGGCATCAACGCGGCCCACATGGCGCGTGCAGATATGCTGCGCTTATGTTGCAGCGGGGATGGGGCCAAGTTGGCCACATACGTATTCAGGATTATGCGTAAGGCGGTGTTGCCCCGCTGCATCGCTGGGGATCAGGTTCTGGCCTCCCTTTCTATAGCCCTCTCCCGCAAGCGGGAGAGGGTTGGGTGAGGGTCTTCTTCCTTCTTCCAGGCGGTCTGGACGAGAACAAGAAAGAAGACCCTCACCCTCCCACCGCCTGATGGCGGCGGGCCCCTCCCTCTCCCGCAGGCGGGAGAGGGCTTACCTCATCACGGCCGACGTTTCTCCGCGCGGTCCCACGCGCACCGACACTGCCGGCTGAATACGTATGTGATGGCGTTCCGACCCTCGCGCCGCTCGCCTAGGCTCCAACGATCGCCCCAGGACAGAGGGCGGTTGGGGAGGGACGATTTGCCGGACACTCGTTATGCGCGCGGGCTCTATCGCGCCGCCGCGCTGCCCGCTACACTCGCCCCCAACCGGCCGCAGGCGATGGCCGGCAGCGGGAGAAGCCGTCGGGCGATGCTAACCGACAAACCGACGTCCTTCGATATCGCGCAACGCGCGGGCGTATCCCAACCGACCGTGTCGCGTGCGCTACGTGGCGATCCGACGGTCAGCGAAGCAACGCGCAAGCGGATCGAGGCGATCGCGGCGCAGCTCAATTACAAGGTCGACAAGAACGCGTCCTCGCTGCGCAGCCGCCACACCAACACGCTGGCGCTGTTGTTCTTCGAGGATCCGACCCCCGACGATTCGCTGATCAACCCGTTCTTCCTCTCCATGCTGGGGTCGATCGCGCGAACCTGCGCGCTGCGCGGCTATGACCTGCTTACCTCGTTCCAGCAGCTCTCATCGAACTGGCATGTCGATTATGAGGACAGCCACAAGGCCGACGGTATCATCCTGCTCGGCTATGGCGATTACGAAACGTATCGCGCGCGGCTCGAACAGCTCGAGGCGCAAGGCACGCATTTCGTGCGCTGGGGATCGGTCCAGACCGGTCAACCGGGGACGACGATCGGCTGCGACAATGTGCGCGGCGGGCGCGATGCGGGCGCGCATCTGATCGGGTTGGGGCGCCGCCGGATCGCCTTCCTTGGACAGGTGTCGAGCCATTCGCCCGAACTCGCCGATCGCTATCGTGGCGCGTGTTCGGCAATGCTCGAAGCGGGGATCGACCCCGATCCGGCGCTTCAGGTCGACGCGATCACCACCGAGGCGTCGGGGTACGAAGCGGCGATCGAGCTGTTGCGGCGCGGCGTCGCGTTCGATGCGGTCTTCGCGGGCAGCGACCTCATCGCGATCGGCGCGATGCGGGCATTCGAGGGAGCAGGGCTCAGCGTGCCGGGCGACGTGTCGATCGTCGGCTTCGACGATATTCCGGCGGCGAGCTTGTCGCATCCGCCGCTGACCACGATCGCGCAGGATTACGCCAAGGCGGGCGCGATGTTGGTCGATACCCTGCTGCGCCAGATTCGCGCGCAGCCGGTCGAGGCGGCGATGCTGCCGCCACGGTTGGTCGTTCGACGCTCGACGGCGCCCCGGGCATGAGCACACTTTCGGCGGAGAAGCCGCGCCAGACCTGGCGCGGGCTGTGGAACATTTCGTTCGGCTTTTTCGGCATTCAGATCGCGTTCGGGCTGCAGAATGCGAACATCAGTCGTATTTTCCAGACCCTGGGTAGCGATGTCGGCAGCCTGGCGCTGTTGGCGATAGCGGCGCCGGTCACCGGGTTGGTCGTGCAGCCGCTGATCGGCCATTTCAGCGATCGGACCTGGGGGCGGTTCGGGCGTCGGCGACCTTATTTCCTGGTAGGCGCGGTGCTGGCAGCGCTTGCGCTACTCGGCATGCCGAATGCGACGACCTTGCTCGCCGCGGCTTTGTTGCTGTGGATGCTCGATGCCTCGATCAACGTGTCGATGGAGCCATTCCGTGCGTTCGTCGGCGACATGGTCGCGCCGTCGCAGCGGACCGCAGGCTATGCGTTCCAAACAGGCTTCATCGGTGCGGGCGCGGTGATCGGCAGCCTTGCGCCATTCGCGATGGCGAAGTTGGGCGTCAGCAATGTGGCGGCGGCGGGGGAGATTCCATCTTCGGTCCGCTACGCTTTCTATCTGGGCGCGGTGATGATCTTCGCGGCGGTGTTGTGGACCGTGCTGACGACGCGCGAATATTCGCCCGAACAGATGCGTGGTTTCGATGCGGTCGACGCCGGGGCAGAGCATGAAACGCCGATCGCTCCGCGTGGCGGTTGGTGGTGGTTGCTGGCCGGCTTGGTGGTCGTCGCGGGCGTCTGGCGGTTCGCGCTCGAGCGCGATCTCTACGTGCTTGGTGGGGCGCTCGCGGCGTTCGGCATTCTTGGCCTGATCGCCGCGATGATGGTGCGCGGTGGCGGCGATAGCGCGCTGGTGCAGATCATGAGCGATCTGTCGCGGATGCCCGACCAGATGAAGCGGCTGGCGCTGGTCCAGTTCTTCTCCTGGGTCGCGCTGTTCATCATGTGGATCTACACCACGCCGGTGGTGGCGCAGTATGTGTTCCATTCCACCGACACGACGGCGAAGGCGTATAACGACGGCGCCGATTGGGTCGGGGTGCTGTTCTCGGTCTATAACGGTGTCGCTGCGCTCGCCGCGTTCGTATTGCCGTTGCTGGCCAAGCGGATCGGGGCGCAGAAGACTCATATGCTGTGCCTGTTGATCGGCGCCGTCAGCTTCGCCTCGCTGCTGGTCATTCGCGATCAGCAATTGTTGCTGCTGCCGATGATCGGGATCGGCTTCACCTGGGCGTCGATCCTGACGATGCCCTACGTCATCCTCGCCGGCGTGCTGCCGCAGCACAAACTCGGTATCTACATGGGTATCTTCAACTTCTTCATCGTGCTGCCGCAGCTGCTGGTCGCGACGGTGATGGGCGCGATCATCCGCACTTTCTTTCCGACCGAGCCGGTCTGGACGATGGCGTGCGGTGCGATCGTGCTGGTACTCGCGGCGGCGTCGATGCTGCGGGTGAAGACGGGCGCGGAGCCTAACGCGGCAGCGTGATCGTCGCCGCGAGGCCGCCTTCGGCGCGGTTTTCCAGCCGGATGTCGCCGCGCGCCTCGCGGACGATCGCCCGGGCCAGCGCCAGGCCAAGGCCGATGCCGCCGGTTTCCTTGTTGCGCGATCCCTCGATCCGCGTGAACGCCTCGAACACCTCGGGGATGCGATCGGGCGGGATGCCCGGGCCCTTGTCGCACACCACGATCTCGACCGCCTTGGCGTCGGATCGCAGGAACACCTCGGCGCCGCCACCATATTTGACTGCGTTCTCGATCAAATTGCGGATCGCGCGCCGCATCAGCGATGGCCGCAAATGCATCGTCAACCGTTCGACCTCGGTGAACTCGACCGGCATGCCGAGGTCGCGGAAATCCTCGACCACCGCATCGACCAAAGCGGCGAGGTCGACTTCGGTCGCCTGCTCGCTCGGCCGCCCCAACCGCGCCAGCGACAGGATGTCGTCGAGTGTGCGATTCATCTCGTCGATCGTGTCCGCCATGCGCGCGCGGTCGTCGTCATCCTCGACCGATTCGATGCGGACGCGGAGCGCGGCCAGCGGCGTGCGCAGATCGTGTCCGATCGCGCCCAGCATGCGGTCCTTTTCCTCGAGCATCGCGCTCACGCGCGTGCGCAGGTCGTTGAACGCGCTGATCAGCGTGCGGACGTCATGCGGCCCGCTCTCGGCGATCGGGCCATCGGCTTCGCCGGGATGGAAACGCTGCGCCGCCTTGGCCAGCGACCTCAGCGGCTGGGCGATACGACGCGTCGCCAGCAACACCGGCAGCAACACAATCGCGTAGAGTACCAATGTCTGGCCGATTAGCCGCGACAGGAACGGCCATTCCGAATCCTGCCAGGGCACCGAGGCCGCCCACCAGCCGACCTTGGGTTGTTCAACGGCGATCAATAGCTCGTGCCGTACGAAGCGATAGCGCTGCGCCCGGACGCGCGACATCTTGCCGAAACGTGGGTCGTCGGACCGCAGCGGACGGATTCCTGTCACTATCTGGCCAACCGGAACTCCCGCCTCGTTGAGGCGCGCGCGCAACGCTTCCTCGATATCGGGTCGCCGCCGCAGCCCGCCTTCGACCGGATTGGACGGCCAGGGGCGCGAGCGGAACCGGTCCCAAGGCGTCTCGTCGCCGACCGGAGGGGCGGCCGCGATGTCGAGTGGCTGGTCATGCCGGTTGCGGGGTCCCTGCGACGCGTCGACGATCCGTGCTGCGACGGGCCCAACCGTCTGTTCAAGCCGGAATGCCTGGCGATCACGCAAGCTCAGCCCGAAATTGACGGCTTGCGCAGTGAACAAGGCGATGGCGACCAGTACCGCCATCTGGCCCGGGAGATTGCGCGGCCACAACCTCATAGTCGCGTGACTTCCGCGGCAAGCGTGTAGCCGCCGCCCCATACCGTCTTGATCACGGTCGGGTTCTTGGGATCGGGCTCGATCTTGCGCCGCAGCCGGCTGACCTGGTTATCGATCGCACGATCGAACGCCATCGCCTCGCGCCCCTGGGTCAGATCGAGCAACTGGTCGCGCGTGAGGACCTGGCGCGGGCGCAGCACCAGCGCCAGCAGCAGATTATATTCGCCGGTCGACAACGGCACCGACACGCCTTCGCGATCGACCAGCGCGCGTTCGCCGGACTTCAATACCCAGCCGGCAAAGGCGTAGGATCCGCTTTCGGGCGCGTGCTGACGTGCACCGCTGCCGGCTGCGCGGCGGAGGATGACGCGGGCGCGCGTCGCCAGTTCGCGAGGCGAGAAGGGTTTGACGACATAATCGTCGGCACCCATTTCGAGCCCGACGATGCGGTCGGTCTCCTCGCTCTTGGCGGTCAACAGGACCACGGGAATATCGCCGGTCGCGCGGATATGGCGACACAGGCTCAACCCGTCCTCGCCCGGCATCATGATGTCGAGGATGACCAGGTCGATGGCATAGGCCGCCATCCGCGTGCGCGCGCTTTCGGCATCGCCCGCCTGGGTGACGCGAAAGCCCTGCTTGGTCAGATACTGGGCGAGCGGTTCACGGATCGAGCGCTCGTCGTCGACCAGAAGGATGTGGGGAATGCCGCCCATCGGCACTTCGCTAAGCATCAATCGTCCCCCTGAAAAGCCCTGATGGCGAAAAGGCCCAATGAGGAAAGGGTGGAGGGCCGGGCGGGTGAGGAGGGGCACCCGCCCGGCAGCCTGGGCATATGGGGATTACTGCCCGGGCTTGTCCGTTGATGCGGGGGGCGGGGGCGGTGCGTCTCCGCCGTTGCCGCGCCGACCGCGCATCTGTTCCATTGCGTCGCGCGCCGCTTGGCGCTCGGCGGCATCGACCTTTCCGTCCTTGTTGGTATCCATGCGGTCGAAGCGCTGCGCAGCCAGCGCGCGATATTCCTCGCGATCGATCACGCCGTCGCCGTTGGTATCCAGCCGGGCGAACATCCGCCCACCGAAGCCGCGGCCGGCTGGGCCGGCCTGAGGCGGCGGAGGAGACGCGCCATCAGCCGGCGGCGGGGGAGGCGGCGGCGCCTCGGCTCCGCCCATCGGCCTGCGCGGCTGCATTTCGTCGGGCGTCAGCTTGCCGTCCTTGTTCGCGTCCATGCGATCGAACCGCGCATCGGCCTGTGCCATGGCTTCGTCGCGCGAGAGCACGCCGTCGCCATTGGCATCGCCTCTGGCGGCCGGGGTGGTCTGCGCCGCGGTCGGCCCGACCAGCGCTACCGCCATGAAGCTTGCGCTCGCGAGCGCCGCGGCAAGAAACACTCGATTCATCCCGTTGTCCTCGATCGGGCGAAGGGTCATTCCCTGCCGTCCGAGGACTTGTGGTACCTCTGTGTCTCCCGCGCATGTCAGTCCACGGCGAAATTGTCGCAAATTGTCGCGCGATAAGTGAAAAACCCCCGCGTCAGGCGAAGATGGCGACGCTTTGCATTTGCTCGGCGACGGGCTCGCCATCGGCGTTCCAGATCATCATTTCCTGGCTCGAGCTTCCCGCCTTGGCGTAATCGGCATTGGTCCTGAGCAGCCACCAGCCGTCAGTGGTTCGCGGCTGCGCGCCGAGCAGGTTGAGCTGCCAGGTCATCGAGCTGCATGGCGCGGGTCCGCCGATCAGCTTGAGCGCGGCGGGCGGCAGGCAATCGGCCACCGCGATCAGCTCAACCATCGGATCGAGTCCCTCGCGCTCGTTCAGCCGCACCCAGCGCAACCACTCGGCCGGACCGACCGTCGCGTCGCGCCGGTCGAGTAGCTCGAAATTCTGCGCGAAGGAGACCGCCGAATTGCCCTTGAAGGTCGTGTCGCCGGCCTGCGGGCGCGGAAAGTCGGGGGCGGTGCCGACCTGATGATCGAGCTTGGAGTCGACCGCGCTCATGAACACGAACGTCGCGCGCAGTCCGAGCCCGGCCTCGCTCTCGACATCGGCCTGGATGAAGGCGGCGTTGCGGCCACGACGCAGCCGGCTCGCGCGGATCACGACGTCGCCGGACAAGGGCCCGATGAACGCGACCAGCGCGGATCGCAGCGGCGGCAGGTCGGTGTCCGACTGCTGCGCCGCATGGAGCGCGAGCGCCGCCGACAGTCCGCCATAACTGGTGCGCCCCTGCAGCCAGCTATCGGGGATGCTGCTCCGCCAGCCGCCCTCGATCGGTTCGAGCGCGTCGATGATCTGCTTCAAACCCGGCATGAATTTCCCTTGTTCTTGTGTTCTTGCGATTATGCCGGCTGCACGGCCAGGCGGTCGCGCAATTCGCGCTTGAGCACCTTGCCGATCGCGCTTCGCGGCAGTTCGTCGATCGGATGGAGCGTCGACAGGCGCTGCGTCTTGCCGAGCTGGTTATTGGTCCACGCCATGATCTCGTCGGCCGAAGCATCGACGCCGCTATTGGGGACGTAAAAGCCGACCGGCGTCTCGCCCCATTTTTCCGACGGCACGCCGATCACGGTACATTCCTGAACCGCCGGATGCTGTTCGAGCACGACCTCGATATCGACCGGATAGATATTGAAGCCGCCCGAGATGATCAGGTCCTTCTTGCGGTCCATCAGGATCAGGAAGCCATCCTGGTCGAACCGGCCGATATCGCCATGGCGGATGAAGCGATTGCCGTCCTTGTCGTACCATTCGGCCTCGGCCGTCGCCTGCTTCCGGCCGTGATAGCCGGTCATCATCGCCGGCGACCGGCCGACGACTTCGCCCGTCTCGCCTTGCGGAACTTCGTTTCCGTCATCGTCGATCAGCCGCATGTCGTGGCCGGGTAGCGGTTGTCCCACTGTGTGAAGCTTGTCGGGGAAGGCAGTACAGTCGAGCCCGGTCGAGGCGCCGCCTTCGGTCATGCCGTAGAATTCAACCAGCCGACCCGGCCAGCGCGCCAAGATGTCGGCCTTGAGCGTGGGCGAAAAAGGTGCGCTGGTCGAGGTCTTGAACCTGAACGCCGACAAATCGAACCGGTCGAAATCGGGCACCGCCATGATCCGCTGATATTGGATCGGGACCAACATCGCGTGCGTCACGCGGTGTTTCTCGGCAAGCTCGAGGAAAGCGCGCGCGTCGAATTTCTTCATCAGCACGACGGTGCCGCCCCAGCCCAGCGTGGGGAGGAAACTGACCAATGTCGTGTTCGAATAGAGCGGCGTCGAATTCATCGTCACCGCGTCGCCATAGCCCCCGGCCGAATTGCGACCGATATGCGACCAGCGCATGCCGTGCGACTGGACGATGCCTTTCGGCGTACCCGTCGTCCCGG
Organism: Sphingomonas sp. P4_G2; assembly: GCF_056401155.1. Lineage (NCBI taxonomy): Bacteria > Pseudomonadati > Pseudomonadota > Alphaproteobacteria > Sphingomonadales > Sphingomonadaceae > Sphingomonas > Sphingomonas sp. P4_G2. Next base: position 324,314 of record NZ_JBFUJY010000004.1, on the reverse strand, counting down.
ACGAATAGATGATATTGAAGCCATCGGCGGGGGTGATCGTGACCGGGCGGGGTTTCGTCCCCGACGGCGCCAGCCATGCCTCGAACTCTGCGGTGTCGAGGCGGATCTGCTTCGCCGCAACGCGCTGGTCGGCGATGGCGGCCTGATTGTCGCCGTCGACGAAGACGATCGGCGCGCCGCAATCGGCGATCATCGCGGCAAGCGCCTCCGGGGTCGAGGATGGCGCGAGCGGCGCCGCGACGCAGCCGGCACGCAACGTTCCCAGGAACACCGCCGCATAGGCGATCGAGGAGGTAGAGATGATCGCCACCGACTGCCCCTGCTCGACTCCGTCCTGCTCCAGTGCCGCCGCGACCCGATCCATCATCGCGTCGAGCTCGGCATAGGAGAAGCTGCCCTCAGTGTCGGCCACCGCCGTCTTATCGCCGCGCTCTCTGGCATGTTCGCTGATGATGTCGGGCAGGGTGGCGAAGTCACTGCTGAGCAAGGCGTCGGCGCTCATGATCTCTCCTCAAACTTGCTGCGAATCGCTAGGCGAAGCCGCCGTGAAATGCCATACGCGATATTCGAAAAATGGAATCAAGGGGGAGTCGATGCTGTTCTACGATGCGGTAAATCCTGCGCCCAACCCGCGGCGGGTGCGGATCTATCTCGCCGAAAAAGGGCTGACCGTCGCTAGCGAACTGGTCTCGATCCCGCGCGGTGAGCATAAGGGAGAAGCATATCGCGCGGTCAATCCGCTCGGCCAGGTGCCGTGCCTGAAACTGGATGACGGCACCGTCATCACCGAGAGCGTGGCGATCTGCCGCTATTTCGAGGCGCTCAATCCCGAGCCGCCCTTGTTCGGCATAGGCGCGCAGGGCCAGGCGGAAGTCGACATGCTGACCCGCCGCGTCGAACTTCGCCTGATGACCCCGATCGCGATGGTGTGGGTGCACACGCATCCCTACACCGCGCGCGTCGTGCCCAAGCAATATACCGAGTTCGGCGAGAGCAACCGTCCGCGGATCGATACGGTGATGCGCGAGTTCGACACGGTGCTGACCGAACGCCAGTTTCTCGACGGAAGGGGATATTCGATGGCCGACATCGTGCTGCAGACGACGATCGATTTCGGCAAATTCATCGGCGTCGAGATGCCCGAGGACGCAACGGCGCTGAGAGCCTGGTACGACCGCGTCGCCGCGCGTCCGAGTGCGGCGGCATGAGCGCAGGAATGGACGGGCGGGTCGCGATCGTCACCGGCGGCGGGACGGGAATCGGAGCCTCCACCGTGAGGATGCTTGCGGCGCGAGGCGTGCGCTGCATCGTCAATTACGCGTCGAGCCGGGAAGATGCCGAAGCGGTGATGGCCGAGGTCGGCAATGGCTCGATCGCGGTCCAGGCCGATATCGTCGACGACGCTGCTTGCCGCGCGCTAGCCCAGGCCGCGCTCGATGCGTTCGGGCGGATCGATTTCCTGGTCAACAATGCCGGGCGCACCAAGTTCGCCAATCACGAGGATCTCGACGCGCTCGACGCCGAGGACTTCGTCGACATCTACCGGCTCAATACCGTCGCCGCGTTCCAGATGGTGCGCGCCTGCGCGCCGGCGATGCGCGCGCAGGATGCGTCGGCGGTGGTCAATGTCGCTAGCGTGGCGGGTGTGTTCGGCATGGGATCCTCGGTCGCCTATGCCGCGTCCAAAGGCGCGCTGATCACCATGACCAAGAGCCTGGCACGCGTGCTGGCGCCGCAAATCCGGGTCAACGCCGTCGCGCCTGGCTATGTCGGGACGGGCTGGTTCGAGAAGAGGCTGGGGGCGGAAGGATTCGAACGACTCAACCAGAATATCGCCAGCCGCGTGCCGATGGGGTTTGCCGCGGGTCCCGACGACATTGCCGGGCCGATCGTGCAATTGCTCGATCCAATCGCGCGGGTGATCACTGGCGAGGTGACGTTGCTCGATGCCGGTGGGCATCTCGACGTCGCGCTGACGCGGCGGCCGGGGAAGGAAGGCTAGTCCGTCACCCCAGCGATGGGTAACCCGTCGCCCCAGCGAAAGCTGGGGCCTCGTGCAGTATCGCATGTCGCCTGAGATCCCAGCTTTCGCTGGGATGACGGGTAAGACGCTGGGATGACGAGTGGGGGTCAGCCTTCGGCGACCGCGACCGGTGCCGCCGGCACGCGATCGAGCACTCTCCACAGGATGATGCCGAGCGCGATCGTCACCAGCACCGCCGCGACCAGGAAATTCGCGCCGGTGAAGCCGTGATGATCCCCCGTAGCCAAGGCCTGGGTCAGGACGAGCGGCCCCAGGATCGACGATACGCTGCCCATGCTGCCGATCCCGCCCTGCAATTGCCCCTGGCGCGTTGCATCGACCATGCGGGATAACAGGCCGTTGAAGGCGGGGAAGACGAACCCCTGGAACGCGCTGATCGTCATCAGGACATAAGCCTGCCAGCCGCTGGTGGCGAACGCGAAAAGGTAAAAGGCGATGCCGGCGGAGCACATGCCCACCACCATCGCCTTGCGCTCACCGATGCGCTTGATCACCGGGCCGGTCAGGCCGGCCTGCACGCACGCCATGATGAAGCCGACGAACGCCAGGCTCCAGCCGATCGCGCGCGCATCCCAGCCGAACCGCATCGTCGCCCAGAACGACCAGGTCGAGGGATAGACCATGTGAGCCAGCTGCCAGATGAACCAGGCGAGCAGAAGAGGTGCGGCGTTGCCGGCGTGGAACAGGGGGCGGAAAGCGCCAACGATATGCGCGTCGCGCAGGTGGAATGGACGGCGATTCTCGGGCTTCAGCGTCTCCGGCATGAACAAGAACATCGTCGCCGCATTGAGCAGTGCCAGCGCCGCGGCCGCGACGAACGGTGCGCGCGGACCGAAGCTCGACAGCAGGCCGCCGAGCGCCGGCCCGAGGATGAAACCAATGCCGAAGGCCGCCCCGATCAGCCCGAAGGTCGCGCTGCGCTTCTCGGGCGGGGTGACGTCGGCAATGACCGATCCGGCCGGCCCGTAGACCGCGCCCGCCGCACCGGCGATCGCACGGCCCAGGAACAGCCAGCCGAGCGTCGGCGCCCAGGCCATCAAAGCATAATCCATCCCGAAGCACAGCATCGAGGTCAGCAATATCGGCCGCCGTCCGAACCGGTCGGACAGATTGCCGAGCACCGGCCCGGCGAAGAACTGCATGACCGAGAAGACGACGAGCATATAGCCCGCGACGCGCGTGGCCTGCTCCAGGTCGATATGGCCGAGCTGCGTGATCAGCTTGGGGAAGACCGGCATGACGATCCCGAAGCCGATCGTGTCGATCAGCACCGCCGCGAGCGCGATCGGCACGGCGCGATTGTCGAAGCGCATCAATTCCTCCCGGCGGTATTATAAATCCGCAATGCCCGAACCGCGCGGACGCGGCAATTCAGCTACTTGTGTGCGTTCTGCCCGACTTGTTCCAACATCGCAAAAAGCGCCGCCCCCGGGGCAAGGGGCGGCGCGGCCGGGGGGTCAGGCGAGATGGGCGACGAGATTGTCGAGGGTCTGGCTCGTGCCGTTGGCGACGCCGAGCCTGATATAGTCGTCGAGATGCTCGTCGGATCGGCACACGATCTCGACCGTCATGCGAGTGCCGCCGTCATGATCGGCGAGCATCACGCGACCGATCGCGTCCATCGCTTCGAACTCGAGCAGATGCGGCGGTTCGATCCGACGATAGGTGCCGGTGAACGGCATATGCGCATGGCTGGGCGAAACGAAGACGAACTCGCCGCCGATGCGCAGGTCGATCTCGCAGCGCGACAACGGCTTGCCGCCGGCGTCCCACCAGAGACGCATGCTCTCGGGTGTGGTCCAGGCGCTGAAAACGGCGTCGGGCGAAGCGGTGAAATCGCGGACGAAGCGGATGGCGTGAGCGGCGCGGTCGATCGTGAAACCGGGCGCGTCGGCGGCGATGGCGGGGGCAGGCATTCAACTCTCCTTCTTGGTGCTAGCGAGGTGGCGGTCGAGATTGTCGAAGCGGCGGTCCCATTGGTCGCGGAACCGCTCGATCCAGTCGGCGGCGTCCTTCATCGCCTCGGCGCGCAACCGCCGCGGGCGGCGTTGCGCGTCGCGCTCGCCCTCGATCAGCCCGGCATGTTCGAGCACTTTCAAATGCTTCGAAATGGTCGGCTGGCTGAGCGCGAAGGGCTGCATGAGTTCAGACACCGTCGCCTCGCCCAGCGCGAGCCGGGCAAGGATCGCACGGCGCGTGGGGTCGCTGAGCGCGGCGAAGGTCGCGTCGAGATGAAGTGATTCGATAGCCATATGGCTATATAGCCAAATGGCTATTTAAGAGTCAAATCTTGCCCTCTTATGGACTCCCCTCCCTGCTTGCAGGGAGGGGTTGGGGGTGGGTGCGCGCGTCTGCGCGCTTACAAAGACTCATTGGCTTTTCGTCAAAACAGCGCCGGACGAGGCATCGAGCCTCGCCCAGTGCTACACCCACCCCCGTTTACGAGATTGGCAGGTAAATCATGCCCCCGGCATGATTTAGAAGTGCCCGGGGGGCATTTCGACCTGCCTATCTCGTAAGCGCCCCTCCCTTGCAGGGAGGGGGAGATTTAGAGGTCGATCGACCCTAGTCCGGCATCGTCTCAAACACGGTCAGCCCCTCCGGCATGGCGACCCAATCGGGTTTGTCGCGGACGAAGATCGCGAGCGTCGGCTTGAAATGCGTCGGCTCGTCGAGCGAACCGGCATAGACGGTGTGGCTGTCATGCACGCCATGGATGCCGCCGAACACCAGCCCGCCACACTCGGGGCAGGAATTGCGCGTGGCGCTGCCGCCGCGCATTGCCGGGGAATGGAATTGATGCGTGCGCCCCGTGATCGTCAGCGCGCTTGCGGCAAAGCCCATGAACGGGATGAAGCCCGATCCCGACGCCTTGCGGCAATCGGCGCAATAGCAGAAGCCCATGCCGTCCGGCGCTCCTTGCGCTTCGTAACGCAATTGCCCGCACAGGCATCCACCGGCGATCGTCGTCATCCGCTTCTCCGTTTGCCGCTATTCTTGAGCGCTTCGCGTTTGCTCAGGCCGCTCAATCGATCCTCGTTTGCTGCGACATAACGCGCGATTTCGTCCGGATCTGTCCAGGCATATTGGCGCAACGCCCAGCCGATCGCCTTGCGCAGGAAGAATTCGCTCGATGCGATCGACGGTTCGATACAGGCGTAGAGCAGATCGAGGTCCGTCTCGCGCTTGGCGGGCAATTGACAGAGGATCGCGCTTCTCCGCTTCCACATATCCGCGTCGGTCGACCAGGCCAGCATCGTCTCGCGCATCGCGGCGCGATCGTTCTGCAGCAAGGTCCATAGCCGATGCCCGGCGATCTCATCGACATAGTCCCACCACGCGCCGGTGACGATCATCTCCTCGTACATCGGCAGCGCGTCGATCCGCTGAAACCGCCGCGCTGACTTCACTGCAGCGAGCTCGATCGCCGCATACCGCTCCTCGCGATGGGTAGCGCCGCGCCACAAAGCGAGCACATCCGCTTGCCACGCCGCGCTGTCGCGCCAGTCGATTCCGGCGAAGACCGACTTCAGTACGGCGCGGCGCGGCACGGTCGAAGCGCCGAGATAGGGCATCGCCGATTTCATGTACGCCTGCATCGCTGGTGCGCTTGCCGGTTCCGCTACGGCCTCCAGCGCTTCGCGGACCTGCGTCGTCAGGGGCTTTCCCGCCGGCTTGGAATGTGTCATCTCCGGACCATACCCGATATTCAGATTCGGTGAAGAGGAGAGGTTTGAATGGCATCCGCCGCCGAACTCGATCGTCCGTCCGACGCACTCGAGAATTTCCGTGCCGAAGTGCGCGACTGGCTCGCCGCCAATTTTCCGGCATCGCTCAAGGGCAAGGGCAATGCGCTCGCCAGCGTCGAGGGGCCGACCCAGGAAACGCCCGAAATGACGACCTGGCGCCAGGCGATGGGCGAAAAGGGTTGGGGCGTGCCGACCTGGCCGAAGGAATATGGCGGCGGCGGGCTCAGCCGTGCAGAGGCCAGGGTGCTGGCGGACGAGATGGCGCGCGTCGATGCGTGGAACCCGATCGGCGGCATGGGCGTGATGATGTTCGGCCCGACATTGCTTGAATATGGCAATGAGGCGCAGAAGCGCGAGCATATCCCGGCGATCGCCAAAGGCGAGGTGCGCTGGTGCCAGGGCTATTCCGAGCCCAATGCCGGATCGGACCTCGCCAATCTCCAGACTTTCGCCGAGGACAAAGGCGATCATTATGTCGTCAATGGCCAGAAGACCTGGACCTCGGGCGGGCAATGGGCGGACAAATGCTTCTGCCTCGTCCGCACCGACAAAACGGAAAAGCATAAGGGAATCAGCTTCCTGCTGATCGACATGACCGCGCCGGGCGTCGAGGTGAAGCCGATCAAGATGATCAGCGGCATGTCGCCGTTCTGCGAGACCTTCTTCACCGACGTGAAGGTGCCGAAAGAGAATCTGGTCGGCGAGGAAGGGCAGGGCTGGACGATCGGTAAGCGCTTGCTCCAGCACGAGCGGACCAATTTGTCGGGCGGCGGGTCGCGGCTGATGCCGAGCGGACCGGGCCTGCCAGACGTCGCCAAGAAATATGTCGGCGTGGATGCCGAAGGGCGGATCGCCGATCCCGATCTGCGCGCGCGGATCGCCAAGTTCGAGATGGACTGGCGCGCCTTCCTGCTGACCGCGATGCGGATCCAGGCCGAATCCAAGGCAAAGGGCGGCGTGTCCGAAGTGTCGTCGATCCTCAAGACGATCGGCACCAAGCTCGGCCAGGAACGCGCCGAGCTGACCATCGAAATCCAGGGGCTGCAGGGCCTGGGCTGGGAAGGCGAGGGCTTCAGCGAAGCCGAGCTGCACGGCGTCCGCGCCTGGCTCTTCGGCAAGGCGACGACGATCTATGGCGGCTCGACCGAGATCCAGAACAACGTGATCGCCAAGCGCATCCTGGGGATGCTGGATCATCAGTAAATCATAGCCCTCTCCCGCTTGCGGGAGAGGGTTGGGTGAGGGTCTTCTTTCTTCTTTTTTTGTGCGGTCGAAGAAGAAAGAAGACCCTCACCCTCCCACCGCTGCGCGGCGGGTCCCTCCCTCTCCCGCAGGCGGGAGAGGGGAAAAAGGCGAAGGAGTTTAGACATGGCCGTCCTCAACGAAGAACAGACGATGCTGCGCGACATGGCGCGCGAATGGACTCGCAATGAAAGTCCGGTGACCGAGTGGCGCAAGGTACGCGATGCCGATACCGCGACCGGCTACGATCCCAATGTTTATAACGAGATGGCGCAGATGGGTTGGGCGGGGATCGTCATTCCCGAAGCCCAGGGTGGCTCCGATTTCGGCTGGCTCAGCCTGGGGCTAGTGATCGAGGAACTCGGCCGCACGGTGACTGCGAGCCCGCTATCGGCAAGTGCCGTGGCGGCTTCCGCGATCGTGCTTGGTGGCAGCGACGCGCAGAAGGATGCCTGGCTGCCCAAGATCGCGAGCGGTGAGCTGGTCGCGACCTTCGCGCTCGATGAAGGGCCGCGTCATGATCCTGAGAATATCAAGACAGCAGTCGCGGGCGGCAAGCTCAGCGGGGCCAAGGCGTTCGTGGCGGAAGGCGACAGCGCCGGCCTGTTCGTCGTCGCGGCGACGGACGGGCTTTATCTGGTCGACGGGAACCAGGCCGGCATATCGCGGTCGCGTCGTCACTTGACCGATTTCCGCAGTCACGCCGACGTCACGTTCGACGCGGTCGAAGCCGACAAGCTGGCGAACGGTGGCGACAAATTGCTCGACCAGGTGCTCGATCGCGCACGCGTGGTAGCCTCGGCCGAGATGCTCGGCATGGCGCAACAGGCGTTCGAGACGACGCTCGATTATCTCAAGCAACGCCGCCAGTTCGACCAGGTGCTGTCCACCTTCCAGGCACTGCAGCACCGCATGGCCGGTCTGTTCAGCGATATCGAGTTGATGCGCTCTGCAGTCGAAGCGGGACTCGCGGCGATCGATGCCGGCGGCGATACGCGACAGGCAGCCTTGCTCGCCAAGACAAAGGCGAACGAGGTTGGCCACGCGATGAGCCGCGAGATGATCCAGCTCCATGGCGGGATCGGCATGACCGACGAATATGATGCCGGATTCTACCTCAAGCGCATGCGGGTGCTGGAAGCGGTATGGGGAAACACCGCCTATCTGCGCGACCGGTTCGCGCGGCTCGGCGGCTACTGAACTCAACACCTTTTCTGGCCATGTTTCCGGAATCCGGTTTGCCCGGCTTCGGAGCCATGCGCCCGTGCCCATTCCGCGCCGAACCGAGAATCCATAGCGATTTGCAACGCGACTAACGCTTGACGTAGGGTCACCCATAGTGCCTATTCGAGTAATGGGTATGGAGCCGATCAAGGTGCTCCAGCTCGTTTGGGGAGAGGCATATGACCAAGACAAGGTTGCTTTGCGCCTGCGCTATTTCCGTGTTTGCGGTATGCGCGGTGTCGTCGGCGGCTGCCCAATCGGCGCCGGCCGCGGATCCGCAGGACACTGGCGGCACGCCGGACATCATCATCACCGGTTCGATCATCAGGGGTACGCCGGAGGACGCGGCATTGCCGGTCAACGTCATCGGCGCCGATGAACTCCAGAAGCAGGGCTCCCCTTCCGCGGTCGAATTGCTCAAGGCGCTGCCGACATCGAGCGCGGTGCTCGGCGACTCGAACCAGTTCGACAGCCGTTCGCAGGGCGCGGAAGGCATCGCCACCGCCAACCTCCGCGGCCTGTCGCCGCAACGGACCCTGGTGCTGCTCAACAATCGGCGCTTGGTCACGGCCGGCAACGGCGTCCCCGCAGTCGATATCAACCTGATTCCGTCCGCGGCGATCGGCCGCATCGAAGTGCTCAAGGATGGCGCGGCGGCGACCTACGGATCGGACGCGGTCGCGGGCGTGGTCAATTTCATCACCCGTACCGACCAGGAAGGGTTTCGCGCCTCGGCCGCCTATCGTTGGGTCAAGGACACCGACGGCGATATCGACGCGTCGCTGAGCTACGGCCATGTCGGCAATGGCTTCAGAATGCTTGCCGCGGTCGGCTTCAATAAGCGCGGTCAATTGCTCGCGCGCGACCGTGCATTCGCGGTCCAACCCTTTCTCAACAATCCACAGGGCGGCTGGACCGGTGGTGGTAACCCCGCCAACTTCCTGCTGGTTGGTCCAAGTGCCACCCCTGGCGTCGTTACCCCCTATACGGGGGTCGTGGCCGATACGAGCTGCGTTCCCCTGGGCGGGTATCTTGGCGCGAACGGCCGCTGCTCGACTCAATATACCGGGTTCGACACGCTGGTAGACCTTGAGAAGCGCATCACCGCCTTCACCGATGTCGAGGTCGATCTCGGCGGCAGTCACAAATTCGAGGTCACCGCGCTTTATGGACGCACGACGGTCCCGCACTATCTGACCTCGCCGTCCTATCTGCTGACGCAGTTGCCCTCGACGGTGTCGCTGGGCGGTTCGGTAGCGAACACCAGTCTCGGGCTCGGTTTCTATGTGCCGGCGAACAATCCGGGGTTCATCGCCTACAAGGCCGCCAACCCGTCGCTTTTCATCAATCCGGTAACGGGCAATCCATTGCCCGCAAGCGGAGCCGTCTTCCCGCTGCTGCTATTCCGTCCGTACATGGCCGGCGGCAATCCCTCTACGCTCGGGGATTCGGGTGAGACCGGTTCGGCCCGCGGCATGCGCAAGTCGGAATCGATCCGTTTCACGGCCGAATTCAGCGGCAAACTGGCGCCGAAGCTCGATTACAGCCTGTCGGCGACCTATCACCAATATTATCGTTACATCGACGGCTACGACTCATTCGGCGACCGCATCCAGCTCGCGTTGCGCGGGTTGGGCGGCCCGAATTGCACCGGCAACGTGCCCGGCGCGAACGGCTGCATGTGGCTCAATCCGTTCGGCAACGCGGTAACCGCCGGCGCGATCAATGGCACGACCAACCCGCAAGGCAATGCCGCTTTGGCCAATACCAAGGCACTGACCGATTGGTTCTTCGTGCGGTCGTCGACCGCGGTCGATTCACAATTGTTCGTGCTCGACGGCAATATCAGTGGCTCGACCGGCATCAAGCTGCCGGGCGGCGACATCCAGTTCGGCGTCGGCGCGCAATATCGCTATAATTGGTTCGACACCAAATATGCCGCGAACAACAACCTGGCGGTCAATCCGTGCCGCGACACGCCGATCACCGGCAACACAAATCCGGCGGCCTGCGCCCCGACCTCGGGCGTAACCCCGAGCCCCGCGACCGGCGCGCTGGCGTTCCTGGGTACCAACCGCGACAGCTTCCTGAAGGGCGGCGTCAAGGCCGTGTTCACCGAATTGCAGCTCCCGGTGTTCGACAGCTTCAATATCCAGGCAGCCGTGCGATATGAGGATTATGGTGGCTCAGTCGGTTCGACCGTCGATCCCCAGGTCCGCGCGCGGTGGCAGGTTACGGACTGGCTCGCCATCCGCGGGGGATATGGAACGACGTTCCGCGGCCCGACGCTGGCGAACATCACCAACAATTTCGTGACCGCGCTCCAGCTGATCGGCACGACGTTCAAACCGGTCGACGTCTATGGCAACCCGGCGCTCAAGCCCGAAAGCTCCGAAAACTACTCGGCCGGCATTCTGCTAAAGTTCGGCGGATTCAATGCCAGCGTCGACTATTTCCGCTACAATCTGACCGACGTCATCGTCAGCGATCCGCTGAGCGCGATGGTCGCGACATTGTTCCCGACCGGAATGCCCAACACATGCGCCGCGAACGCGGGCCTTGCCGCCCGGTTCACCTTCTCGACCGGCGCGTGCACCGGGGCGACGACGGTCGCCAACATCGCGCGCGTCAAGACGATGTACCAAAACGGCGCGACCCAGCGTAACGATGGGCTCGACTTCAGCGTCAACTATCGGTCGAACCAGTTCCTCGGCTCCGCTATCCGCTTCGGCGTCGGCGCGGACGCCACGCGGACGCTGCACAACCGGATCAGCGCGATCATCGTGGCGGGAACTAAGGTTCAGGACGCGTTCGATGGCGTCGGGCTGCTCAATTATCAATCGACATTGTATCCGGTGCCGAAATGGAAGGGGCAGGCGTATCTCGACCTTGGCGCCGGCCCGGTCGATGCCCGGTTGACGGTCAACTATACCGACGGACTGCATGACCAGCGTTACGATACCAAGACCGGACCATTCGCGCCCAACTGCGCGCTGGGCCTGAAACCGGGAGCGACCGGCGCCTGCGTCGACTCTGGGCTGACGCCCAACGCCGCGAGCATCCTGACCGGAGCCGATCTCGACGACTTCATCTCCGCGGACCTCAACGTCCAGGTCAAGCTGCCGTGGAAGAACATCGTCCTCACCGGCACGGTGTTCAACATCTTCGACGCATCGCCGCCCTTCGCGCGCGAGGATTACAATTACGAGCCGTTCGTCGGGAATCCCTACGGCCGGATGTTCAAGCTCGGCCTGTCGACCAAGTTCTGACTTTGGCACCCTAGCTTTCTCTCTCCGGCCTCGCCGCGCCAGACCAGCGCGGCGGGGCCGTTGTTTTGCAACGAAAAGAAAGGTCGCCCCTCCCGTGTCCTCCCCCACGCATCTTCCCGAAATCGAGGCGACGTTCGTCCCCAAGCGCCGCGCGCTGACCCTGCTGCTGCTGACCTTCGCCTATTTCTTCAGCTATATGGACCGGCAGATCCTGGCGATCCTGCAGGAAGACATCATCAAGGATCTGCATCTCTCCGACACCCAGATGGCAATCCTGAGCGGCATGGCGTTCGCGATCTTCTATGCCGGGCTCGGCATTCCCGTCGCCTGGCTCGCGGACCGCAGCAACCGCGTGCGGATCATCGCTGGCGCACTTGCGATCTGGAGCGGGTTCACCGCCTTGGGCGGACTTGCCGGCAATTTTTGGCTGTTGCTCGGCGCGCGCATCGGCGTCGGCATCGGCGAGGCGGGATCGAGTCCCCCCAGCCATTCGATCATTGCCGACCTCTATCCGCCGGACAAACGCGCGTCGGCCCTGTCGATCTATTCGCTCGGCGTCGGGCTGGGGGCGGCGTTCGGCACGATCATCGGCGGCGTCGTCGCGACTTATTATGGCTGGCGCGTCGCGATGTACGTGATCGGCCTGCCCGGATTGCTGCTCGCGGCGATCATCTGGGCAGTCGTGCCCGAGCCCAAGCGCGGCCTGTCCGACGCGCAGATCGCGATGGATTCGGCCAGGCCGTCACTGATCGACGGTTTCACCACCTTGTTCGCCAACCGCGCCGCGCTTCACCTCGTCGCCGGTTTCACCCTGACCTCGATGATCGGATACGGCCTCACCGCCTTCGGTCCGAGTTTCATGCAGCGGTCGTTCGGCTTCACGAAGCTCGACATCGCGCTCAAGGTAGCACCCGCCGGCGCGGTCATCGTCGCCGTCGCGGCCATCGCCAGCGGACGGATCGCCGATCGGCTGACACGCCGCTACGGCCAGTACAGCCAGTCATTCATGGTGGTGGTCTTCAAGACGATCGGGCTGCCGCTGGCCCTATGCGTCTATACCGCGACCAACCCGACTTTCGGGGTCGGCGCCTATTTCCTGTCGATCCTGTTTTCGACCGCCTATCTCGGCGTGACCTTCGCGCTGATCCAGTCCGAGGCGCCGATCCGCCTGCGGGCGACCTGGGCGGCGATCACCTTGCTGGTCAACAACATGATCGGGCTAGGACTGGGGCCATTTCTGGTCGGCATGCTCAGCGATGCACTCAAGCCGACCTACGGCGCTGAATCCCTGCGCTATTCGATGTTCGTCTTCGCCGCGATCACCCCCTGGGCGATCTTCCATTATTGGCGCGCGGGCGTGCTGCTCAAGCGCAAGGCGATCGAGCGTAAGGCAGCGCAGGACGCGATTGCCGTCTGAGATTCCTTGTGGTCGCGTGCTTTATCGCGAATAGCCGGATTCCACCTATTCGCAGCACGCTCCGGCAGGCGGCTCAACTATCCACTGCGCGGTCGTCGAACAGGCCGAAGGCGAGGGTGGAGGCATACATCGCCACCGCACGCTCGCGCGGCATTGTCGATGCCCATTTGCGCATGTCGAACGCCGCATTCTGCAGCGCCATCAGCGACTGGCTGACGATCAGCGCATCGACCGGGCGGACCGATCCCTCGGCCGCGCCGTCGGACAGCATGCCAGCATAGCGCCGCGCGATGCGGTTCGAGCGGTCGATCATCGCCTGGCGCACATGGCGCGGCAGGCCGGTCAGCGCGGTCGTGCGCAGCAAAGGTCCACGTTCCGAGAATTGCACGTCGAGCAAGGTCGCGATGATGCTCGACAATCGATGCCACCAGTCGCCACTGCTGTTCTCGCCGACCTGGATCGTTTCGGTGATCGTGTCGAAGCTGCGCTTGTAGCATTCGATGACCAGATCGTCCTTGGCATCGAGATGATGGTAGAAGCTGCCCTTGGTGACATTGAGCTCCGACGCGATGCGCTGCACCGAGGCGCCGCGATAGCCGAGTTCGTTGATCAGCCGGGTGGCCGCGCGCAGGAACGCCTCGCGGCCAGGCTCCGCTTCCTCATGCTCGATATCGAGGATCGCCGGCTCCCATTTGGCGCCCGGGACCGCGATGCCGTAGCGAAACATGTCCATCAACCGCGCCTCGACCCGGTCGAACTGGTCGAGATCGTAGCGCGCGATCCAGGCGGGGATCCAGAAGGTGTTCTCGAGCAGCACGTGCGCGCGCGCGCCAAACAAATCCTTGAGACGGCGATTCTCGGGTTCCTCGCCCCATAAAGCACGCGTTTTGCGGAAAATCTCGCGCCAGGCCGCCATCAGCCGGCCGAGCATCGGATCCTCCATCGCGCGCAAATCGCTCAGCGTCGCCAGCGCGCGCTCCTCGTTTTCGCGGATACGCGCAAACCGCTCCATGTTGAGCGACAGATAGCGGGCGACCCGAGCCTCCGGCGTTGCCTCCATCTGGGCGATGTCGAGCATCTCGCCCAAGGTTTCGAGCGTGTGCTCGAAACACGCCTGGGCGAGATCTTCCTTGCGCTTGAAATAATAGGTCACGCTCGTCGTGTTGAGCCCAACGCGGCGCGCAACATCGGCGAAGGTCATGCCCTTCGCGCTCTGTTCGTTAATCGCTTCGGAAGCGGCGGCCAGGATCGCATTACGTTTCGCCTTGAAACGTTTCGTTCCCGTAACCTCGTCCAGTTCTGCAGTATCGGTTTGCCCCATCCGTCCAGCTTAACATTTCCGTCACACGGGGCCAGCGGATTCCGCAGCGCCATTTCGCTTTTTCGTTGTTCGGAACCCCTCGGAAAAAGAGGATTCAACGGCTTTACCGAAAACTCGGTACGGTTTAGTCGAGATAGCGACAGCCATAGGAGAGAAGCATCATGGACTTTACGCTGAGCGATCGCGAAACCTATTTCCGGGACCGTGTGCGGGCCTTTATCGACAAGGAGATCGCACCCCGAAACGCCGAATATCACAAGCAGTCGCACGAGGGCGAGCGCTGGAAGGTGATCCAGGTGATCGAGGATGTGAAGGAGATCGCCAAGGCGCAGGGCTTATGGAACTTCTTCATGCCGCCGCATTCGGGCCAGACCCATGTTGATGACAGTTTCGAGTTCGAAGGAACCCAGCTTTCCAATCTCGAATATGCTCTATGCGCCGAGGAAATGGGCAAGATCGGCTGGGCTTCGGAATGCTTTAACTGCTCGGCGCCCGACACCGGCAACATGGAAGTCTTCCATCGTTACGGCACGCTCGAGCAGAAAGAGCGGTGGCTGCGGCCCCTGATGGAAGGCAAGATTCGCTCCGCTTTCCTGATGACCGAGCCGGCGGTCGCCTCATCCGACGCCACCAACATCGAAACCTCGATGGTGCGCGAGGGCGACCATTATGTCATCAACGGCCGCAAATGGTGGTCATCGGGCGTCGGCGATCCTCGCTGCGCCGTCGCGATCGTGATGGGCAAGACCAACCCGGACGCCAAGCGCCACGCCCAGCAGAGCCAGATTCTGGTCCCGCTCGATGCGCCGGGCGTCAAGATCGAGCGGATGCTTTCGGTTTACGGGTATGATCACGCCCCGCACGGCCACGGCCAGGTGTTGCTCGAGAATGTCCGCGTGCCGGTCGACAATCTGCTGCTTGGCGAAGGACGTGGTTTCGAGATCGCGCAGGGCCGGCTCGGGCCGGGCCGTATCCACCATTGCATGCGCACGATCGGCGTTGCCGAAACCGGGATCGAGGCCATGGCCAAGCGCCTGCTCAGCCGCGTCGCGTTCGGCAAGCGCATCGCCGACCATTCGATCTGGGAACAGCGCATCGCGCGGGCCCGCATCGATATCGAGATGACGCGGCTGTTGTGCCTCAAGGCCGCGGACATGATGGACAAGGCCGGCAACAAATCCGCCCAGCTCGAGATCGCGATGATCAAGGTCCAGGCGCCCAACATGGCGCTGCAGATCCTCGACGACGCGATCCAGGCGCATGGCGGCGGCGGCGTGTCGGACGACTTCCCGCTGGCGCATCAATGGGCGGCGATGCGGACACTGCGCTTCGCCGACGGTCCCGATGAGGTCCACAATCGCGCGATCGCCCGCAACGAGTTCGGCAAATATGCCGACTACAAGGCCGATATCGTGTCGAGCGGGGACATCGGAGTCAGCCGGTAAGTAGTCGTCGCTCCGGCGGAGGCCGGGGCCGCCGTGTTGCAGGGACCAAAACTTAGCGGCCCCGGCCTGCGCCGGGGCGACGGAGATAAAATGAAGGCAGCCGTTCTGTTCGAAGCGAAGAAGCCGCTCGAAATCTGCGACGTGACGATCGACAATCCGGGCCCGCACGAGGTGCTGATCCGTACCGCGGCCTGCGGCGTGTGCCGGTCGGATCTGCATTTCGTCGATGGCGCCTATCCCACGCCGTTTCCGGCGATCCCCGGCCACGAGGCCGCGGGTATCGTCGAGGCGGTCGGCAGCGAGGTGCGCACGGTCAAGGTCGGCGACGCCGTCGTCACCTGCCTGTCGGCTTTCTGTGGCCATTGCGAATTCTGCGTGTCAGGGCGGATGTCGCTGTGCGTCAGCAACGATACCAAGCGCGCGCGCGATGCGGCGCCGCGGCTCACGCTGAATGGCGAGCCGGTGCACCAGATGCTCAACCTGTCGGCTTATGCCGAGATGATGCTGGTGCACGAACATGCCTGCGTCGCGATCGACCCCGACATGCCGCTCGACCGCG
Organism: Sphingomonas sp. P4_G2; assembly: GCF_056401155.1. NCBI lineage: Bacteria > Pseudomonadati > Pseudomonadota > Alphaproteobacteria > Sphingomonadales > Sphingomonadaceae > Sphingomonas > Sphingomonas sp. P4_G2. Next base: position 308,044 of record NZ_JBFUJY010000004.1, on the reverse strand, counting down.
CGGCCCTGCTCGGCTGCGCGGTGACGACAGGCGCGGGGGCGGTGTTCAACGCCAGCCCGGTCACGCCGGGCGAAACGGTGTGCGTGGTAGGTTGCGGCGGCATCGGGCTGGCCGCGGTCAATGCGGCCAAGATCGCCGGTGCGGGCAAGATCATCGCGCTCGACCCGGTTCCGGAAAAGCGCGCTTTGGCGGAAAAGCTCGGCGCGACGCACAGTTTCGACGCGACGGCGGAAGGCACGGTCGCCGAGGTGGTCGAATTGACCAAGGGCGGGGTGCACCACGCGATCGAAGCGGTCGGGCGCGAAGCGTCGGCGCAGACCGCGGTCAAGGTGCTTCGGCGCGGCGGCACCGCGACCATCCTTGGCATGATGCCGATCGGCAGCAGCGTCGGCCTGTCGGCATTCGACCTGCTGGGCAGCAAGCGATTGCAGGGCGGATTGATGGGCGGCAATCGCTTCCCGGTCGATATCCCGCGGCTGGTCGATTTCTACCTGCGCGGGCTGCTCGATCTCGACACGATCATCGCCGATCGCATGCCGATCGAGCGGATCAACGACGCCTTCGACGAATTGCGCAAGGGCGATACCGCGCGCTCGGTGATCACGTTCGGGTAGGGACAGGTTGATGAGCGCACATCCCGACGACGCACCAAAGACGATCGAAGTCGCGGAAAAGGATCGCCTCGACCTAACCAGGCTGAGCGCCTGGATGCAGGCCAATGTCGAGGGATTCGCGGGTCCGCTCGACTACACCAAGTTCGCCGGTGGACAGTCTAACCCGACCTACAAGCTCCAGGCGGCATCGGGCGAGTACGTCCTGCGCCGCAAGCCGTTCGGCAATTTGCTGCCCTCGGCGCATGCGGTCGATCGCGAATATCGCGTGATTGCCGGGCTTTATCCGACCGGCTTTCCAGTGGCGCGGCCATATGGGCTGTGCACCGACCCCGAGGTGATCGGCACCGATTTCTACATCATGGGGTTCGCCGATGGGCGCAACATCTGGGACGGCACGATGCCCGACTATGCGCCCGACGAGCGCACCGGGGTCTACAACGCGATGTGCGACACCTTGGCGGCGCTGCACAATACCGATTACGAGAAAGCGGGCCTGGGCGATTATGGCAAGCCGGGCAATTATTTCGAGCGCCAGGTCGGCCGCTGGACCAAGCAATATCGCATGGCCGAAACCGAGCACATGCCCGCGGTGGAGAAGCTGATCGAATATCTGCCGCGCACCATTCCGCCGCAGATGCGGACCTCCGTGGTCCATGGCGATTACCGCATCGACAACATGATCTTTCACGCCACCGAGCCGCGCGTCATCGCCTTGCTCGACTGGGAATTGTCGACGCTCGGCGATCCGCTCGCCGATTTCAGCTATTTCCTGATGAGCTGGGTGACCGCGCCCGAAGGTCGTTCGGGCGTGATGGGCAAGGCCGGCGGCGACAGCGGCATTCCGACGCTGGAGGACATGATCGAGCGTTATTGCGCGGCCACCGGGCGCGACGGCGTGCCCGACCTCAACTGGTATTTCGCGTACAATCTGTTCCGCCTGACCGGTATCGTCCAGGGCATCAAGAAGCGGATCGTCGAGGGCACGGCGTCATCGGCGCAGGCCGAGAAGTCGGCGGCGGGAGTGTATCGCCTCGCGGACGCGGCCTGGGACTTTGCGCAGAAGGCGGGGGCGTAGATAGCTCGTCGCCCCGGCGGAGGCCGGGGTCGCTGGCCGTGTCGCGCCGTTGCCAACGGCCCCGGCCTCCGCCGGGGCGACGACTAGAAAAAGGAGAGGACAATGTCGCTATTCGACCTGACCGGAAAGGTCGCGGTCATCACCGGATCGTCGCGCGGGATTGGCAAGGCGAGCGTGTTCGAACTTGCCGAACATGGCGCGAAGGTCGTCGTCTCGAGCCGCAAGCAGGATGCCTGCGATGAGGTCGCCGCCGAAATCAACGCCAAATACGGTGACGGCACCGCCATCGCGGTCGCCGCGAATATCTCCGACAAGGAGGGTCTGCAGCATCTGGTCGACGAGAGCCGCCGGGCATTCGGCAAGATCGACATCCTGGTCTGCAACGCCGCGTCCAATCCCTATTACGGGCCACAGGCGGACATCAGCGACGAGCAATTCCGCAAGATCCTCGACAACAATATCGTATCCAACCACTGGCTGATCTCGATGGTCGTGCCCGAGATGCGCGCGCGCAAGGACGGCGCGATCATCATCATCTCATCGATCGGCGGCCTGCGCGGATCGACCGCGATCGGCGCCTATTGCATCTCCAAGGCGGCCGATATGCAACTCGCGCGCAACCTGGCGCACGAATATGGGCCGGACAATGTGCGGGTGAACTGCATCGCGCCGGGCTTGGTGAAGACCGATTTCGCACGGGCACTGTGGGAGGATCCGGAGCGGCAAAAGGCGGCGAATAGTTCGGTACCGCTGCGCCGGATCGGCGAGCCGGAGGATATTGCGGGCGGCGTGGTGTTCCTCGCGTCGAAGGCTGCCGCGTTCACGACGGGTCAGACGATCGTGATGGATGGTGGAGTGACGATCTAATCCTCGCGTCGCCCCGGCGGAGGCCGGGGCCGCTGGGTTTAGAAACGACAACATAGCGGCCCCGGCCTCCGCCGGGGCGACGGAGGAAAGAATGGCACGTTTTACCGGCAAATCGATCATCGTCACCGGCGCTGGATCGGGCATCGGCCGGGCCTCCGCGACCCTGTTCGCGGCGGAAGGCGGCAGCGTCATCGCGGCCGACAAGAGCGAGGCAGTGCACGACACGGTCGAGGCGATCCTAAAAGCAGGTGGCACGGCCAAGGCGATCCAGATGGATGCGGGCGATGAGGGCGATGTGGAACGCACGGTGGCGCTCGCCGTGGCCGAACATGGCGGCCTCGACATCATCTACGCCAATGCCGGGATATCGGGCGGGATCACCGGCATCCTCGACACGCCAGTCGAGCTTTGGACCGAAGTATTGCGGGTGAACCTGATCGGGCCGTTCCTGGCGATCAAGCATGGCGCGCCGGAAATCATCAAGCGCGGCAAAGGCGCGATCGTCTGCACCGCGTCGGTTGCCGGCATCCGCTCGGGCGCGGGCGGACCAGCCTATTCGGCGTCCAAGGCGGGCGTCATCAATCTCGTCGCCACTGCCGCGCAGCAGCTGACCGGCACCAATGTCCGCGTCAACGCGATCTGTCCGGGGCTGATCGAGACCGGTATGACGGCGCGCGTGTTCGAATATGCCCGCGCCAACGACAAGATGGACAAGGTCGGCCGCCTCAATCCGCTCAAACGCGCCGGCGTTCCGGAAGAAATTGCGCGGGTCGCCTTGTTCCTAGCGAGCGACGATGCGAGCTACGTCAACGGCCAGGCCTGGGCAGTCGACGGCGGCCTGTCGTCGAGCCACCCGGTCACGCGGCAGGAGTTCGGCAAGCCTGCCGTTTGAGGAGTAGAAGAGATGCTGTTGATTATGGGCACGGTGCGGTTGCCGGCAGGCGGGCTCGATCGCGCGCGGGCGGCGATGGAGGCAATGGTGACCGCGAGCCGTGCCGAGGACGGCTGCTTCACTTATGCCTATGGCCAGGATGTACTCGATCCAACGCTGATCCATGTCGTCGAACGCTGGCGCGATCGTGACGCGCTCAAGGCGCATGGCGCATCGGCGCACATGGCCGAATGGCGCGTACAGGGCGCCGAGCTCGGGCTGCACGACCGTGACCTGAAACTCTATAACGCCGACGAGGGCACGCCGCTCTGACGGTTTGACAGACTCGCCGCAACGCCGCACCCTGCGATGACAAGCAGGGGGAGGGTTGAGATGCGCAAGTTTCTCACGGGCTTGGCAGTGGTCGTCACGTTTGCCGGCGCGACACCTGCCGTTGCTCAGGACAACGGCGCCAGTGACGGCACCGCGGAAATCATCGTCACCGGCTCGCTGATCCGCAAGCGCAACAATAATGACGACCAGCCCAGGCCCGTAATCCCGCCCGCCGCGGTGCAGATGCTGCGCCGCACGGCCGACTTCGCCATTCAACAGGTCGTGATTGCGAGCGACACTGTCGGTGACGATGAGGCCAAGAAGGAAGTGCTGGCTATGGTCCGCAAGGCGGTCGATTCCGCCGGCGCCTCGGGCGTGCTCGTCGCGAGCGGCGACATCGTGGTCGAACCGCTGACCGTCGGCAATTATACCGATCTCAAGGTCCTCGATGGCGACGAGGACGACAATGATCCGGACGACACTATCGACGGGCAATTCGTCAAGTTCCTGGTCAAGGTACCGCTCGCGCCCGGCGTCGATGCCAAGACGGCGTTGGCCAAGATCGATCAGTTCATCAAGAAAGTGCCGCAAGTCGGTCGCGCTGAAATGAAACCATATGGCGACCTGACGCTGAGCGTGGTCAATCCCGAGCAATATCGCGGCGCGATCATCGACTTGGTCGCCAAGGACACGGGGGGGACCAGCGCGAAATTCGGAGCCGGCTATGGCGTCGAAGTCACGGGACTCGACAAACCGGTGCAATGGAAACGCGCGGGGCTGACCGAGGTGCAGCTATTCCTGCCCGCGAACAGCACCATCCGGCCGCGCAACTGAACGCAAGGAGGAGAGCAATGCGGATCATCGCCGGCAGTCTGACCATCCTTGCCGCGGTCGCGAGCGTCACGCCGCTATTCGCGCAGGAAGTCATCGTCACCGCGCAACGCCGATCGCCGAGCGATTATAATGGCGGCTATGCCAATGGCATCGTCGCCACCCAGCGGTCGATCATCAACCTCAAACGCAAAGCCGATTATGTCGTGCAGAGCGTGCGACTGACCGGCGACACCCGAGATGCGACGGTGCGGATGAACGACATCAACGCGACGTTGCGCACGATGATCGCCGGGGCGCCCAAGGCCGGCGTGGAATTGGCGACGGGCGACTATATCGTGGAACCGCTCACGACGACCAATTATCGGAACCTCACTTATGGCGGCGATGGCCGGCCCGACACCTCAACCACGACCTTCCTCGTCAAGGTGAAGCTCACGCCCGACATGGATATCGCCGCGGCCAAGACGCAAATCGGCCGCTTTGTCGATGCCGTAGCCAAGGCCGGGCGGTCGACATTGACCGTGATGGGCGAGCCGACTTTGTCGGTCGTCAATCCGGACCAATATCGTGGGCAGATCGCCGATCTGATCGCCGCCGACGCCGCGACGATGAAAGTGAAGTTCGGGCCCGATTACGGCGTCAACGTCAGTGGACTCGATCGGCCGGTCGAATGGGCGCGGGCGGGGCCGATCGACGTGGTCCTGTACCTTCCCTCTACTTATACCGTCACAAGGAAGTAGGGCTCAGCTCCTAGGCTCGCGCTTGCGGATCAGGCCTTCCTGCGCGACGCTCGCCACCAGGCGGCCGTCGCGAGTGAAGATGCTGCCGCGGTTCATGCCGCGGCCGTGCCCGGCCCACGGGCTGTCCATCGCGTAGAGCATCCATTCGTCGGCGCGGAATGCCTCATGGAACCACATCGCGTGGTCGAGGCTCGCGGTCTGCATGCCGGGCGTCATCCAATTGACGCCGTGCGGCATCATGCTCGTCGCCATCAGCCCCATGTCGCTGGCATAGGCCAGGATTGCGCGGTGCATCGCCGTATCGTCGCCGAGCGGGGCAACGGCACGGATCCAGCTATAGTTGATCGGTTCGCGCGCGGCGGGCGAGAACCAGTTGCGCGGGTAGAGCGGGCGAACGTCGATCGGGCTCGCCCAGCGGAGGAAACGCGCGCGATGTTCTTCGGGCATGTGCTGCGCCGCCTCGACGCGCAGCTCGCTTTCGGATTTGAGGTCTTCGGGCGGCGGAATGTCGACGGGGAACGCATCCTGATGATGCAGCCCGCCTTCGGGTACCTGGAACGATGCGGCCATATTGAGGATCGGCTGGCCGTTCTGCGTCGCGATCACGCGCCTGGTGGCGAAACTCTTGCCGTCGAAATCGCGCACGACGCGATAGATGATCGGCAGCGCGTCGTCCCCGGCGCGCATGAAATAAGCGTGCAGCGAGTGCGCGTCCTTGCCTTCCGCCGATCGTTGCGCCGCTTGCAGCGCCTGGCCGATCACCTGACCGCCGAACACGCGGCCCTGGCCACCGGGGACCTTCATGCCGCGATAGAGATCGGCATCGAGTTCCTCGACATCGAGCAACGCGACGAGCCCCTCGATCAGCTGTTCGGGGGTGCGCTTGGGGCGCGAATTGGGGTCTTCTTCGGCCATCAATAACCGGCGTTACGCGCGATTTTGTCGGCATGGAAGTTGGCGTCGCCGAACATCTCGGCCAGCACGCGCTGGCGCTTCATGTAGAAGCCGATGTCATATTCGTCGGTCATGCCGATGCCGCCATGCATCTGCACGGCTTCCTGCACCGCGAGCATCGAGGCGAGCCCGGTCTGTGCCTTGGCGACCGAGACGGCTTCGTCCGCGCGCTCTGCGCCGCTGTCGAGCATCTGCTGCGCGCGGAGCGTGGCGGCGCGGGCCACTTCCATTTCCGAATAGAGGTGCGCGGCGCGGTGTTGGAGCGCCTGGAACGTGCCGATCACGACGCCGAACTGCTTGCGCTGCTTGAGATAATCGACGGTCATGTCCGTCGCCCCTGCGCCGACGCCGAGCATCTCGGCCGAGGCGCCGGTGCGGCCGGCGCGAAGCAGGCGATTGAGCGGATCGCGGCCGGCATCGACCTCGCCGATCACCGCATCAGCGGTGACCTCGACATTGTCGAAGTCGAGCCGCGCGGCGATGCTCGAATCCGCGAGCCGCTCTGGCGTCGCGGTCAGGCCGGCAGCGCCCTTGTCGATCGCGAACAACGTTACGCCGTTCTCATCCGCATCCGACCCGGATGTGCGCGCGGCAACGATGATCAGGTCGGCGACATGGCCATGAGTGACGAACTGCTTCTTGCCCGACAGGCGGAAGCCGTTGCCCGACCGTTCGGCCTTCATCCCGACGCTGTCGCGAAACTTGGCCTGCTCGTCGATCGCCAGCGCGGCGACGGTCTCGCCGGCCAGAATGCCGGGGTAGAATTTGCCGGCGAGTGCGCTGCCCCTGAGCGCTTCGATCGCGGCGACGGCAGTGGCGAGAAACGGGGAGGGCGACAGGTTGCGACCGATCTCCTCGAGCACGACGCCAGCCTCGACATGGCCGAGCCCGAGCCCGCCTTGATCCTCGCCGATCAGGATGCCGGTGAAGCCCATCTCGGCGAACGACTTCCACAAGTCGCGGCTGAAGCCGTCGGCATTGTTGGTATCGCGGAGCTCGCGGAGGTGTTTGACCGGGGCATGTTCGCGCACGAAGTCCTTCGCGGTATCCGCGAGCATGGATTGTTCGTCGTTGAGATAGAGGGGCATTCTTTACTCGCTTTCGTCATCCCAGCGAAAGCTGGGATCTTGTCGATCTTGGCGTGTGCTTGCGGCACGAGATCCCAGCTTTCGCTGGGATGACGACTAAGATGGCAATTCCAAAATCCGCTTCGAGATGATGTTGAGCTGCACCTCGCTGGTGCCGCCCTCGATCGAATTGGCCTTGGTCCTGAGCCACGCCCGCGGCGCAGCGCCGGTGTTCGACTCCTGGCTTTCCCATTCGAGCGCATCGGAGCCACCCGCCGCCATCATCAGTTCGTGGCGCGACTTGTTGAGCTCGGTGCCGTAATATTTCATCATCGACGGCTGGGCAGGGTGCGCCTTGCCGGCTTTTAATTCGTCGATGAACTTCTCCGACATGGCAGTGAACGCCTTGGCGCGCACCTCGAACAGCGCCATCTGCGCGCGCAGCACCGGATCGGCGAGGGTGCCGTCGTCGGTCAGGCCGACAGTCCGCTTGGCGCCATCGACCAGCGGGTTGCCGCCGCTCGATCCCAGCCCCATGCCGCTGATCATCTCGCGTTCGTGACCGAGTAGGTATTTGGCGACGTCCCAACCCTTATTCACTTCGTGAACAAGGTTTTCCTTGGGGACCTTCACATTGTCGAAGAAGGTTTCGCAGAACGGCGAATAGCCCGAGATCAGCAGGATCGGCTTGGTCGACACGCCCGGCGTCGCCATGTCGAACAGCAGGAAACTGATGCCGCCTTGCTTGACCGTCTTGTCGGTGCGCACCAGGCAGAAGATCCAGTCGGCGTAATTGGCATAGCTGGTCCAGACCTTCTGTCCGTTGACCAGATAGTGATCGCCTTTGTCTTCCGCAGAGGCCTGCAAACTGGCCAGGTCGGATCCGGCGCCGGGCTCGGAATAGCCCTGGCACCAGCGGATCTCGCCGCGCGCGATCTTGGTCAGATGCTCGATTTTCTGCGCCTCGGTGCCGTATTTGAGCAGCGCCGGCCCAAGCATCGAGATACCGAAAGAATTGAGTGGGTTGCGGCATTTGAGCCGCGCCATTTCCTCGCGCAGGATCTTGGTTTCGGCCGGCGACAGACCGCCGCCGCCATATTCCTTGGGCCAGTCGGGTACGGTCCAACCCCTCGCGCCCATTGCGCCCATCCATTGCTTCTGCGCCGGCGTCATCTTCGACTGGTCGCGTCCGCCCCAAACGACATCGGCATCGGACCGCACCGGCTCACGCATCTCGGCCGGGCAATTGGCTTCGAGCCAGGCGCGGGTTTCGGCGCGGAAAGTTTCGAGGTCTTCGGTCATTGGATGGCTCCATGCGCCAGCCGGGCAACGGCGATGGCTTTGTGGTCGAGATAGGTGTCGGCGATCGCCTGCACGCCGATCGGCATGCCATCAGGGTCGACGCCGATCGGGAAGCTGGTCGCGGGCAGCATCGGAAAAGTCGCGAGCCCCGGAAAGGCGAATTGCAGGCCGAATGGCGTGGGCTCGCCGTCGATGTCGAGCACACGCTTGGGTAAGGGCGTCGGATCGTGTGGGAAAGCAGTGACGCCCAAGGTCGGCGCGATCACCGCGTCGTAGCTCGCGAGCAGGCGGTTCCAGGCGCGCGCGTTACGCGCCTGTTCGTCGCGCAGGTCGAACCATTGGACCAAGGTGGTCGCCGCCGATCCATCCTGCGGCACGCCGCGTGCGATCGTGATGTTGAGCATCTTCATATAGGCGCGCTGCTGCGCTTCGAGATCGGGAAGCAGGTCGCTCTTGCGATCGACCGACACGCCGAGATCGTGGAGCGCGTCGGCCAATCGATCGAGCGCGTCGGCGATCGGCGCGGCGACCCTTGCATGCGGATGCGAATTGAGCACCAGCACGCGATATTCGTTCGCCGGACGATTATCGGCCTGTTTGAGCGGATGGTCCGACAGGATGTCGAGCGCGAGCGCGAGGTCGTCGGGGTTGCGCGCCATCGGCCCTATCACCGACAATTCGCCGGGCGCGCCGTCGGTGCCTGGAAAGTAATGACCGTCCCGACTGAGCGCGCCGAAAGTTGGCTTGTGGCCCCAGACGCCGTTGAACGCGGCGGGCACCCGGATCGAGCCGCCGATATCGCTGCCCAGTTCGAGCGGCACCATGCCGGCGGCGAGCGCGGCGGCGGCCCCACCCGACGATCCACCCGCGACGCGGTCGTGATTGTGCGGGTTGCTGGTGCGACCGTAGATCGGATTGTCGGACTGGAGGTCGGCCAGCATCGGCGGGACGTTGGTCTTGCCCAGGATCACCGCGCCGGCCGACTTGAGCCGCTTCACGGCGAGCGCGTCATCCTGCGCGGTGAAGTCCCGCGCCGCTTCCATGCCCCAGCTGGTCTTGAGTCCGGCGATATCGAAGCTTTCCTTGACCGTCATCGGCACGCCGAGCAGGGGTGCGCGTTCGCCGGCGGCGAGACGTTGATCCATCTCATGCGCCTGATGCCTGGCGCGGTCGAAATCGCGGACGACGACGGCATTGATCGGCCCGTCGCGCGCTTCGATCCGTGCTATCGCGGCTTCGCATTCGAGCAACGCACTGGTCTCGCCGGAGCGGATCGCCTTGGCGGTTTCGATCGCCGATTTTTCGGTCACGCGGTCCAGAACGTCCGTCATAGTCGACCTCATCTCGTTGCCCCGGCGGAGGCCGGGGCCGCTGGAAACTTGGCCCGGTCGGTGCGCCAAACGGGCCGGCCCCGGCCTTCGCCGGGGCGACGCAACTTCATGCTCAGAACTTCTCGCCAGCCTTGGCCTTGGCCCTCAGCAGCGGCGATACCTCGACGCCGTTCTTCTCCAGTCCGGCTACGACCTTATCCAAACCAACGGTATTGCCCCAGAACATCGGACCGCCGCGATAGACCGGCCAGCCGTAACCGTAGATCCACACCACATCGATATCGGACGCGCGCTGTGCCATGCCTTCGTCGAGGATCTTCGCGCCTTCGTTGACCATCGGATAGATGGTCGCGGCGATGATATCCTCGTCGGTGAAATCGTGCCTGGCCTGGTTCGACCGGCTGCGGAAATCCTCGATAATCTCCGCGACCTCGGCCGATGGCGTCGGGTTGCGGTTCTCGTCATAATCGTACCAGCCCTTGCCGGTCTTTTGTCCCCAGCGGCCGCGCGCGCACAGCACGTCGCGGATCGTGTCCTGCTTGGTAGGATCGCGATGCCAGCCGATATCGACGCCGGCCAGGTCGCCCATCTGGAACACGCCCATCGGGAAACCGAAATCGACCAGCGCCTTGTCGATCTGTTCGGGCCGCGCGCCTTGCATCAGCATGGAATTGGCGGGGGCGTTGCGCGCCGACAGCATGCGGTTGCCGATGAAGCCCGGGCACACGCCCGACACCACTGCGACCTTGCCGATCGGCTTGGCCAGCGCCATCACCGTCGCCAGCACGTCCGGCGCGGTCTTGGCGCCGCGCACCACTTCGAGCAGCTTCATGACATTGGCCGGCGAGAAGAAGTGCATGCCCAACACGTCCTGCGGACGGCCGGTCGCAGAGGCGATCTCGTCGACATTGAGGTAGGACGTGTTCGACGCCAGGATCGCGCCGGGTTTGACGATTTTGTCGAGCTTGCCGAACAGCTCCTTCTTGACCTCCATATTCTCATAGATCGCCTCGATGACGAGGTCGCACTCCTTGAGGTCGTCGAGGCTCAATGTCGGGGTCAGAATCCCCATCATCGCCTCGACCCTTTCGGTCGTGAAGCGGCCGCGCTTGGCTGAATTCTCGTAATTCTTGCGGATCACGCCGACGCCGCGGTCGAGCGCTTCCTGCGCCGTTTCGACGATCGTCACCGGGATGCCGGCGGTCAGGAAATTCATGCTGATGCCGCCGCCCATCGTGCCGGCGCCGACCACGCCGACCTTCTTGATCGGGCGCAACTGCACGTCGGCCGGAATACCGTCGACCTTGGCGGCCTGGCGTTCGGCGAAGAACATGTAGCGCTGGGCAGCGGATTGCGTGCCCATCATCAGCTTCATGAATTCCTCGCGCTCGACGGCGATGCCCTCGGCGAAGGTGCCATGCGTCGACGCCTCGACGCAGCGTATATTGGCGGCGGGCGCATCGAAGCCGCGGAACTTGCGGGCATTGGCTTTCTTGAACGCCTCGACCGCTTCGGGGTCGGCGGTCGCGGTCTTTTCCGACGCGCGGGGCAGGGGGCGCTTACTGGCGATCTCGTTGGCGAAGGCGATCGCATCGGCCTCCAGGCTGTCCTCGCCCGCCAGGCGATCGATCAGCCCGGCCTCCTGCGCCTTCTTGGCGGAAATCGGATCGCCGATCGCGGTCATTTCGAGCGCGAGCTTGACCCCTGCGATGCGCGGAATGCGCTGTGTCCCGCCGGCCCCCGGTAACAGGCCGAGCTTGACCTCGGGGGTTCCGATCTTCGCCGAGGGCACCGCGATGCGATAGTGGCAGCCCAGCGTGACCTCGCAGCCGCCGCCGAGCGCGGTGCCGTGGATCGCGGCGATCACCGGCTTGTCGAGCGCTTCGATCATGTCGATCACCGTGCCGAGGCCCGGCCCCTTCATCGGCTTGCCGAACTCGGTGATGTCGGCACCGGCGAAGAAGGTGCGGCCGTCGCAACGGATCACCACCGCCTTGATCGTCGCATCGGCCTCAGCCTGCTTGATCCCCGCTTCGAGCCCCTCGCGCACCGCCGCACCCAGCGCGTTGACCGGCGGGTTGTTCGAGATGATCACGAGGACGTCGCCATGGCGTTCGGTGCGGATCGGCGAGGCGGGCGTATCGGACATTCTTCTCTCCTGAAATCGTCACCCCGGCGGAGGCCGGGGCAGCTATGTTCTGGCCCGTGCCGGCGATGCGGCCGGCGGCCCCGGCCTCCGCCGGGGCGACGGATTAGGTCAGCGACGAATAGATCAGCGTCTTGAGTTCGCGGCGGATCGGATACAGCCCCGACGGGCTGAGCTGGGTCATGAATACCATGTGCAGCCGCTCGACCGGATCGATGAAGAACGCGGTCGAGAACATCCCGCCCCAATAATATTCGCCCGCCGACCCCGGAATCATCGTCTTGGCGACGTCCTCGGTAACGGCAAAGCCGAGGCCGAAGCCGGTGCCGGCATTTTGCGTCTCGCTGAACAGCGAGCGCGACAGTGTCGACAGGTCCGACTTGCCCGGCAGATGGTTCATCGTCATCAGGTCTAACGTCTTGCGTCCGAGCAGGCGGACCCCGTCGAGATCGCCGCCATTGGCGCACATCTGGCAGAAGCGGTGATAGTCGAGTGCGGTCGAGACCAATCCGCCGCCACCCGAGAGCAATTTGGGCTGGCGCCGCCACAGGCTTTCGCTCGCACGATCGTACATGACGCGACCTTTGTCCGCGACGAAGGTGTAGCAATCGGTCAGCCGGTCGACCTTGCCGTCGGATACCACGAAGCCGGTATCGTCCATCTTGAGCGGCTTGAAGATCTTCTCCGCGAAATATTGGTCGAGCGGCATGCCCGATACGCGCTGGATCACCGCGCCCAGTACGTCGGTCGACACCGAATAATTCCATGCCGTGCCGGGCGAGAATTCGAGCGGGAGCTGGCCCAGTGCCGCGACCAACCCGTCGAGGTCGTTGCCGCCATGCCAATTGTCGATCTTGCCCTCGCGATAGGCGGCATCGACGTTGGTGCGGTTCTGGAAACCATAGGTCAGCCCCGAGGTGTGGCGCAGCAGGTCGAGCATCCGCATCGGCTCGGCGGTCGGCGTCACCGGCAGGAACGGGACGCCTCCGCCGCCGCCATTATAGACGCCGATCCCCTTGAACTCGGGCAAGATGTGATGGACCGGCGTGTCGACCGCGACCTTGCCGTCCTCGACCAGCATCATGAAGCCGACCGAGGTGATCGGCTTGGTCATGCTGGCGATGCGGAAGATCGAGCCCTCGTCGATCGCCTTGTCGGAGCCTTCGATCGCCGCGCCCTGGCTCGAGAAATGGACGATCTCACCGTCGCGACTAATCAGTATCTGCGCGTTCGGCAATTTGCCCGAATCGAGGTACCGTTCCTTCAGGAATGCCGGAATGCGGTTGAGGCGGGCGGCGTCGAAGCCATGCTTTTCGGGCGCTTTCATCAGCATCGCTCTTCCATACCCCTATTTCAAATTCCGACTCTCTATTGCCTTGAGCGACGCCCGAATCAACTCTAACGTTGCGAAATCGCGCAGGCGAAGACCTGCGATGGCCGAAGCTGGAGAGCGGATCCTTGTCAATGAATGGCGCACCCGAACCCGTTATCGCCCTCGATCCGGCATGGCCCAGGGTTTCGCTGAAGGACGCGACCGCCGCGCTGACCGCACCGGGCAGCAAGTTCGAGATGGAGACGATCGAGATTCGCGGCGTGCCGACGCGCATATGGAAACACGCGCCGCACGATCTGGGCGTCCTGCTTGATCTGTCGCGCACGCATGGCAAGCGACTATTCACTATCCTCGAGGACGAACGCGTCAGTTACGAGGCGAATTACCGCGCGACGGCAGTGCTCGCCCGCGCCTTTCAGGATATGGGCGTCGGCAAAGGCGATCGCGTCGCCTTTGCGACTCGCAACCTGCCCGAATGGCCGGTGATCTTCTTCGCGATCACGACGCTCGGCGCGATCGCGGTGCCGCTCAACGCCTGGTGGACGGGTGCCGAACTCGAATATGGCGTCAACGATTCGGGCGCGAAGGTGCTGCTGGTCGACGTCGAACGGTACGAGCGGATCAGACCGCATCTTTCAGCCCTGACCAACGTCGAGCATCTGATCATTGCCCGCTCGCCAGCGCCGATCGCGGGCACCACCGCGCTCGAAAACATTATCGGCGGCGCGAAAAGCTGGGCGGACCTGCCCGCAGACGATCGTCCGCGGGTCGAGATCGATAGCGATGATGACGCGACGATCTTCTACACCAGCGGTACCACCGGCAATCCCAAGGGCGCGCTGGGCACGCACCGCAATCTGGTCACCAACATCATGTCCGGCGGATTTTCGGCAGCGCGCAGCTTCGTCCGCCGCGGCGAACCGATTCCCGACCCGATTCCGCGCACCAGCCTGACGGTAATCCCGATGTTCCACGTCACCGCCTGCTCGGCCGGGCTGATGGGGACGATGGCCAGCGGCAGCACCACTATCTTCATGCGCAAATGGGACACCGTGAAGGCGATGGAGATCATCGAGCGCGAAAAGGTCAACATGACCGGCGGCGTGCCGACCATCGCCTGGCAATTGCTCGAACATCCCGATCGCCACAAATATGATCTCTCCTCGATCGAAGCGATTGCTTATGGCGGCGCCCCTTCGGCGCCCGAATTGGTCAAGAAGATCTACGAGGAATTCGGTGCGCTCCCCGGCAATGGCTGGGGCATGACCGAGACGATGGCGACCGTCACCAGCCATTCGAGCGAGGATTATCTCAACCGCCCGACCAGCGCCGGTCCGCCGGTAGCGACCGCCGACCTCGAAATTCGTGCCGAGGACGGGGTCACGGTGTTGCCGCCCGGGGAAGTGGGTGAGCTTTGGGCGCGCGGTCCGATGATCGTGAAGGGCTATTGGAACAAGCCCGAAGCGAGCGCGGAGACCTTTGTCGACGGTTGGGTGCGCACCGGCGACCTCGCGCGGCTCGATGAGGAGGGCTTCCTGTTCATCGTCGACCGCGCCAAGGACATGGTCATCCGCGGTGGCGAGAATATCTATTCGTCCGAGGTCGAGAACGCGCTCTACGAGCATCCCGCGGTGACTGACGCCGCGGTGATCGGCATCCCGCACCGGACGTTGGGCGAGGAGCCGGCGGCGGTGGTCCATCTCGCCCCGGGCACCACCGCGACCGAGGCGGAATTGCAGGCCTGGGTGCGTGAGCGACTGGCGGCGTTCAAGACGCCGGTGGCGATCCGCTTCGTCTACGAGACGCTGCCACGCAACGCCAATGGCAAGATCCTGAAGAAGGATTTGAAGGTGCTGTTCGAGGATCGCGCGAGCCAAGCGGCTTGAGTTGATACCGGCGTTGGTGTCGGCGTTTAGCCCGCCGGGGCGAAATCCATGTCGACGTTGAAATTGGTTTGCATCCCCGGGATCGGGCTCGGCGGCCGGGGCAATTGGCGCAGGTGAAGCCCCAATGCGTCACAGAAGAAGCTGTGGCCGATCGATTGCGCGCCGGCGCGGCGGTTTTCGATCGTCGTCCCGCCGGGCGAGTGTAATTCATTGTACAGGGTGAGCAGGTTGCCGCCGGGCTGCAGGACGGTCAGCAGCTTGCCGTCGAGCACCTTCCACGTGAATCGGGTGCCGCCCGTCTTGGTCTGGCGCAGCCAGAAATCGGCCGCCCTGTGCGTCTCGGTGATCACGCCTTCATAGGCCAGCGATCCGGTATGATCGGCATTGAGCGTCAGCCGCCGCCCGCCCGATATATATTCGGGCGGCGCGCCGCCCGGCATCGACGTCTGCTCGAAATAATGGTGCAGCGACTCCGATGTCTCCTCCCAAGTCCCGATCGGGCATGAACAGGTGGTGCCCGATGCCGGCTGCGCGCGGACATTGGTGTTGCCGTAGCCGTAGCTGTTGGTGCTGACGTAGAGCATGCGATAGCGCTGCTCGTTGCCGCAGGTCGATAAATTGGTCAGCGGTTGTACCCAGCCGCCACCCTGGTCCTTGCGCCAGGTGATCCGCGTGTCAGCGGGGCGTGGCGAATAGGTCAGATCGTATCTTTTGTTGGCGGCGAAGGCCCAGATTTCCTCGTTGAGCGAGTAGGGTGGGTAAGCGGGAGAGGCGATCCGCGTCGTCGCGTTGATCGATCGCGTGGTCGTGATCTGAGGGCTCGACGGTAGCGACAGCCTGTGGTCGGGCATCTTGATGTTGCCGTCGAAATAATCCTGTCCGAACCGCAGCCAGGTGTCGGCGGGAAGCGCCGATTCCATGTCGAGATCATAGCCGGGGATGAAATCGCGTACCGCTCGCGGCCCGTTCTTGTCGCCGAGCCATAGGAAATAGACCACCGCGGGATAATCCATCTCGTTCAGCGCGTGGCGCTGGATGTGCGCGTCGAACTGCGGAATGAAGCCAGCGCCGAAGTCCGGCTTGGCGAGGTAGCCGAAATATTCCGCCGATCCCTCGATCAGCCAGCCATCCTCGCGCGAAGTGGGCCAGGTCTTCCACTGGATGCAATGAAACACTTCGTGCGCCACGGTGAAGACCAGATCGTTCGAATCGTGCGCGCGCCCTGCCTTGAAATAGCCGACCGCGCACTCGTTGGCATAGGGCCGGCCGGCCGCGGCGATATAGGCGCCCTTGACCAGTTGCTGATCGCCCGATGTCGTCGGCGGCGACGCATAATTGCTGAACAGGACGGTGACGTCGTCGAGTTGCATGCCGCCGCCCATGCGGTCCATCGCGCCGCCGATCCGCCCGGCGGCGTCTCGCATGTCGGCGGCGGCCTGCGCCTCGTCGGGCATGGTCGTCGATCTCAGGCGGATCGCCCGCAAGGTTGCATGGCCGCCGCGCCAATTGATCTCGGCGGTGGCGATTACCACACAATCCTGCGGTCCCAGGCGGGGGTCGAAGCGCGCGAGATAGCCTTCGCTGCGGCACGAGCCCGGCAATTCGGCGCGCACGCGCTGCGGCCAGACAAGGAACGCGCCGGCGAACAGCGCGATGGCGACGAGCGCGGCACGGATCATCAGCGTTGTCCCGAGTGAGTGCGACGCGATGCATCCTGCCATTGCGCTCGCCTGGCCATATAGGACGAATACGACCGGGCAGGTGCTCAGCGCGCGGCTGGCGCCTTTGACGGGGCGGTCTCACGCGCGAAGGCCATCGCGACAACCCCGATCAGCGCCGCGCCGGCCATGTACCAGGCAGGCGCCAGTGGGTTGCTCGTGATCCCGGTCAGCCAGGCGACCATGAACTGGGTCGATCCGCCAAAGATCGAGATCGCCAGCGCATAGACGATCGCCAGCGCGCCCGAGCGGATGCGCGCGGGGAAGTCCTCGGTGATGTGGACCAGCACCGCGCTCAACGCGATGCCGATCGACAGCCGCAATATGCATCCCACCAGAAACAGGCTCGCTTTGCCGGGCGCAATGGTCAGCAACCAGAAAGCGGGCAGGGTGATCAGGCAGACGAACAGCATCGGCAAGATCATCGCCGGCCGCCGGCCGTAGCGATCGGCCAGCCAGCCGCCGATCGGCGCGCCGATCGTCCCGCCGATCCCCACCGCGATTGTCGCCCAGAAGGCCGTGCCGGACGGCAAGTGCAGCGTCGTCTTGGCGAAGGTCGTCAAATAATTGGTGACATAGGTCATGATCGTCCCCGACAGCAGCGCCACGAAGGCGATAATGGCGGTACGGCGATAGTCGCGAAACAGCGGCCCCCCCGTCGCGGAGGTATCGCCGGGTAGGGTCTCGGGCGATGTCCGCCGACGCATAAGCCCGATCGTGGCAACACCGACGCCGATCCCCACCACGATCGTCGCCCAGAAAGCAGTACTCGGCGGCAAGTGGAGCGTGGTTGTAGCGAAAGTGGTCAAATAATTAGTGATATAGGCCATGACCGCCCCGGACAGCAGCGCCACGAAAGCGATGATGGCGATGCGGCGATAGTCGCGAAGCCGCGGTGCCGGAGCGTCGCTGGGGAGGGTCTCGGGCAATGTCCGCCGGAGCATGAGCCCGATCGGGACAACGCCAACGCCGAGCGCCAGTGCGATCCGCCATCCCCAGCTGGCGAGCGTTGCATCGTCCATCACTTGCGCCAGCGCGAGTCCGATCAGTCCGGCGACCAGGACCGCTACATTCTGCCCGAACATCTGCATCGAGACGTACAGGCCGCGGCGATGCGGCGGTGCCGCTTCCGCCAGGAACGCAGTGCTTGGGCCGACCTCTCCGCCCAGCGCGAATCCCTGGACCAGGCGCCAGAACAGCACCAGGAGCGGCGCGGCGATGCCGATGGCGGCGTAGGAGGGCGTCAGCGCCACGCCCAGGCTGGCGACACCGATCAGCGCGAACGACAACAGCATCATCGGCCGGCGCCCGAGCCGATCACCAAGCACGCCGATCACCAGCCCGCCAAGCGGTCGCGTCAGGAACCCCGCGCCGAACGTAGCCAACGCCGCGAGCAAGCTCGACTGCGGGTCGGTGGCCGGGAAGAAGGTGTGGCCTATCTCGACCGCGAAGAAGGTGAAGATCAGGAAATCGTAGAATTCGAGTGCGTTGCCGAGCGTGACTCCCACGACTTGGGAAGCGGTGACCCGCGGCGGCGCCGTATTAGTGGTCATCGTGCTCCCCAGCTCGTCCGCTACATCAAGCGATGTCGGGTGCCGCGAGTCAATCGCGGTCCGTTGGGGTTCGATGCACGCAGGCTATAGGCGCCCGACGACGCTGTCCCGAACGGCTGACAATAGGGCTGGGCGCGAGTTGGAAGTCAATCCGAGGCCTCAAGCCGGCCCGTTCGACGCCGCGTGCGACGGTGCTCACCACAAGCGTGCGCGGGGGGGCGCTCCAACGGAATCCGTCCGGAATGGTGGCTTCCTTGCTGGCTTGCCGGCGACCGAAGGCGTAACATTCTCCCATAAATACGGGGGGATGCCATGATGCGCTTCGCTGTTCGCCGCCCATTCCAATCGGCCGCCTTGATCGGCGCGATGCTGGTCTTCGCCGCTGCGTGCACGATGAAGACGTCGTCTACCAAGCCCGCGACGAATATGGCCAACGCCACTTGCCCGACGCCGCGGAATATCCCGTCGGGGTTCGACTATCCGCAAAAGGCCGCCACGGTCGAAGGCTGGGTGACGAGCGGCGACGTCGCCCGCACACGCCAGCACGGCTGGAACGTCTGGGCAGCGCTCAACACGATGGCCGGCGGCAAGCCGATCTGGCAAAGCTGGTGCACCGAAACCCAGGCATTCGCGCCCGACCCCGCGGTCACCGCCAAGCTCGCCAAGACCCAGCCGGCGGTCGCTACCGTCCCGATGCGCAAGTTCAAGCTCAACAACGGAGCGAGTACTGGGACCGACCCGATCAACTTCCCTGTCTCGCCGACCTATGCCGTGCCGCAGCCGGTGGTCGATCGCTACACGGGCACGCCGTGTCTGCAGGGAACGACGCCCGCCGACTACGCTCTGGCGAACGGCCCGACCTTGCAGAATAACGGCGACGTGATGGTGGCGGGGGTCATCTACAACCAGCCCGCCTTCGACTGGATCCGCAACAACAAGCTTTATCTGCAGTCGACGCTCAACGGGCTGATCCCGCCGGCCAACCAGACCAAGCAGATGGCGGCGATGCCCGATGGCTCGATCGTGCTCAAGCCGATGATGTGGCCGGTGGCGGCGGGCCAGTTCACCGCGCTGCCGATCTGGGACGATCCGGCGTCGGACGACGGTGTCTATGCCGGCTTCGAAATCCAGAAGAAATGGCCGAAAGCGGTGGCGGTGACCACGACGCCGGCGGCGCAAGTCATCCCGTCCTCGGTCAGTTTCCTCCACGGCGTGACGATGAACGGCAAGCCGCTCGGGCCCAACACCTATGCCAAGCCGCGCGTGGTCGGGGTCGACCGCTTCTACAATTACAAACCCGATCTCTCGACAATGGCGCAATGCGATCGCGCGATACTCGATGCCTCGGCTTATTATGCTTATGGCCGGATGTTCCAGCAGGGCGACTATCTGATCCTGGTGGCAATGCACATCATGACCAAGGAACAGCCGGCCTGGACGTTCCAATCGGTGTGGTGGAACGATTCGCCCGGCATCAATCCCCATGCTGCCGACCGGCCGAACCTGTCGTCGGTCGACGCGCCGGGGCCGTGGCGCAATTATCTGATGGCGGCGACCTATGGCATTCCCGCGAGTTCGGGCAGCAACCAATGGCCGGTGGCGTTCAATCCCTATATCGAACTCGCCGCCGACCATCCGATCAAGACCAATTGCATGAATTGCCATCACCGCGCGGCGTGGCCGGCGTCGAGCACCGAATATGAAGCGCCCGGCGGTCCGAGCGCGCTCGACATCTTCGCGCTCAACAATGCCGTGCTGAACGGCAAGATCGGCGTCGATGCTTTATGGTCGATCAGCGACCGCGCGCTGGCGCCCGACCAGCGGACGGAAGCAGTCGCAGCCCGCAAATAGACGGCCATTCGGCGGGGCCGGGGGCAGGCGACTGCCCCCGGTTATCAGCCGAGCGCCAGGTCGACCGCCGCGAGCGCATGAAGGCTGGTCGTATCGAACAACGGCACCGCGCTGTCCGACTGGTCCACCAGCAGCATGATTTCGGTGCAGCCCAGCACGATCGCCTGGGCGCCGCGTTCGACGAGCCGCGCGATCACCTCGCGATAGATCTGGCGCGAAACTGGCTCGAACTTACCCGCGACCAATTCCTCATAGATCACGCGATGGACATCGCGCCGATCCGCGTCGCTGGGGATAAGCACCTCGAGCCCCGCCGCGGCGAGCCGGTCGCGATAGAACGGCCTTTCCATCGTGAAGGCGGTACCGAGCAGTCCGACGCGCTTCAGCCCCGCTTTGACGATGGCCGCCGATGTCTGATCGACGACATGGAGCAAGGGAATATCGATTTCGGCTGCCATGGCGTCGGCCATCAGATGCATCGTGTTGCTGCAGATCAGGACGAAATCGGCGCCACCGGCCTGAATGCGTTTTGCGACATCCACCATTTGGACGGTTAGCGAGGACCAATCGCCATCGTGCTGAAGTCGTTCGATTTCGCCGAAATCGAGCGAGTGCATCAGGATCTTGGCCGAATGCGAACCCCCGAGCCGGTCGCGAACGGCGCGATTGATGATCGCATAATATTGTGCCGAGCTTTCCCAGCTCATGCCGCCGATCAGGCCAATCGTCTTCATCGTGCCGCTATCGCTTTTTCTCATGACGAAACCAAGGCGCGCGCACGATCGTTACGCAAGCGAAGAGGTTCGAAAACGATCATGCTGACAGACAATTTCCTGCGCGGCCGCCGTCGCCGCGAGTTGAGTGATGACGAAAAGGAGGCAATCGAGAGCGTCCTGACCGCGCCGGTGACGCTGCCGCGGCGCAAGGTGGTGACTAGCCGGGGCGATGTCGTCACGCGGTCGACCTTTCTCATCTCGGGGTTCATGTGCCGCTATATGGACGGGTCGGACGGCCACCGGCAGCTCGTCAGCATCCAGACGCCGGGCGATTTCGTCGATCTGCATGGTTATCCGCTGCAACGGCTCGATCACGATATCGCGACGTTGAGCGAGTGCACCGTCGCCTATGCGCCGCACGACAAGCTGACGCAGATCATCGAGCGCCTGCCACATCTGGGACGCGTGTTGTGGTTCTCGACCCTGCTCGATGCCGCCATGCATCGCGAATGGATTTTCCGGCTGGGCCGGCTCGACGCTGTGGGCCGCGTCGCGCACATGTTGTGCGAAACCTATACGCGGCTCGATGCGGTCGGGCTGGTCGAGGATAACGCTTTCGCCTGGCCATTGACCCAGCAGGACCTCGGCGAGGCATGCGGACTGACCTCGGTCCACGTCAATCGCACTCTACGCGTGCTGCGTGAGGCGGGCATGGTCGAGGTATCGGATCGCATCGTCACGATGCTGGATTTCGATCGCCTCGCCTCGACCGGCGAATTTCAGTCCGATTACCTCTATTTCGACAATCATACCCGCACGCCATAAGCGCGCGATCAGGCATGGCGTCAGTGCGCGGCGGCGATCACCGATTTGACCGCCGCTGCCCAGCCATCGAGCCGGGTCTGCCGGGCGTCGGGGGCCAAAGCGGAATGAAAAGCGTCCAGCTTGCCGCGCATGGCTGACGCCGCCTTCAGATCCTTGAACAAGCCGATGCCGACGCCCGCCAGCATCGCCGCGCCGAGCGCGGTGGTTTCGGCGAAGACCGGCCGCTCCACCTCGACCTCGAGCATGTCGGCGAGATCCTGTGCGATCCAATCATTGGCGACCATGCCGCCGTCGATCCTGAGCGTCGTCCAGTCGGCGCCATCGGCGGCGAAAGCGGTCTTCAGGTCATTGGCCTGGTGCGCCATCGCCTCCAGCGCGGCGCGGACGATATGCGCGCGCGTGGCAGTGAAGCTGAGCCCCGACATGCTGCCGCGCGCCTCTGCTTCCCACCATGGTGCGCCCAGGCCGGACAGGGCGGGGACCAGATAGACCCCGGCATTGTCCGCGACCGACCGCGCCAACGCCTCGGTTTCGTCGGCGGCGGCGATCAGCTTGAGCGAATCGCGCAGCCATTGGACCAGGCTACCGGCGACGAACACCGATCCTTCCAGCGCATAAGCGCGCCGGCCGCCGAGTTGCCACGCCACCGTCGCCAGCAGCCGGTTCTTCGACGTCGGCTGGTGCGCGCCATATTGCGTCAGCACGAACGCGCCGGTGCCGAACGTCGCCTTGGTGTCGCCCGGCGTCAGGCAGGCCTGGCCGATCGTCGCCGCCTGCTGATCGCCGGCCATGCCGCAGATCGGAATCGGCGCGCCGAACAGGCTCGTGGTGCCATAATTGCCCGCGCAATCGACGATTTCTGGAAGCGCCTGGCGCGGCGCGTCGAACAGCTCGATCAGCCCGTCGTCCCAATGCCCGCTGCCGATCGCCATCAGCGCCGTGCGGCTGGCATTGGTCGCATCGGTGATGTGCAGCCCGCCTCGGCCCTTGGTCGCGGTCAGTTTCCACACCAGCCACGAATCGATCGTGCCGACCGCCAGTCGGTCGCCCGCGGCCTTGAGCTGCGGCCAATTGGCCATCGCCCAGCCGATCTTGGATCCCGAGAAATAGGGGTCGAGCAGCAACCCGGTGCGGGCCTGGACCGTCGGCTCGTGCCCGGCCTCCTTGAGCTCGCGGCACCATGACGCCGTGCGCCGGTCCTGCCAGACGATCGCCCGCGCCAGCGGTTCGCCGGTCTGTTTGTCCCAGAACACCACCGTCTCGCGCTGGTTGGTGATGCCGATCGCCGCTACCGCCTCGGCTCCGCCCGCCAGCTCGACCATTTTCCGTGCGCAGGCGAAGGTCCGATCCCAGATTTCGGCCGCATCGTGCTCGACCAGTCCGGGGGAGGGGTAATGCTGCGTCAGGTCGGCCGATTCGCTGCCCAGGCATTGGCCGTCGGGCGCGAACAGCATCGCACGGGTGGAAGTGGTGCCTTCGTCGATGATCAGCAGCTTCTCGCTCATCTCCTGACGCTAGCCGGGATTACTTTGCCCGCCAATGGCGCTACGGAAGCGCTATGAGTAATGGCGAGAGCGGCACGGGGGCGAGTTTGTCGGCGACGATTGGGGGCGCCGCTGCCGTTGCGCCGAGCGCGCCCGAGACGCCGGCGTCGACCGACGATAGTCCGCCGCCGGTAATCGACCCCAGGCGCGATCGCCTGCTCGCTGCGCTGACGCTGATCGCTGGCGTCGGGCTGGTGATCGGCCTGCCGTTCGCGCTCAAGGCCGGCGCCGAATTCTTCCTGCCGATCACGATCGCTTTGGTCATCTCGATCGCGCTGATCCCGGTGCTCGAATGGCTCGAGCGGCGGCGGCTGCCGTCCTGGCTCGCGGCGCTGATCTGCGTGCTGACGTTCCTGGCCGCGGCGAACGTGGCGCTGGCTGCGATCGTCGTCCCGGCGATCGAGTTCTTCCGCCGCTTGCCCGAGCGGATCGACCGGATCCAGGCCAATCTGGCGCCGGTGCTCGATCTCTATGCGAGCCTCGAAAAATACATCAACAAGGCGGCGGCGCATATCGCCACCATCCCCAAGGTCCGCGCCACGACCTCGGTGTCGCCGCCGAGTTCGCTGCTCGATCTCATCGCCACCTCCGCGCCGACCGCACTGGTGCAGATATTCTTCGGGGTGCTGGTGGTGTTCTTCTTCCTCGCCGGTTGGACGCGGACGCGGCGCCGGACGATCACCAGCCGCGCGAGCTTCGGCGGCGCGATGGCGACCGCGCGCGTGATCCAGGACGTGGTCGACGACGTCTCCGCTTATCTCGGCACGATCACCGCGATCAACATCGTGCTCGGGCTGATCGTCTCGGGCGCCTTGTGGCTGATCGGCATGCCCTATCCGCTGATGTGGGGCGGCATCGTCACCTTGCTCAATTATATTCCCTATTTCGGGCCGATCGTCGCGGCGTTGCTACTCGCGGTCGGCGGGTTGATGACCTTTCCCGACATCTGGGTGGCGCTGATGCCTGCCGGCATCATGATCGGTTGCCACTTGCTCGAGGCCAATGCGGTCACGCCGTTCATCGTCGGTCATCGCCTGACGATCAGCCCGGTGCTGATCCTGATCTCGTTGAGCTTCTGGAGCTGGGTGTGGGGAACGCCGGGCGCGTTGCTCGCGGTGCCGCTCTTGATCATCATGCAGACTGTGATCGGAGCAGCGGGCAAGCCCGACATCGCCGGTTTCCTGTTCGAGCACGGCACCTTGGTCAGCGAGCGCAAGCGCGGCCGCTGGGGCGTGCGACAAAACTGATTTGACCGCTGTTGACACTGGGGGGCCGCTCGCTTAGTGGCCGCGCCTCACGCTTCCAAGCGGGTGTAGCTCAGTTGGTTAGAGCGCCGGCCTGTCACGCCGGAGGTCGCGGGTTCGAGCCCCGTCACTCGCGCCATTTTCGGTGAACCGAAATGGCTCAGCGCTGCTGCCGTCCATGTTTGATGCGCACTATGTAGACGACCTCGTCTGCTACCCAATAGCGCAGCACGTAGGGTGGGGTAGAAACGAGTTCGCGGAAGCCGTCGACGGTGAGACACCCGCGATTTGGGAAGTCGGCAAGACTGTTGCCGGCATCTATCAGTCGCTGAACGAAGCGATCAGCAGCCTCCGGATTGAACTGACGAAGATATCCGCGGATCGCCTCTAGCGAGACGATCGCATCCTCGAGCCAGATTATTCGAACCATTCCGTGGGCGGCGGTCCCTCCTGGGGTGTACCCCAGGTCTTGAGCCAGGCAACGACCTTCTCGTGCGGAACGCCCTTGCCCGCCGCGATATCGGCCAACGCCTTTGCGTCAGCGGCCGCTTCGGCTTCGGGGCTCATCTCAAAGAGATCGCGTTCCACGTTCATGATGGGAAACATAGCGCGAATACGGCGCTACTTCCACACCCCGGTTTCCATCCAGCGCAGCATGCGCCGCATCGGCAGCAGCCACAGCCACACGATCCCGGTCACGACGTAGAACAGCAATTGCGCCAGTGCCGGCCAGCGCCCAACCCAGGGCGACAGACTGACCACCGCGATGCACCAGATCGCGATCAGCACCAGGATGGCGAGCATGCCCACCGGCTTTTGCCAGCGCGGTGTCGGCGGCGGGTTCATCGTGTAATCCATCCCTGTTCGGTAACGACGGCGTGGAGCGCCATATCCCATGGATCGACCGGCAAATCCTCTACCAATTGGACGCTCCAGGCGACGCCGACGCGCCAGGCATCGGGGAAGCGTGCGAACGCGCCGTCATAATAGCCTGCACCCTGACCCAGTCGATCGAGCTTTGCGTCGAACGCGAGCATCGGGGTCAGGATGATGTCGGGGCGCAATTCGGCAGCCAGCGCCGTGGGCTGGCTGAGGCCGAACGGACCGGCCTCGAGCGCCGCCTCGGTTTCCCAGGCCAGGAAGCGCATCGGTTCGCTGCGCACCGTGACATGGGGGAGGGCAAGAACGCATCCCGCCTCGACCGCGGCGAGCGCGAGCGGCGAGGGATCGGCTTCGCTGCCGATCGGGACATAGGAAGTGACGGTCAGACCGCGATCGAGCCGCGCGTGGAAGGCGTCCGGTACCGCGATCGGCGACGGCTTGCCGGCGACGAAGGCGTCGCGCGCGGCGCGGAGGCGCGCCCGCAATGCCTGTTTGTTGCTGATTGTCATGATCCGATGGAGTGGCGGGACCACCGTAGACCGTTTGCCGGGTTATCCTCTGACGCACGGTACGTCAGGTGGGGGCCATATGCGTCGGACCAGGATCCGGACAGGGACAGCCCCCATGGATGATGAATAGCCTCAGGGATAATAAAGGCTCGTATCGGGCAGTACCCGCCGGCCATGAATCTAGGCGCTCGGTGCCGGTTTCTCAAGGGTCTCGGCAAGCGCTTCCAGACGATCGGCGAGGCGGTTGAGAAAAGCGGGGCTAGGGCCGCCATCCGCCGAGGGGCGGTTTTCCGCCTGATCGAGGCTGTCGGCGAGCATCAGCGCGATCAGCAGCATGGTGCGTTCGGCGTTGAGACCGCCCGAGGCGCGGTTGGCCATCGCCCAGCGCTGGTCAAGCATTTCTCCCAATCGGCGAAGCTGGGCTTCCTCGCCGTCACGGCAAGCGACGTTGTGGCGGCGGTCGCCGATCGTCAGCGTGACCTCAGCCATTTCGCGCGCCCAGCGCATCGAGCGCGGCGATCGCTTCGCCGACGCGGGCGCGCAGCGATTCGTGTCGTGTCTTCAGGTCCTGCGCGCTCCTGTCGCGCGCCGCGACGGCGCGTTCGATGCGGGCGAGCGCGGCGTCGATCCGATCGGTCGGGGAAGCGTCTGCCATCGGGGGGAGATAGCACGGCGGGGGGGCGCGACAAGATCGTTTCGCCGCGCAAAGGGCTCGGGCTCGCCGCCAGCGATCGCCTCAAGCCAATGCGTCGCACCGCGACGAGCTAGTCGATGACGTTGTGATCGGCGCCATTGCGGCCGATCCGGGAGCAAATACGCGGCCCTGACGGTTGACGCGCCGCCCCGGCATCCCCAAAGGCAGCCGCGACCGACCGGCCCCATTCGCGCGTGCCGGCATCAGCAGCTCAAGGAGCGAAACAACATGGCGGTGAAGGTTGCGATCAACGGGTTCGGACGGATTGGGCGTCTGGTAGCGCGCGCGATGCTCGCGCAAGGCGATACCGGTCTCGACCTGGTGGCGATCAACGATCTGGGCGACGCCAAGGCCAATGCCTGGCTGTTCAAGCGCGACTCGGTCCACGGCAAATGGCCCGGCGAAGTTCATGCCGAAGGCCAGGACATGGTGATCGACGGCAAGCGCATCCGCGTCACCGCCGAGCGCGATCCGGGCAATTTGCCGCACAAGGAACTGGGCGTCGACCTGGTGCTCGAATGCACCGGCTTCTTCACCGATCGTGACGCTTGCCAGAAGCATATCGATGCCGGCGCCAAGAAGGTGCTGATCTCGGCGCCCGGCAAGAATGTCGACCTGACCGTCGTCTATGGCGTCAATCACGACAAGCTGACCGCCGACCACAATATCGTGTCGAACGCGTCGTGCACGACCAATTGTCTGGCGCCGGTCGCCAAGGTGCTCAATGACGAATTCGGCATCGAGCGCGGCCTGATGACCACGGTTCACGCTTATACCAACGATCAGAAGATCCTCGATCAGATCCATTCCGACCTGCGCCGTGCGCGGGCGGCGGCGATGTCGATGATCCCGACCACCACGGGCGCCGCCCGCGCGGTCGCTGAGGTGCTGCCCGAATTGAAGGGCAAGCTCGACGGCTCGGCGATCCGCGTACCTGTTCCCGACGTGTCGCTGATCGACCTGACCTTCACGCCGAAGCGCGACGTGACCAAGGAAGAGATCAACGCCGCGCTGAAGGCAGCGTCGCAAGGCAAGCTCAAGGGCGTGCTCGATTACACCGACGAGCCGCTCGTCTCGATCGACCTGATGGGCTCGCCCGCTTCGTCGACCGTCGACAGCCTCGAAACCACGGTGCTCGAAGGCAAGCTGGTTCGCGTCCTCAGCTGGTACGACAACGAATGGGGCTTCTCGAACCGCATGGTCGACACCGCCAAGGCGATGGCGGCGTTGATCTGAGAAATCAGCGTTATGCCAGCGAAAGCTGGCATCTCGTGGTAGGAAATACGGCCAGAGACCAACATCGGGTCGGATCGTCCCCCGGACGATCCTTGAGCATGTGGGGCATGCTCAACCCGATGTTCTTTCGCTGGGGTGACGGAGGTATAAATGGCGCGCAACTTCAAGACGCTTGACGACATGGGTGGCATCGCGGGCAAGCGTGTGCTGGTCCGCGAGGATCTCAACGTGCCAATGGCCGACGGCCAGGTCACCGACGATACCCGGCTGCGCGCCGCGGTGCCGACCGTTGCCGAGCTCGCCGACAAGGGCGCCAAGGTCCTGATCCTCGCGCATTTCGGGCGGCCCAAGGGCCAGCGTAATCCCGGGATGAGTCTGGCGCTCGTCACCCGCCCGTTCGAGCAAGTGCTCGGCCGGCCGGTGCGCTTCATCGACGACGAGGGCGCGGCCGAGGCGATCGCGACGCTCAAAGACGGCGATGTTGCGATCCTCGAGAATACGCGCTTCGATCCAGGCGAGGAAAAGAACGCGCCCGAGACGATCGAGCGGCTGGCCGCGCTCGGCGATTATTACGTCAACGACGCCTTCTCCGCCGCACACCGCGCGCACGCCTCGACCGAAGGGCTGGCGCACCGGTTGCCGTCATTCGCGGGCCGACAGATGGAAGCCGAGCTCGACGCGCTCGACAAGGCACTGGGCGATCCCGAGCATCCGGTCGCAGCCGTGGTCGGCGGGGCCAAGGTTTCGAGCAAGCTCGACGTGCTCAAGCATCTGGTCACCAAAGTCGATCATCTGATCATCGGCGGCGGCATGGCCAATACGTTTCTCGCCGCGCGCGGCGTCGATGTCGGCAAGAGCCTGGCCGAGCATGATCTGACTGGCACGGCGGAAGAGATTTTCGACGCGGCTGAGACCGCCGGTTGCACGATCCATCTGCCCTATGACGCGGTGGTCGCGAAGGAATTCAGGCCGAACCCTGAAACGCGCACGGTCAACGTCCATGAAGTTCAGCCCGACGAGATGATCCTCGACATCGGGCCGGCCGCGACCGAGGCGTTGGGCGATGTGCTCAAGAACTGCCGCACGCTGGTGTGGAACGGTCCGCTTGGCGCGTTCGAGACGCCACCGTTCGATGTCGCGACGATGAGTCTAGCCAGGACGGTCGCGGCGCTGACCCGCGAAGGTTCGCTGGTGTCGGTGGCGGGGGGCGGCGATACCGTCGCCGCGCTCAACCAGGCAGGTGTCGCCGACGACATGACCTTTGTGTCGACCGCGGGCGGGGCCTTTCTCGAGTGGATGGAAGGCAAGGAACTTCCGGGTGTTAAGGCGCTAAGCTCTTAACGCTCGGCAAGTAGCGGACGGACGACGGCGTCGAGGCTCTTCGCGGTAAAAGCCTCGGCTTTCTGGTAGCGGACGCGCCCGTGACGATCGATCACATAGCTCATCGGCACCGCCGACACCGCGATGTCGGTGCCCCCGACCCAGGTTGCCTGAGGGTAGGGGATCGAGGTCGCGGTCGCCTGACCCTTGCCGTTGGCGCCGGGATCGACTGAAATGCCGATGACGACCAGGCCCTGCGACAGATGCTGGCGATAATAGCGGGCGAGGAGAGGGATCTCGGTCCGGCAGGGTACGCACCAGCTCGCCCAATAATTGATCACCACCACGCGTCCGCGCAAGTCGCCGAGCGTCATGCGCTGCCCGCCGGTCAGCGTCATCGCGCCGGGCAGGCCGGGTGCCCCGGCGATCGCGGGCGTCGCCAGCGCTGCGGCCGCGAACAGCGTGGATATCTGTCGGAACAGGCGCATGTCAGGTCGCGGGCGCGGGCTCGCGCAGCAGCGGCACGAGGAGCTGGTTCAGCATGTCGAGATCGAAAGCGCCGGCCTTGGCGTAGCGCACGCGGCCGTCGCGCCCGATGACGATATTGGTCGGGACGCCGTTGCCGATCACGTCATACGGTCCCTTGACCTTGCGGACCGGCTGGATGTGCATAACCGAGAACAGCTGTTTGAGCTGATAGGTGGGAAGCGAATCCTCGGTCGTCACCGCGAATACGCGGAGCCCCGCCTCCTTGCGCTGGTAGTAATAGGCATCGAGCGTCGGCAATTCGGTGCGGCACGGCACGCACCACGTCGCCCAGAAATTAAGCACGACGACCTTCCCGCGGAGCTCGTCGCGCGTGACCTTGGTCCCGTCGATCAAGGTAAGCGTGAAATCGGGAGCGGGCTCGCCGACCTTCATTTTCTCGCCCGCGGCAACCGGCATGCCGATTGTCGCAGTGGCGAGCGCCGCCGCCGCGACGATCATCCTTGCTGTGCTTGCGATCCGCCCCACAACTACCCCCTTGTCGACCTGATATCAGCGTGAGCGCGCCGCCGCAGTAGGTCAATCGGGCGAAAGCTCCAAAAAGGAGACATTGTTTGGGCGCATCAGGACGGCTTTGGACGGGTGGAAGGCATCTAACCGGTTACAGCGATCATCGGCCCATTGCGGAGCCGCCGGACGCTGTCTAACAGCCGCCACACATACGTATGCACAGACGGGAAACGACCATGCAGACCGCTGAAATGACCGCCAAGATTGCCACCGGACACGGCTTCATCGCCGCGCTCGACCAGAGCGGCGGGTCGACCCCCAAGGCGCTCAAAGGCTATGGCATCGAGGAAGGCGCGTGGTCGAGCGATGAAGAGATGTTCGATCTGATCCACCAGATGCGCGTGCGGATCATCACCGCGCCGGCCTTTGCCAGCGGAAAGGTGATCGCCGCGATCCTGTTCGAGCGCACCATGGATGGCCAGGCCAATGGCAAGCCGGTGCCCCAGGCGCTCCACGATATTGGCGTCGTGCCGTTCATCAAGATCGACAAGGGCCTGGAGGCGGAGGTCAATGGCGTCCAGCTGATGAAGCCGATGCCGGGGCTTGACGCTTTGCTCGAGCGTGCGCGCGGGCTCGGCATGTTCGGGACCAAGGAGCGGTCGGTCGTCAATCTCGCCAACCGCGAAGGCATTGCCGCGATCGTCGCACAGCAGTTCGAGATCGCGCGGCAAGTGCTGAGCCACGGCCTGATGCCGATCATCGAGCCCGAGGTGAACATCAAGAGCCCGGAGCGTGCGGAGGCCGATGCGATCCTGCTCGAGGAGATTCTCAAGGCGCTCGACGCCATGCCGGGCGACGACAAGGTAATGCTCAAGCTGTCGCTGCCCGCCGAACCCGGCCTGTTCCTGCCGTTGGTCGAGCATCAGCGGGTGCTGCACGTTGTCGCGCTGTCGGGCGGGTATAACCGGACCGATGCCTGCGCCGAGCTGGCGAAGAATCGGGGCATTATCGCGAGCTTCAGCCGCGCGCTGCTCGAGGATTTGCGTCACCAGATGAGCGACGAGGAATTCGACCGCGCGCTGGCCGAGGCGATCGACGAGATTTACGACGCATCGGTCGACAAAGTCGCGGCCTAATCGCCTTCGCCGAGGATCTCGGCGAGACGATCGAGCCGTTTTTCGAGCATCGACCGCCGCTCGCGCGCCCAGCGTTCGACCGGCGTCAGGCCGTCCGGCACCAAAGATGCCGTCCGCACGCGCCCGACCTTTTCGGTGCGCACCACGCCGCATTGCTCGAGCACCTGCAAATGCTGGGCGATCGCGGTTACCGTGACGCTCAATGGCTCGGCGAGCCGAGAGACCGATGCCGGCCCTTCCGCCAGGCGATCGACGATCGCGCGGCGGGTCGGGTCCCCCAGAGCCTGGAACAATCGGTCGAGATCGGGCGTCACCCGCTCAGCCTTCGATCACCTCGCCCAATTTGTCGAGCAGGACGCGCCAGCCATGCTCGCGCATCACCGGGCCGTCGGCATTTTCGAAGAAGGCTACCTGATTGGTGCAGACCAGATCGGTGCCCTCGCCATTGGGGATGAGCTCGAACGTCGTCAGCGACACCGACATCGGCGCCCCGCCGATCGCCATCATG
Organism: Sphingomonas sp. P4_G2; assembly: GCF_056401155.1. Classification (NCBI taxonomy): domain Bacteria; kingdom Pseudomonadati; phylum Pseudomonadota; class Alphaproteobacteria; order Sphingomonadales; family Sphingomonadaceae; genus Sphingomonas; species Sphingomonas sp. P4_G2. The sequence continues at coordinate 275,959 of NZ_JBFUJY010000004.1, read as the reverse complement.
CCGGTCGTGACGATCCGGCTGCCTGGGACGATCGCCTGGAAAATGCTGTCGTCGGTTAGCGACACGCCGGGAAAGGGGCTGTTGTCGCCAAATCTGTAGCCGAGATGTTGCGCCCCGCCGGGGCGGAAGTCGCTCCCGAAGGCGACGAGTTCGGATTGATCGTTCGCTGCATACCATTGGCGCTTGATGGCAGGATCGCTGAGCGCTTCGAACACCCTCGCGGGGTCCGCCTTGTAGCTGCGCTCGATCGTGAAGGTGGCGTGAGTGACATGTCCGTCCGGCATAACTCGCTCCTTTAGTGAAGTCGTTGCTTCAATATTCGCCTGCCGATAATTAGTCAAGTCATGACTTCACTATTGTCGCATTGACGCAGCATGGCCGAGGGAGAAAAGGGCGCAGCGCGGTAAGCGCCGCCTCAGTCGGGAGGATTGCCATGGTCGAGCGAGTCGGAGAGCAAAATCCGGGCTGGAGCGCCGTCGACGCCTTTATCGCGGATCGTCTGCTCGGCGACGACCCCGCGCTTTCGGCGGCGCTCGCGGCCAATGCTGCCGGCGGATTGCCGGACATCGATGTGTCGCCCGCGCAGGGCCGGATGCTCCATCTGTTCGCGCGGATGGCGGGCGCGCGGCGCATTCTCGAAATCGGCACGCTCGGCGGCTATTCGACGATCGAATTGGCGCGGGCGCTGCCCGCGGATGGCAAGCTGATCTCGCTGGAGATCGATCCGCATCATGCGGACGTTGCGCGCAATAACGTTGCCAAAGCTGGGCTCGGCGACCGTGTCGATATCCGCACCGGTCCGGCGCTCGACTCGCTCCAGGCGATGATCGCGGCCAACGAGGCTCCGTTCGATTTCGTGTTCATCGATGCCGACAAGCAGAACAACCCCGCTTATGTCCGCGCCGCGCTCGCCATGTCGCGCCCCGGCACCACGATCGTGGTCGACAACGTGATCCGCGAGGGCGGGGTGCTCGATGCGGCGAGCGGCGACGAGCGCATCCAGGGAACGCGCAGACTGTTCGAGGAGGTCGGTCGCGAACCGCGACTGACCGCGACCGCGGTGCAGACGGTCGGCATCAAGAAATGGGACGGCTTCCTGATCGCGGTGGTCGATTGAAACTGAGAAGGGGAGTGGTTGCCGGTCGGAAGGACACGGCTTAGGGGCGGCGGATGGACACTGAAGACCCGCTCGGCCCGCTCGATCCGAATTTCGCCACCTCGTTCAAACGTGATGTGCGACGGCCGCCTTGCCAGCTCTATCTGATTTCGCCGCTCGACGTCGGCGGCGCGTTTCCGGACCGCCTGGCGCGCGCGCTTGATGCCGGGCCGGTGGCGGCGTTCCAGTTTCGCGTGAAAGACGTCGACCAGCACGAGGCTGCCAGGCTGGCTGAGCCGCTCCAGCGCATCTGCGCCGATCGCGAGGTCGCGTTCATCGTCAATGACAGCGTCTCGCTGGCCAAGCGGTTGGGCGCTGATGGCGTCCATCTCGGCCAGGAAGATGGCGATCCGCGCGAGGCGCGGTCGGTGCTCGGCCCGGATGTCCAGATCGGCGTGACGTGCCACGACAGCCGGCATTTGGCGATGGAAGCGGGGGATGCGGGTGCGGACTATGTCGCGTTCGGTGCCTTCTATCCGACCCCGACCAAGGACGTGAAGCATCGGCCCGAACCGGTGATCCTCAGCTGGTGGTCGGCCCTGTTCGAATTGCCCTGCGTCGCGATCGGCGGGATCACCCCCGAAAACGCCGCGCCGCTGGTGGCGGCGGGCGCCGATTTCCTCGCGGTATCGAGCGCGATATGGAGCGAAGACGAGGCGGCGGCGGTGCGCGCGTTCGGCGCGGTGCTTGCCGGATCGGGGCCGGCTGGCTAAAGGCGCGGTTTCGCTCTTTCCAGCAGGTACATCGCATGAAGATCAGTGGCGTGGACATTCGTCCCGGCAATATCATCGAATATGAAGGCGGCATCTGGCGCGCCGTCAAGATTCAGCACACCCAGCCCGGCAAGGGTGGGGCGTATATGCAGGTCGAGCTGAAGAACCTGCGCGATGGCCGCAAGAACAATGTCCGCTTCCGTTCGGCCGAGACCGTCGAGCGCGTCCGTCTCGATACGAAGGACTTCCAGTTCCTGTTCGCCGAGGGCGACAGCCTGGTGTTCATGGATAAGGACACCTACGAGCAGACCACCTTGCCGCGCGACCTGCTGGGCGACGCCGCCGCGTTCCTGCAGGACGGCATGGACGTGGTGATGGAACTGCACGACGACGATCCGATCAGCGTCCAGCTGCCCGACACGATCGAGGCGACGATCGTCGAGGCCGATGCGGTGGTGAAGGGCCAGACCGCATCGTCGAGCTACAAGCCGGCGATCCTCGACAACGGCGTCCGCATCATGGTCCCGCCGCATATTGCCGCGGGGACGCGGATCGTTGTCGATGTGTATGAGCAGACCTACGTTCGCCGGGCGGACTGATATTGTAAGCCCTCTCCCGCTTGCGGGAGAGGGTTGGGTGAGGGTCTTCTTCCTTCTTCAGTCCTGACGTCGAAGAAAGAAGACCCTCACCCTCCCACCGCCTCCGGCGGCGGGCCCCTCCCTCTCCCGCAAGCGGGAGAGGAGTGATTTTGGAGCGATAGATTGCCTTCCCATTCCGGCATTTTCACCGTCATCGAGCGCGCCGCGCGCAAGGCGGCGCCGCGTCTGCGTCGCGACTTCAACGAGGTCCAGCACCTCCAGGTCAGCCGCAAGGGGCCGGCCGATTTCGTGTCGATGGCCGACAAGCGCGCCGAGGAGACATTGGTCGAGGAACTGCGCAGGGCGCGGCCTGACTGGTCGATCCTGGCCGAGGAAGGCGGCGAGATCGCCGGCGATCCGAACAAGCCGCGCTTCATCATCGATCCACTCGACGGCACCTCGAACTTCCTCCACGGCATCCCGCATTTCGCGATCTCGATCGCGGTCGAGGAGCCGATGGCGAACGGCAAGCGTGAGATCACGACCGCTCTGGTCTATCAGCCGCTGACCGACGAGAGCTTCTGGGCGGAAAAGGGCAAGGGCGCCTGGCTGCAGGATGCCCGGTTGCGCGTCTCGTCGCGACGCGATCTGCCCGACGCGCTGATCGCGACCGGCATCCCATTCCTGGGCCATGGCAATTTCGCGCAGTGGAGCCGCATCTTCGGCGCGGTGGCGCCCGAAGTCGCCGGCATTCGCCGGCTCGGCTCGGCCGCGCTCGATCTCGCCTGGGTCGCGGCGGGACGGTTCGACGGGTTCTGGGAATCCGACCTGCAGCCCTGGGACGTCGCGGCGGGCGTGTTGCTGGTCAAGGAAGCCGGCGGCTTCGTCACCGATTTCCGCGGTGGTGACCGCACGATGGAGCGCAACGAGTTCCTCGCCGGCAATGACGTGCTTCATTCCAAACTGCACAAGCTGGTCGCCGGCGCCTTGCGCTGATGCGCTGGCCGGCGATCCTGCTGTTCGCGGCAGCCGCGCCGGTCACTGCTCGCACCGATTGTTTCGGTTCCATTATGAGTATCTCGGCAAATTACATAACCTGACCTTAACGACAGCGGGACTATGCGAGCGCATGGTTTCGACGCCCTCTTCGACGTCCAGGGACGACGTATTCCTGAAGACGCGGATCGAGGCGATCTATTCGATCGCGGTGGCGATGATCGGCATGGACCTGCTCGGCTCGACGATGATGGCCGGCCTTTTCTGGCAGCAGGGCAATACGATTTGGCTGCTGATCTGGGTGCTCGCCAGCGTGGTCGTCATCGGGGCGCGAACCGCCGCGACCATGGCCTATAAATCGGGCCGTTTTGCCAATGTCCCCAGTCGGCACTGGGCGAGGTCGCTCACCGTGTTCTCCGCGGCATCGGGACTGCTATGGGGTGGCGCGCTGGGACTGATCGTCGCGACCGGCACCGATAGTGAGGTCATGTTCGCGGTTTGCGTTGCGCTGAGCGGCCTGACGCTGTCGATCGCGCATGTCGCTTATTGGCCGATGTACGCCGCATTCGAGATACCGGTGATGGTCGCCGCGGCGCTGGGATTCGTCGCCGGCGATCGGCCCGGCCATTGGCCGCTGGCCGGCGCCGCCACGGTGATGACGGTCGTGCTGCTCAGCGTCAGCCGCCGGCTCGCGGGACAAGTACTCCACGCGCATCGCCTAGCAGCCGCCAACCAGGCGCTGGTCGAATCGCTCGGCGCGCGCGGCAAGGCGCTCGAACAGGCGTGCGACGCGCTCGAACGCGTCAGCCGCACCGATCCACTGACCGGTCTGGCCAATCGCCGTCAGCGCGACAGCCGGCTCGCCGACGAATGGGAGCGGGCGCTGCGGTCCGGCGGGCCGCTGGCGGTCGTCGCGATCGACGTCGATCACTTCAAGTGCTTCAACGACGCGCACGGCCATAGCGAAGGCGATCGCTGCCTGAAGGCGGTTGCCGAGATGCTCCAGGCGGGCCTTCGCGGCCCGATCGACCTCGCCGCGCGCCATGGCGGTGAGGAATTCATGCTGATCCTGCCTGGGGTCGATCGCGCCGGTGCCGCTTCGATCGCCGAACGCGTCCGCGTGATGGTCGCGACGTGCAGCGACGATCCCGGCTTCGCGCTGCCCGAAAAGGTCACGATCAGCCTTGGCGTCGCGGCGATCCATCCGGCGCCCGGCCGCTCAATCCACGAACTGACCATCGCCGCCGACGCCGCACTGTATCGCGCGAAAATGGCCGGACGAAACCGTTACGAGCTCGCCGCGGCCGACAGCGTCGCCGCCGCCGCCTAATCTCCCGCTAATTGCGAATCATTCTCACGGGTTCGAGGCCTTGCCCGACTCTAGGTGCCGTCCTAGAGACGCCGCAACGTTTCGCACCTGCGAGAGACAATAGTGGTCGATCTGTCACAATATCTGCCGATCCTGCTGTTCCTCGGCGTCGCGATCGCGCTGTCCAGCGCGTTCGTGTTCCTGCCGATGATCGCGTCCCGTTTTACCGGCACGCACCAGCCGAATCCGGAAAAGCTCAGCGAGTATGAATGCGGCTTCCCCGCGTTCGAGGACCCGCGCAGCCAGTTCGACGTCCGGTTCTACCTGATCGCCATCCTGTTCATCGTGTTCGATCTGGAAGCGGCGTTCATTTACCCCTGGGCAGTGAGCGTGTTCTCGCTCGGCTGGACCGCGTGGATCAGCATGATGATCTTCATCGCCGAACTCGCGCTTGGCCTTGTCTATGCCTGGAAGAAGGGAGCGTTGGATTGGGAATGACCCCTTCGATTATCGGACATTCGGGCCCGGTCGAGCTGCCGATGAGCACCAGCGGTCAGGCGGTCATTCCGCCCGACCAGGGTTTCTTCGACGGCCTGAACGGCGAGCTGCAGGACAAGGGCTTCCTCGTCGTCGGCGCCGAAGAGCTGTTCCAATGGGCGCGCACCGGCTCGCTGTGGTGGATGACGTTCGGCCTGGCGTGCTGCGCGGTCGAGATGATCCACGTCAACATGCCGCGCTACGACCTCGAGCGCTTCGGCGCCGCGCCGCGCGCGAGCCCGCGTCAGTCGGACGTGATGATCGTCGCCGGTACCTTGTGCAACAAGATGGCCCCGGCGTTGCGTAAGGTCTACGACCAGATGTCGGAGCCCAAATACGTCATCTCGATGGGCAGCTGCGCCAATGGCGGTGGCTATTATCATTATAGCTACAGCGTCGTGCGCGGTTGCGACCGCATCGTGCCGGTCGACATCTATGTGCCTGGCTGCCCGCCGACCGCCGAGGCCTTGCTCTACGGCATCATGCAGCTGCAGCGGAAGATCCGCCGCGCCGGCACGATCGAGCGGTGAGGGGCTGACGTGAAGTCTTCCGCTCCCGCTTATGCGCCCAATGATGGCGTGATCGACGCGGCCGAGAAAACGCTCGGCGGCCGTATACTGTCGAGCCTCGAAGCCGCGTACGAAGTATCGTTCACCGTCGATCGCGACAGCCTGGTCGAGACGATGACCCTGCTGCGCGACACGCCCGGCCTCGAATATCAGCAGCTGATGGAGATCGCCGGGGTCGACTATCCCGACCGGCCCGACCGGTTCGAGGTGGTCTATTGCCTGCTCTCGCTGACTCGCAACCACCGCATTCGCGTCCATGTCCAGACCGACGAGGTCAAGCCGGTCCCGTCGGTGACGGGAATCTGGCCGGTCGCCGGCTGGCTCGAGCGCGAAGTCTACGACATGTACGGCGTGCTGTTCGAGGGCAATCCCGACCTGCGCCGCATCCTGACCGACTATGGTTTCGTTGGTCATCCGCAGCGCAAGGACTTCCCGCTGACCGGTTATGTCGAGCTGCGCTATTCGGAAGAGTCCAAACGCGTCGTCTATGAGCCGGTCAAGCTGGCGCAGGATTTTCGCACGTTCGATTTCATGAGCCCGTGGGAAGGCGCCGAGTATATCCTGCCGGGTGACGAGAAGGCGGCCGCTGCGCCACCTCCGCCACCTCCAGCGCCTCCGCCGCCACCTCCTGCACCGACCGCTGTCCCTGCGCAGCCCAAGGTCAGCGAGAGCACTGCCGACACCGGTGCCGGAAAGGCTGAAGCCGACGCCAAGCCCAAGTCTGCAGCCAAGCCGCGTGCGAAGAAGGCTGACGTCGCCGCCGCGCCCGAGGCCGCCAAGGCGCCGTCGACCCGCAAGGTCGCCGCCAAGCCGCGCGTGAAGCCGGATGCGCCGACCGCCGACGCGCCGGCCAAGCCGAGCCGCGCCAAGAAGAAGCCGGAGCCGAACAATGGTTGATCAGCTCGACAAGATGCTGGGCAAGACCGACGCCGAGGACCCGACGGTCGGCGACGTCACGATCCAGAATTACACGATCAATTTCGGGCCGCAGCACCCGGCGGCGCACGGTGTGTTGCGCCTGGTGATGGAGCTCGACGGCGAGATCATCGAGCGCGTCGATCCGCATATCGGTCTGCTCCATCGCGGCACCGAAAAGCTGATCGAGTACAAGACCTACGCTCAGGCGCTGCCCTATTTCGACCGGCTCGACTATTGCTCGCCGCTGTGCATGGAGCACAGTTTCGTGCTCGCGGCGGAAAAGCTGCTCGACCTCGAAGTGCCGATCAGGGCGCAATATCTGCGCGTGTTCTTCGCCGAATTGACCCGCATTTCCAACCACATGCTCAACCTCGGGTCGCATGTGATGGATGTAGGCGCGATGACGCCGAACCTGTGGCTGTTCGAGATCCGCGAGGATTGCCTCAATTTCTTCGAGCGTGCCTCGGGCGCGCGGATGCACTCCAACTATTTCCGCGTCGGCGGCGTCCATCAGGACGTGCCGCTCAAGCTGCTGACCGATATCGCCGACTGGCTCGACACGCGCCTGCCGCGCTTGTTCGAGGATGCGATCAGCCTGGTCGCCGACAACCGCATCTTCAAGCAGCGCAACGTCGATATCGCCGTCGTCAGCCGCGAGGATGCGGTGCGCTGGGGCTTCTCCGGTCCGATGATCCGCGGCTCGGGCATTCCTTGGGATTTGCGCAAGTCGCAGCCCTATGACGCCTATGCCAAGATGGACTTCGACGTTCCTGTCGGCACGCGCGGCGACTGCTACGACCGCTTCATGGTGCGCGTCGAAGAGGTCCGCCAATCGGCGCGGATCATGAAGCAGTGCCTGAACGAAATGCCGAACGGCCCGATCGCCAGTGACGACCGCAAGGTGGTACCGCCCAAGCGCGCCGAGATGAAGCAGTCGATGGAAGCGCTGATCCATCACTTCAAGCTGTTCACCGAAGGCTATCGCGTCCCCGCCGGCGACGTTTACGTCGCGACCGAAAGCCCCAAGGGCGAGTTCGGCGTGTACCTGGTCGCCGACGGATCGAACAAGCCGTACCGCTGCAAGATCCGCCCGACCGCGTTCAGCCATTTGCAGGCGATGGACTTCATGTCGAAGGGCCACATGCTCGCCGACACCACCGCGATCCTGGGCGCACTCGATATCGTGTTCGGGGAGTGCGACCGGTGAGAGCGGCTCTGATCCTAGGTCTCGCGTTGGCGCCTGCGACTGCGTGGGCTAGCCCCGATACCGATACCGCAAAAGCGTTCATCAAATCGGTGAAGCAGGGCGACGATCTCGTCTCTGGCTATCCCGGGGTCGTGAGCGAGCGCGAAGCCGCGTCGCTGGCCCGCGTACGAACGTGCGACGCAACGGGCCTGAGGAAGCAGCCGGCCGGCGACTATACCGTCGTCTGGGTATGCGGTGGCGGCGCGTTGGGTATGCGCTTGACGATCAGCGGCGGTAAGGTCGCACACGTCGAAACATTTGAGGTCGTTGCGCGACCGACTACAGGCTCCTGAAATGGCTGACGCACCCCAAATCCCCGACGAGGCAGAAACCCGCGCGCGCTGGGGCGATTTCGCGTGGACGGCGGAAAACGCCGCCAAGGCGAAGGAAATCATCGGCCGCTATCCGCCGGGCCGCGAGCAATCGGCGTCACTGCCGCTGCTCGATCTCGCCCAGCGCCAGGTCGGCGCCGACACCAAGACCCAGGGTTGGCTCCCGGTCCCGGTGATCGAGTTTGTCGCGCGCGAGATCGGCGTGCCTTACATGCGCGTCTACGAAGTCGCGACCTTCTACACGATGTTCAACATGGCGCCGGTCGGGCGCTATCACGTCCAGGTCTGCGGCACGACGCCGTGCATGCTGGCGGGCTCGGACGACGTGCTCAAGGCGTGCAAGGCGAAGGGGATGACCAAGGGTCACACCACCGCCGATGGGCTTTTCACGTTGAGCGAAGTCGAATGCCTGGGCGTTTGCGCCAACGCGCCGATGGTCCAGATCAACGACGACAATTACGAGGACCTCGATTACGACCGCACGATCGCGGTGCTCGAGGCGCTGGCCAAGGGCGAACAGCCGCAGGTCGGGTCGCAGATCGGCCGCCGTGCCAGCTGCCCCGAAGGCGGGCCGACCACGCTCAAGGAAATGGTCAGCGAGAACCACGATTACCGGGGGCAATGGTGATGCGCGGTAACGTCAATCCGATCATCGCCGTCTTCGCCATCATCGGCGCGCTGGTGATCCTGGGCCTAGTGCTGCGCGTCGCGTTCGCGCTGATCGGGCTCGCGCTCGTCGTCGGCGCGGTGCTGGTGATCTTCTATTTCGTCCAGAATGCCATGGGGAAAAGGCCGTGACCCTATCCGTCATGCCAGCGAAAGCTGGCATCTCGTGCGGCATGCGTGTCGCGTCATTGCTTGAGGCCCCAGCTTTCGCTGGGGCGACGGAGGTGCGCGTTGTTAGCTGACAAGGATCGCATCTTCACCAACGTCTACGGCTTCCAGCCCTGGGGGCTGAAGGCGGCGCAGGCGCGAGGCGATTGGGACAATACCAAGAAACTGCTCGAGATCGGCGCCGATACGATCATCGACCGGATGAAGGCGTCGGGCCTGCGCGGGCGCGGCGGGGCAGGGTTCCCGACCGGCACCAAATGGGGCTTCATGCCCAAGGAGCCGCGGCCTGACCGTCCCAACTTCCTGGTGATCAATGCCGACGAATCCGAGCCCGGCTCGTGCAAGGACCGCGAGATCATCCGCCACGATCCGCACAAGCTGATCGAGGGCGCTTTGGTCGCCGGCTTCGCGATGCGCGCGCGCGCCGCGTACATCTATATCCGCGGCGAATATATCCGCGAGGCGGAGACGCTCTTCGCTGCCGTCGCCGAGGCCTATGACGCCGGGCTGATCGGCAAGAATGCCTGCGGGTCGGGCTATGATTTCGACGTCTTCGTCCATCGCGGTGCCGGCGCGTATATCTGTGGCGAAGAGACCGCGATGCTCGAAAGCCTGGAGGGCAAGAAGGGCCAGCCGCGCCTCAAGCCGCCATTCCCGGCCGGCGCCGGCCTCTATGGCTGCCCGACCACGGTCAATAACGTCGAATCGATCGCGGTGGCGCCGACCATCCTGCGCCGCGGCCCCGAATGGTTCGCGAGCTTCGGCGCCGAGAATAACCGCGGCACCAAGCTGTTCCAGATCAGCGGCCATGTGAACAAGCCGTGCGTGGTCGAGGACGCCATGTCGATCCCGTTCCGCCAGTTGATCGAGGAACATTGCGGCGGCATTCGCGGCGGCTGGGACAATCTGCTTGCGGTGATCCCGGGCGGATCGTCGGTGCCGCTGGTGCCGGCGGCGCAGATCATGGACTGCCCGATGGATTTCGACGGACTCAAGGCAGTGGGTTCGGGCCTCGGCACCGCGGCGGTCATCGTCATGGACAAGTCGACCGACATCGTCCGCGCGATCAGCCGCATCAGCTATTTCTACAAGCATGAGAGCTGCGGCCAATGCACGCCGTGCCGCGAAGGCACCGGCTGGATGTGGCGCGTGATGGAGCGGCTGCGGACCGGCGATGCCGATGTCGGCGAGATCGACACGTTGTTCAACGTCACCAAGCAGGTCGAAGGCCACACCATCTGCGCGCTCGGCGATGCCGCGGCCTGGCCGATCCAGGGCCTGATCCGTCATTTCCGCCCCGAACTCGAGCGCCGTATCGCCGAGCGCAACGGGGGCGATCTGGCGTCGATGCAGGAGGCTGCGGAATGATCGTTCTGCTCGCAACGCTGATGGTCGGAGCCGTCATTGCTCCGCAGCCGATTGTCGACACACCTTCAGGTCCCGAGATCGCCGAATGCGTAGTCGACAACGACAAGGCGGACGTCCGCGTTCTGCTGAAAACCGTTCCGGGCTCGCCTGCCGAGGCGAAGGTGATCGAAAAAGTGCTCGTCTTCTATGGCGGGTGCAGCAATAACCAGCGGGCAACCGGCACTTTTTCCTGGCGGGAGCGTGCGGAGATCGCCGAGGCCGCCTTGGCCGGCACGCTCGATCGTAAGGGTCCCGATATCGTCGCGGCCGTAGGGCAGGAAGGTTGGGGCCTCGCTCTGCCGTCGAGCAGCAAGGCGTCGGTCGACTATGATCCGGTCAATGTCGGTGTACGGACGCTGGGCGACTGCATCGTACGCGCCAATCCGCAGGGCGCGCTCGCGTTGGCGCGCACCGCTCGGGGCAGCGCGGGCGAAACGGCGGCGGTCAATGAGCTGTCCGGAAATCTGGCGGCGTGCCTGCCCGCCGGGCAGACGCTCAAGCTCAAGCGGCAGGATCTGCGACTGGTCGTCGCCGAGCCGCTCTATCACCTGTTGTCGAGGTAAACGGCGCTCATGCCTAAACTCAAAGTAGACGGGATCGAGGTCGAAGTCCCCGCCGGCGCCACGGTGCTCCAGGCGTGCGAGGCGGCCGGCAAGGAAATCCCGCGTTTCTGTTATCACGAGCGGCTGTCGATCGCCGGCAATTGCCGGATGTGCCTGGTCGAAGTGAAGCCGGGGCCGCCCAAGCCCCAGGCGTCGTGCGCGCTGCCGGCGGCGGACAACCAGGAGATTTTCACCAACACGCCGATGGTGAAGAACGCGCGCGAAGGCGTGATGGAATTCCTGTTGATCAACCATCCGCTCGATTGCCCGATCTGCGATCGGGGCGGCGAGTGCGATCTGCAGGATCAGTCGATCGCTTATGGCCGCGGCAATTCGCGCTACACCGAGAACAAGCGCGCGGTGACCGAGAAGTATATGGGTCCGATCGTCAAGACGGTCATGACCCGGTGTATCCAGTGCACCCGCTGCATCCGGTTCGCCGAGGAAGTCGCCGGCGTCGAGGAAATCGGCGCGATCTATCGCGGCGAGGACATGCAGATCACCTCGTACCTCGAACAGGCGGTGACGAGCGAATTGTCGGGCAATGTCGTGGACTTGTGCCCGGTCGGCGCGCTGACCTCGAAGCCGTACGCGTTCGAGGCGCGGCCGTGGGAGCTCAAGAAGACACTGTCGATCGACGTGATGGACGCGGTCGGCACCAACATCCGCCTCGACAGCCGCGGGCGCCAGGTGCTGCGCGCGCTGCCGCGGGTCAATGACGACGTCAACGAGGAATGGGCGACCGACAAGACTCGTCACGCGGTCGATGGCCTGGTCCGCCAGCGTCTCGACAAGCCGTATGTCCGCAAGCAGGGCAAGCTGGTCGCGGCGACCTGGGATGAGGCATTCGCGGCGATCGCGGCGGTGAAGGCCGGTAAGAGCGTCGCGGCGATCGCCGGCGATCTGGTCGATTGCGAGACGATGTTCGCGGCCAAGGCACTGGTCAAGGCGATGGGCGGCTCGCTGCTCGAAGGCCGCCAGACCGGCATGGATTACGACGTATCGAATCTGGCCGCGGTCAATTTCAACACGACGATCGCCGGCGCCGAGACGGCCGATGCGATCCTGCTGGTCGGCACCAATCTGCGCTGGGAAGCGCCGCTGGTGAACACGCGCATCCGCAAAGCGATCAAGAAGGGCGCCAAGGTCTTCGCGATCGGGCTCGAGACCGATTTGACCTACAAGGTCGAGTGGCTCGGCAACGATCTGTCGCTGCTCGGCAACCTGCCCCAGGCGGCAGCCGATGCGCTCAAGAGTGCGGAGCGCCCGATGATCGTCGTCGGCGGCGCGGCGCTCAAGGGTGCTCATGGCGCGGCGCTGGCGCTCGCCAAGACGCTTGGCGTCGTGAAGGACGGGTGGAACGGCTTCAACGTCGTGCACTTCTCCGCCGCGCGGATGGGCGGGCTGATGCTCGGCTATGCGCAAAAGGGCGGGATCGCCGACGTGGTCGCGGCAAATCCGAAGCTGGTCTTCCTGCTCGGTGCGGATGAGGTCGATTTCTCGAAGCTTTCCAAGAGCTTCAAGGTCTATATCGGCCATCATGGCGACAAGGGCGCGGCGGCCGCCGACGTCGTTCTGCCGGGCGCGAGCTATGCCGAAAAGGCCAGCACCTTCGTCAATCTCGAAGGCCGCGTGCAGCGCGGCGAGCGGGCGGTGTTCCCGCCGGGCGATGCGCGTGAGGATTGGACGATCCTTCGCGCGCTGTCGGAGAAGCTCGGCCAGACGCTGCCGTTCGACACTTTCGAGGAACTGCGCGCGCAGATGGCGCTCGATGTTCCCGCGCTCGGTCAGACCGGGCTCGTCAGCTTCGACTGGAATCCGCCGTCGCTCGACGCCAAGGGCGCTGGCGAAGTCGACTATCCGATCAAGGACTTCTACCTGACCAACGCGATCTGCCGCGCCAGCCCGACGATGCAGCAATGCTCGGCTGAGTTGCTCCACGGCCAGACCTTTGCGGAGGCCGCGGAATGACTGCGTCGTTCGATTGGTTGATGCGCCGGATGCCCCAGATCATGGTGGTCTGCGCCGTATTGTTTTATCTTTCGAGCGTGATCAGCTCGGTTGCAGCCAATGAGGCGATCCGGTCGCTCACCGACGATTACGTGCCGTTCGTTGCCAAGCACCGGGCCGTGGTCCTCATTTTCTTTCAACCGCTTGTCCCGGCGTTGCTGCTGGCGGCCGGCGCCGCGGCTCTGTGGCGGTTCGACCGCTGGTGGGCGGCGCGCCTTGCGGAGACGGCAGCATGACCTCCTGGTTCACTTATCTCGGTATGGACTATGGCTGGGCCTGGTTCATCGCCACGATCATCGACATCCTGGTGATCGCGCTGCCGCTGATGCTGGCGGTGGCGATGATCATCTATGCCGATCGCAAGATCTGGGCGGCGATGGCGCTGCGCCGCGGTCCCAACGTGGTCGGTCCGCTCGGCCTGCTGCAATCGTTCGCCGACGGCCTCAAGGTCTTCCTGCAGGAAACGATCATCCCTTCGGCGGCGAACAAGGGACTGTTCCTGCTCGCGCCGATCATCACCTTCACGGTGGCGCTGATCGTCTGGGCAGTGGTGCCGTTCCAGGCGGGCGTGGTGCTCGCCAACATCAACGTCGGTCTGCTCTACGTCCTCGCGGCGTCGAGCCTCGGCGTCTACGGCATCATCATCGCCGGCTGGGCGTCTAACTCGAAATATCCGTTCTATTCGGCGCTTCGTGCCGCGGCCCAGATGGTGAGCTACGAAGTCTCGATCGGCTTCGTGCTGATCTCGGTCGTGTTGTGGGCGAACAGCTTCAACCTCACCGCGATCGTCGAGGCGCAGAAGGGCTTCGCCTGGGGCTGGGTCAACGGCAATTTCATCAATCCGTTGCTGTTCCCGATGGCGGTCGTGTTCTTCATCTCGTCGCTCGCCGAAACCCAGCGCGCGCCATTCGACCTGACCGAGGCGGAATCGGAACTCGTTGCCGGGTATCAGACCGAATATTCGTCAATGAGCTTCGCGCTCTACTGGCTCGGCGAATATGCCAATGTGATCCTGATGTGCGCGCTCAATGCCGTGCTGTTCTGGGGCGGCTATCTGCCGCCGCTCAACGTCGGCTGGATGTATGCGGCGCCGGGGATCCTCTGGCTGTTCCTCAAGATCCTGGTGTTCTTCTTCCTGTTCAGCTGGGTGAAGGCGACGGTGCCCAGGTACCGTTACGACCAGCTGATGCGGCTGGGCTGGAAGATCTTCCTGCCGCTGTCGCTGTTCTGGGTGTTCCTGGTGTCTGGCTATCTGATGCTGACGCGTGTGGGAGTTGGGTCATGAGCGTCGCACAGATCATCAAGTCGTTCACCTTGTGGGAATTCATCAAGGCCCACGCGCTGACCTTCCGCTACATGTGGAAGGCCAAGGCGACGATCAATTATCCGTTCGAGAAGAACCCGATCTCGCCGCGTTTTCGCGGGGAGCATGCGCTGCGCCGTTATCCCAATGGCGAAGAGCGCTGCATCGCGTGCAAATTGTGCGAGGCGATCTGTCCGGCGCTGGCGATCACGATCGAGGCCGAGCCGCGCGACGACGGCAGCAGGCGCACCACGCGCTACGACATCGACATGACCAAGTGCATCTATTGCGGCCTGTGCCAGGAAGCCTGCCCGGTCGATGCCATCGTCGAGGGTCCGAATTTCGAATTCGCGACCGAAACGCGCGAGGAGCTGATCTACGACAAGGCCAAGCTGCTCGACAATGGTGACCGCTGGGAACGCGCGATCGCCGCGAACCTTGCCGCCGATGCACCGTATCGTTAAGCGCGCCGCAACAGTGGGACGCACCATGATTCACCCCCTTTCCGTCATCCCAGCGAAAGCTGGGATCTCAAGCGGCTCTTGTCCCGCGATCCTGCACAAGACCCCAGCTTTCGCTGGGGTGTCGGTGCAGTAATGATCCAGGCAATCGCCTTTTACCTCTTCGCCGCGGTGGTGCTGATCTCCGGGTTCATGACGATCACGTCGCGCAACCCGGTTCATTCGGTGCTGTGGCTGATCATGGCGTTCTTCAACGCTGCCGGGCTGATGCTGTTGTGCGGCGCCGAGTTCATCGCGATGCTGCTGATCATCGTCTATGTCGGCGCGGTCGCGGTGCTGTTCCTGTTCGTGGTGATGATGCTCGACATCGATTTCGCCGAGATGCGCGCCGGGTTCGTCCGCTATGCCTTGATCGGGTTGGCTTTCGCGATTCTGCTCGCGGCAGAGGTCGTCGTCGCCCTGCTGGGGTGGTCAGCCGGCGGGCTGGAACTCGATCGGCGTATCGCGCCGACGCCGGACAAGGTCCCCAATATCGAAGCGATCGGGCATTTGCTCTATTCGCATTATCTGTTCGTGTTCGAAGCCGCCGGGCTGGTGCTGCTGGTCGCGATGATCGGCGCGATCGTGCTGACGCACCGCACGCGTGGCGGGGTCAAGGGCCAGAAGATCAGCCGCCAGGTCGCGCGCCGGCCGCAGGACGCGACGCGCAACATGCAGCCGCCGGTCGGCCAGGGGGTGGAATTGTGATCGGCCTGACGCATTATCTGGTCGTCGCCGCGATCCTGTTCGGGATGGGCGTGCTCGGCTTGATCGCCAACCGCAAGAATCTGATCATCATGCTGATGTCGATCGAGCTCATCCTGCTCGCGGTGAATCTCAATTTCGTCGCCTTTTCGGCCTATCTGCACGATCTGGTCGGCCAGGTATTCGCGATGTTCGTGCTGACCGTCGCCGCCGGCGAGGCAGCGATCGGGCTTGCCATTCTGGTGATCTATTTCCGCGGGCGCGGGACCATTGCGGTCGACGATGCCAACCGGATGAAGGGGTGATGGTGGCCTATTTCGTCATGCCAGCGAAAGCTGGCATCTCCCTGTTGTCTGGCGTGCCATCGCCGCTTGATACCCCAGCTTTCGCTGGGGTGACGGGTATCGCGTCATGATCCAGCTCATCGTTTTCCTGCCGCTGCTGGCTGCCATCATTGCCGGGCTCGGCAATCGCGCGATCGGCAATGTGCCGGCCAAGGTGCTGACGACCGGCGCGTTGTTCGCGTCGTGCGCGCTCAGCTGGCCGATCTTCATCCATTATCTGACCGGCGGCGATCCCTATCCCGTGACCCAGGTCTTCACCTGGATGAAGTCGGGCGACCTCGACGTCTCCTGGGCACTGCGTGTCGACGCACTGACCGCGGTGATGCTGGTGGTGATCACCAGCGTCTCGGCGCTCGTTCACCTCTATTCCTGGGGGTATATGGACGAGGATCCGGATCAGCCGCGCTTCTTCGCCTATTTGTCGCTGTTCACCTTCGCGATGCTGATGCTGGTGACCGCTAACAATTTGGTCCAGATGTTCTTCGGCTGGGAAGGCGTCGGTCTTGCCAGCTATCTGCTGATCGGATTCTGGTTCAAGAAGCCGAGCGCCAACGCCGCCGCGATCAAGGCGTTCGTCGTCAACCGCGTCGGCGACCTGGGCTTCATGCTCGGCATCTTCGGCACCTTCCTGGTGTTCGGCACCGTCTCGATTCCCGAGATCCTGGCGCAGGCGCCGCACATGGCGGGTTCGACGATCGGCTTCCTCGGCTATCGTTTCGACACGATGACGGTGCTGTGCCTGTGCCTGTTCGTCGGCGCGATGGGCAAATCAGCGCAGCTCGGCCTCCACACCTGGTTGCCCGACGCGATGGAGGGTCCGACCCCGGTGTCGGCGCTGATCCACGCCGCGACGATGGTCACCGCCGGCGTGTTCATGGTCTGCCGCCTGTCGCCGATGTTCGAGACCAGTGAGGTCGCGCTCGACTTCGTGGTCTTCATCGGCGCCGCGACCTGCATCTTCGCCGCGACGATCGGCACGTGTCAGAACGACATCAAGCGCGTGATCGCTTATTCGACCTGCTCGCAGCTCGGCTATATGTTCTTCGCAGCCGGCAGCGGCGCGTACGGCGCGGCGATGTTCCACCTGTTCACGCACGCTTTCTTCAAGGCGCTGCTGTTCCTTGGCGCCGGCTCGGTGATCCATGCGATGCACCATGAGCAGGATATGCGTTTCTATGGCGGCCTGCGGAAGAAGATCCCGGTCACTTTCTGGGTGATGTTGCTGGGCACGCTAGCAATCACCGGCGTCGGCATCCCGGGCGTCTTCGGCATGCAGCCGATCGGGTTCGCCGGCTTCCACTCGAAGGACGGTATCCTCGAGCTGGCTTATGCCTCGGGCCGCGGCACCGGTGCCTTCTGGGTCGGTATCCTGGCGGCATTGCTGACCAGCTTCTATTCGTGGCGGCTGATGTTCCTGACTTTCTGGGGCAAGCCGCGTTGGGCGCAGTCGGAGCATATCCAGCATTCGTTGCATGACGATCACGGCCACGGCCATGACGCCCATGCTCATGCCCATGATGATCATCACGACCATGCGCATGGCGACGGCACCGGCGGCTATCATCCGCACGAGAGCCCGTGGTCGATGCTGATCCCGCTGATTCTGCTGGCGACCGGAGCGGTGCTGGCGGGATACATCTTCCACAGCTGGTTCATCGAGCCGGATTCGGGCGAGCGCTTCTGGCGCGGCGCGATCGCGTTCAACGAGCATCTCTACCACTCGGCGCACGAGGTGCCCGTCTGGGTGAAGCTGTCGGCGACGTTCGTGATGCTGCTCGGCCTGGCCGGCGCGTGGATGGCCTATATCTGGCGCACCGATATCCCGGCGCGGTTCACGAGCACGTTCCGCCTGCTGTACGACTTCGTCTACAACAAATGGTATTTCGACGAGCTCTACGACCTGCTGTTCGTCCGCCCCGCCTTCGCGTTCGGCCGCCTGTTCTGGAAGGCCGGCGACGAGGGCCTGATCGACCGCTTTGGGCCGAATGGCTCGGCCTGGGTGGTGGCCTTGGGCAGCCGTGTCACCGGGCGCCTGCAAACCGGATATGTCTACACTTATGCCTTCGTCATGCTGATCGGCCTGACCGCCGCCGTTACCTGGGCGATCGCGCAATGAGCGGCATCCTGTCCCTGATGCTCGCCATTCCCGCCGTGGCGGCGGTAGCGTGTCTGTTCCTGAGCGCGAACAACGCGCGCTGGCTGGCGTTGATCGCCACGCTGATCGACCTCGCGCTCGGCGCTTTGTTGTGGAGCCAGTTCCAGATCGGCGGGCCGCAATGGCAGTTCGTCGAGAATCGGCAGTTGTTCGGCAGTTTCAATTGGTCGCTCGGGATCGACGGCTTCGCGCTGCTGCTGATCGAGCTGTCGGTGTTCCTGATGCCGATCTGCATCGGCGCCAGCTGGGAAGCGATCCAGAAGCGCGTGCCCGAATATATGGCGGCGATGCTGCTGACCGAAGTGCTGATGATCGGCACCTTCGCGGCGCAGGATCTGTTCCTGTTCTACATCTTCTTCGAAGGTGGCCTGATCCCGATGTTCCTGATCATCGGTATCTGGGGCGGCGCCAACCGCATCTACGCGGCGTACAAATTCTTCCTCTACACGTTGCTCGGCTCGCTCTTGATGCTGGTGGCGATGCTGTGGATGGTCAACGAGGCGCACACGACCAGCATCCCGCTGCTGCTCAACCACGATTTCCCGGTCCATGCGCAGACCTGGCTGTGGCTGGCCTTCTTCGCCTCGTTCGCGGTCAAGATGCCGATGTGGCCGGTCCACACCTGGCTTCCCGACGCGCACGTCCAGGCGCCGACGGCGGGGTCGGTCATCCTGGCCGGTGTGCTGCTGAAGCTCGGTGGTTACGGCTTCCTGCGCTTCTCGGTGCCGATGTTCCCCGAAGCTTCGGCTTCGCTGACCTGGCTGGTGTTCGGCCTGTCGGCGGTGGCGGTGATCTACACCTCGCTGGTCGCGCTGGTGCAGTCCGACATGAAGAAGCTGATCGCTTATTCGTCGGTCGCGCACATGGCGATCGTGACGATCGGCCTGTTCGCCTTCAACCAGCAGGGTATCGAAGGCGGGATGATGGTGATGCTGGGCCATGGCCTGGTGTCGGGCGCGTTGTTCCTGTGCGTCGGGGTGATTTACGACCGGCTGCATACCCGCGAGATCGCGCGCTATGGCGGGCTCGCCAACAACATGCCGCGCTATGCCGTGCTGTTCATGGTGTTCACCATGGCGTCGGTCGGCTTGCCAGGCACCAGCAACTTCGTCGGCGAATTCCTCAGCCTGGTCGGCGTCTACAAGGTGTCGACGACGATCACCTTGCTGTGCACCACCGGCATCATCCTGGGCGCGGCCTATATGCTGTACCTCTATCGCCGCGTCGTGTTCGGCGAGATCAAGTTCGATGACGTCCGGGCGATGACCGATCTCAGCCCACGCGAACTCACACTGTTGGTGCCGATCGCCGCGGCGGTGCTGTGGATGGGCGTCTATCCCGAGAGCTTCCTCGCGCCGATGCGCAGCGACGTGAAGATTCTGCTCCAGCGGATCGATCGCGCCAGGCCGGCCGGCGATGCTCGGCCGACGCCGCCCACAAATCCTCAGGTCAAGGCCGGGGAGGGCCACGCGTAATGGATTGGATCGCTTCGCTTCAGGCGACGCTTCCCGAATTGGTCCTGTCGGTCGGCGCGCTGGCGCTGATGCTGGTCGCCGCCTGGGGCGGGCAGGGCTCGACCCGCGCGGTCAGCTGGACCGCGGTGGCGGTGCTGATCGGCGCGGGCATCGCGCTTGCCGGGCCGGCTTCCTATGCTGGTGTCGTGTTCGACGGCCTGTATCGTGCCGATGCCTTTGCCGCGTTCGCCAAGGTGCTGATCTACGTCGCCGCCGCCGTCTCGATCGTGATCGCGCCGCGCTTCTTCGCGCGCGGCGACGGCGACAGCCTGCATCCCGAATATCCGGTGCTGATCCTGTTGTCGGCGGCGGGCATGGGGATGATGGTGTCGGCGGGGGACTTGCTGACGCTCTATGTCGGCCTAGAGCTGCAGAGCCTCGCGGCCTATGTGCTCGCGAGCTTCATGCGCCGCGACCAGCGTTCGGCCGAAGCCGGTCTCAAATATTTCGTGCTGGGCGCGCTCGCTTCGGGCATCCTGCTGTACGGGATCAGCCTGGTTTACGGCTTTTCGGGCACGACGCTGTTCACCGATATCGCCCAGAGCTACGGCGCGATTGTGCCCGGCCAGCATCATTTCGGGCTGACCTTCGGCCTGGTGTTCGTGTTCGCCGGCCTGGCGTTCAAGATGTCGGCAGTGCCGTTCCACATGTGGACGCCGGACGTTTATGAAGGCGCGCCGACGCCGGTAACGACCTTCTTCGCCTCGGCGCCCAAGGTTGCCGCGGTGGCGCTCGGCGTACGCGTCGCGATCGAGGCGATGGGGCCGGCGATCGGCGAATGGCGCCAGATCGTGATCTTCGCCAGCCTTGCCTCGATCATCTTCGGCGCGGTTGCCGCGATCGGCCAGAAGAACGTCAAGCGTCTGTTGGCTTATTCGTCGATCAACAATGTCGGCTTCCTGCTTGTTGGCTTGGCGGCGGGAACGCAGGCCGGCGTGGCGGCGGTGCTGTTCTACCTGACAGTCTATATCGCTATGACGCTTGGCGGATTCCTGATCGTGCTCCAGATGCGCGATGCGGAAGGCAATCCGGTCGAGACGATCGATAGTCTGGCGGGCATGTCGGAATCCCATCCCGGCCTAGCCTTCGCCATGTTGGTCTTCATGTTCTCCCTCGCAGGTATTCCGCCGATGCTCGGCTTCTTCGCCAAGTTGGCGGTGTTCAATGCCGCTATAAGCGCGGGCCTGTACCCGCTGGCGGTTGTCGGCTTCGTGGCCTCTGTGATCGGTGCCTATTATTACCTGCGGATCATCAAGGTGATGTATTTCGACAGCCCGGCGCCGGCCTTCCAGCGCAGCAACGCGCTGGTCGAATATGGTCTGATCACGCTACTGGCGCTGTTCATCTCGCCGGTTGGCTGGTTCGCGCTCAAGCCGCTCGGTGTCGCGACGATGGCGGCGGCGAAGGCGCTGTTCTGATCGCCGATACAAGCGGCCGTATCCGCACCGTGGCGGGAACCGGCTCGACCAACGCCGACATGATCGCGCTGGCGGCGTCCGGCTTGGAAGAGGGTGTGTGGCTGCGTGCCGAGCGCCAGACAGGCGGGCGCGGGCGGATGGGTCGGTCCTGGATCTCACCGCCAGGCAATCTCTATGCGAGCACGCTGGTCCGCGTCCGCCCGAGCGATCCGCCGACCGCAACGCTCACTTTGGTCGCGGCAGTCGCTCTCGAAGAAACCGTTTCGGCTTACGCTCCCGGCGTGGCGCTGCTCAAATGGCCCAACGATCTGTTGATCCATGGCGCCAAAGTGTCGGGCATCCTGCTCGAGCGCGCGGTCGATGCCGTGGTGGTCGGGATCGGAGTCAATCTGGCGCATTACCCGACCGATACCGATCGCCGCGCAACCAGCCTCGCTGCTCATAATGCCGCCGTCGCACCGGAAGACTTTATCGAGACGCTGGCCGAGGCGTTCGCGCGTTGGGTCGAATGCTGGCGCGGGCAGGGGATTGACATGATCCGTCGCCGTTGGGTTGCCCACGCGCATCCGACCGGCACGCCGCTCAACGTTCGTTTGCCCGACGGCGAGGCGATCGATGGGCTGTTCGACGGTCTCGATCCTGACGGCGCGCTCATCCTTCGCTTGGCGGACGGCACGCGGCGTGTCATTCACGCGGCGGACGTGTTCCTGCTGTGATTTCTCCGGATGGGAGCTTGAATTCCATGCTGCTCGCGATTGACGCCGGCAACACCAATGTCGTTTTCGCGCTGCTCGATGGCCGCGAGGTGAAAGGCCGATGGCGCATCGCCACCGACCCCCGCCGTACCGCCGACGAATATGCCGTGTGGCTGACCCAGTTGCTGAGCATCGAAGGCTATGACCGCAGCCAGGTCGACGGCGTGATCATCTCGACCGTGGTGCCGCGCGCGACGCATAATCTGCAATGGCTGGCGGAGAAATATTTCAAGACCGATGCACTGATCGCCGGGCAGAAACCGGTCGAATGGGGTATGGCGATCGACGTGCAGGAGCCGCAGAGCCTGGGCGCCGACCGCGCGGTCAACGCCATCGCGGCGCATGCGCTGCATGAAGGCGATCTGATCGTGATCGATTTCGGCACCGCCAGCACGATCGACTGGATCGATTTTCGCGGCGCGTACAAGGGCGGGATCATCGCACCGGGTATCAATCTGTCGCTCGATGCGCTGGTCAGCGCCGCCGCCAAGCTGCCGCGGATCGCGATCGAGGCGCCGGCCGATCCGACCGTGATCGGACGCGATACCGTCAGCCAGATGAATATCGGCATCTATTGGGGCTATATCGCGATGATCGAAGGGCTGGTCGCGCGGATGAAGGCGGAGATCGGCCGCCCGGCCAAGGTGATCGCGACAGGTGGGCTCGCGCTGCTGTTCGAGCAGCATACCAATGTGTTCGACGTAATCGAGCCTGATCTGACCATCCAGGGGCTAGCGATGATGTGGGAACGGGCGCAGCGATAGCCGTCACCTTGCGATCTTATCCGTCATCCCGGCGAAGGCCGGGATCTTAGGCGAAGGCGCGACAAGGCTTGAGATCCCGGCTTTCGCTGGGATGACTAGAATGAATAACGATTAGGAATTGAAGTGACACCAGGTAAGGAACTGCTCTTCGTCGCGCTCGGCGGATCGGGCGAAATCGGCATGAACGTCAACCTCTATGGTTGTCAGGGCAAATGGCTGATGGTCGACATGGGGGTGACCTTCGCCGACCCCGCTTATCCGGGCGTCGAGATCATTCTGCCCGATCTCCAGTTCATCGAGGAACAGCGCGCCAACCTGGTCGGCGTCGTGCTGACGCACGGGCATGAGGATCATATCGGTGCTCTGCCCTATCTCGCCGACGATCTCGGCGCGCCGCTCTTTGCCAGCAAGTTCACCGCCGGGCTGATCCGCGGCAAGCTCGAGGAAGAAGGCGTCCAGGACCGCGTCGAGCTCAACGTGGTGGATCCGAACAAGGTGGTCGAGATCGGGCCGTTCAAGTTCCGCTTCGTCCCGCTCGCGCATTCGATCCCCGAAGCAAGCGCGCTGCTGATCGAGACGCCATACGGCAAGATATTCCACACCGGCGACTGGAAGCTCGACAGCAGCGATGCGGTGCTCGGCAGGCCGTCTACTCCCGAACAGCTTGCTGCGGTTGGCGACGAGGGCGTGCTCGCGCTCGTCTGCGATTCGACCAATGTCTTCAACCCGCAGGCGTCGGGTACCGAATCAAGCGTGCGCGACGGGCTGATCGACGCGGTCAAGAAGGCGAGGGGCAGGGTGGTCGTCACAACCTTTGCGTCGAACGCCGCGCGCCTCCAGACTTTAGGCGAAGTGGCCAAGGCGACGAGGCGCAAGATTTGCGTCCAGGGCCGCTCGCTCGACCGCATCCTGACCGTGGCGCGCGCTAACGGTTATCTCAAGAGTTTCCCCGATCCGATCTCGCCCGAAGCCGCGATGGCGCTGCCCGGCCGCGATGTTCTGGTGGTGGCGACCGGCGGGCAAGGCGAACCGCGCGCCGCGCTCGGCCGCATCGCCGACGGCAACCACCCGATCAAGCTCGTCGCGGGCGACACCGTCGTCTTCTCGTCCAAGCAGATCCCGGGCAACGAACTCGCGATCGGCCGCATCCAGAACCAGCTCGCCGCTGCTGGCGTCGAAATGGTCACCGAGCGGCAGGAGCATGTCCATGTCTCCGGCCATCCGGGACGCCCGGAGCTCGAGGCGATGTACGGCTGGATCCGTCCGCAATTGCTCGTGCCCGTCCATGGCGAGATGCGCCATATGATGGAGCAGGCGCGGTTCGGCCTGTCCAAGGGCATCCCGCAGGCGCTGGTCCAGAGCGACGGCGACATCGTTCGCCTCGCGCCCGGCAAGCCCGAAAAGCTGGGTCATGCCACGGTCGGCCGGCTGATGCTCGACGGCGATGTCATTCTGCCCGCCGACGGCGCGACGATGAACGAGCGCCGCCGCGTCGCGACCTATGGCCAGATGTCGGTCGCGGTCGCAATCGACGGCAGGAATCGCTTGATCGGCGTGCCACGAGTCGGGCTGCAGGGCATTCCCGTCGAAGAGGATCGCGAGGCGTTCATCGACGAGGCGATCGATGCCGCCGCTGAAGTGGTGAAAAAGCATCGCGGCGACCTGCCGACATTGCGCGAAAGTCTCCGTCTCGGCGTCCGCCGCGTGGCGACGCGTTGGACCGGCAAGAAGCCGGTCGTCGATGTTCTGGTGATCGAGGCGTAAGGATCTGATATGCGTTGGACCTCGCTGCTCGCGATCTATTTCCTGTTCTGGGCGTTTTCGGTGTTCCTCGTCTTGCCGTTCGGGGTGCGCACCACGCAGGAGGCCGGCGGCGACTACGTCCCCGGTCAGGCCGAAAGCGCGCCGCACGAATTCAGCATCAAGCGCCTCGCGTTGCGCGTCACGATCGTGGCGACAATCCTGTGGGCGCTGTTCGTGCTCAATTACATCTACGGCTGGGTCACGCCGGACATGCTCGACTTCGTCAATCCGTCGAACAGAATGAGCTGAGCTAAGGCCTTAGGCTCATGAAATAGCGGTCCGTCGGCAAGCGCCCCATTTCCCGACGTTCAGGTGAGCAAACCGAGCAATGGGGACGCAGCCATTCGTTCAGCGCGAACTTTCCCGCCTTTCTATCTTCGAACGGAAATTTCTGGAAAGGGCAATTGGGAATACGTTTCGGGAAAGCTGAACCCGCGAACCGCCGTCAGCGCAAAAGCCAGAATTGCTTGCCGTAAGCCCTTTAATTCGGCAGCCGTGCTACGCTCATGCTAGTTGGAACGGCTTGGGCGGTTGCGGACCCTAAGCTCATGTCCGCAATCAGGAGGCTTGCGACCTTCGCCTTGTTCTCGTTGAAATGCGGCTATAGGCTTCAATTTTTCCGGACGAGTGTGCGCCGCGACTCACGTCAGCGCACGTGCAGGGGTGCCCAAATCTGATCTCGCCGTCCGTCGTCCTGGCCGTTCTGCAAACGCTGTTCGCGGCGTTGCTGAGCTTGGGCGCGCTCGGCGGACCAAGCTCGGCGCACGGACATGGGCAGGGTCTCGCCGTTCGCGAGGCCGCGGCGAGACCTTTCACGCTCAGTGACCGTGCGCTTGCCCCCAATGAGGAAGCCGATCGTTCCGACCCGCACCAGGGCGGGGGGAGCGCGCTACCGCCGGCCGAGCTGGCGCGTCCCGGCAACCCAGAGCCGTCGCGCCTCTCCCCCGTTCCGCTCGCCGTACTAGGCTTCGCGAAGCGCTCAGTCCGCGCTCACCCCGCTACCGGCCCTCCGTTAGTCTGAAGCAGCCTCGCTGCGCCTGAGATGCGCAGCCTGAAGGTGCGCCCGTGCTTGCGCGCCTGTCTCTTCACGACTGCAAACGAGGATCGACAATGCTACATTTCTCCCGTCTGAAGGCGGGGGTAATCCTGTGCATTTGCCTTATTGGCATTTTGCTCAGCATCCCCAGCTTTACTCCTGCTGGCCGCCTGCCAGCCTGGTACCCGCAACCTCATGTAAACCTCGGCCTGGACCTCCAGGGCGGATCCTACATGCTTCTCGAACTCGACCGCGCCGCTCTGATCAACGAGAGGCTCGAGAGCGTCCGCGAACAGGCCGCCGCGGCGCTCAAGAAAGCCGGCGTTGTGGCAAGCACCAAGGTGACAGGCGGCCGCGTCTTGATTGACCTCGCCACACCGGACACCGGTGCCAGAGCGCTGGCCGACACCGTGGCTGAGTTTGGCACCGACTCTGCAGGCCGCCCCGCGCTCCAACTTGCCAATGTGCCTGGCGGCCTCGCCGTCTCTTACACCGACACGGGCCAGGCAACGCTCCTATCGAAGGCCGTCGAACAGGCGATCGCGATCATTCGCCGTCGCATCGACGAGACGGGCACCAACGAACCGGTTGTCGCGAAGCAGGGCGTGGCCCGCATTCTCGTAGAGCTGCCGGGGGTCAGCAATCCCGGCCGCCTGCGTACGCTGCTCGGCTCGACCGCGAAAATGACGTTCCGCCTGGTAGCGAACGGGGCGGAAGCCGCCAGTGCCGGCGTACGCCGCCTTCCGATGATGGACAATGCCGGTGCTACCGTCCCTGTTCTCAACCATGTCGAAGTCGACGGTGCCAACCTCGTTGACGCTACACCACGCCCTGACCAGCAGACGGGCGGGTGGGCGGTCGACTTCGCGCTCGACGGTGTTGGCGCGCGCCAGTTCGCCCGAACCAGCACCAGACACGTCGGGGAGCCATTTGCGATCGTGCTCGACGATAAGGTGATCAGTGCGCCGGTAATCCGAGAGCCTATTATCGGCGGACGGGGTCAAATCAGCGGTGGCTTTGACGCTGAAGGAGCCAAGGACCTGGCAGTGCTGCTCCGTGCGGGCGCGCTGCCGGCACCGCTCGCTGTGATTGAGGAGCGATCGGTGGGCGCCAGCCTGGGAGCGGACGCAGTCCACGCGGGCCTTATCTCCATCGTGGTCGGCTTGTCGCTCGTGATCAGCTTTGTAATCGCGCTCTATGGTCGGTTCGGCGTGTACGCGGCGGCGGCGCTTATCGCCAACCTCGCACTCACTATTGCCGGCTTGGCGTTGATGAACGCTACTCTAACGCTGCCTGGCATCGCTGGCCTGTTGCTGGCGCTCGGCATGGCCGTGGACGCCAACATTCTGGTGAACGAACGCACGCGCGAGGAACTGGCGAAAGGCAAGAGCGCGCGCGCTTCGATCGAAGGCGGGTTTCGGCGTGCTTATACGACCGTGCTCGACGCGAACCTGACAACTCTTCTCAAGATGCTTGTGCTGCTCGGGCTGGGCGCGGGTGCGATCAAGGGCTTCGCGATCACCATAAGCCTCGGCATCCTCATTTCGATGTTCACCGCGCTCGTATTCGTGCGGTACCTGACCGCGCGCCACCTCGATCGAGTGCGACCGAAGCGGCTAAGGATGGGCACGCGGCTCCACTTTCTGCCAAGTAAGACGCGTTTTGCGTTCATGCGTGCGCGCCACGCGGGGCTCATCGCGTCGGCGCTGATCAGCCTGGCTTCTGTCGCGCTAGCTGTCTCGCCGGGGCTGAAGATGGGGATCGACTTCTCCGGCGGCGTCGCGGTCGAGGCGCGGATGCCGGGCGAGGCTGACTTAGCCGGGTTGCGTAGCCAAGCCAGCGAGCTGGGCCTTGGACCGGTCCAGGTACAATCCTTCGGCGGACCCAATGACGTTCTTCTTCGCCTCGGAAGCCAAGAAGGAGGGCCTAAGGCGGAGGCGGCCGCAGTCGCCAAGGTCGAGCATATGCTCGGGCAAGTTGCGCCGGGCGCCGAGGTTCGTAAGGTTGACGTGGTGGGTGCCACGATTGGAAACGAGCTGTTCAGCAGCGCCATCTGGGGGCTCGGCATCGCCGCAATCGCAATGTTCGCCTATATTGCGGTCCGCTTCGAATGGCCGTTCGCACTAGGCGCGGTCGCGACGATGTTCTTGGACCTTACTAAGACAATCGGCTTCTTCGCGCTAACCGGCTTCGAGTTCAACATGACCTCGATCGCGGCCATTCTGACGATCATGGGCTTCTCGATCAACGACAAGGTGGTTGTCTATGATCGGGTCCGCGAGAACATGCGCGCTATGCGGCACAGGCCGCTTCGGGAGATCGTTGACCTCTCGATCAATGAGACACTGTCCCGCACGATCGGAACGTCGCTGGCGCTATTCCTGGCAACGGCGCCATTGGCTGTGTTTGGCGGGCCAGCACTCCAGCAATTCGCAATGACGCTCCTGTTCGGGCTTTTTCTGGCGACAAGCTCGTCCATCTTCATCGCCGCACCGCTACTGCTCACTTTATCGGAACAGCGAGACAAGTGGGCGAAGCGCCCGAACACCAGCAACACGTCTGCCTCGACGTAGGTTTAGAATGAGCCAGCCGGGAGCCGTACCGCTCCCGGCTAGGCCTGTGCTGGGTCTCCCCTCCCAGAAAGGGGCCGCGACTGATTTAAGTCCGTAGCCGCTCGATCGCCTGAGCCAGCGCGACGTAGAGCTTGCCCATGTCCGACGACAATAGCGTCACGCCGATCGCCGCGCCGTCGCGTTGCGCCAGGATGCCACGCAGCATTGCTTCGAAATCGTGGATGTAGCGATTGACCTGCTCGCGCACCGTGTCGTCATTGTCATAGGCCTCGAGTACCGCCCGCATCTCGCCGGCATCGAGCAGCTTGACCGCGCGCCGCGCGAACGCACCGCGATTGCCCTTGAGATAGGCCATCCAGGACGAATCGGGGACTTCGGACGAATAGATGCTGGTGAGGTCGATCGCTGCCGAGTTGAGCGATTCGATCAACAGCGACACGCGTCGCGCGAAACCGTTCGCTTCCTCGGTATCCGCCAGCCGCGCCTCGATCAGGCTCGACGCCTCGGCGATCGCCAGCATCTGGCGGTTGAGCTTGTCCGACGCGTCGGTCGCCGATGCCGCGGCTGTCTCGGTGGCTTGCGCGATTGTTGCCAGGCCGCGCTCGACGGCCTGCGATGCCGCCGCTTCCAGCGCGTCGGCGGCGTCGGGCGCGATTCGGGCCATCGCCTCGCGCGCATGCTCGGCGGCGGCATTGGCGGTGTCGCGGATGCGCATCAGCGTTTCGAGCAATTGCGGTGCCGCCTCTCCGGCGAAACGATGCGCGGCGCCGCTGGTGTCATCGATCGATCGGGTCAGCGCGTCGACCTGCTCCTGTCCGGCGGCAAGAGTCGCGGCAACGTGATTGGCCACCGCTTCGATCCCGGCGATGCGATCGGCCAGCGCGGTGGTGCTGTCGGTGGCGGTGCGATCGAGCGCGGCCTGATTGGTGGACAGCATCGCGAGCATGGCGTCGCCCTGGGCGGCGATGCCCTTGCGCGCCTCATCCACTGCGCTGGCGGTGCGATCGAGCAGGCCGTCGACCGCTTCGGACATCGCGCTGGTGACTTGTTCGAGCCGGGTCCCTGCCGTCTCGCTGGTCGCTTCCATGCGCGCGATATGCGCGGACAAGCGTTCCGCCGCGCCGCTGGTATGGCTGTCGACTTCGCGCGCACGTTCGCCGAGTGCGACGACCTGGGCATCGAGCGCTGCCGCGCGCTCGCTTGCGGTCAGGCCGATCGTTTCGATCTGGCCAGCCAGCGTCGTGGTCTGGTCATGGGCGTGGGGGAGCGTCGCCAGCATGATCTGGAGATTGGCCTCCAGATTGGCGGCCGCCTTGTCGATGCGGGCAGCATCGGTCTCGGCCTTGGAAAAGTGGCTGTCGAGCACTGACGACGCTTCGCTCAGGCGATCCGACGCCGCGCTGGCGGTCGCCATCATCACCGTGACCTGGTCGGCCAGCTTCTCGCGATTGGAGTCGATCGTCTGCGCCATGACGTCGATGACGGCCTGGAGGTGCTCTGCCTCGGCGCGCATCGATCGCGCCGTGTCGTTGAAGCGGCGCGCTTCGATCCGGCTTGAACGCCGCGCGACCAGCCAGAGAATTGCGATCAGCGCCAACGGTGCGGTCAGGCCGGTAGCCAGTTCGGCCAGCACGGTCGGCGAGGGTGCAGCCTGCATGGCGGGCCAGGCATACCAAGCGAAGAAGCCGATCCATGCTGCCGCCGACACGAACGCCAGGCCAGCCAGGATGCGCCACTTTGTCGCTCCCGACCGCTCCTCCAGTTCCTCAGGTTGCTCGAAAACCTCGCCTTCGTAAGGCTCGGTCAGCTGCAACGGCTCATCCGCCGCGGCGTATTCAACGTCGCTGACGTGCAAGTCGATGATCTTGGACCCCCCGTTCATGACGCTTTGTTTATCATAAAACCGACCATTTCAAAGCGATTGCGCAACGTTCCGTTAAAGCCCTTAGGGCTAGGTTGGGTCATGGCTTATGATCCCGGTGCAATCGATGCGACCCTTGCTGCGGCAGTCGGTGACGAACCGGGGCTGATTGCCGAATTGCGTGCAGCATTTGTCGACAGCGCGGAAAAGACGATCGACGCGATCCAGGCGGCCGAAAGCGACGATGCCTGGCGCCTCGCGACTGCGCGTCTCAAGGGACTGGCGGCGAGTTTCGGCGCGGTGCGCCTGATGAGCCTGGCGTCCGAAGCGGCAAGCGCGCCCGGCAATGCCGATGTCGTGCGAACTTTGCGGCGCGCGGTGGCTCGGCTCTAGCCGTACGGCCCGCCGCCAAATCCGGCGGGCAATCACGATCCTTGCGATACCCGAGTGCGAGGCTTAACAGCCCCGGATGCTTGCCGGGCTCCTGTTTGCCACAGCCGACGCGTCCGATCGCCACGATACGCTGGCGGCGACGCTGCCGGTCGGGGGCGTGACGCTGATCGAATTCCAGGCGCGGCTGCTGATCGCCGCTGGGGCGTCGCAGATCATCGTCGTCGTTTCGCGCCTGACTCCCGAATTGCTCGGCGCGATCAATCGCCTCGGCCGGCGCGGCATCGCGGTCGACGCGGTGCGCGGCCCCGCCGAAGTGCTCGCCAAGTTGCATCCGCTTGCGCGCGTGATGTGGCTGGCGGATGGGTTGATGACGACCAGCGTCATGGTCGAGGCGATGCGCGATCGCGATCGCGACACGTTGCTGGTGGCCTCGACGGGTGACGAACTCGAACGGATCGGTCCCAGCGCGGTGTGGGCGGGAATCGCCACGATCGATCCCCAGCGCATCGCCGATGTCGTGAAGTTGCCTGCGGACTATGATTTCGCCTCTTCGCTCTTGCGGGTGATCGCGCAACGCGGCGCCGAGCAATTGCCATTGCCCGAAACGGCGGTGCGCGAGGGCCATGGCGTCCAGCGCGATTCGCGTGCACTGGCGGCGAAGGGCCGGGCCGCGCTGGTCGCGGCGCTCGGCACCCGGACGAACTGGGTCGACCGCTTCCTGGTCGCGCCGCTCGCCAAACTGGCGCTGCCACCGTTGGTTGCGCGCGGCGTGCCTCCGGTCGCGCTGGCGGGAGTGGGCGGCGTGTTCGGCGTCGGCGGACTTGCCGCGATCGCGATCGGCTGGACGGCCTCGGGCATGGCGGCGATCGTGCTGGCCCTCGCGCTTCTCGCGCTCGCCGATGTGCTGGCATGGCTGCGCGACGAGCGGGCGCTCGGCAGGATATTGCGCTGGAGCACGCCCGCGGCGGTCGCATTGGCGACCTTGCTGTTGGGGCAGCGGGTCGGGTTTCTCGCCGCCAGCGCAACGCCACCGCTGCTCGCGTTGACGACGGTTCTGGCCGGAGCGCTGGCGGAACGCGCGGCAGGAGTGGTGACCAGACCGTGGTGGTGGGCAGTCCCGGCTGCCTATCCGCTGATCCTGCTGCCGGCGGTGCTGATCGGATATCCGGTCTGGGGATTGGCGGCGGCCGCGAGCTATGCCGGGGTCACGCTCGGCTTCGCGGTAGAAGCTTTACGCTCGCGTATCGGCGGTTAATTCCGCCTGCGAAATCGGTGAGTTCTGGCTAACCTCGCTTTAACGACACAATCGTACAACAAAATCATGTCGATCGACCAAGGCGATTGGGACGATGGCGCCCGTGCGAGCGCCAGCACGCTGCTTGCGCGCGCGGCGGCAGCGGCGCGTCATGTCGACCGCCGCCTGGCCGAGGCAATTGACGACTTCTTCCTTCCCGACGATTCGCGGCTCGACGACCGGACGCGCGCGGCGCTCGCGGCGACGCTGACTGCGATGGTCGCGGTGGTCGAACACGATCTCCGCCAGCGCGCTGCCACACTCTTAGCCGGCGTGGATCCGGCATTGATCCAGCGGATCAACAGTGGTGCGCCGGTGCTCGACCGCCTGGTCGGCAGCGGATTGCTGCGCGATTTCGACCTGATGCGCGAATTGATCGCGCGGACCCGGCAGGATCTGCTGGTGGACCTGTTGCCTGCCTTGCCGCCCGATGAGATCGGCTCGGCCAGCCTGCTCGCGCGGTTGGCCGGAAGTGCCGACGCCTGGGTCGCGGATGCGGCGCTGACCATGATGGCCGCCGAAAGCCGGCGTCGCGGGCTGATCGACAGCAATCGGCTGGAGCGGACCGAACTTCCGGCCGAGCTGCATCACAGGTTGGTCTGGTGGGTAGCGGCGGCGATTCGCGAACAATTGGGGCCGAGCAATGCAGATCGCATGATCGTCGAGGCGGCGTTGCATGCGCTCGCCGACCATGACGAAGGCGACCGTCTGGAAAGCGCGGCGATGCGGCTTGCCGCCACGATCGATCCGCAACCCGCGGAGCTGGCGACGGTGCTGAGGCATGCGCTGGGGGATCGGCGAGTGGCGCTGGTCATCGCATTGCTCGGGCATACCCTGGGCATCGACTATGCGACGATGCGGCAGATCCTGCTGGATGGCGGCGAGCAATTATGGCTGGTGCTACGCGGGGCCGGGCTCGACCGGGCGACGGTCGCCCGGATCGGTCTCAGCCTGTGCGAAGCCGACCCGCGCCGCGACGTCGAAGCCTTTGCCGATCAATTGGCAGCGATCGCTGCAGTCACGCCCGACGAGGCGCGTGGAGCGCTTGCGCCGCTCCGGCTCCATCCCGATTTTCGCACGGCGATGGCAGATCTGGAGAAGCGTCGATGAGCGCGGTCGACGCAGGCTTGCCGCCCGTTCACGGCTTCGTCGATCGCGATGGCCGCCTGGTAGACGCCGGGCCGCGACTCGGCGATCTCAACATTCGTGCCGGCGGTGCGCTCGGGGAACCGTTCGCCGTGCCGCAGGTCGCCATGCTCGCGCGGCTGGCCCAGCGGTTGGGGATCACGGTCGCGCGCCACGTGCTGGTCGCCGACGGACCCGATGAGGTCGAATTGTGGGTGCGCGCCGATCCGGTCGACGACGGCGTGCGCCTGGAGCTGAGTGGCTGGAAGCTGCGCGCGCCTTGGACACCGCCGGTGGACCCGGCGCGGCGCGACCGCGATCTGTTGCTGCAAGGCGCCGATTGGTGGTGGGAAACCGATGCGACCTTGCGGTTGACGACAGTAGCCGCGGGGGCCGAGCGGTTCGGGGTGACGCCTGAAAGCGCACTCGGCAAGCCGCTCGCGTCCTTGTTCGCGCTGGAGATGGATGCCGAAGGCGCGATGCCGATGCTCGGTGTGCTGACGGTGCATCAGCCGTTCGAGGGGCAGGCGGCGACGGTGCGCGCGACCGGGCAAACCGTGACCTTGTCAGCTAATCCCACGCTCAACGCGGAGGGCCTGTTCGCGGGCTATATCGGCGCGGTCAGGGTGGAAACGCGCGAGCTGCCGCAACCGGCGGACGATCGTGCCAGCGATCCGCTCGATGCGTTCAGCGCGCGGCTCGATCGCGCATTGCGCACGCCGCTCGGGCGCATCATCGCCAATGCCGACAGCATCCATGCCCAGACGGAGGGGCCGATCCGGCGCGATTATGCGGATTATGCGTCGGACATCGCCAGCGCCGGACGGCATCTGCTCGGGCTGGTCGACGATCTGGTCGATCTGCAGGCGGTCGAGCGGCCCGACTTCGCCCCAGCGGCGGAACCGATCGACCTCGCCGATATCGGGCGGCGCGCGGCCGGCTTGCTCGGCGTCCGCGCGGCGGAACGCGGCGTCAAGATCGACGCGCCGCAGGACATCGACCGCGCGCCCGCGACCGGCGAGTTCAAGCGCGTGTTGCAGATCCTGGTCAATCTGATCGGCAATGCGGTGCGCTATTCGCCCGATGGCGGCATGGTCTGGATTCGCACCCATCGCGATCGCGGCGCGGCGGTGATCATCGTCGCCGATCAGGGCAAGGGTATCGCCCCCGAGGATCAGGCGCGCATCTTCGAAAAATTCGAACGAGTCGATCCCAGTGAGCCGGGCGGGAGCGGGCTGGGTCTCTATATCGCGCGGCGGCTGGCGCGCGCGATGGGCGGCGATCTGACGGTCGATTCGGCGCTGGGGCAGGGCGCGCGCTTCATGCTGACCCTGCCTGGGGCTGGTGCCTAGCGCGCGGAGGCGCGAAAGATTTGCTCGCACGAAGCCACAAAGGCGCAAGGAAGAGTAATTTCGCGCAGAGGCGCAGAGTGCGCGGAGATTATGGGCGCTAAAGCGCGCTTTCTCGTTGCCGGGGAATGAAAGGCTGCTGACGCGGCCGTGCGATACACCTCAGCGTCCTCTGCGCCTCTGTGCGAACCAAATCTTCGTGCCTTGGTGTCTTTGTGCGAGAACTCTTACCGACCAGCTCTCGCGGACGAACTGAGCAGGCGCGATTCTAGCGCCGCCCGATCCATACCAGCACGATACCACCCGCCGCGAGCAGCGCCCCCCAGAGCGCCCAGATGCGCATGTCGAGCATGAAGCTCGATGCCGGCCAGTGGACCAGGCCGAGGCCCTGGCCCACCCACAGCAGCCCCATCGCGATGCACAGCGCACCGAAGACTTGGAGCAGCAAGCGCATCAGCGCTGGCCGATAGGGGTATAATCGCGCTGCGTCGGGCCGGTGTAGAGCTGGCGGGGACGGCCGATCTTCTGCGCCGGATCGCTGATCATCTCGTTCCACTGTGCGACCCAGCCGACGGTGCGGGCGAGCGCGAACAACGCGGTGAACATCGTCGTCGGGAAACCGATCGCCGACAGGATAACGCCCGAATAGAAATCGACGTTCGGGAATAGCTTCTTCTCGACGAAATAAGGATCGTTGAGCGCCATATGCTCGAGCTGCAGCGCGACCTCGAACACGGGATCGCTGACCTTGAGCGCGTCAAATACCTCCCGCACCGTCTTCTGCATCACCGTCGCGCGCGGGTCGTAATTCTTGTAGACGCGATGGCCGAAGCCCATCAGGCGGAACGGGTCGTTCTTGTCCTTCGCGCGGGCGATGAATTCGGGAATGCGATCGGGCGTCCCGATCTCGCGCAACATGTTGAGCGCGGCCTCGTTGGCACCACCATGCGCAGGGCCCCACAGGCAGGCGATGCCGGCCGCGATGCATGCGAACGGATTGGCGCCCGACGAGCCGGCGAGCCGGACGGTCGAAGTCGATGCATTCTGCTCGTGGTCGGCATGGAGGATGAAGATGCGGTCGAGCGCGCGCTCGACGATCGGATTCACCTCATAGGGCTCTGCCGGCACGCCGAACGTCATGCGCAGGAAATTACCCGTATAGCTCAAAGAGTTATCGGGATAGAGGAACGGCTGCCCGACGCTGTATTTGTACGCCATCGCCGCGATCGTCGGCATCTTGGCGATCAGGCGGTGCGACGCGATCATCCGCTGGTGCGGATCGTTGATGTCGGTCGAATCGTGATAGAAAGCCGACAGCGCGCCGACCACCCCGCACATGATCGCCATCGGATGCGCGTCGCGGCGGAACCCGCGATAGAAGGTCGCGAGCTGCTCGTGCAGCATGGTGTGGCGCGTGATCGTGTGGGTGAATTCGTTGAGCTCGTCCTTCGACGGCAACTCGCCGTTGAGGAGCAGATAGCTCACTTCCATGAAGCTCGACTGTTCGGCCAGCTGGCCGATCGGATAGCCGCGGTGGAGCAAAATGCCCTCATCACCATCGATATAGGTCAGCGCCGATTCGCAGCTGGCAGTCGAGGTGAAGCCCGGGTCATAAGTGAACATACCCGTTTCGCTGTACAGCTTGCGGATATCGACCACCTGGGGGCCGACCGAACCGGACATCACCGGATAGTCGTGATTCCCGAACTTGAGGGTGTTCGTGTCGGCCATATAACGTTCCTTCGAATTCAGGCTGCCATCCGGTCGGATATGCGGCCCAGGCTTTCTTCGCGGCCGAGGACGGCGAGTACGTCGAAAATGCCGGGGGAAGTGCGCTTGCCGGTCAGCGCCGCGCGAAGCGGCTGCGCGACCTGGCCGAGCTTGACCCCGGCGTCTTCGGCGACTTGCCGAACCGCGTTTTCGAGCGCCTCCGTATCCCAGTCCACGACGGCGTCAAGCGCCGTGTGAAGGCGCGCGAGCAAGGTGGGTGCCTCACCCTGAAGCAGCAATGCTGCATCTGCGTCCATCGGCAGCGGTCGGGCGTGGAAAAGGAACATGCTGCCCTCGGCCAACTCAATCAGGTTGGCGGCGCGCGGCTTGAGAAACGGCATGGTGCGGCGCAACAGTTCGCGCTGCGGCGGGGTCAATTCCAGCGGGATTCGCGGGGCGACGAGGTCGGCGAGACGAGCATCATCTGCCTCGCGGATATAATGGCCGTTCAGGTTCTCGAGCTTCTTCAAATCGAACCGACTTGGTGATTTTCCGACGCCGTCGAGGTCGAACCATTCGATCGCCTGGGCGCGGCTGATGATCTCGTCATCGCCATGCCCCCAGCCAAGCCGCAACAGGTAATTGTCGACCGCTTCGGGCAGCAGGCCCATCTCGTCGCGATAGGCGTCGACGCCCAGTGCGCCATGGCGCTTAGACAGTTTGGCGCCATCCGATCCGTGAATCAGTGGGATATGAGCATAGACCGGTTCCGGCCAGCCCATCGCGCGATAGATCGGCAACTGGCGAAATGCGTTGTTGAGATGGTCGTCGCCGCGGATGACGTGAGTCACGCCCATGTCGTGATCGTCGACCACCACCGCCAGCATATAGGTGGGCGTACCGTCCGACCGCAGCAGGACGAGATCGTCGATCTCGCTGTTCTGGACGGTGACCTCGCCCTGGACGCGATCGTGGATCGTCGTCGCTCCCTCTATCGGCGCCTTCAGGCGGATGACGTGCGGCGCCTGCGGGTCGTTGGGCATGCGATCGCGCCACGGCGAGCGGATCCGGAGCGGCTTCTTCGCCGCTTCCGCCTCGGCGCGCATCTGGGCGAGCTCGTCCTGGGTCAGATAGCAGCGATAGGCCGCGCCCTTTTCGACCATCTCATACGCGACCTCGGCGTGACGTGCGGCGCGCGAGAATTGATAGATTTCGGGCCCGTCCCATTCTAGGTCGAGCCAGCGCATCCCCGCCAAAATGGCGTCAATTGCGGGCTGCGTCGATCGCGCGCGATCGGTATCCTCGATGCGTAGGAGGAATTTGCCCCCGTGATGTCGCGCGAACAGCAGATTGAACAACGCGGTGCGCGCGCCGCCAATATGCAGAAAGCCGGTCGGCGAAGGCGCGAACCGGGTGACGACGTTGGTGACGGGTGCGCCGGATGTTGGCGCCCCGGAGTCAGAACTGGCGCTCAACCGCGCATGCTCCCAGGCTGGATGACTGATGGCGACCGTCGCCGCCGCGCGCCCTAGCACGCGGTTCCGACCGCTTCAAACGCTGGCGGCACGATGCACGCGTGCGCGCCGTGCACTCGAACATGGATTGGAGGCCGAGCGCGATCAACTTCCCTTGTGGCTGCCGGTGGCCTTGGGCGGCGGCATTGCTTTGTGGTTCGTGCTCGACGATCCGATGCAATGGATCGCAGCGATGCTCGCGCTGGCCGGCATCGCGATGGCGGCAATCGCGATCGGGCAAAGCGGGCGCGCCAGCCGCGCTGTGGCGTTGGCCGCGGGTTTGGCGGCGTTGGGACTGGGGCTGGCGTGGTGGCGCGCTTCCTATGTTACGCAACCGGTGCTGGCGCGGCCGGCGATTGTCATGCTGACCGCGCGAGTCGAGAGTATCGAGCCGTTGCCGGCGCGCGACCTCGTCCGGGTGAGCTTGACGCCGATCGCGGCGCAGGCGGTCGCCAGCCCGAAACGTCCGAACTGCAGCAGGAAAGGCGGCGCGCCTTATGGTGCCGGAGGGCGGGGATGCGACGATCGGCCGAGGCCGCCGCTCGTACTGCCGCCGCACGTCCGAGTGAATATCGCGAACACCGATGTGCCCGCCGGCCTTGGACCTGGCGCGATCATCAAGCTGCAGACCCGGTTGATGCCGCCAAACG
This sequence comes from Sphingomonas sp. P4_G2, assembly GCF_056401155.1. Taxonomy (NCBI): domain Bacteria; kingdom Pseudomonadati; phylum Pseudomonadota; class Alphaproteobacteria; order Sphingomonadales; family Sphingomonadaceae; genus Sphingomonas; species Sphingomonas sp. P4_G2. The sequence continues at coordinate 237,986 of NZ_JBFUJY010000004.1, read as the reverse complement.
AGGCTACGGTGCCTGGCGCCTACGATTTCCGGCAAGTGGCGTGGTTCGCCGGACTTGGCGCGACGGGCAAGGGAAACGCGCCGGTCAAGGTGATCGAACCGGGCAGGGAATCGAACGGCCTGCGCGCGGCACTGGCGGCGCATATCCAGAGCAAGGTCGAAGGTAGCGCGGGCGGGATCGCCGCTGCACTGGCCGCGGGCGACGAGGGCGCGATCTCGCTGGACGATGCCGACGCGATGCGGCGGTCGGGGCTCGCGCATCTCCTGTCAGTGAGTGGTCTGCATATTACCGCAGTGGTCGTCGCGACGATCTGGGCGGTCACGCGACTGCTCGCCTTATGGCCATGGCTGGCGCTGCGGGTGCGGATCCCGGTGGTCGCTGCGGGGGCCGGTGCGGTCGCGGCGATTGGATACACTCTGCTTACGGGCAGCCAGGTTCCGACCGCGCGATCGTGCATCGCCGCGTTGCTGGTGTTGGCGGCGCTTGCCATGGGCCGCGAGGCGATCACCTTGCGGCTGGTCGCGGCCGGCGCCTTCATCGTCCTGCTACTCTGGCCCGAGGCGCTGGCGGGGCCGAGCTTCCAGCTCAGCTTCGCCGCGGTCGGATCGCTGATCGCGTTCCACGAGCAACCGCGCGTCAAGCAATTATTCGAGAAACGCGACCAGGCCTGGTGGCGCCGTATCGCGCGCGAAATCGGATCGTTGCTGCTGACCGGCCTGGTGATCGAAGCCGCGCTGGCGCCGATCGCGCTGTACCATTTCCACAAAGAGGGCATGTATGGCGTCGTCGCCAATATCGTCGCGATCCCGCTGACCACCTTCGTCATCATGCCGGCCGAGGCGCTGGCGCTGGCGGCCGACGCGATCGGCCTGGGCGCGCCGTTCTGGTGGGTGACCACGCACGCGCTCAACCTCTTGCTGTGGATCGCGCGTACTGCGGCCAAAGCGCCGGGGTCGGTGGCGATGCTGCCCGGCATGCCGGCCGGCGCGTTCGGGCTGATGATCCTGGGATTGTTATGGCTGATGCTGTGGCGCTCGCGAATCCGTCTTGCCGGTCTTGCGCCGATGGCGATGGGCGCGGCCTGGGCGCTGGCGATCCCGGCACCCGATCTGCTGATCTCGGGCGACGGCCAGCATCTCGCGGTGCGCACGCCCAATGGCGGCGTCGCGATCCTGCGCGACAAGGCAGGGGATTATACGCGCGACACGATGACTCAGAATGCCGGGGTGGATGGGGAGGCGATGCTGCTGTCCGATCAGCCCTTCGCCCAATGCACGCCGGACGCCTGCCTCGCTCTGGTGCAATCCGGAGGACGGATATTCCGCGTCCTCGCGACGCGCAGCCTGTACCAATTGCCGTCCGACCAGTTGATCGCCGCGTGCCGCGCGGCGGACATCGTCGTCAGCGACCGGCGGTTGCCCTCAGCGTGCCGGCCGATTTGGCTCAAGCTCGATGCGCCGTTCCTGCGCCGCACTGGCGGAATGGCGATCAGCCTGGCCAGCGGACGGATCGTCACCGTCCGCCAGCCTGGTGATCGTCACCCTTGGGTTATGTCGGGTTCGCGTTCTAATCGTAACGGCGCAACAGGCCGGCGAGGCGGCCCTGGATCCGCACCTGCTGAGGAGCGTAACGCTGCGGATCGTAAGCGCGATTGGCCGGATCGAGCCGCACCATAGCACCTTCGCGGCGGAAATATTTGAGTGTCGCTTCGCTTTCCTCGATCAGCGCGACGACGATTTCCCCGTCGCGTGCCACGTCGGTGCGGCGGATCAGCGCGTAATCGCCGTCGAGAATGCCGGCCTCGACCATCGAGTCACCGGCGACTTCCAGCGCGTAATGCTCGCCGCTGCCGAGCAAGGCGGCGGGGACGGGGAGCATCGACGATCCCTCGAACGCTTCGATCGGCACGCCGGCCGCGATCCGGCCGTGCAACGGGATCTCGATCACGTCGTTGGCGGGTTCGGGAGCGGGTCGGAAATTGTTCGGCTTGGGCTGGGCGGCCACGGCACGCTTGCTGTCGGCACGTTCCGGCATCTTGAGCACTTCGAGTGCGCGTGCCCGATTGGGCAGGCGCCGTAGGAACTGCCGCTCCTCGAGCGCCGAGATCAGGCGATGCACGCCGGACTTCGACTTGAGGTCGAGCGCCTCCTTCATCTCCTCGAACGACGGCGACACGCCGGTTTCGTTCAAGCGATCGTTGATGAAGCAGATCAGCTCATGCTGCTTCTTGGTGAGCATCGACGTTCCTCCGTCCAGAACAGACGCGGAACTTTTACGGAACGTTGCGGATCAAGTCAAGCGAGCGGCAAGATGTCCACAGTATCGCCGATCGCGGCTGGCGGCGCGTGCGGCGGCCGCACGATCAGACACGTCGCGCGCGCCAGTGTGGCGAGCATCGAACTGTCCTGCATGGCGGCGGCCGAGACGCGGCCGTCGACTAACGTTCCGCGCAGATAATCCTGGCGGTGGTCGTTGGCGGGAAGCGGGTCGGCGAGTTCCGCGCGGAGCATCCGCGGCAACGGATTCGCCGCGCCGGCCATCGCGGCGATCAATGGCCGCAGGAACAAGGTGGCGGTGACGAATGCCGATACGGGGTTGCCTGGCAGACCCAGCATTATCGCCTCGCCGAGGCGCCCCGCGAGCATCGGCTTGCCCGGCCGGATCGCGATGCGCCAGAAATCCACCTCTCCACCTGCCGCTTCGAGCGCCGGGCGTACCAGATCGTGATCGCCGACCGAGGCGCCGCCAGTCGTGACGATAATATCGGCATTCGCGCCGGAGAACGCCGCGACGAGCGCGTCGAGCCGGTCGGGGAGGATCCCTGCTACAGTCACGTCGATCGGCAGATCGGCGAGCATCGCCGCCAGCATCGCGCTATTGCCTTCAGGGAGTGCCAGCGGATCGTCGCTGGCCGTGCCGGGCGCAATGAGCTCGTCGCCCGTCGCCAGGATGGCGATGCGCAGGCGGCGATTGATGTTGAGCGCACCATGCCCGCCGGTCGCCGCGAGCGCGATGGCGGCCGGTGTCAGGCGCATACCGGCGCCGATCAGCACCGCGCCCCGCTCGAAATCGAGACCCTTGCGCCGCACGCTCATGCCGCGGCGCGGTGGTCCCTCGCCGGCGAGGAGCAGCTTGCCGCCGGCGCGCTCGGCCTCTTCCTGGACAAGCACGCTGTCGGCGCCCGCGGGCATCGCCGCGCCGGTGAATATCCGCACCGCCTCGCCGCGCTCCGTCGCACCGCCAAAGGCGCGCCCCGCCGCGCTTTCGCCGATCACGCGCCAGGGGCCGGGCAAGTCGTCGAACCGGATCGCATAACCATCCATCGACGACAGATCGGCGCCGGGCTGCGCACGCAGGGCGATGACGGGCTCGGCGGTCCAACGCCCGGCTGCCGAGGTCAGTGGCATACGCTCGGTCGCGACGCGTGGTGCCATCGCAAACAGGCGCGCCTGGGCATCGGCGACGAGAAGCAGCGAGGTCATCCTTGACGCCATGCCACAGCCCGTGGCGCTTTCGCCAGCGGTTCGCCGCGCGGCGAACCCCGTCAGCCCGCCGGATGCGGCTTGACGCCCGACCAGGTCCAGGCCTTGATCTTCCAGCCCGCTTTGCCCTTTGACAGCACGAAGGTCATCTCGCCTTCCTCGGCAATCCGCGCGCCCTTTTCCCGGTAGGCATAGACCGTCGGAATGATGACATAGGCCCTGGCACCGTCGATTTCGCGGCGTGTCGGGGCGCCATATTTGACCGATCCGTCGGATATTCCGGTCGCTTTCGCGTGCTTGTCGTAATCGGCCGCCCATAGCTGCGGCGCCTTGGGGCCAATCCAGAGGTGCGGCGCGAATTCGTCGATGATCGACACGTCGCCCTGCACGTAAGCGGCATAAGCCGATTTGGTGTCGCCGGTGTTGAAGCCGTCGATGAACTGACGAATCGGTTTGGTCAGTTCGCTATCGGCGGCGGGCGCGGCGGCCGTAATCGGCGCGATCAACAATACCGCAAGCGGCAGCAGAAACAGTTTTTTCATTGGCTTCCCCCCTCGGAATGCACGCAAGCGTGAGCCTGGCGAGACGGGTGGTCAACGCGCGCCGGACAAGACGCTGTGATCTTCCGGAATAGTCCGGTCGTTCAGGGCTTCCGCCGGTCACCCCGACTTGCCGCGAGTCTCGGAGAGCAGGCCGGCTGGCCTTTCGTGCTATGACACAGGATGGGGGATTTGGCTGATGGGCTTCATCGCGGGTTTTTTCCGGTGGCTTTGGACATTGGCGCGGATCGTCTGGCCGTTCGCCGGCTCGGGGCAGATGTTCCGCGGCGCGGGGACGTTGTGGACGTTCCTGTTCCTTCTGCTCTGCATCGTCTTCGCCGTCGCCTGGATGTTCGGCATCTCGCCGTCCGAGTTGAGCGCGTGGTTCGATGCGCATGGCGCGACATTGAACTGGATCGGCGGCTGGCTGTGGCGCCTGTTTTGGGGCGCGGTATTGGGGTTGTGCGGTCTGGTCCTGTTCTCGGTCGGGCTCGAGTTCTTCGGCGCGCGCGCGGCGGATGCGAAGGACACGCCGCGCGACGTCAAAGGCGGATGCTGCGGGCTGATGTTCGTCGTGGTGGCCGGCTATATCGCCTGGATCGCGATAACGATGCCGCTCGACTAGGGCGCCTGCCAGTCGCCCGACTTGCCACCGGTCTTCGACAGCAGACGGATCGAGTCGATCGTCATCGCCTTGTCGATCGCTTTGGCCATGTCGTAGATCGTCAGCAGGGCGACCGAGACGGCGGTCATCGCCTCCATCTCGACTCCTGTGCGGCCGGTGGTGGTGATCGTCGCGGTTGCGGTCACGCCGTCGCTGTCGACCGAAAGGTCGATGGCGGCGCTGGTGATCGGGAGTGGGTGGCACAGCGGGATCAGCTCGCCGGTGCGCTTGGCGGCCATGATCCCGGCGATCCGTGCAGCGGCGAGCACGTCGCCCTTCGGCACATCGCCTGTCCCGATCGCTGCAGCCGCTTCACGAGACATCGATATGCGTCCGGTCGCGACCGCACGGCGCTCGGTTTCCGGCTTGGCGGACACGTCGACCATCCGCGCGGCACCCGTCTCGTCGAGGTGCGTCAAATTCCCCTCCCGCTCGCGGGAGGGGTTAGGGGAGGGGGTGTCGCTTTGGGACATGAAAAAGACATGCCCTCCCCCGACCCCTCCCGCAAGCGGGAGGGGAGCTAACTACCCAGCAATTCTTTGGTTGCCGCGGCGATATTCTCCGCCCGCATCAGGCTTTCGCCGACCAGGAAGCAGTTCACACCATGCGCGCGCATCGCTTCGAGATCGGCGCGCGAGGTGAGGCCGCTTTCGGCGACGAAGGTGCATCCCGCCGGCGCCTTGCCGATCAAGTCATAGGTACCGGCGAAGCTGATCGAGAAATCGCGCAGGTCGCGATTGTTCACGCCGATCAGCCGCGACTTGAGCTTGAGCGCGCGATCGAGTTCCTTCTCGTCATGGACCTCGACCAGAACGTCGAGCCCGCAATCGATCGCCGCGGCCTCGATCTCGGCCATCCGCGCATCGTCGAGCGCGGCGACGATGATCAGGATCGCGTCGGCGCCGAGCGCACGGCTTTCATGCGCCTGCCACGGATCGATCATGAAGTCCTTGCGCAGCAGCGGCAGCGGCACGGTCTCGTGGATCAATGCGAGATAGGAATCGTCGCCCTGGAAATATTGCTCGTCGGTCAGCACCGACAGGCAAGTGGCACCGCCCTTGAGATAGGCGAGCGCGTGTGCCGGCGGATCGAAGTCCTCACGGATCACGCCCTTGGACGGGCTCGCTTTCTTGACCTCGGCGATCAATGCCGGGCCGCTCTTCGCCTTCTTGTCGAGCGCCTTTCTGAACCCGCGCGGCGTGTCGCGGCGGCTGATCATCGCTTCCAGGCTGGCGAGCGAGGTGGTCGCTTTCTTCGCCGCCACTTCGGCGCGCTTGGTTTCGAGAATACGGTCGAGGATATTGGTCATTTATAGGCGATCCAGCAATCGAGCAGCGCGTTGGCAAGACCCTTGTCGATCGTCTCCGCAGCTTCCTCGGCGCCTTCGGTGAGCGTGTCGGCGGCGCCTGCGACGACCAACGCGGCAGCGGCGTTGATCAGCACCGCGTCGCGATACGCGCCGTGCTCGCCCTGGAGCAATCGGCGCAGCGCCGCGGCGTTATAGGCGGGGTCGCCGCCATGGATCGCCGCGATTGGATGGCGCGGCAGGCCGGCATCCTCGGGGGTGATATGCGCGGGCAACGACAATCGGCCGACGCTGACCGCGACGGTCGGACCGGCGCCGGACACCTCGTCCAGCCCTTCCTCGCCCGACACGACCAGCGCCGCTTCGGTGCCGAGCTGCTCGAGCGCCTCGGCATAGGTGTCGGTGTAATCGGGCCGCGCGATGCCGATCAGCTGGCGCGTGACGTGCGCCGGGTTGGCGAGCGGACCCATCAGGTTGAAGATCGTGCGCCGTCCGATCCGGCGGCGGATCGGGGTGATGCGCTTCATCGCCGGATGATGGTTGGCGGCGAACAGGAAGCAGATGCCGAGATCGTTGAGCGTCGCCTGGGCGAGCGCCCCGGCACGTTCCATGTCGAGCCCCAGCACCTCCAGCGTGTCGGCGGCGCCTGCCTTGGAGCTGGCGGCACGGTTGCCGTGTTTGGCGACGGGTACACCGCTGGCAGCGACCACTAAGCTGACGGCGGTCGAGACGTTGAGCGTGTGATGGCCATCGCCGCCGGTGCCGCAGACGTCGATCGCATTGGTCGGCGCGTCGATCGGGATCAGCCGGGCACGCAGGGCACGCGCGGCCTCGGCGATCTCGATGCTAGTCTCGCCACGGTCGGTCAGTGCGATCAAGAACTCGGCGATCGCGTCTTCGGACGTCTTGGCGTCGAGAATGTCGGCGAATGCCTGTGCCGCCGATTCGCGCGACAACGGAGCCGATGGATCGGGCAGCGGCACAAAGCTGGTCACGCCAGCGCCTTCGCCTTCAGCCCGGCAAGCTCGAGGAAATTGGCGAGAAGTTGATGCCCATGTTCGGTGGCGATGCTCTCGGGATGGAATTGCACGCCATGGATTGGCAAGGTTGCGTGACGGAACCCCATCACGAAGCCATCCTCGGCGCGGGCATTGACGATCAGTTCGGCCGGGACATCCTCGACCACCAGCGAATGATAGCGGGTCGCCTGGAATGGCGAGGGCACGCCCTTGAACAACCCGGTCCCGTCATGGGTGATCGCCGACGTCTTGCCGTGCATCAGCCCGCCGCGAACGACATGCCCGCCGAAATGCTGGCCGATCGACTGATGCCCCAGGCACACGCCGAGCAGCGGCCGTCCGGCGTCGGCGGCGGCGGCGACCAGATCCAGGCTGACTCCCGCTTCGTTGGGCGTGCAGGGGCCGGGCGAGATCAGGAACGCCTCGGCGTTGCTTGCCAAGGCGTCGCGCGCGGTCAACGCGTCGTTGCGCACGACCTGAACATCCTGTCCGAGTTCCATCAGATAATGGACCAGGTTCCAGGTGAAGCTGTCGTAATTGTCGATCACCAAAATCATTGCCGCCCGCTAGCGCGTTCGCTGCACCGCGACAATCGTCGTTGCGCCCTCGTTTCGCCGTGTTTCGGCCTGCCAAGCGCTGGAATGATACGGGATCGATCCTATCTGGGGGGCGTTGAAGTGCCCAAAGAAAGGTCGCACCGATGATCCGTACCGCGTTCGCAGCCCTGGCCTTGCTTGCCGTGCCCATGGGCGCAATGGCGCAGGACAAGTCCGATAAGCAGGCCGATACCGGCCAGCCCGTCAAACGGATTCGCTCGGTGGTCGTGGAACCCGACCAGAAATGTCCGCCGTCTACCGGAGACGAGATCGTCGTGTGCACGACGGTCGACGATCCCTATCGCATCCCCAAGGCGCTGCGCGGCGCCGGACCGATCCCGCCCGCGCGGCAGAGTTGGGTCAATCGCGTTGCGGCCGATGAGCAGACCAGCCGCGAGGCCGCGGGCCTGCCCGATACCTGCTCGCCGGTCGGGTCGGGCGGTCAAACTGGCTGCGCGCGGTCGGCAGCGCGGGCCTGGGCGGCCGAGCGCCGCGCCAAGGCCAACGGCCAGTCGGACGACCAGTAGAGCCTATTGCCCAAAGCGAGCGTCGCCCGCCCGGGCGATCGCCTCGCGGGCGGCGGCGAGCAGCGCGCCCGCTTTCGCCTCGCACTCGCGCTGTTCGTAGACCGGATCGCTGTCGGCGACGATGCCGGCACCGGCCTGGACATGCATGACGCCGTCCTTGACCACCGCCGTCCTCAGCACGATGCACGAATCCATCGATCCGTCGGGCGAGAAATAGCCGACCCCGCCGGCATAAGCGCCGCGCGCCTCGTGCTCGAGCTCGGCGATGACCTGGCAAGCGCGAACCTTGGGCGCGCCTGATACCGTCCCGGCGGGGAACCCCGCGAACAGCGCATCGACCGCGTCCTTGCTACCGTCGAGTTCGGCGACCACGTTCGAGACGATGTGCATCACATGGCTGTACATCTCGATCGTATAGCTGTCGGTGACCTTGACCGAGCCAGGTGCGGCGACACGGCCAGCATCGTTGCGGCCGAGATCGAGCAGCATCAGATGCTCGGCGCGTTCCTTGGGATCGGCGAGCAGCGAGCGGCGGTTTTCCTCGTCTTCGGTGGCAGATTTGCCGCGCGGGCGCGTCCCCGCGATCGGGCGGATCGTCACTTCGCCGTCGCGTACGCGCACCAATATCTCGGGACTGGAGCCCGACAACGCGAAGTCGGGCAAATCGAGGAAATAGAGGAACGGCGAGGGGTTCACGCGTCGCAGCGCGCGATAGAGCTCGATCGGTGGCAGTGCGAAGGGCGCGGTGAAACGCTGCGCCAGGACGACCTGAAAGATATCGCCCGCCGCGATATAATCCTTCGCCTTCAATACCATGTCGCGATACGCGCCGTCCGGCAGCACCGGGGTCAGCGCGACATCACTCGGGTCGCCGCGCGGCGCCGCCGGGATCGGTGCGTTCGCCAGCTTGGCGGCGACGCCATCGATCCGCTCCTCGGCAAGAGCCAGCGCTGCCTCGGGCGTGAGCCCGCTATCGGGCCAGAGCGGCGCAACCAGAAACAATTGATCGGCCAGCCGGTCGAAGATCAGCACCGTGGTCGGCCGCACGAAGATCATATCGGGCAGGCCGAGCCCGGGATCTGCGGGGCGGGGCAAGTCCTCGACCAGTCCAACGGTCTCATAGCCGAAATAGCCGACCAGACAGGCGAGCGCGCGCGGCAGTTCGGGCGGAACGTCTTCCATCCGGCACGAGGCGACGAGTGAGCGGAACGCCGCCAGCGTGGGATCCGCGCAGGGCTCGAACGCGGCGCGATCGGTCAGCCAATGGCGGTTGATCGCCGCGCGCTCGCCGTCCGCGCGGAACACCAGATCGGGCGCGAGACCCAACAGGCTGTGACGTCCGCGCACCGCGCCGCCCTCGACCGATTCGAGCAGAAAGTCGCCCCGCCCGGGCTCGATCAGCTTGAGTGCCGCGGCGACCGGCGTCTCGGTGTCAGCGACCTGACGCCGCCAGACGAGGGCCGGACGTTCGGCCGCGAGCGCGGTCAGCGCGGCATCGGCTCCTTCGATCATCGCCTTATTGCGGCTGGTCGCCGCCGTCGCTGCCCTGACCGAGCAGGTCGCGGCGCAGCGCGGTAATTGCGGCGTCGTTCTTCTTTACGCCGACCTTGTTGCGCACAGCGCTGGCGAATTGCTGGCGATATTCGTCGCCCATGCTCGCGCCGAGATCGCCGCGCATCTTGTCGATCAACTGGGCGTTGCCGGCGGCATTGCCCTTGTCGATCGAGTCGACGACGATGACGAACCAGCCACCCTTGTACGGCGCCTCGACCAGCGACGCGCTGCCCTTGGGCTTGCTGAACAGCAAGACGAGCGGGGCAGGCGGCTGCTTGGTCGCGAACAGCTGGGCGCGATTGGCCGACATCGGCTTGGTCGCATCGAGCTTGATGCCCGATTCGGCCATCGCCTGGGCGAGCGGGACGCCTTTGTTGACTTTGCCGGTGATCGCGTTGGCGACGTCGCGCGCCGCCTTGACCTGGCGGTCGATGACGACGTCCTTCTTCACCTGGTCGGCAATCGTCGCCAGCGGCTGTGGGGCGGCCGGAATGACCTTGTCGAGCTTGGCGACCGCGAAGCTGCCGTCCTGGCCGTACGGCACCAACTGGGGATCATCATCGGTCTCGGACTGGAAGGCGAGCTGATAGAGCGTCGTCTGGTTGGGATCGGGCTTGACCGGGGTCGCCGACGTCGGATCGGTACCGTTGGCGGTCAGTGGCGTGGTCGCCTGGACCGTCAGGTTGAGCTTGGCCGCGATCTGGTCGAGCGTCTGGCGATTGGTGATCGCATCCTCGATCTGGTCGCGCAGGGTCTGCGCGATGGCCGCCAGTTTCTGGTCGGTCAGTTCTTTGACCAGCTCGGGCTTGGCCTGGTCGAGGGTTTTGCCCGCGACCTTGGTGATCTTGTCGAGATGCGCGACCACCCAGCCGAGCGGCGTCTTGACCGGACCGATCACCGCGCCCTGCGCTGCACCGAACACCTGGTCGGCCAGGGCTGGCGTCGCCTGGCCGGCATAAGCGGTCTTGTTGACGTCGTTGATCGCTGCGGCCTCAAGCCCCAGCGCCTTGGCCGCAGCCTCGATCGCCGTGCCGCCGCGGACTTTCGCCGCGAGATCGGTGGCAGCTTTCTGGTCCTGCAACACGACTTGCTTGAGCGACCGGTTTTCACCCGCATCGAACTTCGCCTTTTGCGCCTGATAGGCCTTGGCGATCTCGTCGTCGGTCGGGGTGGCGCGCTTCTTGAGTTCGTCGAGCGTGATCAGCGCATAGCGGGCCGAGCGGCGCTCGGGGATCGTATAGCGCGCAAGGTTGCGGGTGTAATAAGCGTTGGCCTCGGCGTCGGTGACCGGCGCGCCGGCGGGCATCTTCTTGGTGTCGACGAAGGCGACGGTGCCGTTGCGCTTTTCGAGCAGCATCGACGCGTAGGAGGTTGCGACGCCCGCGGGACCCTTCAGCTTGTCGGTCGCGTTCGCTGCGATCGGACCGAGCATCAATTGGGTCATCAGGTCGTGGCCCATCTGATCGTGGAATTGCTGGTCGTTGGATTTCAGCATCGCCAGCAAGCGGTTGTAATTGTCCTTGTCGAACTTGCCGTCGAGCCCGCGTACGCCGGGGATATTCGCGATCTGATTGTCGATCAACGACTTGCCGACGCGGATGCCCTGGCTGTGGCCGAACTGTTCCATCGCCATCGAGGTCAGCCGGCTTTCGAGCGGGCCATCGAATCCGCCGCGGCTGATGAACTCCGCCATGGTGAGCTGCGGCGCCTGATTGCGGTACATGTTGAGCATGCCGTCGGTGGCATTGCGCAGATCGGTCACCGAGACAGTATCGTTGCCAACGGTCGCGGCGGTCGCGGCGTTTTGCCCGCCCAGCGCGTTCGACCGCAGGCCGGTGACGTCGCCCAGCCCGAACGCCACGCCGATCAGGCCGACGATGATCAGCGTGACGAGCGCGCCGATGCGCGAAAAGATGATCTTGCGAATGAAAGTGAGCATGGGGGCCGATCGTTGGTCCTGAAAACGAGCCGCCGCTTTAGGGTCCGCCGAGCCATGCATCAAGCGCAACGCTTGCACGTGCCACCGCGAGCGCTATCGGGAAGCGAAAGTGGGAGGAAACATGACACGGCGCAAGCTGATCGCGGGCAATTGGAAAATGAACGGCAGCCTGGCGACGCTCGCCGAGCTCGACGGCATCGCGGCCGCCGCCGCCGCGGCGCCGGGAGTGGATGTTGCGGTTGCCGTCCCGGCGACCCTGATCGCGCCGGCGCATGCGCGCCTGCCTTCCCTCGCGATCGGGGCGGAGGACGTGCACGAGGCGGATAGCGGCGCGCATACTGGCTGCATCTCAGCCCCGATGGTCAAGGAAGCCGGCGCTGTCTTCACCATTGTCGGCCATTCCGAACGCCGCGGTGACCAGCACGAGACCAGCCACGACGCCTATATGAAGTCGTCGGCGGCGCACCGTCACGGATTGGGCGTCATCCTCTGCGTCGGCGAAACCCAGGCCGAGCGTGACGCGGGCCGCGCCGAACGCGTGGTCCAAGCGCAGATCGAGAAATCCTTGCCCGACGATGCGCGTGCCGACTGGCTGACGCTTGCCTATGAACCGCGTTGGGCGATCGGTACCGGCCGCACGCCGACGATGGAGGAGATCGCGGCGATGCATGCGATCGCGCGAGCCAAGTTGCGCCAGATGATCGGCGACCCGGCGCTCGACGTACGGATTCTCTACGGGGGATCGGTGACCGGAACGAATGCCGGCGAGATCCTCGCGCTCGACAATGTCGATGGCGCCCTGGTCGGAGGCGCCAGCCTGACCGCGGACAAGTTCGTCCCGATCATCCAGGCCGCCAAGGCTCTGTCAGCATGAGCGATACGCCGCTACCGGCGCCACGCCGCGTTGTCACCGCGATTGACGCGGACGGGCGCTCGTACATCGCCGAGGACGGCGCCAGCCCAGCCGAATTCGTCTTGCCCGGCTCGACCTATCGCAGCACGAATATGTGGCGGACGCATACGGCACCGGGCGCGATCGACGCGCCAGATGACATTGCCGAGCATCGCGGCGTGCTGCCGCCGAGCAGTGGTACAGTGCTGCGCGTGATCGACTTCCCGCCGATCGGCGACGCGACGCCGGAGCAGCGCGCTGCGATGGTAAAGGCGGTGTTCGCCGCGCTCTATCCCGATGCCGATCACCACGAAGGCAGCACGCGCTCGGCGAGCATGCACACGACCGATACGGTCGATTACGCGATCGTGCTGCAGGGTGAGATCGTCGCGGTGATGGACCGCGACGAGACGATCTTGCGCGCGGGCGACATCCTGATCCAGCGCGGGACGCCGCATGGGTGGGAAAACAGGTCGGACCACCTCGCGCGCATTGCTTTCGTATTGATCGACGCGGTACGCTCCGCCACCGCCTGATTGCGGTAGGTTTGCGTCGGAATCCGAACTAGCTTGGTGACCTTCCTCTTCAAGGAGTCGCGGCAATGGATATTCTCGGACAGCTTCTACAGCAGGCGACAGGCGCAACCGGCGGTGACGCCGGCGCGGCACCACAAGTCGATGTCGGCGCGCTCGCGCAGCAATTCGGGCTGACCCCCGACCAGGCCAATGCGGCGGTCGGCGCCTTGTTGCCGGCGGTCCTCGGCGGATTGAAGAAGGTCGAACAGGGCGGCGGGCTCGGCTCAGTCGCCGACATTGCCGGCGCGACCACATCGCCGGCAACCGACACCGATGCCGGCAATGCCGTGCTCGGCCAGATTTTCGGATCGAAGGACGTCAGTCGCTCGGTCGCGACCGCCGCCTCGGCGCAAACCGGGATCAGCGACACGATCATGAAGGCGATGCTGCCGATCGTCGCCGGGCTGGTCGCGCAACAAGTATCGAAGAAGATGGGCGGTGGCGTGATGGGCGGGATCGCCGCCAGCGTCCTCACGTCGATGATCGCGGGCGGCGGCGGGAGTGCTGCTCCCGCTATCCCGGCGGCACCCGCCGCGGCGCCGGCCGGCGGCATCTTCGGCAGTCTCGGCGGGCTGGCATCGATGCTCGATGCCAATCACGACGGCAATCCGCTCGACGATATCCTGGGCATGGTGCGCGGCGGGGGGCGGCCGGCCTGACGGATTCTCTATTCACGCCTCCCCGGCGAAGGCGGGGGCCAGTTGCAACGCCTTATGTTGGATAGGTGCCGCCTAGCCAATTGGTCGCGGTGACGCTGGACCCCGGCCTTCGCCGGGGAAGCGTAGAAACGACATTAGCCTCCGTAGCGTTTCTTGAGCATCGCCCAGGCGGCGCGCACGCCCAGGGCATCGCCGCCCTTGGGACGTCCCGGCTTGGCGGTCGGGCGCCAGGCGAAGGTGTCGAGGTGCGCCCAGGGCACCGCCTCGGGCGCGAAGCGACGCAGGAACAAGGCAGCAGTGACCGCGCCGGCATAGCCATTGTCGGGTGCGTTGATCAGGTCGGCGATGTCGGACTTCAGATATTCGTCATAACCGTCCCATAGCGGCAACCGCCACAACGGATCGTGGACTGCCGTGCCCGCCTCGATCAGATCGGCGGCCAGCACCTCGTCGCTGATGAAGGTGGCGGGCAGATCGGGACCGAGCGCGACGCGCGCCGCGCCGGTCAGCGTAGCATAGTCGATCACCAGTTCGGGCTTCGCTTCGCCGGCCTTGGTCAACGCATCGCCGAGCACCAGCCGCCCTTCGGCATCGGTGTTGGTATTCTCGACCGTCAGTCCCTTGCGCGTCTTGAGCACGTCGCCCGGGCGGAAAGCATCGGCCGAAATCGCGTTCTCAACCGCGGGGATCAGCACATGCAGGCGAATGGGCAGTCGTGCGCCCATGATCAGATTGGCCAGCGCCAGCGCATGCGCCGCCCCGCCCATATCCTTCTTCATCAGCCGCATGCCGCTCGCCGGCTTGATGTCGAGGCCGCCCGAATCAAAGCAAACGCCTTTGCCCAGCACGGCGACGCGCGGATGTTTGGGATTGCCCCATTCGATCTCGATCAAGCGCGGCGCGCGATGCTTGGCGGCGGCGCGGCCGACGGCGTCGATCATCGGATAGCCCGTCGTCAGCGCGTCGCCGCGCGTGACCGTCAACGTCGCATCGAACGCCTTGGCAAGCTTCGCCGCCTCGGCCTCGAGCTCGGCCGGGCCCATGTCGGACGAGCCGAGATTGACCAGATCGCGGACCAACGCGGTCGCCTGTGCCAGTCTGACGGTCTCGTCGATCGCTGCCGGATCGCTGGTCAGCAGGACGCGCGGCCCGCTGTCCTTGTCGGGCTTGGTATATTTGTCGAAGCGATGCTGTGCGAGGAGCCAGCCTAGGCCCGCTGCACCCAGATCACCGCTTTTCAGCCGATACGTGCCTTCGGGCAGGAAATCGGGCTGCGACGCGATGCGCCATGGCGACGTCCCAGCTTCGTCGCAGACATGCAGTACCGACCAATCCTCGGCGCCCTCGCCGGGAAGGATCGCCTTGTTCCCAGCCTTACCGGTCGCCCGGGCAGCGGTGAGCATCGCCCGCACGCGCGGCGGTTGCGCGGCCAGCCAATCGGCGAACCCGTCGGGATGGACGACCTCGATCGCGCGGGCGGACTGGCCGCGATCGGGCTGGAGGAGGGCGGCGAAGTCGGTCATGTGGCGGTCTCGTCGGGAAAGCGGATCATCTGGTCAAGAGCGCCGGTCACTCGGCGGGCATCACGATGAATTGTTCGTAGCGGCCGGCGCCGTCGGGCTCGGCGTAGGTCACCACGGCTAGCTTGGTGCCGTTCGCATAGGTTACGGTATAGTTGCGGTTGACGAACCCGCCGCGCAGCCGCGCGGGCCGCGTCAAGGTGAACGACGCCGGGTCACCGAGCTTGGCCAGGCTGTCGCGATAATCGCCGATCGCCGTCGCGTCGAAATAGTAATTGGCGTCCTCTGTCATCGTCGCGCGATCGAGCTTGCCCGCGCGCAACTGGTCGAAAATCGCGCGCGCCTGCGCGGTCTTCGCCGTTTCGGCGTCGCCGGCAGCAGCCGGCTCGGTGGCAGGCGGCAAAATCAGCTCGGAAATCTGGCCGGCAATGCCGGTAAAGGCGTCGGAGAAGTCCGAATTGACCAGCACCACGACGGCGGCCTTGTCATCGGGATAGACGATATTCTCGGACAGGAATCCGACGGCCTCGCCGCTATGTTCGACGTAGCGATGCCCCTTGGCGGTGCCAGTGAAGACCCCCAGGCCGTAATTGGTCGACTTGCCGTTGGTCAGCAGGATCGGGGTTTCTTGCACCTGCCAGTCGTCAGCGGGCATCACGCTGCGGTTGAGCCGGGCGATGTCCCATTTGGCGAGATCGCTCGCCGACATGGCGAGTTCGCCCGCCGCGAACAGCCAGCCCCGCGCCGCCGGCTTCTCGACCCGCACCGGGCCGAGCGCATAGCGATGATAGCCTTGCGGAAAGCCTTTGCCGACCGCGAGATCCTGATCGATCACCTTCATCCCCAGCGGCTTGAATACCTTGTCCTGCAGATAGGCGAGCAGCGGCTTGCCCGCGGCCTTTTCGACGATCATCCCGGCGACGACATAGCCGGTGTTCGAATATTGCCATTGTGTGCCGGGCGCGAAATCGAGCGGCTTCTTCGCCCAACGATCGACGATCTGCTGCGGCGTGATCGGCTTTTCCATCGCCGCGAAACTGTAATCCTGGGGCCAATAGTCCTGCAGGCCCGACGTGTGGCTAAGCAGCTGGCGGATGGTGATCTTGTCGCCGTCGGTGATGCCAGGCAGCCACTTGGCCACCGTGTCATCGAGGCTGAGTTTGCCCTCATCTTCGAGCATCAGGATCGCGGCGGCGGTGAATTGCTTGGAGATCGAGGCGATCTGATACGGGGCGTCGCTGCGCGGAGTCGCGATCGTCTCGGACTGTTTGCCATAGGCTTTGGCGAACACGATCTTGCCGTCGCGCACGATCGCGATCGACGCCGACGGCACGCCGTTGCGCGCCAGCGTGTCGGTGACGATCGAGTCGACCTTGGTGGTTTCGGCGGGAGTCAGATCCTGCGCGAGCGCTGGCGTGGCGACGAGAAGCAGGGCAAGCGGCAGAAAGCGCATCGGCGGGCGGCTCCGAAAGAAATGCCCGCTCGCTATAAGCTGCCATTCGCCGCGCGCAATCAGCGGGCCAGCGGTACACCGGGCATGAGCGCCATGCGCGGGGCGTAGCGCCAGGTTTCGGCACGCAGCGTGCGTATCGGTCCGGCGCTCAGCGATATAGGCGCCGGAGCGTTGGGCGACCGCGCGGGGAGCATCAGCAGATAGCGTCCGGGCGCTCCGTCGAGGCTGCGATACCAGATCGCGCCCTGCAGCCGCCGAGCGGCGATGGCGGCCTCGAACGCGGCTGTATCGTCCGCGGCCATCGCATAGACGCGTAGATAGGTTCCCGGTCGCCGCTGTTCGAGCGGCGTCGCGCGGCTCGCTTCGCGCCACAATTCCCAACCTTCGTCGCCGATCGCGGAGACATAGGGCCCGGCATTGGCGCGGAAGTCGGCGCCGTCGCCCTTGGGATCGGGACGACCCGCCAGCCCGTCGGGTGTCGTCCCGAACGTCCCATCGACAAAGGCGCCCGCGCGGTTGCCGCTCGTCACGTACCAGGCGAACCAGGCGAGCTTGTCGGCATGAGCAGCATGCCAGCGCAAATGCTGACGATAGCCGGCTTCGAACGCGGCTCGGTCCTTCACCGTGTAGGCATAGAGATGGGCGGTGCCGCCGGATTGCGCGGTCGCGACGGCGGGAACGACAATCGGCAGGCAGGCGAGCAACAGTCGGACAAGCATCGGATTTCTCCTTCACTCGCACTCTAGACTCGCGTCGGTAATTCCGTAATTCGGAAGTTGGAATGGAATCGTTAGGCAATGCAGAATGTTTGAGGGTGCGGACCTGCGGCGGGCGGCTATATTCCACGCGGTCGCGCGGGCCGGCGGCATCGCCGCGGCGGCACGGGTGATCGGCAAATCGGCGCCAGCGGTCCATGCGGATCTTCGACGGTTCGAGCGCGATGTCGGCGTGACCTTGATGGAGCGATCGGGCCGGGCGCTTCGGCTGACTCCGCAAGGACGGGTGCTGTTCGATACGATCGGCCGCGCGCTCGACGAGATCGACCGGGTGCGCGTCTATCTCAATCGCGACGACGGGTTCGTCACGCCGCTCAGGATCGGTGCGGTGACTGGGTTCGGCCGCTACCGGCTCGCGCCACTTCTGTTCGCGAGCATGCCGGATGCGCGGCCGATCCTGTTTCGCACCGGATCGCACGAAGACCTGCTCGCGGCGTTGCTGGCAGGGGAGATCGATCTGGCCGTGACCTATCGCGCGGTGACCGCGGTGCCGGTCGAATCGGTCGAATTGGCGGGCGAAGAAGCGGTGCTGGTGGGCGCCATCGGCGATGTCGGCAGTCTCGATGCGATCGAGCGGCTGCGTTTCATCACCTATGACGAATATGACTATGTGTTCGGCCATTGGTTCGATCGCGTGTTCGGCCGCCAACCGGCGTCGTTGATCCGTCATGACCATTGCACCGAACTCGAAGAGGCGCTGATCAGCGTCCGCGCCGGGCGCGGTGCGACGATCGCGCCGCTCGATGCCTGCCTTGCGGCCGGCCTCGAACCGGCGACGGCGGGACGCGCGCCCAACACGCTGTATCTCTGCGGGATCGGAGGAGCGCTGACTTCGCCCGAGGCAGCGCAGATCCGGGAATTGCTCGCCTAACGGCGTTTCTTGCGCTTGGCCGGTGCCGGCGTGCGGACCGGAACTGCTGGTGGTCGCAGCGCAATGCCTTCGACCGGCGCACAGCGCGTCATCACCGTGCCGATCATCGCCAGCAGCCGCGATCGCGCATTGCCGAGCCCGATCGGGTCGGTGCCGCGATCCTGCGTTTCCAGATTCACATAAGGCAATCCGCGGAACAGCGCATAATTCGACAGCGACCCGTCGCTAGTCACGACATGCTCGAACATGATGTTCATGTCGGCATCGGACAGCGGCCGCGCGCAAAAGCCGCTCGCCGGGCTGCGGTCGCCGAGATAGGAGACGATCGCGACGCTGTCGGTGTCGTCATAGGGCCAGGCCGCGCGGATCGACGGGCGCGGCGAATAGAGGTCGCTGCACAACAGCACCGAAATCTCGCCCTTGCCGGTATAGCCGGCATCGGGCGGCGTGCAGGTCGATTCCGAGGCGCTATAGCCGGGCTCGTTGGTGTGCAGCGCCACGATCAGCCGCGTCGGACTGCCCAGATCCGCCAGCACCGTCGCGGCGTAATTGGGCGTATCGTCGCGAAAATTGCGATTGGGGTCGATCGAACGGCCATAAGCGACGTCGGGGTTCATCCGGCTGTCGGGCCCATCGATCGAGCGCGCTTCCTCGATCGCGATCACCACGCCGCCATAGGATCGCACCGCGAATATCGCGGCCTGGAATGCGGCATTCTCGTTATCGTGCGGCACGAACCATAATGGCCCGCCGGGATGACGCAGATTGACGATGCGATAGAGACGCCAAAAGGCGCGATCTTCGCGGAATTCGATCCGATTGACCGACAATCCGTCCCAGATTGCGGGATTGGCGAGGCGCGTGAAATCGTCGGTCGCCATCACCATCGGATCGACCGGCGTGACGATCTTCTGTAGCGGCGCGGACACGATCTGCGCCGACGCTGCAGGCGCGATTAGCGCCACGGTCAGCCCCAGAACGATCGCCCATATTTTCATGACGCCACTCTGTTAGGTGGCGCGCGGCGTCTGGCAATAGTGCTGTCCGAGATCGGGACAGATCAGGCGGGGACACCGAACAAATCGTGCTCGTCGGCGTCTTCGATGAGCACCGGCGTGATGTCGCCGACTGTCAGGTGACCGGCATCGCGCAGGAATACCTCTCCGTCGATCTCGGGCGCGTCGGCCTGGCTGCGCCCGGTGGCGCCGCCGTCCTCGTCGACCGCGTCGATGATCACCGGCAGTGTGCGGCCGATCTTGGCCTGAAGCTTGGCCGCGCTGATCGCTGCGGTCTTTTCCATGATCCGGGCGTAGCGCTCTTCCTTGACGTCTTCCGGCACATGGTTGGGTAAAGCGTTCGCCGCCGCGCCCTCTACCGGTTCGAAGCGGAAGGCGCCGACGCGGTCGAGCTGGGCCTCGTCGAGCCAGTCGAGCAGATATTCGAAATCCTCCTCGGTTTCGCCGGGGAAGCCGACCACGAAGGTCGAGCGGATTGCAATATCGGGCGCGATCGAGCGCCATGACTTGATGCGCTCAAGTACCTTCGCCTCGTTGGCCGGGCGGCGCATCAGCTTGAGCACGTTGCGGCTCGCGTGCTGGAACGGAATGTCGAGATAGGGGAGCACCAACCCCTCCGCCATCAGCGGGATGACCTGATCGACATGCGGATAGGGGTAGACGTAATGGAGCCGGACCCAGGGCGCGATCTTGCCGAGTTCGCGCGCCAGGTCGGTCATGTGGGCGCGGACTTCGTTGCCGTGCCACATGCGTGGGAAATGCTTGATATCGACACCATAGGCCGACGTATCCTGACTGATGACCAGCAGTTCCTTGGTGCCCGCTTCGACCAGCTTTTCCGCCTCGCGTAGAATCGCGTCGGGGCGGCGGCTGACCAGGTCGCCGCGCAAGCTTGGGATGATGCAGAAAGCGCAGCGGTGGTTGCAGCCCTCCGAAATCTTCAAATAGCTGTAATGGCGCGGGGTCAGCTTGAGCCCGCTTTCGGGCACAAGGTTGAGGAACGCGTTGGGCGGCATCGGCGCCGCCTCGTGCACCGCGCCGACGACCTGCTCATATTCATGCGCGCCGGTGATCGCGAGCACGGCCGGGAAGCGGTCGCGGATGACCTGGGCTTCCTTACCCATGCAACCGGTGACGATGACGCGGCCATTCTCGGCGATCGCCTCGCCGATAGCCTCCAGGCTTTCCTCCTTGGCGGAGTCGAGAAAGCCGCAGGTATTGACCAGCACGACGTCCGCGCCGGCATAATCGGGCGACAGCTGATAGCCGTCCGACCGCAGCTTGGTCAGGATGCGCTCGCTGTCGACCAGGTTCTTGGGACAGCCCAAGGACACCATACCCACGCGGGGCGGTTCGGGAAGTTTGGTTGCCATGATTGCGCGCGCACATAAGCGTTTTGGTGCCGCTTGAACAGGGTAGGGCTGCGCGCCTATCCTTCGCCGTCGAGCGCTACTGAGCGAGAGAGGTCGATTTGCCCGATTATTGGCTGCGGCCGCATCCCGATTTCAAGAGCACGGCAGTCATCGCGATCAACGTCGCGATCGCCCGTGATGGCGCTCGTCTGTCCTTGCGCTACTCGGTTGAAGGTGCGCTGGATCGCGTCCTCTGGCCCGAGCCGATGGCATCGGCTCGGACCGATGAATTATGGACGCACACCTGTTTAGAAGCGTTCGTCCAGCCGACGGGGGAGGCGGGCTATACCGAGCTCAACCTGTCGCCCTCGGGGCGCTGGGCGACCTATCACTTCGATGGGCACCGCGTCGGCATGCGCAACGCTGCGGCGGTTCCCGATCTGTCATGGCGATCGCCCGCGCTCACCGCCAGGATTGACCTGGGCGATATCGCCGACATGGACTGGCGGCTCGGCCTTACCGCCGTGATCGAAGCGGTCGACGGGTCGAAGAGCTTTTGGGCGCTGGAACACCCCGCCGGGCCGCCCGATTTTCACAACGCGGATTGCTTTGTCGCGCGGCTCCCGGCACCTGATCGCGCATGAAATTCGGTATCGACCGGCTCCTCGACGAGCCAGACCTGAGGAAACCGCTCGAGAGCAAGCGTGTCGCGTTGCTCGCGCACCCGGCCTCGGTCACCGCGGACCTGACGCATTCGATCGACGCATTGGTCGCGACGGGGCTCAACGTCTCCGCGGTGTTCGGTCCGCAGCACGGTGTGCGCGGCGATCTGCAGGATAATATGATGGAGTCGCCCGACTTCACCGATCCGACCTACGGCATGCCGGTGTTCAGTCTGTACGGCGAAGTGCGGCGTCCGACCGGCCAGTCGATGGGCACGTTCGACACGATTCTGATCGACCTTCAGGACGTCGGCTGCCGCATCTATACCTTCGTCACGACATTGCTCTACGTGCTCGAAGCGGCGGCGGCGCACGGCAAGTCGGTGTGGGTGCTCGATCGACCCAACCCCGCGGGACGGCCGATCGAAGGGCTAACCTTGCGCCCCGGTTGGGAAAGCTTTGTCGGCGCGGGGCCGATGCCGATGCGGCACGGCATGACCCTGGGCGAGATGGGGCATTGGTTCATCGATCATTACAAGCTCGACGTCGATTATCGGGTGATCGCGATGGAGGGATGGCAACCCGACGCGGCGCCCGGCTTCGGCTGGCCGCCCGAACGCCCCTGGATCAATCCCAGTCCCAATGCCGCCAACATCAATATGGCGCGCGCTTATGCCGGGACGGTGATGCTCGAAGGCACGAATTTGAGCGAGGGACGCGGGACGACGCGCCCGCTCGAACTGTTCGGCGCCCCCGATATCGACGCGCGCGCGGTCATCGCCGAGATGAGGCGGATCGCACCGCGATGGCTCGACGGCTGCACGCTGCGCGATCTCTGGTTCCAGCCGACCTTTCACAAGCATGTCGGGCGGTTGTGCAACGGCGTGTTCATCCATGCCGAGGGCGCTGCCTATGACCATGACGCGTTTCGCCCGTGGCGGCTTCAGGCGCTGGCGTTCAAGGCGGTTCGCACGATTTATGGCGACTACGACCTATGGCGCGATTTCGCCTATGAATATGTCTTCGACAAACTGGCGATCGACGTCATCAATGGCGGCACGGACCTGCGTGAATGGGTCGACGATGCGGCCGCCCTGCCGGGCGATCTCGATTCGCTGACCGTTCCCGATGAGGCTGTTTGGGCGGAGGTACGGCGGCCGCATTTGCTCTATTGACCGTTGGATTGGCCGAAAACGACGCGAAACCCGCATTCTATCGCGAGTCGCTCCCCTTTGATCCCAAAAGGGATGCATCGCGTCATCAGCGTGACATGGTCTGTGGATAACCGAATCGCGGGGATCGGGATCGCAGCTATGGAATCAGATATTCGTTTTTATGCGCGCCGGGTCGCCCAGGAGCGCATCGCCGCGAAGAACGCCGTGACAGCGGAAGCGCGCGCACGACGGCTCGAACTCGCCGAGAAGTTTCAGGAAAAACTCACGCAGTTAGAGGCGTGCTGAAGCTCGACTTCTTCTAGAGCTTGACCCTCACCTTTTGCGCGTCAGCTCGCGCATCGCGTCATCAAGCCCCGCCAGCGTCAGCGGGTACATGCGGTCGTTCATCAGCTCGCGGACGATCTTGATCGATTGCGAATAGCCCCATTGCTCTTCCTTGATCGGGTTGAGCCAGACCGCGGCGGGGTAAGTGGTCGTCATCCGGTGCAGCCACACCGCCCCCGATTCCTCGTTGAAATGTTCGACCGAACCGCCCGGGTGCGTGATCTCGTAGGGGCTCATCGATCCGTCACCGACGATCACCAGCTTATAATCGTGGCCAAACTTACGAAGCACGTCCCAGGTGGGCGTGCGCTCGGTGAAGCGGCGGCGATTGTCCTTCCACACGCCTTCATACGGGCAGTTGTGGAAATAGAAGAACTCCATGTTCTTGAACTCTGACGTCGCCGCCGAGAACAATTCTTCGCAGAGCTTGACCCAGGGATCCATCGATCCGCCGACGTCGAGGAACAGCAGCAATTTGACCGCATTATGCCGCTCGGGGCGCATATGGATGTCGAGCCAGCCCTGGCGCGCCGTGCCCTCGATCGTCGCGTCGAGATCGAGTTCGTCGGCCGAGCCTTCGCGCGCGAAGCGGCGCAGGCGGCGGAGCGCGATCTTGATGTTGCGGGTACCGAGCTCGCGCGTGCTGTCGAGATTCTTGAACTCGCGCTGATCCCACACCTTGATCGCGCGGCCATGCTTGGATTCGCCGCCGATCCGCACACCTTCGGGATTGTAGCCCGAATTGCCGTACGGACTCGTGCCGCCCGTGCCGATCCACTTGTTGCCGCCCTGATGGCGCTTTTCCTGCTCCTCCAGACGCTTCTTGAGCGTTTCCATGATCTCGTCCCACGAGCCGAGCGACTTGATCTGCTCCATTTCCTCGGGCGAGAGATATTTCTCGGCGATCGCCTTCAGCCAGTCTGCGGGGATTTCCGCAGGCTGGGTGCCATAAGTTGTGGCGATCCCCTTGAAGACCTTGGCGAACACCTGGTCGAAGCGATCGAGCAGGCCTTCGTCCTTCACGTACACGGCGCGGCTGAGATAATAGAAATCCTCCGGCGTGCGATCGATCACGTTCTTGTCGAGCGCCTCGAGCAGGATGAGATGCTCCTTCATGCTCGCAGGAATGCCAGCGGCACGAAGCTCGTCGAGGAAGTTCAGAAACATGGGTATGGTCTTAACGCAGCCAAGGGCCTGTACTCAATAGCACCGGGCCGTGACCAGGTTTCAGCGATAGGCGTCGATCAGCGCGCCGACATAATCCGGATCGCGGCCGGTCAATTCGGGCGCGGGCTTCGCCTTATGGCCGTCCAGCGCCAAGGGATAGATGAAGCCGTAAAGTGGGAAAGTGGTCGATCCGAGCCCTTCGGCGTCGCGATACCAGACGCGCACTTCACTCCAGTCATTGTCGGGGCTGACATCGGTCAGCGTGACGTCCTGCTCGGCATGGCCGCGCTCGCCGTTCATCCGCGACCAATTGGCGTGGGTGACCATCGCCACCCGGCTGTCGACCACCCGGCTGATCACCGCGACATGGCCGAGCGGCAGCCGCGCGGTCTTGCGGAAGACGACGACCGCTCCAGCGCGCGGGGTCTGGCCGCGGCGATATCGACCTTCGGCTTGATCCCACCAGGTCCAGGCGTCGCCATAGATCTGGATGCCGGACGCCGCTCGTGCGAACGGCACGCACTGCCCGACATAGTCGAGCAATGTTCCGGCGCGCGCTGGGGCGGCTATTCCCGCCAACAGGGAAAGAGCAGCCGCCAGCACGCGGAGATGGGGGGGATATCTCCTCATGCCCGCCTGCCATAGGGAGTGTGGACTGACCGGATGGTTGGCGGACGGGGTTAATTAGCTGGTGACCGTAAATTCATTTCGCGATCGTCGTGATGGATCAGCGACACCATCACGACCGATATGATCATCAGCAGATACCAGGAACCGAGCTTGGCGGGGCTCACCATCGCCCAGCCGTGACGCTGGTTGGGGTAGGACCAGGCATGGGCGAAGGTAGCCAGATTCTCGGCAAACCAGATGAACAGGGCGACCAGAAAGAAGCCGAGCAGCACCGGCATCCAGCGTTCGCGGCGGAACGGCGTGAAATAGAAGCGCGAGCGCCAGAACATCAGCGCGATGATCGCAAACAAGAGCCAGCGGATATCGGGAAGCCAGTGATGGGAGAAGAAATTGACGTAGATCGCGACGGCAAGCGCGATCAGCGCGCGCCGGGACGGCCAATGATCGAAATGAATCCCGAAGATGCGCCAGATGCGCGCGATATAGCTGCCCACCGCGGCGTACATGAATCCGGAATAGAGCGGGACCAGCCCGATATGGAGCACGCCGCCGGCCGGATAATTCCACGAGCCGGCCTGTGTCTTAAACTGCTCCATGATCGTACCGGTGACGTGGAACGCCAGGATAACCCTAGCCTCTTCCCAATTCTCCAGCCGGAAGGCGAGCATGCCGATTTGGATCGCGATCGCCGTCAAGGTCACGAAGTCGTTACGAGCGAGTGGCGCGTCATCGGGGTAGAAGAGGTGCGCGCCGAGCAGCAGCACGAGCATCAGCGCGCCGAACAGACACGCCCAGCCTTGCTTGAAGCCGAACAGCAGGAATTCGTAGACCCACGACTTCCACCCGCTGCTCGGCTGCGCCGCCTCGAGCTTGGCGCGGACGCGGGCGAAGCGGGTGGCGCCGGGCTGCAAGGGATGATCGCTCATCTACCCGTCATGCCAGCGAAAGAGCATCAGGTTAAGCATGCCCCGCATGCTTAAGGATCGTCCGGGGGACGATCCGACCAGATGCTCATCTCAAGAGGCTTGAGACCCCAGCTTGCGCTGGGGTGACGGTATTTGATCTGAGGCGCTTGTCGTTCAGAGCGGTAGGGCGGGCCGCCATCTGCTGCCGCAATCAGCGCGGGCCGCCGCCCTGCTGACGCTTGGCCATGAACGCCAGCCGCTCGAACAGCATCACGTCCTGCTCGTTCTTGAGCAAGGCGCCGTGGAGCGGCGGGATCGCCTTCGTCGGGTCGCGATTCTGCAGCACGTCGAGCGGCATGTCCTCGTGGAGCAGCAGCTTCAGCCAATCGAGCAACTCGCTGGTCGACGGCTTCTTCTTGAGGCCGGGGACGTCGCGGACGTCGTAGAAAATGTCCATCGCTTTCGACACCAGGATCTTCTGGATGCCGGGGAAGTGGACGTCGACGATCGCCTGCATCGTGTCGCGGTCGGGGAATTTGATATAATGGAAAAAGCAGCGGCGCAGGAATGCGTCGGGCAATTCCTTCTCGTTGTTCGAGGTGATGACGACGATCGGCCGCTCGGCCGCGCGCACCGTCTCCTTGGTCTCGTAGACATGGAATTCCATGCGATCGAGTTCCTGGAGCAGGTCGTTGGGGAATTCGATATCGGCCTTGTCGATCTCGTCGATCAGCAGGACGGGGACCTCGGGCGCTGTGAACGCCTCCCACAATTTGCCCTTGCGGATATAGTTGGAGATGTCGTGGACGCGCTCGTCGCCCAACTGGCCGTCGCGCAGGCGGGCGACTGCGTCATATTCGTACAAGCCCTGCTGCGCCTTGGTGGTCGATTTGACGTTCCACTCGATCAGCGGCGCGTTGACCGCCTTGGCGATCTCATAGGCCAGAACGGTCTTGCCGGTACCGGGCTCGCCCTTGACCAGTAGCGGACGGCGAAGGGTCACCGCGGCATTGACCGCGACCTTCAGGTCATCGGTCGCGACATAGCTCTGGGTGCCTTCGAAGCGAATCATTGCTGTCCCCGAATTTTTTCGAAACTCGGGTTTGCTTAGAACTGCCCAAAGGGAAAACGCAAGCTCAGCTCCGGTCGCGCGCGCTCTTGCGGGCTTCGGCCAGATCCCAAAGTGCGCGATGCTGGGCGAGCAGCTGTTGGGCGCCAAAGCTCATCGCGCGCTCGACCGGCGCTTCGGAGGCCAATGTCACCGCGATCGTCTGCGTCTCGGCATCGATCGGCAGGTTGGACGGCAGCGGCGCGAACCCCGCGCGATCGGCGGCGGCACTCATCAGCGCGCGCACCGCGTGCCAGTCGAGCACCAGGGCGATCGAGGCGCCTACCGCGCACCCGGCGCGGTCGGACTGCGCCAGCATGTCGAGCGCGTGGCGCTGCGCATTGACGGCGGCTTCCGATTCGGCCTGGCCCGGCGTGGAGGGGATCGGTCCGGCCGCGGCGGTCAGGCGCGCGAGCAAGGCGCGTTCGTCGGCGAATGATTCGGCCGCGGCTTCCAGCCACGGCTGGGCCGTCTGGCTGTGCCCATGGCCGACCGCATGATCGATTACCCCGGGATGGCGCCCGTGCAATGCGCACAGCAAGTGGATCGCGTCAGCGAGGTCGCGCGTCGCGGCACCCGGCGCACATATGGCGCGAATGAACGGGTGGCGCGCGCTGCCGTCGGCATCGGCGAGCGCGGCGAGCACGCTCCACCCGCCACCGCGACGATCAAATGATAGTGTTTCGACTGACATGGTTCCCCAATGCAATGTGGCTCCGCGCACTCTTGGGGCAGAGGGATATACCGAACCACGTAAAGACGCGGTTTATGTGCCCTTAAGTATGTCGCAACCGCCGCAGGAGCGGGGCACTTCGGCGCAGCCCCTTGGCAGCCCCTTTGCCGGCGCGCATTCTTGCCGGTCCCGCCGGTCGCCTGTAGCAATTGCGTCGAGACGGGGGAGGAACGCCATGACGAGATGGTGGGCGGCGGTGATCGCGCTGGCCGGTGCGGTGATCCTGGCGATCGTGGCGACAACGCCGCCGGGGCCGGTGCCCGCCGATGCGCCCACCACACTTTTCTCGGCGATTCGGGCAATGACGGACGTTCGCGTGATCGGCCGCGCGCCGCATCCGACTGGCAGCGCCGAGGACGCGCAAGTCCGTGCCTATTTGGTCGCACGTCTTAAAGGCATGGGCCTGGAAGTCGCCACCGCCACCGGCACGATGAGCACCGCGGCCAAAAAGCGCCTCGATGGTTGGAGCAAGGCAGTCGCGCCCGCGCCGCCGCTTACCAATATCATCGCGATCCTGCCCGGTCGCGATCGCGCGCAACCCGCGGTCCTGTTGATGGCCCATCACGACAGCGTCTGGGGATCGCCCGCCGCTGCCGATGACGGCGCGGGCGTGGCATCGGTGCTGGAGACGATTCGTGCGATCAAGGCGGGCGGCCAGCCGCGCCGAGACGTGATGGTGCTGCTGACCGACGGCGAGGAACTCGGGCTGGAAGGCGCGAAAGCGTTCTTCGCCACCGATTCGCGCCGCGCGCATGTCGGCGTGATCGTCAATCTCGAGACGCGCGGAGGCGGCGGGCGCGCATCGATGTTCGAGACGGGCAGCGACAATGGCGCGATGATGGACCTGTTCGGACAGGCTGTGCGCCGGCCGGTGGCGACGTCGCTCAGCGTGTTCATCTACAAGAAACTGCCCAATTCGACCGACCTGACCGTGGCCAAGAAACTCGGCTATCCGGGATTCAATTTCGCGTTCATCGGCCGCGCGGGTCTCTATCATTCGCCGCTGGCAACTCCCGACGCGCTTGACCAGGGTGCGTTGCAGGACATGGGACGCCAGACGCTCGATTTGACGCGCGCGCTGGCCGATGCGCCGGTGCTGCCGGGCAGGGCGGCCGACCGCACGTTCTTCGACGCTTACGGCCTGTTCTTCGTCAGCTATCCGGCGGCGCTGGGCTGGGTGTTCCTGGGGATCGGCGGGCTGGGTTATGGCGCGGCAGCGTGGCGGCGTGCGACGATCGGAGAGGTCGCCAAGGGGACGGGTATGCTGCTCGCGCTGATCGTTATCGCGATGGCGTGGTTGTATCTCGTCAACATGGTGTCGATCGGGTTCGGCGCAAACAACCATTATTACGACAGGCTCGCGGCGATTCCCCGGCTTCAGGTTCAGGCCTTGCTCGTCTGTCTCGCCACATTCCTGACAATCCGCCATTGGCTTCCGTCGGGGGTGGGGAGCATCGCCGGGGCGGCGATTCCGTTGCTGGCGCTCGGCGTCGTCATGCAGGCGTTGGCGCCCACGGCATCCTACCCCTTCGCGATGCCCTTGATGCTTGGCGGGATGGCGCTGGCGATCGATCGTTACGCTGGAAGGAGCGTTGGCATCGCTGCGACGATCGTCGCGGCGACGCTGGGTGTCGGCTATATGCTCGGGTTCGGATTCTTCCTGCTGCAGGCGGTGGGTCCTGGCATGCCGATGGTTGCCGCGATTCCGCTAGCGATCAGCGCGGTGTTGCTCTTGCCGCTGATGCCCGAACCGCGACGCGCGCTGACGATGGTGGCGGCATTGCTGGTCGTTGCGACCGGTATCGCTCTATGGATACTGCTCGACCCGGTGGCGCCAAGCGTCGCGGTGTACAGCGACGTGAAGACATAAGACCGGCAGAAAACAACAGCCTCCTGGCTTGGGCGGCGGCCGAGATTCGCCACCCAAATGGACGTTGACTCGCCACCGGCGAGGAATACGCTGCCGATCGTTCGCGGCGAGATCAACGTGCGCAGCGATGTTGCGTTTGGAGGGTTGTTCGACCGTGTCTCTGATCCATCGCGTTGGTGCCCTCGGCCTCGCGGCAAGCTGCCTGTTTCTCTCCACCGCTGCATCGGCGAAGCTCGGGGGCGCGATGTCCAGCGTCACCGAGGATCGCGGGCGAATGGCCGTCAGCATGAAGTCGGTCGCTATGGGTCGCTACACGCGCCATGAAATGACGCGTCCGAATGGCGGTTCGGTGCGCGAGTTCACCAATGCCGCCGGAACGGTCTTCGCGGTGACCTGGTCCGGCCCGGGCAAGCCCGATCTCAAGACTCTGTTCGGACCGTATTTCTCGACCTTCCAGTCTAATAGCGTCGCGACGGCGCGACAAATGCACTCGCTGCGCCGTCCTCCGCAGGTCGCGCAGCGCGATCTGCAGATCCAGGCCGGCGGCCATATGGGCTGGTTCCACGGAGTGGCGTTCGTGCCCTCGCTGGCGCCGGCCGGCTTCTCAATCGACGATCTGGCGACACAACCGTGAAGGTCCGCAAACATCTCGGCGGGCTGATGATCGCATTGGCGCTCGTCGGGTGCGGCGGGGGAGGCACCGGATCCTCGACGCCCATCGCCGCCGCGCCGACGCCGAGCCCCACGCCGTCACCCACACCAACGCCGACTCCCACGCCGACACCGACTCCCACGGCCAACACCGCCACGGTCACGCTGGATGCGGGTCCGGCCGCGCTCAATACCGGGACCGGCGCGTATACCGCGTTCAACGAGCCCTATGTCTCGGTCACCATCTGTGCACCGGGCTCGACGATCAATTGCCAGACGATCGACCATGTCATCCTCGACACCGGCTCGGTCGGCTTGCGTATCATCAAGCCCGTGCTCAACGCGGGCCTGCTCGCCGCGCTGCCGACCGAAACCGACGCGTCGAGCAATCCGGTCGGCGAATGCTATCAGTACGTGAATTCCTATGCCTTCGGCTCGGTGCGAACGGCCGATTTCTCGATCGCGGGGGAGAAGGTCGCCAACATGCCGTTTCAGGCGATCGGCGACAGCGGGACCTTCGCCAGCGTGCCCTCGAGCTGCTCCTCGGGTGGCGGCACCGCGATCCAGACGGTGCAGGATTTCGGCGCCAACGGGATTATCGGCGTCGGTACGACCACCACCGATTGCGGCAGCTTTTGCACGGTCAATGGCGGCTCGTCGGGCGCGATCTATTATGATTGCCCAAGCAGTGGCTGCAGCAGCGTGATCGCGCGCGCGGCGAACGCTGCCGCGCCGTTCCAGCAATTGCCCAATCCGGTCGCGGCTTTCGCCTCCGACAATAACGGAACGATCATATCGCTGCCGGCGGTGGCGCAGTCCGGCGCGACCTCGCTGACCGGCACTGTGACCTTCGGCATCGGAACGCAGGCCGATAACAGCTTGAGCGCGGCCAATGTGTTGCCGTTGACTACCTCGACGAGCCAGCTGGGGCCGGGGACGCTCGCCGCAACCTATAATGGCAAGAAGCTGACTCAGAGCTTCGTCGACAGCGGCAGCAACGATTATTATTTCATCGACACCAGCCTGAACCCCTGCACCGACGCTGGCCTGATCGCCTTTTACTGTCCGCCGATGCCGACGCCGCTGTCGCCTTTGCTGACCGCGACCAACGGCGTGACCGCGAGTGGGGCGTTCGAGCTGTACAGCCCGCTGAACGTGTCCGGGTCATCGACCGTCGCCCCGGGCTCGGCGTCAATCCGACGCTGGTCAAACCGCCGCTCCCGTTCGCCAACAGCTTCGATTTCGGCGTGCCGTTCTTCTTTGGACGAACGGTCTATACCGCGATCGAGGGCCGGCCCGCCGGAGGCGTTGGCGGACCATACGTGGCGTTTTGAAGCGGGCGTGATCGCGAGCGCCCCGGGCGCGTTACGCACTTGCGATCGATCCATCCCGAACCGCAAGATCGGTCGAGCAAGCGAGAGCCATGAGCGACTAGCTGGTGCCGCCACGGAGGAAGGACGATGAAGGCGGCGCTTCAGAATTATCAGGACCGGATGCAGCGCGTGCTGGACTATATCGACCAGCATCTCGACGGGGATCTCGATCTGGAAACGGTGAGCCGCGTCGCGGCTTTCTCGAAATTCCATTTCCACCGTCAGTTCATGGCGACGTTCGAACTGTCCCTGCATCGCTATGTCCAGCTTGCCCGGATGAAGCGTGCATCGCACCAACTCGCCCATTGCAGTGCGGACAGCGTCACGGACATCGCGATGGACGCCGGCTATGACGCGCCCGACGCCTTTGCCCGCGCCTTTCGGCAACGGTTCGGGCAATCGCCATCGTCGTTCCGGAAATCTCCCGATTGGGAGCCGTGGCTTGCGGCCTTCGGGCCTCTCGACAATGCGAGGAGCAAGCTCATGCAACATAGTTTTACCCATGACGACGTGACGATCCGCGATGTGCCGCCGATGCCGGTGGCGATCATGGAGCACCGGGGCGACCGGGCGACGCTGGGCGACACCATCCAGCGGTTCATCGCCTGGCGTAAAGCCGCCGGCCTGTCGCCCGCGACCAGCCCGACCATCAACGTCTTCCGGTCCGAGCGAACGCCCGCGGTCGCGGCCGATTACAGCATGGATCTGTGTGTCGGAACCGACCAGCCGATCGCGCCGAATGATGAGGGGATGAAGGCCGGTGTGATCCCCGGCGGACGTTGCGCGGTGCTGCGCGTCGTCGGCGCCACGAACAATATGGAGCCCGCCGCGCTGTTCCTTTATCGCGATTGGTTGCCGGCGAGTGGCGAGGACGTGCGGGACTTTCCGATCTATTGCCGGCGGTATCTTACCTTTTCTCCGGACGAGCCGGTCCACGACGCGGTCGCGGAGCTGTTCCTGCCGTTGAAATAGTGGGGCTCATAGCCTTCTCCCGCTTTCGGGTGTACCGGGTCGGTCATGCCCCCGGCATGACCTGAACAGCGCGGGGCGCTGTTCACCCGGTGCAGGTTGGGTGAGGGTCTTCTTTCTTCTTCGAGGCGCGGGTGCCGGGACAGAAGAAGTAAGAAGACCCTCACCCTCCCACCGCCTTCGGCGGCGGGCCCCTCCCTCTCCCGCGAGCGGGAGAGGGGTTTTGAGCGATAACGGCCAATAAAAAGGCCGCGGCGGTTTCCCGTCGCGGCCTCTTTTTCGTTCGGTGCTTGAACTTACTGGTCCAAGAAACTCCGCATCTTGCGCGACCGGCTCGGGTGCTTGAGCTTGCGCAGCGCCTTCGCCTCGATCTGGCGGATACGTTCGCGGGTCACGCTGAACTGCTGGCCGACTTCCTCGAGCGTGTGGTCGGTGTTCATCCCGATGCCGAAGCGCATGCGCAGCACGCGTTCCTCGCGCGGGGTGAGCGATGCGAGCACGCGGGTCACCGTTTCCTTGAGGTTGGCCTGGATCGCGGCATCGACCGGGATGACCGCATTCTTGTCCTCGATGAAATCGCCCAAATGCGAATCCTCTTCGTCGCCGATCGGCGTCTCGAGGCTGATCGGTTCCTTGGCGATCTTCATCACCTTGCGGACCTTTTCGAGCGGCATCGACAGGCGCTCGGCCATTTCCTCGGGCGTCGGCTCGCGGCCCTGCTCGTGGAGGAACTGGCGGCTGGTCCGCACCAGCTTGTTGATCGTCTCGATCATATGGACCGGGATGCGGATGGTCCGCGCCTGGTCGGCGATCGAGCGGGTGATCGCCTGGCGGATCCACCAGGTCGCATAGGTCGAGAATTTGTAACCACGGCGATATTCGAACTTATCGACCGCCTTCATCAGACCGATATTGCCTTCCTGGATCAAATCCAGGAATTGCAGCCCGCGGTTGGTGTATTTCTTGGCGATCGAGATCACGAGGCGGAGATTGGCCTCGACCATCTCCTTCTTCGCGATCCGCGCCTCGCGCTCGCCCTTTTGCACCATGTTGACGATGCGGCGGAACTCGGGAAGCGCCATGCCGGTCTGCTGCGAGATTTCCGAAATCTCGCCGCGGATGCGATCGACCGCGCCGACCTCGTTCGTAGCGAAGGCGGTCCACTTCTTGTCGAGGCTGCCCACCGTCGTCAGCCACGAATCGTCGAGCTCGTGACCCTGATAGCGATTGAGGAAATCGGCGCGGGCGACCTTGTGGCGCTCGGCCAGACGCAGCATCTGCCCGCCCAGCGCAGTCAGGCGCCGGTTGAAGCTGTAGAGCTGGTCGACCAGATATTCGATCTTCGCCTGGTGGAACTGGACGCTCTCGACTTCGGCGGTGAGGTCCTCGCGCAGCTTCTGGTACTTGCGCTCCTCGGCTGCCGACAGTTCGCCACCGGCGCCCATCGCGTCGAGGCGCTGCCCCTGCATCTTGGAGAATTTCTTGTAGATCGAGGTGATGTTGGCGAACCGCTCGAGCGCCAATGGCTTGAGCTGTTCTTCCATCTGGGCGAGGCTGAGCGTGTTGTCCTCTTCCTCGTCGTCCGAGATGCGCGGCGCACGACGCTCGGTCATGTCGTCCTCGTCCTCGTCGGCCGCCTGGACCTCCTCGGGCTCTTCCTCTTCCTTGAAGCTGGCGCCGGCGGTCTTCTCGCTGATCTCGCCCGAATCGTCGTCCTCGGCGCTTTCGACCTGCTCGGCCGACGGGCCCTTGGACAGCATCGCGTCGAGATCGAGGATCTCGCGCAACTGCATCGTGCCTTCGTTGAGCGCGGTCGACCAGTCGATGATCGCGTTGAACGTGATCGGCGATTCGCACAGGCCGAGAATCATCGTGTCGCGGCCGGCCTCGATCCGCTTGGCGATTGCGATCTCACCCTCACGGCTGAGCAATTCGACCGCGCCCATCTCGCGCAGGTACATCCGCACCGGGTCATCGGTGCGGTCGATCGTTTCCTTTTTCTTGGTCTCGAGCGCGGGGGCGTTTTCCTCGGACGAATCGACCGGATCGATATCTTCGTCCTCGTCCTTCTGATCCTCGCCGTCCTCGCCGCCCTCGTCATTCTCGACGACGTTGACGCCCATTTCGTTGAGCGCGGACATCACGTCCTCGATCTGCTCGGAGGACATCTGGTCCTGCGGCAACATCTCGTTGAGCTGGTCGACGGTTATGTACCCGCGCTTTTTGGCGCGGGCGACCAGCTTCTTGATTTCCGCATCGTTGAGATCGATCAGCGGAGCGTCGCCCGTCTCAGCCGGTTCTGCCGCTTCCGCCATAGTCGTCTTCACCATCAAATGCCCTCGGTTTTACGCTCGATGCGTAATTTTACGCGTCATTGTTCGCTTGTATCAGATTTGCAAGCCGCAGTTCCAAAGCTCGTTGCTCGCGCAACAGTTCCATTTGCCGTTGGAAAGCTTCATCCGACGCGGAAATTTCCAGTTCGGATGTCGCCTGCGCCAGCGCCGCATCGACTTCGGGCCGCGCCACCATGATCGCTATCGCCTCGTCAAGATCGGCGCTGGCCCGTTCGGGCTCTGCACCATCCTGGGTAAACGAATAGGGAGTGGCATCGGCTCTCAGCAGATCTGTGGTTATCTGACCAAGTCCTGATGAGCCCAATATGGTGATCAGGCGCTGGCTATCAAGCGCTCGGTCCTCGAGCGCCAGATCGACCACGGCTTCGAACAATCGTCCAAGTGCGCCGTCGGCCAGTTTCAGGCTGCCGAGCACTTCCATATGGCGAGCGATTTCCGTGGGATGGCGGATCAATCCCGCGAGTACGGCCTTGGCCAGCAGCCGGTCGATCCCGGCGGCACGCACCGCCTTGGCCTGGGATGTGGCCGGGGGCAAGGGAGGCACCCATTTGGTGCCTGGCTTGCGTGGCGTGAACTGGCGCGGGGTGAAATCGCGTTGCGGGCGGGCGAACAGGTCATCGATGCGGCGGCGGAATTCGGCCTGATATTCGTGGCGCACGTCGGGATCGGCGATCGTCTCGGCATGAGTCATCAGCCGGCGCTTGAGCCCTGCGCGTTGTTCGGGCGTGTCGAGCGGCTCGGCGGCATGTTCGTGCGCCCACAATCGGTCGACCAGCGACTCGGGTTTTTCCAGCAACGCCTCGAACGCCGCGGGACCGCGAGCGCGGACCAGGTCGTCCGGATCCTGTCCCTCGGGCAAGGTCACGAATCGCAGGCTGCGTCCGGGGGCGAGGCCGGGCAGGGCGCGCAACGCCGCGCGGATCGCGGCCTTCTGCCCGGCCGAATCGCCGTCGAAGCAGAGGATCGGCACGTCAGCCAGCCGCCACAGCCGCTCCAACTGGTGCTCGGTCAGCGCGGTGCCGAGCGGCGCCACCGCTTCGCCGAACCCGGCCTGGGCGAGCGCGATCACGTCCATATAGCCCTCGACCACGATGATCCGGCCGGACTTGCGGCTGGCGGGTGCGGCGCGGTCGAGATTGTAGAGCGTGCGGCCCTTGTCGAAGAGCGGCGTGTCGGGGGAATTGAGATATTTGGGCTCGCCCTGGCCAATCACGCGCCCGCCGAACGCGATCACGCGCCCGCGCGCGTCGCGGATCGGGATCATCAATCGCCCGCGGAAACGATCGTACGGCTCCTTGTCGTCGACCTTGATCAACATACCCGATTCGATCAGCGCGGGGTCGCCATAGCTCTTGAGCTCCTCGCGCAGCTTGCCCCGCGAATCGGGCGAATAGCCCATGCCGAAGGTGCGCGCGGTCTCCGCCTTGATGCCGCGCTTCTCCAATACCGACCGCGCTTCCGCACCGGCGATGCCGTTCAATTGGTCGGTGAAGAATTGCGCGGCGTCGGCCATCAGGTCGTGCAGGCCCTTGGCGCGCTCGGCGCGTTCGACCGACTGGCGGTCCTGCGCGGGCATTTCCATGCCGGCGGCCTGGGCGAGTTCCTTGACGGCATCGATGAACGGCAGCCCCTGCTGTTCGGTCATCCAGCGGATCGCATCGCCATGCGCCGAGCAGCCGAAGCAGTGATAGAAGCTCTTGTCGTCGTTGACGTAGAAGCTCGGCGTCTTTTCGCTGTGGAACGGGCAGCAGCCCTTGAACTCGCGACCCGCCTTGGTGAGCTTGACGGTCTTTCCGACCAGCGCGGACAGCAGGGTTCGCGCGCGGAGTTCGTCGAGAAAGGCGGGGGTAAGACTCACCCGCGCATTATATCACGCTATTGGCGCATAGCCGTGGGGTTTGGCAACTGCGGCGAAATCTCGATTTCGGCATTGCCAATCAGATAAGTATGCGCTTATCTGTCGACATGATTGAGAATGAGCTGTTCAAGGCTCTGGCCGACCCTACCCGCCGCGCGATCTTCGAGAAGCTGGCGAGCGGCAGCATGAACGCCAGCGCCTTGCGGGACGGCATGAAGATCAGCCAGCCGGCAATGTCCCAGCACCTTGCCGTGCTGCGCACCGCACGGCTCGTTCGCGAAGAGCGGCGGGGGCGTTTCGTGAACTATGAGGTCGACCCGGAGGGGCTGGCGCTGATCGCTACATGGTTGACCAAATACCGCGCTTATTGGCCCGCGCGGATCGATGCGTTGAAGATCTTGCTGAAGGACATGGATCAATGAGCGGTACCGAGCCCGAAAAGCAGGCCGAGATTCTGGTGTTCGAATACGAACTCGATGCTCCGCCCGAAAAGGTCTGGCGAGCGATCAGTATCCCCGGCTTTCGGGACAAATGGCTGCCCGAGGAGGATCTGGCCGATGCCGATCCGGTCTCCACCGCCCCTGGCGAGGAAATCCGCTATGCGATTCGCGACGGCGAACCGCCGTTCCTCGAAAGCATTGTCACCTTCCACGTCAGGCCCGGCACGGACGGCGGCTCGATCCTCAGGGTGGTTCACGGCCTGACGGATGCGCGGTTGGCGCCACGCAAGGTGCCGGCGGCGAACAATAACGGCCCTTTGATGATGCTCGCCGCCTGACGCCTCGGCCCGCCAGCAAAAAATTCCAGCATTTAGGAGTTCGCCGATGCGCGAAGCGATGCAACTCGTCCCCATGGTCATCGAGCAATCCAGTCGCGGCGAACGCTCGTTCGATATCTATTCACGCCTGCTGCGCGAGCGGATCATCTTCCTCAACGGGGAAGTGAACGACGCCGTGGCCGCGCTCGTCTGCGCGCAATTGCTGTTCCTGGAGGCCGAAAACCCCCGGAAGCCGATCCAGCTCTACATCAATTCACCCGGCGGCGTGGTGACCAGCGGCCTCGCGATGTACGATACCATGCAATATATCCGCGCACCGGTTCACACGCTCTGCATGGGGACGGCGCGATCGATGGGCTCGTTTCTGCTGATGGCCGGCGAACCCGGCGAACGCGCCGCCTTGCCCAATGCCAGTATCCTCATCCACCAGCCGTCGGGCGGCTTCCAGGGACAGGCGTCGGACATGCTGATCCACGCCGAGGAAATCTTTCGCACCAAGCAGCGCATGACCCGGCTCTATGCCGAGCATTGCGGTCGGACCTATGAGGAGTTCGAGGCCGCGATGGACCGAGATCGCTTCATGACGGCGGAAGAAGCGATGCAATGGGGCCTGATCGACCGCATCCTGACCGAACGGGAGGCGGGTACGATGGGGGGCGATGGAGGTGTCTGAATTGCGGGATTGGCGTGCGGGTCGTTGTGGAGGGCGGCGCTAGCAATTCCCCTCCCGCTTGCGGGAGGGGTTAGGGGAGGGCATGTCACGAAGGACTTGCTCGATCTCAGAAACGACTCCTTCGACGTTGCCCATGACCTCGTTGTTCCAGAACCGAATCACGCGATAGCCGTGTCCTTCGATGAAGCGGGTTCGCTCGGCGTCCGCTCGCTCGCTTTCCCCGTGGGTGGCGCCATCGACTTCAATCACAAGCTTGGCGCCCCGGGACACAAAATCGCAGATGAACTCGCCGATCGGGAACTGCCTGTTGAAGCGGACGCCGGCGACCTTGCGGGCGCTAAGCCGCGCCCAAAGCTTGCGTTCCGCGGGCGTCATATTGGCGCGGAGTTCGCGCGACCGTCGCGTGGGACGTTGATAGTTTTTGTCCGACATGCCCTCCCCCAACCCCTCCCGCAGGCGGGAGGGGAGTTAAGTTTTCCCAGGCCGCTAACCTACTATTCCCCTCCCGCTTGCGGGAGGGGCTAGGGGAGGGGATGTCTCCAAATTGGAGCTAGTTACGACAGCGCCGCCTTCACCAGCCCACTCGCCTTGGACATATCCAGATTCTGTGCATGCCGAGCCTTAAGCTCCGCCATCACGCGGCCCATGTCCTTCATGCCCGACGCGCCCAGCTCGGCCTTGATCGCCTCGATCGCCGCGCTGGTCTCCGCCTCGCTCATCTGCGCGGGCAGGAACCGCTCGATCATGTCGATCTCGCCTTGCTCGACATCGGCGAGTTCCTGGCGACCGCCCTTCACGTACATCTCGATCGATTCGCGGCGCTGCTTGACCATTTTCTGCAGGACTTCGGTGACGAGTGTGTCGTCCTCGGTCGGTTGCGCTTTGACGCGCTCCTCGATGTCGCGGTTCTTGATCGCGCTCTGGATCAGGCGGATCGCCGCTGTGCCCTGCTTGTCGCCGCTTTTCATGGCGGTGATCAGCGCTGTTTTGATGTCATCTCTTATCATGGAGCCCACATAGCGACGCGAGCCGGTTGACGCGAGGGGGTGGGGGGTCTAGCTGCCGGGCCTTAGCGACATCGCTGCCCAAACCAAACGGAGTGCCCGCCCGCAATGGCCGACGCCAAGCCTTTCGACGTGCCCGCAGGAGCGACTGGATGCCTAGTTCTGGCGTCCGGGGAAATAGTGTGGGGCCGCGGCTTCGGTGCCGAGGGACAGGCGGTCGGCGAAGTGTGTTTCCACACCGCGATGACCGGCTATCAGGAGATCATGACCGACCCGAGCTTCGCCGGTCAGATCATCACCTTCACCTTCCCGCATATCGGCAATGTCGGCGCCAATCCCGACGATATCGAGGCGGACATGCCCCACGCGCTCGGCATGATCGTGCGCGAGGATGTCACCGCGCCGTCGAACTTCCGCTCGGTCGAGCGGCTCGATGACTGGATGAAGCGCCATGCGCGGGTCGGTCTGTCGGGGATCGACACGCGCGCGCTGACCAAGCGGATCCGCACCGGTGGCGCGCCCAACGGCGTCATCGCGCATGCTGCCGACGGCAAGTTCGACGTGCCCTTGCTGCTCGACATGGCGCGCGCCTGGCCTGGGCTTGAGGGCATGGACCTCGCGATCGCGGTCACCACCGAGATGGATTACGGCTGGGAAGGCGGCGTCTGGCGGTTGGGATTCGGCTATGGCGACGAAGGACGCGAGGATGACCGCCCCCACGTCGTCGCGATCGATTACGGCGCCAAGCGCAACATCTACCGCAATTTGGTCAAGGCCGGCGCCAAGGTCAGCGTCGTCCCCGCCACCGCGACGTTCGATCAGGTGATGGCGCTCAAGCCCGACGGCCTGTTCCTGTCGAACGGCCCGGGCGATCCCGCCGCGACCGGCGAGTACGCCGTGCCGGTGATCCAGCAATTGCTCGAAACCAACATCCCGCTGTTCGGTATCTGCCTCGGCCACCAATTGCTCGGGCTAGCCGTGGGCGCGAGCACGACCAAGATGTTCCAGGGCCATCGCGGCGCCAACCATCCGGTCAAGCGCCTCAGCGACGGCCGGGTCGAGATCACCAGCATGAACCACGGCTTCGCGGTCGAACGTGACAGCCTGCCGGCCAATGCCCGCGAGACGCATGTGTCGCTGTTCGACGGCTCGAATGCTGGGCTCGAACTGACCGACCACCCGGCGTTCAGCGTGCAATACCACCCCGAGGCGAGCCCGGGGCCGCAGGACAGCTTCTATCTGTTCGAGAAGTTTGTCGGGGGACTGAAGTGACCCTTGATGCCGCCCAGCACTCCAAAATTGAGCAGGAGCTGGCGGTGTCCTTGGAAAAACCGGATTTCTCCAGCGCAAGCTTGTGGTTGACCTATTATCTGAACGGTGCGCCTACGGCGTTGCGCGAACTCGCGGGCACTCTCGGCAAGCACGGATATGTCAACCTAGACGGCTGGGAGAGCGGCTTTCTCTACCCGAAGCAGGCGTGCATTCCGAAATCCGACGATATTGCCCGGCAGATCGAGGACCTCCGCTCCGTGTGCGAACCTAGATCGATCGAGATGCTCCACGTCGACCTGGACACAAGTTCGAACGTCGGTGGCTCAGCCTTTCAGACCCTTATCGAGTTCGCTCACTAATGCCCAAACGCACTGACATTTCCTCGATCCTCGTCATCGGCGCCGGGCCGATCGTCATCGGCCAGGCGTGCGAGTTCGATTATTCGGGCACACAGGCGATCAAGGCGCTGCGCGAAGAGGGCTATCGCATCGTCCTGGTCAATTCGAACCCGGCGACGATCATGACCGATCCCGATCTGGCCGATGCGACCTATATCGAGCCGATCACGCCTGGCGTCGTCGCCAAGATCATCGAGAAGGAGCGGCCCGACGCGGTGCTGCCGACGATGGGTGGGCAGACCGCGCTCAACACCGCGCTGGCGCTCGCGCAGGACGGCACGCTCGAGAAATTCGGCGTGATCATGATCGGCGCCGATGCCGAGGCGATCGACAAGGCCGAGGACCGGCTCAAGTTCAAGGACGCGATGACCAAGATCGGTCTCGAAAGCGCGCGTTCGGCGATCGCGCATTCGGAAGCCGAGGCGCTGGAAGGGCTGGAGAAAGTCGGTCTGCCGGCGATCATTCGCCCGAGCTTCACGCTAGGCGGCACTGGCGGCGGCGTCGCCTACAACAAGGACGAGTTCATCGACATCGTCCGTAAGGGGCTCGACGCCAGCCCGACCACCGAGGTGCTGATCGAGGAATCGTTGCTCGGCTGGAAAGAGTACGAGATGGAGGTCGTTCGCGACCGCAAGGACAATGCCATCATCGTCTGCTCGATCGAGAATATCGATCCGATGGGCGTCCACACCGGCGACTCGATCACCGTCGCGCCCGCACTGACGCTGACCGACAAGGAATATCAGATCATGCGCAACGCGTCGATCGCGACGCTGCGTGAAATCGGTGTTGAAACAGGTGGTTCCAACGTTCAGTTCGCAGTAAATCCGAAGGACGGCCGCCTCGTCGTCATCGAGATGAATCCGCGCGTGTCGCGCTCGTCGGCGCTGGCGTCGAAGGCGACCGGCTTCCCGATCGCCAAGGTCGCGGCCAAGCTGGCGGTCGGCTATACGCTCGACGAGATCATCAACGACATCACCGGGGCGACCCCGGCCAGCTTCGAGCCGACGATCGACTATATCGTCACCAAGATCCCGCGTTTCGCCTTCGAGAAGTTCAAGGGCGCCGAAGCCGTGCTGTCGACCGCGATGAAGTCGGTCGGCGAAGTGATGGCAATCGGCCGCAACATCCACGAATCGCTGCAAAAGGCATTGCGTGGGCTCGAGACCGGGCTGTCGGGGTTCAACACCGTCGACCGGCTGATCGGTGCGCCGCGCGACGAGATCGAGGCGGCGCTGGCGGTCGCGACTCCGGACCGGCTGCTGGTCGCGGCGCAGGCACTGCGCGAAGGCTTCACCGTCGCCGAGATCCACGCGATCGCCAAATACGATCCCTGGTTCCTCGAACGGATCGAAGAAATCATTGCCGCCGAAAGCGAAGTGATCGCCAACGGCCTACCGCAGGACGCGCCAGGCATGCGCCGGCTCAAGTCGATGGGCTTCAGCGACAAGCGGCTCGCCTATCTCGCTGTGCAGTCGGTGGGTTTACGCGACCGTTTCCCGGCGCGCAGCGGGCTGATCCACGAAGCAGTCAAGGCGATGGCCGGCGGGGTCAACGAAGACGAGGTGAGGGCGCTGCGCCATCGCTTGGGCGTGCGCCCGGTGTTCAAGCGCATCGACACTTGCGCGGCCGAGTTCGACGCCAAGACGCCGTACATGTACTCCACCTATGAGGCGCCGAGCTTCGGTGAGCCCGAGGATGAGAGCCAGCCGTCGACGCGGCGCAAGATCGTCATCCTGGGCGGCGGTCCGAACCGGATCGGGCAGGGGATCGAGTTCGACTATTGCTGTTGCCATGCCTGTTTCGCGCTGGCCGATGCCGGGTTCGAGACAATCATGATCAATTGCAACCCGGAGACGGTGTCGACCGATTACGACACCTCGGACCGGCTCTATTTCGAGCCGCTGACCGCCGAGGACGTGCTCGAGATCCTCTATACCGAGCAGCAGGTGGGCGAACTGGTCGGCGTGATCGTCCAGTTCGGCGGGCAGACCCCGCTCAACCTGGCGCGCGCGCTGGAAAAGGCCGGCATCCCGATCCTCGGCACCAGCCCAGACGCGATCGACCTGGCCGAGGACCGCGAGCGCTTCGCCGCCCTGGTCAACAAGCTTGGCCTGCACCAGCCCGCCAACGGCATCGCGCGCAGCCGCGACGAGGCGGTCGCGGTGGCGGAACGCATTGGCTATCCGGTGCTCATGCGCCCGAGCTATGTCCTCGGCGGCCGCGCGATGGAGATCGTCGACGGCACCCAGCAGCTCGACGATTACATCCAGACCGCGGTCCAGGTATCGGGCGATTCGCCGGTGCTGATCGACCAATATCTGCGCGACGCGATCGAGGTCGATGTCGATGCGATTTGCGACGGCACCGACGTCGTGGTCGCCGGCGTGCTCCAGCATATCGAGGAAGCCGGGGTCCATTCGGGCGACAGCGCCTGCTCGATCCCGCCCTATAGCCTGCCCGCGGACATCATCGCCGAGATCGAGCGCCAGACCGACCTGCTGGCGCGCGCGCTCAACGTCGTCGGCCTGATGAATATCCAGTTCGCGGTCAAGGACGGCAAAGTCTATCTGATCGAGGTCAATCCGCGCGCCAGCCGCACCGTGCCGTTCGTCGCCAAGGCGATCGGATCGCCGATCGCCAAGATCGCCAGCCGGGTGATGGCGGGCGAGAAACTCAAGGACCTGCCGGTAATCGATCGCAACATCGGCTATTTCGCGGTCAAGGAAGCCGTGTTCCCGTTCAATCGCTTCCAGGGGATCGATCCAGTCCTCTCACCGGAAATGAAGTCTACCGGCGAAGTCATGGGAATCGATCAGGATTTCACCGCGGCGTTCGGCAAGGCCGAGCTCGGCGCAGGAACCATCCTGCCCGAGAGCGGTACGGTGTTCATCAGCGTCAAGGACAGCGACAAGCCGGTCATCCTGCCGGGCGCCCGTGCGCTGGCCGATTTCGGCTTCACCGTCGTCGCGACCGGCGGCACGGCCGATTATCTCAGCGAGCATGGCGTGCCGGTCGAGCGCGTCAACAAAGTCGCGCAGGGACGTCCGCATATCGTCGACCGGATCAAGGACGGCGGGATCGACATGATCTTCAACACGACCGAGGGCTGGCAGTCGCTCAAGGACTCGCAGCCGATCCGCCAGGCGGCGGTCGCGCAGAAGATTCCGCACTTCACCACGGCCTCGGCATCGGTCGAAGCTGCGAAGGCTATTGTCGCGCTTGCAACACGGTCACTTGAAGTTCGGCCGTTGCAATCCTATCATTCGCACTCGCACAATTGATCCCCTCACAAGAGAAACAGGTGCGGGCGGTTCCGGGAAGGGGTCGCTTGGGGATGGATATTTGGAACGAGGGACCAGGGGTTATGGCGACTGTTGAGAAGATGCCGATGCTGCAAGAGGGCTATGAAAAGCTCACTGCGGATCTGCGCCGTCTCAAAGACGAACGCCCCCACATCGTGGATGCGATCGAGGAAGCGCGTGCGCACGGCGACCTGTCGGAAAACGCCGAATACCATGCCGCCAAGGAGCGGCAGGGCCAGATCG
This sequence comes from Sphingomonas sp. P4_G2, assembly GCF_056401155.1. Lineage (NCBI taxonomy): Bacteria > Pseudomonadati > Pseudomonadota > Alphaproteobacteria > Sphingomonadales > Sphingomonadaceae > Sphingomonas > Sphingomonas sp. P4_G2. The sequence goes on along the minus strand of NZ_JBFUJY010000004.1, from coordinate 193,794 downwards.
AGGCATCGATCGCCGATATCGAGGACAAGCTTAGCCGCGCGCAGATCATCGATCCGACCGAATTGTCGGGCGACAAGGTCGTGTTCGGCGCGACGGTGACGTTGCTCGACGACGACGAGAAGCCGGTTAAGTACCAGATCGTCGGCCAGACCGAGGCGGACGCCAAGAGTGGCCGCATCTCGTACAATTCGCCGCTCGGCCGCGCGCTGATCGGCCGCAAGGTCGATGACGAGGTCGAAGTATCGGTGCCGGCCGGCGACCGCTATTACGTCGTCGCCAAGATCGAGTTCATCTAAACCAGATGCAATTCCGCGACGCGCCGGCGACGCACGGGATCGCGATCCTGACCGTCGCCGTGTCGGTGTGCGCGATCCTGTTCGTCGCGCCCGACGTGGCGGCGGTGACTGGCGGGTTCATTCCCGGCCGCGTTCCCGACGTGCCGATCGCCAATTATGCCGGCTGGCTCGTGCCCGTCTGGCTGACTCCGCTCAGCGCCACCTTACTGCATGGCGGGTGGATGCATCTGTTCTTCAACATGGTGATGCTGGTCTATTGCGGACGCGAGGCTGAGCGTGCGCTTGGATCGGTCAGCGTTGCGGCGCTCTATGTGATCGGCGCCTATGCCGCAGCGGCGGGGCAATGGGCGCAGGATCCGGGCGCGGTCATGCCGATGATCGGCGCGAGCGGAGCAATCTCCGCGCTCGTGGCGGCCTATGCGATGCTGTACGGCGGGAGCCGCACGCCAGGCGTCGGCCCGCTACCTGCCGGCCTGATCCATGCTTTGTGGCTCGGAGTGGCCTGGACGGGCATCAATCTGCTGATCGGGTTCACCACCATGATGGGCCAGCCGGTTGCGATCGGCGCGCATATCGGCGGGTTCATCGTCGGCCTGATTCTGGCGCGCCCGTTGCTGCTGTGGCGATATCGCAAGGCGTAAGGGGGCAACCTCAGCTAGAAGCCGATAACATCTGGCAATCGTTCTTAAGCGTGCGGCGCCTGCAACTCTGGATCGGGCTCGAGCAAGCGGTGGAGGTGGACGACCACGAACTTCATTTCGGCATCGTCGACCGTCCGCTGCGCGGCGGCGCGCCAAGCTTTTTCGGCGCTGGCGTAATCGGGAAAGATGCCGACGACCTCGACGGTCGTTTGATCGAAGTCGAGCGTTCGCGGATCCTTGACGCGACCGCCGAACACGAGGTGGAGCTTGCTCATGGCTCCACCCCATAACGCGCTGCGCTGCAGCGTTGAAGCGCCTATTTGGACTTCTTCGCCGGCTTGATCTCCGCGGCCGCGACAGGGCTGCCGTTGAGCGCCGCTTCTCCCGCGCTCGACACCGCTTTGGCCACCTGGTCGATCAGCTTCGAAACCTGCGCTTTTGCCGCGTCCTTACTGAGCGGCAGCGAGCCGAGCTCTGCCTTGGCCGCGTCGCGCGCGGCTTCGGCGGCGCCGGCCGCGACACCGGTCAGGCGCTTGCCGACGGAGCCGAGCAACTCGGTCTCGCGTTTGGTCTTGGGCAGCAACGCGCCCGCCGCCAGGCCAATCGCGATCCCGCCGGCGATCACCGCCAGCGGGTTGGCCTCGATCGCCTTGCCGGCGCGTTCTGCGGCCTTGCGCGTTTCATGGAGCGCGTCGTTGGTCGCGCCACGTGCCGTCGCCAATGCATTTTCCATACGGCCACCTTGCTTGTTCACTGTGCCCTGCGGTTCTGCTGTCTCGGTCATAGTCATGTCCCTCTCAATGGGGTCGAACTCTTCATGCGTCGGTCGGTTGCCTTCGGAGCAGCCGTGCGAGCGGTTTGCGCGCGAAAAATGCGGTCAACAGCGCGGCGACGCCGACGGCGGGCAGGGGATTGCGCTTCACCGACTCGATTCCGGACCGCGCCATTTCGCCACCGACTTCTTTCAGTTCCTCGACCGCGTCGCGTGCAAGGGCGCTGGGCTTGAGTCTGGATTGCAGCGCGACGACCGTTTGGGCGAGCTGACGCCGCGCATCGATGGAATTGGCCTCCGCCTTCACCAGTTCGTCGTCGATCAAATTCACGGCCGCTCGTCCTTGTCCTTGATCTCGGTCGCCTTCTTGACCAGCAGCCAGGCGCTCCAGGCCATGATCGCGGTGACCAGCGCGCCGCCACCGACGACGATCAACGTCGCCCAGCCGGGGCCGACCAGCCAGCGCAGAGTCATCAGCAACCCGACCAGCGCTGCCACCAGCACCGCCTGGGCCAGCACCAGCGCGCCGATCCCGAGCAGGATCGCGTTGCGCGCCTCGTCCAGCCGCGAGAACAGCCGCGCGCGATAGAGTTTGACCTCCGCCCGAACGAAATTCTCGCCATCGTCGATCAGTCGGCTGACCAGCGACGTGATGCTGTCGTCGGGCTGCGGTTCCCCCTCCACGCGCGGCCGCTCGAATCAGGCTTTGGTGTCGTTCGACGGCTTGTCCGACGCTTTGTCGGCCTGGCCGTCGAGCCCTGCCTTGACCAACCGTGCCAGGACAAAACCGATCGCGGCGGCGGTGCCGATCGCGACCGCCGGGCTCTTCTTCACGAATTCGCGCGCATCGTCGATAATGTCGTCGACCTGCTTTTCCTTGAGCGCGCCGGAGAAATTGGCGACCGCGTCGGCGGCGGAGCGGGCATATTGGCCATATTGCTCGCCGACCTTCTCATCGACCGTGCCCGCGGCCTCCTGGAGCATCTTCGCCAGCTCGTCGAGCGCGGTGCCGGCGCGGCTTTTGCCATCCTCGGCATAGCCTTTCGCCTTTTCGCCCGCGTCGTTGGCGAACTTGATCACATTGTCCTTGAGTGCCTGGGTCGCGTTGGGCTTGTCACCAGTCGTCCCGCCGGCGGTCCCGTTCGGCGTCTCGTTCGATGCGGTATCGGCCATGGTACTCTTCCTTACTGGTTCGTTGTCGACGGACGTCGACAATCCTTGTTCCATATCGACAACCAAGGCGACGCTTGCCGGTTCCGTCAGGCGGGACAAGCGATTTGCCGCCCGCGCGCGAAGCCGTTAGAGCGCCGCCGCGACGCCCCAATCCAATTCCTATTACCCCCAATCTAGGAAGACCGTTCCATGACCGCAATCATCGACATTCACGGCCGCCAGATCATCGACAGCCGCGGCAATCCCACGGTCGAGGTCGAAGTGATGCTCGAGGACGGGTCGTTCGGTCGCGCGGCAGTGCCCTCGGGCGCCTCGACCGGCGCGCACGAGGCGGTCGAACTGCGCGACGGCGACAAGAGCCGCTGGTCGGGCAAGGGCGTCCAGAAAGCAGTCGACGCAGTCAATAACGAGATCGCCGACACGTTGCTCGGGTTCGATGCCGAGGATCAGGCCGAGGTCGACGCCGCGATGATCGCGCTCGACGGAACGCCCAACAAGGCCCGGCTCGGCGCCAACGCGATCCTGGGCGTCAGCCTGGCGACCGCCAAGGCCGCGGCCGATGCGCGCGGGCTGCCGCTCTATCGCTATGTCGGCGGCGTCAACGCGCATGTCCTGCCGGTGCCGATGATGAACATCATCAATGGCGGCGAGCATGCCGACAACCCGATCGACTTCCAGGAATTCATGATCATGCCGGTCGGCGCTTCGTCGCTGTTCGAGGCGGTGCGCACCGGGTCGGAAATCTTCCACACGCTCAAGAAGATGCTTCACGAAAAGGGCCTGTCGACCGGAGTCGGCGACGAAGGCGGCTTCGCGCCCGACATCGCCAACACGACCGACGCGCTCGACTTCATCATGCGGGCGATCGAAGGGGCAGGGTACACGCCCGGCGACGACGTCATGCTGGCGCTCGATCCGGCTTCGACCGAGTTCTTCAAGGACGGCAAATATCACATCTCGGCCGAGGGCAAGGTGCTGACCCCGGCGGAGATGGCCGGCTATTATGCCGACCTGGTCGCCAAATACCCGATCATCTCGATCGAGGACGGCATGGCCGAGGACGATTTCGAGGGCTGGAAGGCGCTGACCGACATGGTCGGCGACAAGGTCCAATTGGTTGGCGACGATCTGTTCGTGACCAATCCCAAGCGGCTGGCGGACGGGATCGAGCGCGGCCTCGCCAATTCGATCCTGGTCAAGGTCAACCAGATCGGCACGCTGACCGAAACCCTGGTGGCGGTGTCGATGGCGCAGCGCAATTCCTACACCGCGGTGATGTCGCACCGCTCGGGCGAGACCGAGGATTCGACGATCGCCGACCTCGCGGTCGCCACCAATTGCGGACAGATCAAGACCGGCAGCCTGGCGCGGTCGGACCGGTTGGCCAAGTACAACCAGCTGATCCGGATCGAAGAGGAACTGGGCGACGTCGCGGTGTTTGCGGGGCGGAGTGTGATCCGCGGGAAGTAAGACCTGCGTCGTCATGCCGGGCTCGTCGGCATCCAACTTGCGGCGACGGCTATGTTCCGTTGTGGGGTTGGAGCCGGAAAGAGCGGCGTGACGACTTGGCCTGTTGCTCGCCAGCCACTCGCGATTCAATTCATCGCCAATCCGATTCGATTCGGCGATTTATGGTTAAATACTAGCTTGATCCGCGAGTCGTGGTGAGCGACAAGGCTATCCCAAGATGTCGTCCCGCCGCCGCACCACCTTCGGTTCCGTTTTTCGTCGTGCCGCCTTTCCCGCGCTCGCGCTGGGGATCATGGCGTTTTTCGGCACCTATGCGGTCGTCGGCAGCAATGGCGCGCTGGCCTATGGCGACTACCAGCGCCTGCTCGCCAAGAAGCAGCAGCAGCTTGCCGAGCTCAAGCAGAAGCAGACGGTGCTCGCCAACCGCGTCCAGTTGCTCGACCCAAACAAGGTCGATCCGGACATGGCCGACGAACTGACGCGCAAGCAGCTTAACGTGGTTAATCCCAACGAGGTCGTCGTTCCGCTCAAATAAGCGCCCGCGGGGTTGATGTGGAGCAAGCGCACTGGCGTCGCGCCGCGCAATCTGGCAGCACTCCCACCGATAAGGTTCGGAGAGTCCAATGAAGTTCAAGCTGCTGGGCGCGGTCGCCTGCATCGCGCTGGCGTCGTGTCATTCGTCCACCAACTCCACCAATGTCAACGCGACCAACGTCAACGAAACCAGTGTCGTCAACACGACGGCAGTGCCTACGGCCCCCTCGCCGCAATGGGCACAATTCCGCGACGGCTTCATCAACGGCTGGTTCAAGCTCGACCCCGCGTTTGCGGTCTATCAGGGCAAGCATGAATTTGACGGCGTGATGCCCGACTGGAGCCCGTCGGGGCTGAAGGCACAGGCAGACTTCCTGCACAAGGCGATCACCGACGCCCAAGCGTTCGACAAGGCCAAGCTGTCCAAGGAGGATGCGTTCGAGCGCGACTATCTGGTCCAGGTCGCGCGCGGCAAGCTGTTCTGGCTGGAGGATGCCGATCAGCCGCACACCAACCCGGCTTATTATGTCGGCAACGGCCTCGATCCCAACACCTATATCGCGCGGCCTTACGCGCCAGCGAAAGTGCGGATGGAAGCGCTGATCAAGTTCTTCCGCCAGGTGCCGTCGGCGGTGTGGAACATCCGAACCAATCTGCGCACGCCGATGCCCGAGAGCTTCATCAAATACGGCGTCGCGGCGTTCAGCGGATTCGCGGACTATTATCGCGGCGACGCGCGTAAAGCGTTTGCGAGCGTCCACGACAAGAAGATGCAGAAGGATCTGAAGGACGCCTCCGAAGCCGCCGCGGTGGTGACGGGCGACCTGGCCAAATGGCTCGGCAATCAGAAGAAGACCGCGACCAAGGATTTCGCGCTGGGGCCGGAGAAGTTCCAGCGCATGCTCGCCGAAACGGAGGGCGTCGATACCCCGCTCGATCAGCTCGAGGCCGCGGGCAAGGCGGACCTGGCCAAGAACCAGGAGGCGCTCAAGCAAGCCTGCGCCAAATATGCGCCGAAGAAGACAATCCAGGCGTGCATGGACAAGATGTCCGCCAACAAGCCCGCCGGCAACGATCCGGTCGCCGAGGCGCGGCGCCAGATCCCGATGCTGCGCCAGTTCGTGGTGTCGCACGACATCGTCTCGATCCCCGGCACCGAACAGGCTTTGGTCGAGGAAAGTCCGCCCTATAACCGGCAGAATTCGGCCTATATCGATCCGCCGGGGCCGTTCGATAAAGGCATCCCATCGGTCTATTACATCTCGCCGCCCGACCCGAGCTGGCCCAAGGCCAAGCAACTCGGCTTCGTGCCGGGCAAGATGGACCTGCTCTTCACTTCGGTGCACGAAGTGATGCCGGGGCATTTCGTCCAGTTCCTCCACGCCAACCGCTCGCCCTCGCTCTTCGGCCAGTTGTTCGTCGGCTATGCCTATGCCGAGGGCTGGGCGCATTATGCCGAGGAGATGATGTGGGATGCCGGGCTGGGGAATGGCGATCCCGAGACGCATATCGGCGAACTGTCCAACGCCTTGCTGCGCGATTGCCGCTTCCTGTCGGCGATCGGCATGCATGCGCGCGGCATGACTCAGGCGGACTCGTTCAAGATGTTCCGCGAGCAATGCTATCAGGACGAAGGCAATTCGGACCAGCAAGCGGCGCGCGGGACCTATGATCCGGCCTATCTCAACTACACGCTCGGCAAGCTGATGATCCGCAAGCTGCGCGACGACTGGACCACGACCCGCGGCGGACGCAAGGCGTGGAAGCAGTTCCACGACCAGTTCCTGTCCTATGGCGGCCCGCCGATCCCGCTGGTGCGTGGGGCGATGATGGGGACAGAGTCGAAGTCGGTGTTTTGAGCCGTTATCCCTCTCCCGCATGCGGGAGAGGGAGGGGCCCGCCGCCGAAGGCGGTGGGAGGGTGAGGGTCTTCTTTCTTCTTTTTGGTACTCGCCGCTTCGAAGAAGAAAGAAGACCCTCACCTAACCCTCTCCCGCTTGCGGGAGAGGGCTAAAAACTACCGCGTCGTCTTGAGCGTCGGCACGTCCCCTTGAACCTCGGTCCGCGTGGGATTGCGGATCGACGGACGCAGGCGAGCGATGCTACACAGGCCGGCGACGACCGCCAATCCAACCGACACCAGCGGCGGCACGCGCCCAGCGCCGATACCGAGCGCGAGCAACAGCGCCACGACGGTCGCACCGGTAGTCTGCCCCGTTAGGCGCACGGTCGAGATCAGCCCGCCCGCCGCCGCGGCGCGGTCGCGCGGGGCGCTGCCGATGATCAGGCGGGCATTGGGCGGCAGGAAGGTGCCGAAGCCCGATCCGCACAGCGCCATCCGCCAGGCGATGTCGAAATAGGTCGGGTGATCGGGCAGGAACGCGATCAGCAGCAGCGCGACGATGCTGACACACATACCGATCCCGCCGAGCAGACCCGCCGGAATGCGGTCGGACAGCCAGCCGGCCATCGGCGCGACGATCATGTTGGTCAGCGGCCAGGGTGCGATCGCTGCGCCGACCATCGCCGCGCTGAAGCCGAATTCCTGGGTCAGTCGGAACGGGGTCGACAGCAGCAACGTCATCGACGCGATGAATGCGGTATAAGCGCCGATCACCGACAGCGCGATGACGGGGCGTTCGAGCAGATCGAGCGGCAGGATCGGGTTGGCGTCGCCCCGTTCGCGACGGACGAAATAATAACCGATCAACGCACCGGTCGCGACGATCGCCGCCGAGACAACCGGGCTATTGCCATGGACCGCGCTTTCCGCGCCGCCGATCACCAGCCCGAACATCGCCGCGCACATGACGGCGCCGAGCAGGTCGAAATGCGCATGGCGTGGCTTGGGGTCGGGCAATGCACGACCGAGCACCAGGCTGAGCAACGCAAAGGGAATGGCGCAAGCGAAGACCCAGGGCCAGGGCGCGATCGCCAGCACCAGGCCGCCGATCGTCGGTGCGGCGGCGGCCGAGCTCGACACGATCACCGAGTTGATCCCTAATCCGCGGCCCAATTGCTTCGACGGATAGGTCGAGCGGATCAGCGCCGACGACACGCTGAGCGCGCCCGCCGCACCGATCGCCTGCGCCGCGCGGACGACCAGCAGGAACGGCAGGCTCTTGGCGAAGAAGCACAGCAGGGTCGCGACGGTGAAGATCATCTGCCCGACCTGGTACATTCGCTTCAGCCCGATCCGCTCGCCGAGCCCGGCAAAGGGCAGGAGCAGCATGACGAGCATCAACTGATAGACGGTGACGATCGCGACGACCGAGCTCGAATCGACCTTCAGGTCGCGCGCGATCGACGGCAGCGCGACATTGGCGATGCCGCCGTCGATGATGACCAGGGCCGTGCCGGCGCACAGCGCACCGATCGCGAGGTAGCGCTTGGGCAGCGGCAGGCCATCGCTGCGCGCCGGTTCGATTTCCGGTTCGAGGTGATGGTCGGCGCTCATGCCGGGCTCCATCCTGGCGCCGCCAGTTCGAAGCCGGCGAAATCGAAGCCCGGCGTCACCACGCAACTGACCAAGGTCCAGCCGTCGCGCGGTTCGGCCGCTTGCCAAGCGCCCGCCGGGACCAGCACCTGCGGGTTGTCCGGACCCAGGCGATGGTCGCGCGTCTCGCCGTCTTCATGGATCAGCAAGGTGAGCGGATGGCCATCGTTCCAGATCCACAATTCGGCGGCATCGACGCGATGCCAGTGCGATCGCTCGCCGACATCGAGCAGGAACAGGATCGCGGTGGCGAGATCGCGGCCGCCGCGCGGGTCGGGGGTGCGCATCGTTTCCCTGAACCACCCGCCCTCGGGATGCGGGGCGAGGTTCAGGCGAGCGACGAGCGGATGCGGCATGGGGAGGCTCATGCTCCCGGGAATCAGGGGAGGACAACCCCAAAATAGGGACTTAGTCACGAACATCGCTAGCCCTCTCCCGCTTGCGGGAGAGGGAGGGACCCGCCGCGAAGCGGTGGGAGGGTGAGGGTCTTCTTCCTTCTTCCGAGCGGCCGAAGCCAAAAAGAAAAAAAGACCCTCACCCTCCCGCTGCGCGGGCCCCTCCCTCTCCCGCAAGCGGGAGAGGGGAGTTCTAATGAGCTGATTTCGCCGACAACCTTGGCGCAAGGCCCCCGCTGTGCTTGAAGCACAATATGCCGATCCTCCCCCCGCGCCGCCTTCCCGCCCTACTCGCCGTATGCGGGCTGGTCCTCTCGCCGATCGCCCAGGCCGCGCCGTCGGGCGCCGTCGCTTCGGTCGATCCGTTCATCGGCACCGGCGGAGAAGGGCATACTTTCCCCGGCGCGGTGTCGCCGTTCGGGATGATGCAGGTGTCACCCGACACCGACGCGACTTGCGTGATCCGCACCTGTTACGGCCATGCCGCCGGTTATCGCTATGACGATCCCACAATCCAGGGCTTCAGCCAGACGCATTTCTCGGGCTCGGGCCATTCGGACCTCGGCGATTTCCTGGTCATGCCGGTGGCGGGCGACGCGGTGCCGCTCGAGCCGGGCGATCCCGCCAAACCCGGCAGCGGCTACCGCTCGCGCTTCACCCATCAGGGCGAGGTCGCGTCGCCCGGCTATTATGCCGTCAACCTGACCGACGCCGGCGTCCGCGCCGAATTGACCGCGGGCACGCGGATCGGCGTCCATCGCTATACGTTCGCGGGCGGCAAGCCCGCGCATCTCGTGTTCGACCTACGGTCGAGCCTCTACAATTACCCAGGCAAGGTCTCCTGGTCGTCGGTCCGCCTGCGCGCGGACGGCACCCTGACCGGGGGTCGCGAGACGCGCGGCTGGGCGCCGGGGCGCAAATTGTTCTTCGCGATGCGCTTCTCGCGACCGCTCGCCGGCCATGAGTTCGTCAATCGCGAGACCGACATTCCGTACAAGGGCTTCAAGGGCCCGGGCCGCACCGGCAGCGACATCGCCGAGATCAAGGGCAGGGCATTGGTCGCGCGGCTCGATTTCGGCCGGCTCGACGCGCCGCTCGAGGTCAGGGTGGCGATATCCAGCGTCGACGAGGACGGCGCGATCCGCAACCTCGACAGCGAGCCCGGCGGGTTCGACGCGATCCGGGCAAAGACCGAGGCGGCCTGGGCGAAGGCGCTGGGCGCCATCGACATCCAGGCCGAGCCGGGGATCCGCAAGTCGGTCTATACCGCGCTCTATCATTCGATGATGGCGCCGAGCATCGCCGGCGATGCCGATGGCCGCTATCGCGGGCCCGACGATCAGGTTCACAAGGCGGAGGGCTTCACTTTCCGCTCGACCTTTTCGCTCTGGGACACGTTCCGCGCCGAACATCCGCTGCTGACGATCGTCCAGCCGCAACAGACCTCGACCGATGTCGTCCGCTCGCTGATGGTGAGCCGTGACCAGAGCCCATACGGTATTCTCCCGATCTGGCAGTTCCAGGGGCAGGAGACCTGGTGCATGATCGGCTATCACGCCGTGCCGGTCATCGCCGACGCGTATCTGAAGGGCATCAAGGGGTTCGACGCCAACAAGGCGCTCGACGCCATGGTCGCGAGCGCGACCTATGCGCCGTATGGCGGGCTCGGCGACTATATGAAGCTCGGCTACGTCCCGATCGACCGCGAGCCCGAGGCGGCATCGAAGACGGTCGAATATGCGTTCGACGACTGGACGATTGCGCGGATGGCGCGGAAGCTCGGCCGCAACGATGTCGCCGAGACGTTCGAGAAGCGCGCCGCCTTCTGGCGCAACAGCTTCGATACCCGGACCGGCTGGCTGCGCGCGCGCAAGGCCGACGGCAGCTATCGCACGCCGTTCGACCCGACCGCGATCAACTACGGATCGGATTATACCGAGGGCAATGCCTGGCAATATTCGTGGTTCATGCCGCACGACCAGGGCGGGCTGATCAAGCTGCTCGGCGGCGACACGGCGACCGTCAAGAAGCTCGACGCGATGTTCGATTTCGACAATTCGAAGGTCGATTACAGTCATGCCGAGGACATTGCCGGGCTGATCGGCCAATATATCCATGGCAACGAGCCAAGCCACCACGTCGCCTATCTCTATGCCTATGCCGGCGCGCCGTGGCGCACCCAGGAGCGGCTCAAGCAGATCGTCGACAGCCAGTATAAGCCGACGCCGGACGGCCTGGCGGGCAATGACGATCTCGGTCAGATGTCGGCCTGGCTGGGGTTCACGTCGCTCGGTTTCTATCCGGTCGCGCCGGGCAGCGGGCAATATGTCATCGGCCGGCCGTTCGTCGACCGCGCGACGCTCAACCTGCCCAATGGCAAGCGCTTCACCATCCTCGCCGACAGTCTGTCGGCCGCCAACCGCTATGTCGGTGCGGTGACGCTCAACGGCAAACCGCTCGACCGTGTGTGGATCGGGCATGACGAGATCATGCGCGGCGGCACGTTGCGGTTCACGATGACGGCGACGCCCAACAAGACGTGGGGGGCGAGCATCGCGTCGCGGCCTTATTCGATGAGCGGCTATTGAGTAGGGCAGGGGGCGGACCCATCTGACTGGCAGTCCCAAGGAGGATCGCCATGTCCGATACCGCCACCGCCCGCCCTACGCTGATACCGGGTCCCGACCATCCGATTACCGTGACGCCCAACGCCAAGCGCGTCGTTGTAATGGCGGGCGACAAGGTGCTCGCCGACACGCGCAGCGCTCTGATCTTGCAGGAAGCGAGCTACCCCGCGGTGCAATATATTCCGCGCGCCGATGCCGATCTGGCGGCGCTCGAGCGGACCGATCACCACAGCTGGTGCCCGTATAAAGGCGAGGCGTCCTATTTCTCGATTCCCGGGATCGAGCGCGGCGAGAATGGGATCTGGACCTATGAGCAGCCGCACGAGGCGGTCGCCGACATCCGCGATCACCTCGCTTTCTATCCAGACCGCGTGACGATCGAACAGCGCGACGACTGACGCGGCTGACCGATGGGCGAGCACATTTCGGCCCGACGTTCTTGCTGCAATGCAGCATATACGCTATAACCCGAGTCATGTACCTCGCTGAGAAAACCGATCCCGCGCCGAATGGCGGTGCCCCCGTCATCCTGGAAGGGATCGTCCGCAAGAAGTGCGTTGCGGCGACCTATAACCGCATGGCGGTGATCCTGGCGCCGCACGCCTTGTTCACCAAGAACGGCGCGCTTTACGTCGCCGCGGTGACGATCGAGCGCGACGGGCAGCGCCCGCGTGAGGAGAAAGTCGGGCTGTTCAAGCTCGACGGGCTGGTCGGGCTGCGGCTCGACGAGCGCGATTTCGTGACCAGCTCGGTCTACGAGCCCGAGGACGAGCGCTTCGTCGGCTCGACGCTGATGGCGGTAGAGGGCTGATCCACCGCATCGCCCGCGCCATCGCGCTGGCCTGAAACGCTTTTTCATGCTCAACTCCCCCGGTCGCCTGACAGGGGGTCGGCCATGGGGTTCTTCACGCTGCTGAAGTCGCTCGACGAGCTTCTCTACGAAGTGATGTCGTGGCTGATCTTCTATCCGGTCACCTTGTGGCGCTCGGTGGCGCGGCCGCAGGAGATGATGAACTACGCCGATATCGAGCTCGGCGACCGGCCCGACCAGCAATATACTGACACGCTCACGCCGCCGCTATTCCTGCTGCTGACCTTGATCCTCAGCCACGGCATCGAACTCGCGACCGTGGGGCAGAGCCCGATCGTCGCGAGCAAGGTCGGGCTCGATGCGGTGGTCGGCGACGATACCAATCTGCTGGTGCTGCGGCTGGCGACGTTCAGCGTCTTTCCGCTGATCATGGCGGCGCGGCTGGTGCGGCAGCAGAAGCAACGACTCGACCGCGATACGCTCAGGCCACCATTTTACAGCCAATGCTATGTCACCGCGCCGTTCGCCCTGGTGCTCGGCATTGCGGGGATCCTCCTCACCCTCAAGCCTTTATGGTGCGGGGTAGCGGGGCTCGTGCTCGGGGCGATTGCCTTGCTGTGGTATGGATTGCTGCAGACGCGCTGGTTCGCGCGACACCTCGGCGTTTCCCTGCTGCGCGGCTGGTGGGAAGCCAATATCGCGATGATCCAATCGCTGGCGCTGGTCACGCTCGTGGCGGCGCTGTTTTCCTGAGCGGTTGAGCGCGTCCGCGGGCGGAGGCAGCAACCTCCCACGCAGTCGAGCGTAGCTAGTATCGGAAGGGAGAGCATTGATGACACTGACCGGCCGATGCCATTGCGGGCGCAATGCGTTCGAGGTCGATGGCGACCTACCCGAAAAGCTGACCCGCTGCACCTGCTCGTTCTGCTCGAAGCGCGGGCATCTCTACGCCTATTATCCGCCCGAGCAGTTCAAGGTCACGCAGGCGGACGGCGATGCGATCTATCGCTGGAACAGCCGCATGGTGCACAATCACTTCTGCTCGGCGTGCGGGTGCGATCTCTACGCCGACAGCCCGGATTTCCAGCGCGACGGCAGCTGGGACGGCAAGACGCGGCGGATCGCGGTCAACGCGCGGCTGTTCGACGATTTCGAAGCGGCCGACTGGCCAGTGACGGTGTTGGACGGCAAGAATTTGTGGTGACATGAAAAGGGGCGACCGACCGGCCGCCCCTCTTTTGTTCGTTCAGCGCCAGTTGCGACCGCAGACGCGCACCCAACGGTGATGACGGCGCTCATTGTGGCAACGGCGGCTGTTCCAGCCCCAGCGATTGCCGCGACCGTTGTTCCAACGATCCTGGCGACCGTCGCGACGGCCATTGTCCCAGCGATCGCCACGACGATCGTCGCGACGGTCCATCCGGCGGTCGCCGCGATCATCGCGCCGATCCATCCCGCGATCATCGCGGCGATCGTCACGCACGTCGCCACGCGACTGCGGTGCTTCGATCCCCGGCGCGTTGCCGGCAACAGGCGCCGCGACCGCTGGCGTAACGCCCAGCATGGTGGCCATCAGGCCAGCCGCTATCAGGAACGTCTTCATGTAACCTCTCCTGGCCCGATATGAGCCGTTCCGAACGATACGATTCGCAGCCGTTATGGTTCCTGAACGACCCGTCTCTGGCAGGTTCACATTGGCTTCAGTGCTGGAGGCGCGATCGCGCAGATGTTCCCCTCCCGTAAAACGGGAGGGGAGCGGAGAGCACCCTTCGTCTGGTCCACAAGCCAGGACCGTGCGAGAGTTCGCGCGTTGGAGGAGCGATGGCCGAAGCGGACGATATCGAACGGGTAACCGCCCCCGCCCGGCGTGGCAGCTGGGCGTGGCCCGCGCTCGCCTTGTTCGCCGTCTCGCTGATATTGCTCGGCGTCCATCTTGCCGACGAGCTGATCGAGGGCGAGGGCTTCTCGTTCGACACCCGCTTGCTGCTCGCTCTCCGCGTGCCTGGCCATCCGCAGACGCCGATCGGGCCGTCCTGGCTGTTGCAGTCGGCGGTCGATATCAGCGCGCTCGGCGGCTACACCTTGCTGTGGCTGTTCGGCGTCGCCGGCATCGCCTGGCTGATCGGCGCGGGTAAAAGGTCGGAGGCGGCGGGGATCGCGCTGTCGCTGATCGGCAGTTCGGTGATCGACGGCCTGCTCAAGAGCTGGATCGCCCGCCCGCGGCCCGATCTCGTCCCGCATCTGGTTCAGGTGACCAATGCCAGCTTCCCCAGCGGCCACGCGATGATCTCATCCGCGGTCTATTTGACGCTGGCGCTGATGCTGGCCGAGGGCATGCCGCGCGACGGCTGGCGGGGCAGAGCGGGGCGCGTCGCGGTGGTCGCGTTCTTCAGCCTGCTCGCGGTGCTGATCGGGATGAGCCGGGTGTATCTCGGCGTGCATTGGCCGAGCGATGTGCTGGCGGGCTGGTGTTTCGGGACGGCCTGGGCGTTGCTGGTGTGGATGGGGGATCGGTGGTTGGGGCGGCGGGTGAGGGTCAAACGTTCCGCCAGTAGTGATGTATCCAGGTCATCCTAATTCGGTGATTTCTATTTACGACGGCGGCGAATCATTAAATTGAAATAACGAGATCGCGCATCAGTTTATTCTGGATCGCCCATAAATAGATCGCGTTCTAGTTTATGTTTTTTAGTAGAGAATTTAACAGATATTCAGCAATATCTTTTGTAGAATGGGGAGTATTTTCGACTAACACCGGGCATGATATTGTTATGGACTCGGTAAGATTGTCAGCATGAATACGACAGACCATCTCGTCGTATATATTGTCCGTCGATACTCGCGGAAATAATCTAAACTGAAAAAATTTTTCATCTACGCCGTGCCGCCAATTGCCGCAAGTCATGGCCATATTATTTGATGGTGTTATCGGCTTGTCGTCCTTCCAGTAGAATCTGTCGGGATCTCTCTTGCTTAAAAGTTCAGAATAATCCCTCACATTGCGAGAAGGGTCGAAGGCTGGACTGAGCGGACCGCTAAAGAGCGGAGTGAGATCACTAAACCTACTAGTTTTCCAATATCCCCGGGGTGCTTTGGGGCGATCCGGAAGCGGCGGCAAAGCCGCAGCTATTTCTTGGTCAGTGTGGGCCAATTTCAATAGGGGCGTGCCGGGTTCTGAGGGTAAAAAAACCATAGAGCTACTGGAGAATCGAACAAGGGTATTTGTGGCGGGTTGGGTGCCAATGTTTTGAACTCTAACGCGCAATGTCGGGCAAAATTTCAAAAATGTTATTCGGCCGGCTAGTTCGGAAAAGTATTTCCTGCACTCTTCTAGCCAATCGGGATAGGATTTCTCGCGATAGGTCGATATTTCGGTATCTTTCGCCGATATAAATTCACTAATGAACGGACGGCCTATGGCGTCCTGGGGAATTGGTGGCCGTGACGTTGAAGCGGCAGTGCCAAAATCGGTTTCGATAGGAAAGGCCTCCCGAATCCGTTCGACGAACGCATCAATTTCTCCAACGGATAGAGGCTCAAAAACGATTCGCTCAAAATCGAGCTTGTCGAGGATGTCTCCGTCCTCAGATACAAAGTTTGCAACTATTTCTGGGCGAGCAGTTCGTTGGCGTTCGGATTTCTGGGATTCTTTAGGGCGGAGAGGCGCATTATCAATACATAACCTTAGCGCTTCTTCTAGTTTCTCTGTTAAATTCTCTCGCGCTTGGCGTAACGCGGATCTTGATGCGTCCTCAGCGAGGTTCAACTTTATCGGTGCGCGCCGATGTCGCATGTCGAACGGCAAGTCTTCGGGTTCGGCGCTCGTAAATGTCGGATTCCAAACCAATACAACGCGCTCAGGTCCAAGTGATTTTTTTGCGTATCCGAGTTCGATGAGAACATTGGGGTTGGCGATATGCTTGCCCTCCGCACTGACGGCTATCGGAGTTACGTCGGCGACGAAGACCGATGATTCGTCGATCTTCTCGAATATCGTAGCCACTATTTCTGGCGACCCTGGGGTATTTAAAGTGTCGTGATCTATCTCTGGGCGTTCCGCCTCATCGAAATCAGCAGCTAACCTTCCTATGGCTATACACAGAGCGTCACGGATTACATCTCGCGTTACGCGGGCCGGACGATCGCTCTGCCATGACCAAAAAACTGTGCTCGGCACTATTTACCCCACTGTCACAAAACTATCCATTACACGCTTCCGCCCAGCCTGCTCAAAATCAATCTCGAGCTTATTCCCTTCGATCTCAGCAATCAGTCCGTAACCGAACTTCTGATGGAATACTCGCATTCCTATGTTCAAATCGGACCGACCCTTATTCCCCAAACTCACCGCACTCGCGCGGCTCTCCACCACCCGCGCCGGTTCGCGCGTGAACGTCCGGCTCTGCCATTCCCCACCCGGCTTGGCCGCGTTGAGCGTCCCTGCGGCCCGCTGCCACCCAGGCCCACGCCCGGTCCCGCGCCCGACATCCGCGAACGGATCCGCGCGCTCGCTCCAGTTCGCGCGCCACAGGCTTTCGCCGCCCGACATGCTGCTTTCGCTCTCGATATGCGCGTCGGGCAGTTCGGCGACGAAGCGGCTGGGGATGCTCGACGTCCATTGGCCGTAGATGCGGCGGTTGGCGGCGTGGATGATGATCGCGCGGCGCCGCGCGCGGGTGATCGCGACATAAGCGAGGCGGCGTTCCTCCTCGAGGCTGGTTAGCCCGCCTTCGTCGAGCGCGCGTTGCGAGGGGAACAGGCCTTCTTCCCAGCCAACCAGGAACACGGTGTCGAATTCGAGCCCCTTGGCGGCGTGGATGGTCATGATCGTGACCTTGGCCTCGTCGGCCTGGGCCTCATTGTCCATGACGAGGCTGACATGTTCGAGGAACGCGCCGAGCGTTTCATATTCCTCCATCGCGCGGACGAGTTCGCTCAGGTTTTCGAGGCGGCCGGCGGCGTCGGCGGATTTCTCCGCTTGCCACATGGCGGTGTAGCCGGATTCGTCGAGGATCACTCTGGCGAGTTCCGAGTGCGGCACGCCCCCTCCACCAGTTAGCTCCGCTAACTGGTCGCCCTCGCCGCGAAGCGCGGAGGAGTTCAGCATGTCTCGCCATCGGGCGATGTCGATGACGAGGTTGCCGAGCGCGCGGCGGGCTTGCGGGGTGAGTTCGTCGGTGTCGAGGATGCGCGCTGCCGCGGTCGTCAGCGGCACCTGTTCGGCGCGGGCGAGCTGGTGGACCTTGGCCAGCGCCTTGTCGCCCAGGCCGCGTTTGGGGGTATTGACGATGCGCTCGAACGCCAGATCGTCGGCCGGCTGGGCGACGACGCGGAGATAGGCGAGCGCGTCGCGGATTTCCTGCCGCTCGTAGAAGCGAAAACCGCCGACGATGCGATAGGGCATGCCGATCGAGATGAAGCGGTCTTCGAACTCGCGCGTCTGGTGCTGCGCGCGGACCAGGATGGCGATGTCGTCCAGGCTGCCCTTGCGGATCTGTTGCGCGGCCTCGATCTCGTCGCCGACGCGGCGCGCTTCCTCGGGCCCGTCCCAGACGCCGAGTACCTTGACCTTCTCGCCGTCATTATGCTCGGTCCACAAGGTCTTGCCGAGCCGGCCCGAATTGTTGGCGATCACCCCCGACGCGGCGGCGAGGATGTGTGGGGTGGAGCGATAATTCTGTTCGAGCCGGATCACCTTGGCGCCGGGGAAGTCCTTCTCGAACTTCAGGATGTTCTCGACCTGGGCGCCGCGCCACGAATAGATCGACTGATCGTCGTCGCCGACGCAGCAGATGTTCTTGCGCTCTTGCGCCAGCAGCCGCAGCCAGAGATATTGGACGCTGTTGGTGTCCTGATATTCGTCGACCATGATGTAGCGGAAGCGCTGCTGATAAAGCTGCAGCACCTCGCGATCGGTCTTCAGGATGGTCAGCATGTGGAGCAGCAAGTCGCCGAAATCGCAGGCGTTGAGCGCGCGCAACCGGTCCTGATAGGCGGCATAAAGCTGCGCGCCGCGGCCATTGGCGTAGCGCTCGCCCTCGCCGGCATCGACGTCCTTGGGGGTCAGGCCCTTATTCTTCCACTCGTCGATCAGGCCGCCCAATTGGCGCGCCGGCCAGCGTTTCTCGTCGAGATCCTCGGCCTGGATCAATTGCTTGAGCAGGCGGAGCTGGTCGTCGGTGTCGAGGATGGTGAAATTGGGATGCAATCCGACCAGTTCGGCATGGCGCCGCAGCATCTTGGCGCCGATCGCGTGGAAGGTGCCGAGCCACGGCATCCCCTCGACCGCGTCGCCGACCAGCCGGCCGACGCGCTCCTTCATCTCGCGCGCGGCGCGGTTGGTGAAAGTGACGCTGAGGATCTCCGACGGATAGGCTTTGCGCGTCCACAACAGATGCGCGAGCCGCGCGGTCAGCGCCGCGGTCTTGCCGGTGCCCGCACCGGCCAGCACCAACACCGGGCCGTCGGTGGTCAGCACCGCTTCACGCTGCGGCGGATTGAGGCCGCGCAGATAGGGCGGATCGTCGGGAAGAGAGGCGGGGGCAGGGTCGGTCACGCGTGAACACTTAGGGAACGGCGCCCGGCGGGGCAACCGTCAGGACGCGCGGGCGAGCGTCATCTTGTACATAGCCGCGAAGGTCGACGGATTGCGCATTTCATAAGCATGCCAGGCAGCGAGATCGCGGTGCAGCGGGTCGTGCGGCGCCATTTTGCGATACCGCGTAGCGTCCTCCGGCGCCGGCAGCCCGAAGCGCAGCAATTTCAGCCTCAGCGCATCGATCGCCCGCTCGATCCTCGGCACGTCGAAGCAATCCTCATGAACGTGGAACAGCAAATCGTGGACGCCCGCTGTGCTGAAGAAATCGCGCGAGTTGGTGACGCCGGGCACCGGCGCGGCGATCAGCCGGCGCCGTGCCTCGCGGATCAGGTCGTCGCTGACCGGCTCGCGCATCAGCGCGCCGAGCCGCATCCGCGCGGCGGCGACCGACAACCGCGCGATCCGGCTGTACAGCGCGACCTGCATCGCGCCGCTGGGCGCCAATACGCCGACCAGCGCCGCCCAGCCGGCTTCAGGATCGGGCAGATGATGAAGCACGCCGGAGCAGACGATATAGTCGAACCGCTGGCCAAGCTCGGCGACGGCATGGAGATCGTGGCGCAGCAACCGCAAATTGGCTTGCCCGGCGCAACGCGCCCGCGCGACGGCCAGCGAGGTCTCACTGAGCTCGATCGCCGTCACCGCCGCATCGGGCGCCAGGCGAGCGAGACTCATCGCTTCGCGTCCCGTGCCGCACCCGGCGACCAGGATATTGGGCCGCTCGGGCAGGATCGGTGCGTCCGGGCCGCACGTGCGCAACGTGTCGGCAAGCGATCGTAGCGTGACGGCGTTCGGTCGTTGCCACACCGGATAGGGCCAGCGACCATATTGCGCCGCCACCGCGCGCGTCACTGGCGCGGCGAAGTCCGCGCCGATGGCGGCCGGTGGTTCGGGCAAATAGGCGGAGCGGAAATCGGGCGCCGTGGAGAGCGCCGCTCGCTCTTCGGCATCGAACGGCCAGGCACCACCATTGATCGTCGCTTGCCGGAGCAACGCCGCCGTGAGGCGAGGAAAAGCGGCAGTCTTGCGGTCGAGCAGCAGCCAGCGGCGCACCGCGCTCAACACGCGCTCGGCGGCGGCATCGGCGACCTGGGTTTCCTCGACCAGCGCGATCGCGAGATCGTCGCGGTCGAGCCAGCGCGCAGCGGCCTGCGGATCGCCGGGGTCGGGCAGGGCGGAGCCTAGCGCAATCCAGCCTGAACGTTCGAACTGGGCGGGATCGATCCCCGGATCGCGGATCATCGCTGCAATTGCCGTCAGGTGCGACGCATCGGCCAGATCGGGCCGGCGCGACAGCTGCGCCGCCAGTCGGGTACGCGCGGCCGCATCATCGGGGGACGCTCGCCAGGCGCTGGCCGCGGCGGCGAGGCGCTTGACGGAGGGTGTATCGGTCATCGCCGCGACCATG
This sequence comes from Sphingomonas sp. P4_G2, assembly GCF_056401155.1. Taxonomy (NCBI): domain Bacteria; kingdom Pseudomonadati; phylum Pseudomonadota; class Alphaproteobacteria; order Sphingomonadales; family Sphingomonadaceae; genus Sphingomonas; species Sphingomonas sp. P4_G2. The sequence goes on along the minus strand of NZ_JBFUJY010000004.1, from coordinate 173,574 downwards.
GCGTGGCGGCCGCGGAGCGGCAAGCCGGCGGAGCGGCGCTATGACCTGGCCGCGATATCGCCGCCGAAAAATCGGGGCGGTTCGGGGAAGAACCGCCCCGCAGTTCGGGAAGAGCCGGCACATGGGGATGGACCGGCGCTCGCGGCACGCAAGGGGCCTACCGCGAGCGGCGCTCTGAGCGCCATTTGTCGCACGCGCGTGTCACGGCTGTATCAAAATGTCGCAAGCGACTGATTTTTCGGCAAACGGTTTTCCTCCACTACCGTGCCCGATAGGATGCGGCGAGAAGCGGGGAATCAGGCATGGTCGAGTTTGACAGGCGGACTGCGATCGCGACGGTGGCCGGCGGAATCATGGTCGGATCGCTGCCCGCATTCGCAGCGCAAGGGCGGGTGTTCAAGGCGAGCATCTCGCTCGAGGGTAACCGCGTGCTGATCGCCGTGGGGATGAACGGGCAGGGGCCGTTCATCTTCATGATCGATACCGGCACGTATGTGAGCATTGTCCGCCCCGATCTTGCCAAGAAACTCAACTTGCCGGTTCAGGGCTATGAAGCCTCGCGCGGGATCGGCGGTAAGGGCGACCGGTACGCAATCTATCTCGCGCGCGATTTCATTATCGGCGGCGGGATTCGCCAATCGTCGGTGGTGCTCGAGGATTCGTTCAGGTTCGGCTATCAGCAGGACATATACGGGGCGCTGGCCGCGGGGATCTTGACTGCGAGCGACACCGATCTCGATTTCGATGCGGGCGAGTTGCGCATCTATCCCGATGGCCGCGGCGACCGGGCCGGCTATGTCGCGGTCGACTCGGAAATTCCCCGCGCGAACCAGCCCGACCGAGGTTCGCGCAAGATAGTCGCGACGATCCTCGTTAACGGCCGTCCGCTGCGTTGCGCGCTCGACACCGGGTCTCCCAACACGCTGTCGCTCTACCAAGCGGCGGCGCGACGCCTCGGGTTGTGGGACAATCGCCCGTTCGCTCCCAGCCGCCCCAACGGCATCGGCGGGGCCGGGCCGATCGCGCGGACGGTGCGGGTCGACGAGATGACGCTCGGCGACGTGCGGCTCGATCGCCCGCTGATTTCGTTGCTCGGCAACGATCTTGACAGCGATCTGGACGGCATTGTCGGCTTGTCGTTCATCCGGCTGTTCAACACGTCGATCGATTCCCGCGGTCGCAGATTGTGGATCAAGCCCAGCCGCCAGGTTTCGCCGCCCGACCGCTATGGCCCGTCGGGTCTCTGGCTCGATCGCGCCGGTTCGCGGATCCTTGTCGCGTCGGTGGGCAATGGCAGTCCCGCGGCCAAAGCAGGCATCCAGCCGGGCGACCGCGTCGTCGGAGAATGGAGCGATGTACTGAGGACGATCAGTTCATCGGTCGGCAGTCGCGTTGTGCTGAAGATAGAGCGAGGCGGGCAATCGCTGGATGTTGCGTTCACGCTCAGCGATTTTCTGTGAGCGGCCGGCAGCCGCGCATGAGGAGCGTGGCGAAGCTTCCCTAGGCAAAAAAGGGGGCGGTTCGCAGGTGGAACCGCCCCGTAGTTCAGGGAGGACCGGCCGACAGGGGAGGCGACCGGTACAAACCGCGGCAAGCAAGGGGAAGAACTCTCCGCGGCAACGCATAGGTAGGCGCACTTTGTCGCAGCGCAATGTCGCAATTGTTGCAAATTGTCTCAGGCTGCGTGCAGTGGGCGCATGCACCCGATCATTGCCAATCGCCGTATCCTGCTCGCCGCGCTCGTCGGCACCTCGGTCGAGTTTTACGATTTCTATATCTACGCGACCGCCGCCGCCCTGGTGCTCGGGCCGCTGTTTTTTCCGTCGACCTCCGACACCGCGCAATTGCTGTCGGCTTATGCCAGTTTCGGGCTCGCCTTCGTCGCGCGCCCGGTAGGGGCCGCTGTGTTCGGCCATTTCGGCGATCGCATCGGCCGCAAGTCGACGCTGGTCGCCAGCCTGATGCTGATGGGCGCGTCGACATTGCTGATCGCGTTCCTGCCGACCTATCAGCAGATCGGCTGGTGGGCGCCGTTATTGCTGTGCGTGCTGCGGTTCGGCCAGGGGTTCGGGCTGGGCGGCGAGTGGGGCGGAGCGGCCTTGCTCGCGGTCGAGAATGCGCCGGAGGGATGGCGTGGCAGGTTCGGCACCGCGCCGCAAATGGGCGCGCCGATCGGGTTCATCGCGGCGAACGGCCTGTTCCTGATCCTCGGCGTGACGTTGACGCCCGAGCAGTTTCGCGACTGGGGATGGCGGCTGCCGTTCTTGGCGAGCGCGATCCTGGTCGGGCTCGGGCTGTGGGTGCGGCTCAAGGTGAGCGAGACGCCGGCGTTCAAGCGCGTCCTCGCGGAAGGGCCGCCGCCGAGCGTTCCGCTGGGCGAAATGGCGCGCGAGCATCTCGGCGCAGTCGCGCGCGGGACGCTGGCGGTGGTGGCGTGTTTCGCGATCTTCTACATCGCGACCGCGTTCGCATTGGGCTACGGCACGACCAAGCTCGGCCACCCCAAACAGGCGTTTCTCGGCGTCCAGCTCGTCGCGATCCTGTTCATGGCCGCGGGCATCGCGATCGCCGGCTGGTGGAGCGACCGGTCGAGCCCGCGCGCAGTGTTGATGTGGGGATGCGCCGGGACGGTCGTCGCGGGCATCTTGCTCGCGCCGCTGATGGCGGGGCCGCTGCTACTGGCAGGTGTGTTTCTCGCCTTGGCGCTGTTCGTGATGGGGTTCGTCTATGGGCCCGTCGGCGCATGGCTGCCCGATCAATTCCCGGCGCGCGTGCGCTATACCGGGGCGTCGATCGCGTTCAATGTCGGCGGCGTGATTGGAGGCGCGCTGACCCCATTTGCGGCGCAGGCATTGTCGGCGCGCGGGCTCGGTTGGGTCGGTCTGTATCTGGCGGCGGCGGGAGTGCTGAGCTGGATCGGGCTGGCCGCGTCGCGCCGCCGCTGATCACAACAAGACGGGGCGGCGGACCGGAGACTCTTGCGTCGGCGTCGCTGCGGGAGTGCCGCCGGCATTGGGATCGTCATATTGGACCGGCGCCATCGATTCGGGCGTAGGGCTCGAAGGCGAAGGCGCTGAAGGCGCCGCGCTGGCGTTGACATTGGCATCCGGGGAGGCCTCTATCGCGGGGGCCGGCTGAGCGCCCTTGCCGCTAACGCCGAACGCGAACAATCCGATCATCGCGCCCGACATTATCGCAAGCGCCAGCGTGATCACGAATGACCTATTCTCCTTCATGCGCGTCCCTTGGCGAATCGATGTCGATCGGAGGCGGCTTAGCCGCGCGACTATGAAGAAATCGGCAATGCCGCCCCGCGTTGGGACAGGGCTGTAACAAGCCTGTCACACGATCCGTGCAGGGCGGCGGCATGGCTACCGATTTGACGGCTGATTCAGGCCAAGTGCTTCTCGCGGCCGAGTCCGGCCAGGATGTGCGAGGCCCACGACTCGATCAGCCGAACCATCCGATCGCGAAATTCGTGTTCGTCGCGCTGATCATCGGCGCGCTGGGCTATGCCGGCTATTCGATCCTGGTCGACACTAACCATGTCGGCGAACAGATGGCGACGCACGTCTTTGCGTTCCTGATCGTTGCCTTGGTGATCGCGCTAGGCTTCGAATTCGTGAATGGCTTTCACGACACCGCCAATGCGGTGGCGACGGTCATCTATACCAATTCGATGCCGGCGCCACTCGCGGTGATGTGGTCGGGGGCGTTCAACTTCCTCGGCGTGCTGCTGTCTTCGGGCGCGGTTGCCTATACGATCGTTACATTGTTGCCGGTCGACCTGGTCCTGCATGTCGGATCCAATGCCGGCTATGCGATGATCTTCGCCTTGTTGCTGGCGGCGGTGCTGTGGAACCTGGCGACCTGGTATGTCGGGCTGCCCAATTCGTCGAGCCACACGCTGATCGGGTCGGTGCTCGGCGTCGGTCTCGCCAATCAGTTGATCTCCTCGGGCTCGAAGGGCGGCACCGCGGGGGTGGATTGGAGCCAGGCCTATGGCGTGCTGTCCGGCCTGTTCTGGAGCCCGTTGATCGGATTCGCCTGCGCGTTCCTTCTGCTCTCGCTGATGAAAAAGGTGATCCGTACGCCCAGCCTCTACGAGGCGCCCCAGGGTGACGCGCCGCCGCCGGGGCCGATCCGCGCGTTGCTGATCTTTACCTGTACGCTCGTCAGCTTCTTCCACGGCTCGAATGACGGGCAAAAGGGCATGGGCCTGATCATGCTCATCCTGATCGGCTGCGCGCCGACCGCTTATGCGCTCAATCGGACGATGCCGGCCAGCGCCAGCGCGGCGTTCATTGAGACTGCGAAGAGCGGGGTGGCGCCGTTCGCGGCACGCGCCGGTGCCGCGGATCCGAATGCCGACAATGCCCGCGCGACCTTGGTCGCCGCGCTGCAACAACGCAAGGCAGACGATGCTCGCGTCTATGGCGCAATCACCACGCTGTCGGGCGACATCAGCCAGCGCATCCAGGGCTATGGCACGATTTCCAACGTTCCCGCGGCGGCGACCGGAAACCTGCGCAACGACATGTACCTCGTGCTCGACACGTCGAAGCTGATCACCAAGGCGAAGGACGCCGGCTCGCGGTTCCGCCCAGACGAACTCAAGGCGATCGACGGTTATCAGAAGAACCTCGAACAGGGCACGCGCTATATCCCGATCTGGGTGAAGCTGGCGGTGGCGATCGCGCTCGGACTTGGCACGATGGTCGGCTGGCGGCGCATCGTGAAGACGGTGGGCGAGCGGATCGGCAAGACGCATCTGACCTATGGCATGGGCGCGGCGGCGGAACTGGTCGCCGGCGTTACAATCGCGTTCGCGGACAGAATGGCGGTGCCGGTGTCGACCACGCACATCCTGACGTCGGGCGTCGCCGGAGCCAGCCTCGCCAATCGCGCCGGGCTGCAATTCCGCACGATACGGAACATGGTGCTTGCTTGGGTGTTGACGCTGCCGGCGGCAATGATCCTGTCGGGCGGCCTATATTGGATCCTGTTGCAATTCGTCAGCTGACGACCATCTGATCGCGGGGAGGGGAGAGCGGATTTTGCTCTCTCCTTTCATTTAAAGGTTGCTTGTTCGTTCGAACGAACTAATGGGCGGCACATGGTCCAGCAGCGACTCCTCGATATCGCGGTCGATGCCTTCGGAAGGCATGGGCTGGAAGGGGCCAGCACGCGCGAAATCGCCGCGGCCGCCGGGACGGCGATGTCTTCGATCACCTATCATTACGGTGGCAAGGAGGGGCTTTATCTGGCCGCAGCCGATTATATCGCGCAGCAAATGGGTGAGACGATGTCGCCCGCGTTCGCGATAGAAGTGGCCGACGGAGATCAGGTCGCGGCGCGCGAGGCCATTCACCGTGTGCTGGGCGCGTTGCTCGACAAGATGCTCGACCAGCAGGTCCGGAACTGGAGCCTGTTCATCGTGCGGGAGCAGATGCACCCAACCGCCGCCTTTGCCCGGCTGTTCGACGGACCGATGGGCCAGATGCTGCGGAGGCTGGTGCGGTTCGTCTGCACCGCGGCCGGGATCGACGACAGCGAGGCGGCACGAATCGCGACGATGACGTTGTTCGGCCAGGTGTTGGTCGTGCGATCGGCACGCGCCTCAGTGCTGCGTGTGCTCGACGTCGAGGTGATTGATGCAGCGCTCGCCGAACGAATCCGCGCGCGAATCCGGATCAACACCAACGCCATTCTCGATGCCCTGACGGCGGAAGCAAAGGAAAGCCGATGAGCGACGATACCAAGCCCGAGCCCGCAGCCGATCAGCCCGACGCCGGCGCGCACGACGATGGCAAGAACGCTAAGGACACGACCCCGATCTATCGCCGGCCGTTCTTCTGGGTATTGATCCTGGTGGCAGGGGTCGCGGTCATTGGCGGCACGCTCTATTATCTGCACTCGCGTCAGTTCGAAGCGACCGATGACGCGTTCGTCGACGCGCACATCGTCCGCATCGCACCCGAAGTGGCCGGAACGCTGATCGATGTCGCCGATTTAGACAATCGCCACGTCAATGCCGGCCAGTTGCTGGCGGTGATCAAGCCCACGGGTCCCGAAGCGCAGCTCGACGAAGCCCGCGCCGGGGTCGATCAGGCCCTCGCGCAGCTGCAACAGGCGCAGGCGCAGGTCAGCAGCGCGATCGCCACGCGCAACCAGTCGGCGGCGGAAGCGCAAGCCCCAATGGCCGCCGCGGTCAAGGCGGCACAGGATCTCGCCCGCTATCAGAATCTGGCGAGGATCGATCGCTCGGCGGTCGCCTCGACCCAGCTCGACCAGGCGCGCGCCAACGCCAATTCGACCCGGGCGCAGGCCGATGCTGCCCAGCGCCAGATCGCGAGCTCGGACGCGCAGATCGCCGTCGCGCGCAGGCAGGTCGATGCCGCCGGCGCGGTCATCGCCGCCAAGCGTGCGCAGGTCGCGCAGGCCAATGTCACCTTGGGCAATCTCCGCCTCGTCGCGCCGGTCTCGGGCCAGGTGGTCAATCGCCAGGTCAACAAGGGCTCGTACGTCGCGCCGGGCAGCCAGTTGCTGGCGATCGTGCCCGATACGATGTGGGTCACCGCGAACTTCAAGGAAACCCAGCTCAAGAACATGCGGATCGGGCAGCCGGTGACGATCAAGGTCGACGCCTATCCTGATGTCGAGTTCAAGGGGCGGGTCGATTCGATCCAGCGCGGCGCCGGTCAGGCCTTCGCCATCCTGCCGCCGCAGAACGCGACCGGCAATTACGTCAAAGTGGTCCAGCGCGTGCCGGTGCGGATCAACTTCATCACCGGCAACGGCAATCCAGATCCGCGCAATTACCCGATCGGCCCCGGCATGTCGGTGACCCCGTCGGTCAAGGTCCGCTGAGATGGCGAGTGCCGCGGCTCCGGCCGGCGCGGCGAAACCCGCGCCGAGCGAGGATGGCTGGGATGACGGCAGGTCGGCGGCGGGGCGGTTCAATCCCTGGCTGATCGTCGCGATCATCTCACTGCCGACCTTCATGGAGGTGCTCGACACCTCGATCGCCAACGTCAGCCTCGACCATATCGCCGGCGGCCTGTCGATCACCATTGATCAGGCGACCTGGGTGCTGACCAGCTATCTGGTCGCCAACGCCATCGTCATCCCGATCTCGGGCTGGCTGTCCGACGCGATCGGGCGCAAACGCTATTTCCTGATCTCGATCGCCTTGTTCACGATCTCGTCGTTCGTTTGCGGGATCGCGCCCAATCTTACGACCTTAGTCATCGCGCGCGTCTTCCAGGGGATAGGCGGCGGCGGGCTGGCGCCGGTCGAGCAATCGATGTTGGTCGACACTTTCCCGCCCAGGCAGCGCGGCATGGCGATGGCGGCCTTCGCTATCGTCGTCGTGGTCGGTCCGGTGCTTGGACCGACGCTCGGTGGTTGGATCACCGAAACGTCGAGCTGGCATTGGGTGTTCCTGATCAACGTCCCGATCGGTATTGGCGCTTGGATCCTGGCCGATTTGTTCGTCGACGAGCCCAAGCAAGTGAAGGACGATCGCGCCAAGCGGCTCGAGGGCGGGCTTCGCATCGATTATATCGGCGTGATCCTGGTCGCGCTTGGCCTCGGTTTTTTCGAACTGACGCTCGACCGCGGTGAACGCGAGGACTGGTTCGCCAGCGGGCTGATCGTCGCCACCGCGACGATATCGGCGGTATCGCTGGTCGCGCTGGTCTTCTGGGAACTCAACCACAAGGACCCAGTGGTCGACCTCAAATTGTTCAAGAATCGAAGTTTCGCGATCACCACGCTGATCATGGGCATCACCGGCCTGATCCTGTTCGGTACGACTCAGCTGATCCCGCAGATGTTGCAGCAGGTGATGGGCTACAGCTCGTTCGACGCCGGGCTGGCGCTGACGCTCGGCGGTCTCGCGACATTGGTCGCCGTGCCGTTCGCGGGCCGAATGGTCGGCAAGGTCGACGCCCGGATTCTGCTCGGCGGGGCCTTGCTCGTGCAAGCGGCGGCGCTGTGGAACATGTCGCATTTCAGTGTCGATATCAGCTTCGCCGATGCCGCGATGGGGCGGCTTTATCAGGCGATGGCGCTGCCATTCCTGTTCGTGCCGATCAACGCGGTCGCCTATCAGGGGCTGCCGCGCAACAAGACCGCGCAAGCGTCGAGCCTGCTCAACGTCGCGCGCAACCTTGGCGGGTCGATCGGTATCTCGGCGGCGCAATCGATGCTCGCCGGTTCGATGCAGCGGCACCAGACAGAGCTGGTCCAGAAACTCAATCCGCTCGATCCCAATTACACCGACTGGCTGGCTAGGGCGCAGGGCGCGTTCGCCGGCTTGGGCGATCCGACCACGCTGCCCCAGGCGATCCTCTATCAACAAGTGCAGCGGCAGGCGGCGATGCTCGGGTTCCTCGACGTCTTCCGGTCGCTGATGGTGCTGATCCTGATCTTGCTGCCGGTGATCATCTTCATGAACTCGGGCAAGGGCGCGAGCGGCGGAATGGGACATTGATGATGAAGAAACCGATTTTGCTCGTCTCCATGCTGGCGCTTGCCGCCTGCACCGTCGGTCCGAACTATACCAAGCCCGATCTGGCAGCCCCTGCGACCTATGCCGGCCCGCAAGGCGCGCCGCCTCCCGGCCAGGCGATCGATCCGGGGCATTGGTGGGAGGCGTTCAACGATCCCAAACTGACCGACTTGATCGATCGCGCGCTGAAGGACAATCCGGACATGGCGTCCGCGGCCAGCCGCGTGCGTCAGGCGCGGTTGGGCGAAATCCAGGCGCGCGCGCAGTACAAGCCGGTGGTCAACGCCGACGCCAACGCGACCGACGTCAAGTTCAGCAAGAATGCCGGCTTCGCGACGCTAGCGCGGGCCTTTTCGGGAGGCGGCAATAGCGGACCGCCTTCCGGCGTCGCTTTGCCCGGCGACAGTATCAAGACCTTCGCGGTCGGTTTCGACGCGAGCTGGGAGCTTGACGTGTTCGGTGGCGGCCGTCGCGGCGTCGAGGCGGCGCTGGCGCGAACGGAGGCAGCCGAGTGGAACGGGCGCGACGCCGCGGTGACGCTCGCGGCCGAAGTCGCCGACGCCTATTTCGCGCTTCGCCTCGATCAGGAACAGATCGCCGTGATTGAGAGCGAGGTCGAACGGCAGAGCAGGGCGCTACAGATCGCCTCGAACATCGCCAAGGTCGGGCTGACGCCATCGATCGACGTCACCCGGCAGAACGGCAACATCACTGCGACACGCGCGCGATTGGAACCGCTCAAGGCCGATCTCGACGTGCGCAAGCACGCGCTCGGTGTCCTCGTCGGACAACCGCCAGAGGCTTTGATGGCGGAACTGTCCGGGCCGTTGCCTGCGCTGGTTCCCACCCCGGAAATTCCAGCCGGATTGCCCAGCGACCTGCTACGCCGCCGCCCGGACATTCGCGCCGCCGAACGCAACCTTGCCGCGTCGACCGCCGATATCGGCGTTGCCGTCGCCGATCTCTACCCGAAGTTCAGCCTGACCGGGATGGCACAGCTCATTTCCACCTCGCTGGGCAGCCTGTTTGCGGGCGATAGCCTGCAGTTGACCGGCACCGGACAGGCGACCTTTCCGCTGTTGGATTGGGGAAAGCGCAAGGCGACGGTGAACATCCGCAAGGAGCAGCGCGAGCAAGCCTATCAGGATTATCGCCTGACGGTGCTGCGGGCGCTACGCGACGTCGAGGATCCGTTGAGCCGGATCGATGCCGAGCGCCGTCGCAATGCTCTGCTGCGTCAGGCGTTGGCCGACGCCGACCGCACCGCCGCCGCCGATCTGGCGCGGTACCAGGCAGGCTTGGTCGCTCAGGATACGGTCATCAACACGCAGGTTGACGTCTTACGCGCGCGAGAAAACCTGGCGGACAGCGATGCACAGCTGCGACAGCTGTCGGTTGCCTTGTTCAAGGCGATTGGTGGCGGATGGTCGGAAGGTGCGCCGAGCGCCGGCTAACGAGCGCGTTGCGCAACAGGCAGGCCATTTTTTTCGCGCAGGGGGTTGCCACGGCGCGTAATGGTTAGCGCCCGATTCGGAAAAGTTAATAAAAGGTTAATTTAGCGCGATTTTCGGTCGCGATGGCGGCGGCGCAAGAGAGCGAACCGGCCAGATACAGAGCGACCCGCTTCCACCGTCAACTTGTTGAATCAACAAATTAATCGGTGGGAAGCGGGCCGTCTAAAATCGCTTTACCAGGGACGAATGAGTTCGCCGTGGACGAGCGCAATGAGAAACGCGAGCATTGATTTACTCCTAATGCGCCCACCCCGGGCACGAGCGAATTCTTAATAGTTTTTTAACTCAAAAGCAATCGCGATTCCGGGCAGTTACGTGTTTTCCCTGAGCTTCAGGCTTGCGAGCTTAAGAGTTCTTTCAGGCCCTTGGGGTAGCAGGGCGATGATGGCGCGCGACCACACCCCGATCAGCCCGGTCGAAGAACCGGTTGGCCAAACCGGCCTTTCGTCGACATCGCGGAGCCGTATGCGCGGCGCCGCGACGCCGTTCGCGCAGGTTTCCCCCACGAAACCCTGGGCCGTTCAGGCGCTTGCGCAAATGACCAATCAGGCATTCCTGCGCCGGCACCTTGGCGTCGCGCGGTCGAACGACATCGCCTTCGACATCGCCGACCGAATCGCGGGTGCAATGCCCGGCGTCGTGGCGACGGTGATCGGCCGCTGGACGGTCGAAGTGGAAACCTGCGTTGCCGACGCGGCCGAACTTCAGCAATTCTCGGACAGCCTCACCGCGGCGCTGGCGGACCCGTTCGACCTGGACGGCGAACGGCATCACATCGATCTCGCGATCGGTATCGCCGCCGGGCCGCCAGGGACGCTGGACGATGTCCGTCTGGCGGAGGAGGCCGAGGATGCGCTGGTCCAGTCGCGTAATGAGAGCCAGTTAGTATTGCGCGATTTGTCGCTGGTCGATCCGATGGTCGACAAAATCACGCTGAAGCGCGAGCTGAAGGGCGCGATCGATCGCGGCGAGCTGTTCCTGCAATATCAACCCAAGGTGCATGTCCGCCGCCAGGAGATTGCGAGCGCGGAGGCGTTGGTGCGCTGGCGTCACCCCACGCGCGGATTGATCCTGCCGAGCGACTTCATCCCTCTGGCCGAAACGTCGCGCGACATCGACCGGCTGACGCTGTGGACGATCGAACAGGTCATCACCGACCAGCATTATCTCCGGGCCGATGGGCAGGAGATCACGATTTTCGTCAACATCTCCGGCCAATTGCTGAGCAATGCCTCGTTCGTGAAACGCGCGTGCGAGATGGTCAGCAAGGGGGGCGTCCCGCTCGGCTTCGAGATCACCGAGACCTCGGTGATTCGCGACCCGGTCAGCGCGATCGCCAATTTGAATATCTTTGCCGACCACGGCATTGCGATCGCGATCGACGATTACGGCGCCGGCCTGTCGAGCCTCGCCTATCTCAAGCAGCTTCCGGCGCGAGAGCTCAAGATCGATAAAATGTTTGTCCTCCAGCTGACCAGCAGCAACCGCGACCCGCTGATCGTTCGGTCGACCATCGACCTCGCGCACGCGCTGGAGATGGAGGTGACTGCTGAGGGGGTCGAGACGCCGGCAGCGTTGGCGCTGCTCAGCGTGATGGGATGCGACATCATCCAGGGCTATCTGATCAGCCGTCCCATCGAGATCGAGGCGTTCCGCCAGTTCCTGCGGGACCATAAGGATGCCGCCTTGGTCGATTCGGCGCGCGCCAGTTTCCGCGCGACCGCGTTCCGCCGCCTGGCGTGACGCGCTTAAAGCCGTTTTAACGCTGCGGAGGTCATTACTGCCGCGTCATGACTCGTCGGTTTGCCGCACTTTTGTTGGTCATCGTCGCCTTTCTGGCGATGCCCGTCTCCGCGTTCGCGCAAGGAGATCCGGCCGCACAATTCGACAGCGCTATCGGCGACGCCAAGGCGACGATGCTCACCGATCCGGCGAAGACCATCGCCAAAGCCAAGCAAGCGCGGGCGATAGCCGAACGGCTCACCGGGCAGGATCGTGTGATCGATATCGCCACCGCGCAATGGCTGGAAGGTGAGGCGCACCTTCGCCTGAATGATATCGTGACGGCGGGGCCGCTGCTCGACGCCGCGTTCGCCGCGCTCAAGGACGCGAAGGCCAGCAAGCTCAAGGGCGACGTGTTGCGGTCGCGCGCAGGCTATCACGCTGCGTCGGCTAGCGTGGCCACGGCGTTGGCTGACTATCAATCAGCGTTCCTGATCTATCGCACGATTGACGACACGCGCAGCCAATCGATCGCACTGCTGAGCATCGCCGCGCTCTATCAGGAGGCGAACGACTATAATACGGCGCTCAAATATTACGGGCAGGCGCTCGATATCTATCAGGGCGATCCGCAACTGCTGGTATCGATCTACAACAATCGCGCCGACGCGTTGATGGAATTGGCGCGCTATCCCGATGCCGAACGCGATTTCCGCGCCGCCTACAAGCTTGCCGAGACGATGGACAGCCCGGTGCTCGAAGCACAGATCCTCCGCAACGCGGCGCGCAACGAATTGCTCGCCGGCGACCTGGATGCCGCCGATCGCACGATCGCCCAGGGATTTCAGTTGTTGCGCAAGGGCGATAGCGACGGGTCCGCCGCACAATTCTGGGCGGTGGCGGCGCAAGCAGCGCTGCAACGCGGCAAAGTCGATCAGGCGCGAACGATGATCGAGCGTGCCTTTGCCGGGGTTGATATCGGCAACCCGACCATGGTCTGGTGGCGCGCGCATAAAACCGCGTTTGCGATCTACGAGCGCTTGGGCGATTCGCAGCACGCGCTGATCCACCTGGTGGCGTTGAAGAAGCTCGACGACGATAATGCCAAGCTGGTGTCGTCGCACTCAACGGCGCTGATGGCGGCGCGATTCGATTCGGCCAATCAAAGCCTCAAGATCGCCAAGCTGCAGCGTGACGAAGCCAACCGGCGCGCGGAATACGAAAAGGCGCGGGCCAATACACAATTCTGGATTTTCATCGGATCGGGCGTGACCGCGGTGGTGATCGTTGGGATGCTCGGCTTTGGCCTCGTCACGATCCGTCGCAGTCGGAACGAGGTTCGCGCGGCGAACATCGATCTCGAAGCGAGCAATGCGGCCTTGGGCAAGGCGCTGGCCGCCAAGACCGAATTCCTGGCCACCACCAGTCATGAGATTCGCACCCCGCTCAATGGCATTTTGGGGATGACTCAGGTGATGCTGGCCGACCGACGGCTCGATCCCGCGATGCGCGACCGGATCGGCGTGGTGCACGGTGCCGGAGTGTCGATGCGCGCACTGGTCGACGACATTCTCGACGTCGCCAAGATGGAGACGGGCAATCTGACGATCGAACGCGCACCCGTCGATCTGGCGGCGATGCTGCGCGACGTGTCTCGCATGTGGCAGGATCAGGCCGCCGCGAAGGGTGTCGAATTCGAACTCGACGTCAGCGAGGCACCACCACTGATCGAAAGCGATCCGGCGCGTTTGCGACAAATTGTATTCAACCTACTTTCCAATGCACTGAAATTCACCCAGAATGGACATATTCACGTCCGGTCGGGGGTGATTCAGGGGGCCGACGACGAACTCGTGACCATCGAAATCCACGATACTGGGATTGGCATCCCGCCGGACAAGCTCGAACTCATCTTCGAGTCGTTCCGTCAGGCTGACGCCGGCACCACGCGTCAGTTCGGCGGCACCGGTCTGGGCTTGGCGATCTGCCGCAACATCGCACGGGCGATGGGCGGCGACGTCACGGTGGCGAGTGTTCCGGGTGAGGGATCGACCTTTACCCTGGCCGTCCCGCTGGTTCGCGTCGAGGAGGATCAAGCCGCGGCGGTCGAGCACGAGCATGGCAAGGCACTGCTCATCGTCGACAAGAACCCAATCAGCCGCGCGATGCTGAAGACCTTGTTCGCGCCGCGTTTCCCGACGCTGATCGCGGCCGGCTCGATCGACGAAGCGGCGGAGATGATCGCAGCGGGCGGCGTCCAGCGGATCGTCACCGATGAAGCGACGATTGCCATGGACGGGGACGTGGACGCCGCGATCGGGCGCCTCGCCGGCGCGCCGGTGTCGTTGCTATGGACAAACCCGGATGCGGCTGACCGCACCCGGTTAACCGCGGCGGGCGTAGATCAACTGATTGCCAAGCCGATTGCCGGGGCGACACTGGTCCAGACGATCGTTTCGGTAGCGCAAAATGAAGATGTTGATAGTCGGGCTGCATAGGCGGATAGGGGGACCAACCATGCTATCTGATATGCTTTGCCCGACGGTCCGGATGGGGTCGCTGCGATGAATGTGCTTTTCATCGAGGACGATCCGATGAATCGGCGGGTCGTCGCCGACATGCTCGACGTGGCCGGGGCGGCAATGACCGAGGCGGAAAGCGCCGAGATCGGTCTCAAACTGATCGAAGAGCGCGATTTCGACATGGCGTTGGTCGACCTGCGCATGCCGGGGATGGACGGCATCACCGCGATTCGGCGCATTCGCGCACGTCCCGATGCCAAGGCCAAGCTGCCGATCATCGTGGTCACCGCCGATACCGCGATCGACCTTCGCGAACGCTGCATCGCAGCGGGCGCCAACGAGGTATTGTTCAAGCCGGTGGCGATGGACGCTCTGTTCGAGGCGATGGGGCGCATTCTCGCCGGTGGCGAAGGCGACGTGATCCTTTAGCCATTTCAGCTGGCCCATAGCCGTGGCAAGAGCGCTGCCATGATCGAACATCTTTCCGTTGAATCACGCCCGCTTGGTAAAAGTGGCATCCTTGTCTCACCCATTGCCTGGGGCATGTGGCGGCTGCGTGGCGCCGACGTCATCGGCGCCCGGGCGCTGATCGAGGCGGCGCTCGACAGCGGGATCACGTTGTTCGATACAGCCGATATCTATGGCTTCAACGGCGCCGACGGATTTGGCGATGCCGAAGCGGCGCTCGGCTGCGTGTTGGGCGAGGCGCCCGAATTGCGCGCGCATATGGTGGTGGCAACCAAGGGAGGGATCATCCCTGGCGTGCCGTACGATTCGAGCCCCGGCTATCTCGATCGCGCGCTCGATGCGTCGCTACGACGTCTGGGCGTCGAACAGGTCGATCTCTGGCAGGTCCATCGTCCCGATTTGCTCGCACATCCGCAGGAGCTCGCGGCGACGCTCGAGAAGATGATCGCCAGCGGGAAGACGCGCGCGATCGGTGTGTCCAACTTCACGCCGGCGCAGGTCGCGGCGTTGGAAAGCTTCCTCACGGTTCCGTTGGCAAGCACGCAGCCCGAATTCTCGCCGCTCCACACCGATCCCCTGTGGGACGGCACGCTCGACCTGGCGATGGCACGCGATCACGCGGTCCTTGCCTGGTCGCCGCTGGGCGGAGGGCGGGTGGGCCAGGATGGGCCGGTTGCCGCGCTGCTGGCGGGGAAGGGCGCTCACTACGGCGTCTCCGCAGCGGCGGCGGCCTATGCGTGGCTGATGGCGCATCCGGCGCGGGTCATCCCGATCGTCGGCAGTCAGCGCGTCGAGCGAATTCGCGAGGCGCGCGATGCCTTCAAGGTCGAATGGACGCGCGCCGAATGGTACGCCGTCCTGCAGGCATCGATGGGAAAAAAACTACCCTGACCGCGCGGCCGCAAAGGCGCGACGATGGAGGCCCGTGCCGGAATCGAACCGGCGTAAACGGATTTGCAGTCCGGTGCGTAACCACTCCGCCAACGGGCCTCGTAGGCGTGGTAAGGCGCGGGGCTTTGCGCATCGGACCGCCCCAAGTCAACAGCGGCTTTATATGATGCCTATAATTTAATGCGCTATTGCGGGTTGGCGTGCGGCGCGGCGCACCATATAGCAGCCGAGCGGCATGAAGTGTGTTGCATACGTAAAACAGTTATGCGATTGGGCGGGCTATGAACAATTTGGCGCCAGACATGATCGGCGACGACATCAGCTTCGAGGCGATGCGCCATGCCATGGTGCAGAGCCAGCTGCGCACCAACGCGGTCAACGACCCGCGGGTGGTGACCGCAATGGCCAGGGTCCCACGCGAGCAGTTCGTTCCCGAAGGCGCGCGTCGTCTGGCTTATCGCGACACCGCCGTGGCGATCGGCAATGGCCGGTACCTCAACCTGCCGATCGCGACCGGCAAGCTATTGACCGAGGCCTATCTGGAGCCGACCGACAAGGTGCTGCTGATCGGCGCCGCCGGCGGCTATACAGCGGCGGTGCTGTCCGGTTTGGTCCGCTCGGTCGTCGCGGTCGAAAGCGATACCGACCTTGCCGCGCACGCCCGCGCGGCGCTGGTGGGTTGCGGCAATGTCGAGATGGTGGAGGGACCGCTCGATCAGGGCCATCAAGCGGGCGCGCCTTACGACGTGCTGGTCGTCGATGGCTGCGTCGAAGCGCTGTCCGAATCGCTGGTCGGCCAAATTGCTCCTGGAGGGCGTGTCGTGACGGGGCTGCGCGAACGTGGCGTATCGCGCCTCGCGTCGGGGCGCACGATCAAGGGGGCGTTCGGGCTGCGCGCTTTCGCCGATGTGGATTGCGTCGCGCTGCCAGGTTTTGCGGCGCCGCGGAGCTTCGTCTTTTGAAAGCAATGGGCGTTTTAAAAGAAATGGGGATTTGATGCGCGTTTCCGTCCTACTCGCTGGTGTCGCCATGGTCGCCGTCGCGGCTGTGCCGGCAGCAGCCGACACACTACGCGACGCGCTCGTCAAAGCGTACAACACCAATCCGGGATTGGCCGCCGAGCGCGCCAATGTTCGCGCGTCCGACGAGAACGTTCCGATCGCCAAGGCGCAGGGTCGTCCCAATGTCGGCGTCACCGGCAATTATACCGAGAACGCACTCAACAGCAGCCAGAACAGCTTGCTGTCGCCTGACCGCCAGCTTCAGGCGAGCGCGCAACTCGCGGTTCCGGTGTATAGCGGCGGTCGCGTCCGCAACTCGATCAAGGGCGCCGAAACGCGGGTCGATGCGAGCCGGATGCAATTGCGCGGCACCGAATCGGATACCTTCGTTGGTGTGGTCGGCGCCTATATGGACGTGATCCGCGACGAGGCGATCGTCGGGCTGAACAAGGAAAACGTTAAGGTGCTGGAGGTCAATCTCCAGGCGGCCAAGGATCGTTTCCAGGTCGGCGACCTGACGCGCACCGACGTCGCGCAGTCCGACGCGCGTCTGTCCGTCGCGCGCGGCCAACTCGAACAGGCCCAGGCGCAGCTCATCTCGAGCAAGGAAAGCTACATTCGGGTGGTCGGTTCGCCTCCGGGGCAGTTGGAAGATCCGCCCGCTTTGCCGAACCTGCCCAATGCGCCCGACGACGCGGTCGACGTGGCGCTCAAGAACAACCCGGTGCTGCTCGCGGCACAGCGGAACAGCGACGCGACGCGTTTCGACATCGATGCGGCCAAGGGCGCGCGGCTGCCGACATTGAGCGGCGTCGTCGGCGGCAATTACTTCAACTATCTCGGTTCCTACGGCGCCGGTACCAGCCCCAAGCCGGGCCAGACCGGGTCGGCGGGCACCGTCGGTCTGCAATTCTCGGTCCCGCTTTATCAGGGCGGCGGCCCGTCGGCGCAGGTGCGCCAGGCGCAGGCGCGCCGCGCCCAGGCGCTCGAACAGACGACGGATACCGAACGCGGCGTGATCGCGCAGACCCGCTCGGCTTATGCCATCTGGAAGTCCTCGCTCGAGGTGATCGCCTCGTCGCAGCGCGCGGTCGAGGCCAACAAACTGAGCCTCGAGGGCGTGCGCGCCGAGAATAGCGTCGGCAACCGCACGATCCTCGACATCCTCAACGCCGAGCAGGAATTGCTCAACAGCCAGGTGACCTTGGTGACCGCGCAGCGCGACGCTTATGTCGCCGGTTTCGCGCTGCTCGCGGCGATGGGGCAGGCCGAGGCGCGCGACCTCGGACTTGAGGGCGGCGCGCTCTACGATCCGTTGACCAATTACAACCGCGTCAAGGGCAAGTGGAGCGATTGGGATGTGGATCCGGCCTACAAACCGACCGGTACCAGCACGCGCGATACGCCCCCGCAGGACTCGTCGCAGAAGCGTCCGCTCGACCCTCAGTTGAACGCCCCGGTTGACACGGCCCCCGATCGTCCCGCAAACGAGACCAAATAACTCGCGATTTGCGCGGGTTCGTGCGTCGTCAGGAAGCAGGCCGCCTATGGGGGATGTAAGCGCCGAACCGTCGATGGAGGACATCCTGTCCTCGATCAAACGGATCATCGCCGAGGATGTCGAGACCGGCGGGGTATCGCGCGCGCGCCGTCGCCCGACGTCGCAGCCGACTCCGGCCCAGGTCGCCGAAGAGGACGACGTGCTCGAATTGAGCGAAGCCATGCCCGATTCGGAAGCACCGTCGATGGCGGCGCCCGCTGCCGCGGCACCTGCGCCGGCCACGCCCGCCGAAAAGATCATCTCCGATGAGGCCGCGGAAGCCAGCCGCGCGAGGCTCGCCAGCCTGTCGCGGCTCGTCATCAAGCCCGAAGTCGCGGGAAGCGACACGCTGGAAGGGCTGGTCCGCGAGATGCTGAAGCCGATGCTGCGCGACTGGCTCGACGCGAACCTGCCCGATCTGGTCGAAGCGATGGTCGCCAAGGAAATCGCGCGGATCACCGGCCAGCGCTGATCCGGGACGAAGCGAGTTTTCGGTGCGACGGGTAGTTGCTCGGGCAACCACCTTCTGCTCTATCTCGCTGCATGAAGAAGCTCCTCCTCGCGAGCGTCGCGCTCGTTTCATTCGCCTTTCCTGCTACCGCGCGCCAACTGACCATCGAGGATGTGACGATGCTCAGCCGCGTCTCGTCGCCGGCCGTGTCGCCCGACGGGCATTGGTTGGTCTGGCAGCAGCGTGAGACCGATCTGGCGGGCGACAAGGGCCGCTACGATCTGTGGCGGCTCGACCTGACCACCAAGGGCGCCAAACCCGAAAAGCTGATCGGCGAATGGGCGGTCAACGAGACCAGCCCGCAATTCTCGCATGACGGCAAGACCATCTGGTTCCAGTCCGACAAGGGCGGCGAGGACAATGTCTGGGCGATCGCCGTCACCGGCGGCGCCCCGACCCAGGTCACCGACCTCAAAGGCGGGATCGGCGGGTTCAAGGTCGCGCCGACCGAGGACAATATGCTGATCTGGGCCGATCGCCTGCCCGGCGCGCCGTCGAGCGAGCCGGCGATGGTCAAGAAGCGCGACGATGCCGGCAATGGCCGCACCTTCGATCAGATGTTCATCCGCCATTGGGCAAGCTGGTCGGACGGGACACGGTCGCAGCTGTTCGTGCTGCCGATGGCGAACGGCAAGGCGAGCGGTTACGGCAAGGCGATCGAAGGCGGGCTGGTCGGCGATTCTCCCTCGAAGCCGTTCGGTGGTGGCGAGGAAGTATCGTGGTCGGCGGACGGCAAGACGGTGTTCTTCGCGCTGCGCGAGGCAGGGCGGACCGAACCGCTATCGACCAATCTCGACATCTTCGCCGCGCCTGCGGACGGATCCGCCGCGCCGATCAATCTGACCGACGCCAATGACGGCATGGACAATTTGCCCACCGCGTCGCCCGACGGCAAATATCTCGCCTGGTTCGCGATGAAGCGTCCGGGCTACGAAGCCGACCGTCAGGTGCTGATGGTTCGCGATCTGGCAAGCGGGCAGGTGCGCGCGCTGACCGAAAGCTGGGACCGCTCGGTCGGCTCGATCGCGTGGAGCGAGGACAGCAAGACGGTCTACGTCACTGCCGAGGATACGCAGGAAGTGCCGATCTTCGCGGTCGACCTCAAGTCGGGCAAGCCGACTCGGCTGACCCAGGAAGGGTCGGTCTCCGCGGTGGTGCCGACCGCCAAGGGCTTGGTCTATGCGATGAACTCGCTGACCGCGCCCGACGATTTCTACTGGCTGGCGGGCAAGAAGAGCGCCCGGCTGACCAGCGTCAATGCCGACAAGTTCGCCGGGATCGACATGCCGACGGTCACGCGCTTCAGCTTCACCGGCGCCAATAACGACAAGGTGTGGGGCTATGCGGTCAAGCCAGCCGGGCTCGCTACGGGCGCCAAGGCGCCGGTTGCCTTAATGGTGCATGGTGGGCCGCAGGGATCGAGCAACAACAGCTGGTCCTACCGCTGGAACCCCGCTTTGTTCGCCGGCGCGGGTTATGGCCTGGTCGCGGTCGATTTCCATGGGTCGACCGGGTACGGCCAGGGCTTCAGCGACGCGATCCGCAACAATTGGGGTGGCTGGCCGCTCGAGGACCTGAAGAAAGGCCTCGACGCTGCGACGACCAAGTTAACCTGGCTCGACGGCAACAATGCCTGCGCGCTTGGCGCGTCCTATGGCGGCTATATGATGAACTGGATCGAGGGCAATTGGCCGGATCGCTTCAAGTGCATCGTCCAGCATGACGGCGTGTTCGACGCCCGCGCCATGGCCTACGAAACCGAAGAACTCTGGTTCGACGAATGGGAGCATGGCGGGCATCCTTATTACGAGGATCCGGCCGCGTTCGAGAAATGGAACCCGGTCAATCTGGTCGACAAGTGGAAGACGCCGCAACTGGTGATCACCAGCGAGGGCGATTACCGCATTCCCTATACCCAGGGTATCGCCGCCTTCACCGCGCTCCAGCGCCGCGACATCCCGTCGCGCCTGATCGTCTTCCCGGGCGGCAGCCACTGGGTGCTCAATCCCAAGGAAAGTCGCCAATGGTATCGCGAGGTGCTTGGCTGGATGGGCAAGTGGACGGGGAAGGGCGCGAACTAGGCCCCTTTTTATCCTCCCTAGCGGCGGATCAAGACCGAGTTGCGCTATCGCTTCATCGCCAGCAACGCTTGCGCGCGCTTCAGATGCGGCATGTCGAGCATCGCACCGTCGAGGCCCACCGTGCCGGCGCCGGGATTGGCATCGAATGCGGCCAGGACTTTCTCCGCATGGGCGATTTCGTCGGGCGAAGGGGTGAAGGCAGCGTTGATCACCGGGACCTGGTCGGGGTGGATCGCGAGCATGCCGCGAAAGCCGGCGCGGCGCGCGCGGCGGGCCATCTTGTCGAGTCCTTCGGCATCGCGGAAATCGCCATGGATCGTCTCGATCGCGCTGACCGAGGCGGCGGCGGCGCCGGTCAGGCAGAGCGCGCGGAATAGCTGATAGGGGAAGTCGTAATCGCCATTGTCGTCGCGGTTGCTGGTCGCGCCGAGCGCCGTGGCGCTGTCCTCGGCGCCCCAACTCAATGCGGCCAGGCGCGGGCAGCCGGCGTAATTGCCGACGTCAAACACGCCCGCCGCGGTCTCGGTCGCGAGCACGAACACCGGAATATCGCCGAGCGGAAGGCCGGCGGCGGTCTCCAGCGCCGACAGATAATTGTTCAGCCGCTCGGCGTCGGCGCGCGTCGCCTTGGGTAAGACAATGCCGTCGGGACGGGCGGGCACGATCGCGGCGAGATCGGGCAGCGCGTGGGGCGTATCGAGCGGATTGATCCGTACCCAATGCGGTTGGCGGCGATGCGTCGTCTTGAGGTGGCTGGCGACTGCCTTGCGCGCGTCAGGCTTGGCGCTTTCGGCGACGGCGTCCTCCAGGTCGATAATCACCAGGTCGGCGGCGCTCAGGCCGGCTTTCTCAAGCTTGCGGGGCGAATCGCCAGGAGCAAACAGCAAGGAGCGTGCGGCAAGTGGGATGATCGTCATGGCGGCGTTCTGGCGCAGGTGAGGGGCGTGCGCCAGCCCTCTCGCTTTTCCCGCGCGGCCAGATTAAGCGCCATACCCGATATTCGATAAATGAGAGGATAGAACATGCGCGAAGCCGTCATCGTCTCCACCGCCCGCACCGGCATCGGCAAGGCCAATCGGGGCTATTTCAACATCACCGAGGCGCCGGTGATCGGCGCGCATGTCATGAACGCCGCGGTCGAACGCGGCGGCATCGACCCGGCGCGGATCGACGACGTGTTCTACGGCGCGGGCAACGAATGGGGGACGCAGGGCTACAACGTTGCGCGCAACACGATCTTTGCCGCCGGCTTGCCGACCAGCGTCCCGGCCTTCACGCTCGATCGCAAATGTGGATCGGGCCTGACCGCGATCGCCCTCGCCGCGCGCGGGATCATGTGCGACGAGCTCGACGTCGCGCTCGCCGGCGGGATGGAATCGATCACCTTGACCGCGAAACAGGCAGGCAAGCCGTTCCAGAACCAGTCGGTGATCGCGAAGAAGCCTTATGCTTATATGCCGATGATCGAGACCGCCGAGGTCGTTGCCGAACGTTATGGCATCTCTCGCCAGGCACAGGACGAGTTCGGCGCGATGAGCCAGCAGCGTGCCTATGATGGCCTGCAGAAAGGCGCCTTTGCCGAAGAGATCGTGCCGATCATGGTCGAAAAAGCAGTGTTCGACAAGGAAGGCAACCAGACCGGCACCGAACAGGTCACTGTCACCCAGGACGAGGGCATTCGCGGCGGCACGACGGCGGAAATCCTGTCGGGGCTGCGCACCGTGTTCAAGGACGGCATGGTGATCAAGGAAGGCAAGTACATCACCGCCGGCAATGCCTCGCAGCTCTCGGACGGCGCGGCGGCGCAGATCCTGATGGAGCGCAAGGCGGCCGAGGCCGAAGGCAAGGATATTCTCGGCATCTATCGCGGCTTCCAGGTCGCGGGGTGCGAGCCCGACGAAATGGGCATCGGCCCGGTCTTCGCGATCCCCAAGCTGCTCAAGCGGACCGGGCTCAAGATCGAGGATATCGGCCTGTGGGAGATCAACGAAGCATTCGCGTCGCAATGCCTCTATTGCCGCGATACGCTGGGGATCGATCCCGACAAGCTCAACGTCAATGGCGGCGCCATCGCTGTCGGGCATCCGTTCGGGATGACCGGGTCGCGCCTGACCGGCCATGCCCTGATCGAGGGGCGTAAGCGCGGCGTGAAATATGTCGTCGTGTCGATGTGCACCGCCGGCGGCATGGGCGCGGCGGGGCTGTTCGAGATTCCGTGAAGCTACCTCCATCATGCCGGCCTTGTGCCGGCATCCACGGAGCCGCTGGCGCCTCAGCTTGGGGGACGGTAGACCCCGGCACAAGGCCGGGGTGACGATATGGGTTGGATGCTCGCCTACAGCATCCCGATCTGCGTCATCCAGCGCTCGACCAATTGCGGCCAGACCCCGACCGGTTCATTCTTCTTGCGTAGTCCGAAAGCGTGGCCGCCTTTCGCGAACAGGTGCAGTTCTGTCGACACGCCGGCTTTGTCGAGCGCGCTGGCGTACATCAAGCTATTGCAGACCGGGTCGATCGGATCGTTCCAGGCCTGCGCGATGAAGGTGGGCGGCGCAGTCTTGATGATCGGCAGCGTGGGGTCGAACTTACCGTCGCGGCAGATATGGCCGGGATAGAGTGCGACGGCGAAGTCGGGTCGGCTGCTGATGCGATCGATCGCATCGACCGGCTTGTACGCGGGCGTCAGAATATTGCTGGTCTGCGCGACCAGATAGCCGCCCGCCGAAAAGCCCATCACGCCGATCTTGTTGGGGTCGATGTGCAGCTCTTTCGCCTTGGAGCGAACCAGCCGGATCGTCCGCTGCGCGTCCTGCAACGCGCGCATGATCTTGGGCGTGATGTGACGTTGAAGCCCGTCGTCCCAATATTCATTGCCACCGGGCGCGCGATATTTCGAGACGATGCAGGTGATGCCTTTGGTGACCAGCCAGTCGCAGATCTCGGTGCCCTCGAGCGTGACGAACACCATCTGAAACCCGCCGCCGGGGAAGACGATGACGGCGGTGCCGTTGCTGCGTCCTTTGGGCGGGATGATCGTCATCGTCGGGATCGCGATGTCGAGCACCGCTTCGGACTTGCCGCCGAATTCGAGCGGTTCCTTGTAGGTATTCACGCTTTCGGGCGGCTGTGGCCTGAGCGTGCCATCGGGTGGGCTGCCGGGCCAGATTGGCAACTGGGTTTGCCCTGCCGCGGGTTGCCAGACTCCGATGGTGCGCACCGGCGGCGCGCTCTTGGCGGGGGCGGGCTGTTTGTCCGACTGCGATATACTCTGCGCGCTACAAGCGAGGCTGGTCAGGGTCAACGCACAGAGAATCGGCGATCCGAGACGTCGCACCATCGCATTCCTTGCTCGAAAATTGATCGGCCCAGCATCCTGCCGCACTTGGGCAGGTGCAAGCTTTTCTCCGTCTCCACGCAGCTTGTTGTGGATAAATCTCAACCCATGTTTGCGCGAAAGGGCCCTTCGCCCTTAGGACGTCCCGCATGACTACGCATACCACTCGCATGCTCATCCTCGGCTCGGGCCCGGCCGGCCTGTCTGCCGCGATCTATGGCGCGCGCGCCGGGATGGAGCCGATCGTCGTCCAGGGCATCCAGCCCGGTGGCCAGCTGACCACGACCACCGATGTCGAGAATTATCCCGGCTTCCGCGAGGTGATCCAGGGCCCCTGGCTGATGCAGGAGATGCAGGCGCAGGCCGAGCATGTCGGCACGCGGATGATGTGGGACACGATCGTCGAGGTCGACCTGACCCGGCGTCCGTTCCGGCTGATCGGCGATAGCGGCGACGTCTATGTCGGCGACGTGCTGGTGATCGCGACCGGCGCGCAGGCCAAATGGCTGGGGCTCGACAGTGAGGAAGCGTTGAAGGGCAAAGGCGTCAGCGCCTGCGCCACGTGCGACGGCTTCTTCTATCGCGGCAAGAAGGTCGCGGTGATCGGCGGCGGCAACACCGCGGTCGAGGAAGCGCTCTACCTGACCAACCACTCGCCCGACGTGACCTTGATCCACCGCCGCGATTCGTTCCGGGCAGAGAAAATCCTCCAACAGCGGCTGTTTGCCAATGAGCGGATCAAGGTGCTGTGGAACAAGGAAGTAGAGACCTTTGTCGACGGCGGCGGCACATCCGGGCTGGTTGCGCTCGAATTGCGCGATACGGTGACCGGCGAATTGTCGCGGCTCGATGTCGAGGGCGGGTTTGTCGCGATCGGGCATCATCCGGCGACCGAATTGTTCCGCGGACATCTCGAACTCGACGCCGACCATTATATTAAGGTCGAAACCGGCACGACGCGGACCAGCGTCCCCGGCGTGTTCGCTTGCGGCGACGTGATGGACAAGGTCTATCGCCAGGCGGTCACCGCCGCGGGGACCGGCTGCATGGCCGCGCTCGACGCCGAGCGGTTCCTGGCAGAGGCGGATTTCGAGAAGGTCGCCGAAGCGGCCGAGTGAGGTCAGGCGGTTGCCGGCTCGGCCTTCGGGTCGGCATGCTCGCCTTCGGCGACGTCATGGGGGACGTTCCAGCCGAAATAGACCTCGACCTCGACGATCTTGCTGTCGCGTACGGTATGGACTTCGGTGTTGCGGAAACGCCTGCCGCTGACCGTGCCGATATAGGTGACGAACACCGCGTCCCCGTCGGTCGCCATGCGCACGATCTTGAAATCCTCCATGTTGCCGCTGTTGGGCCAGCAGAGGCGAAAATAGGTGTCGCGGTCGATCCGGTTGTCGAGCGGGCTGGAGAAGTGGAAGTCTTCAGCGATCAACTGCTCGATCGCCTCGCGGTCCTTGTCGACATAAGCTTGCAGCGCTCCGCGGACGACATCTTGGTTGGAAAACATGCGGTAGCTCCCGTCACGTCACGGCTAAACGCGAAGGCGAGCGGGGCGTTCCCGCGTCAGGCGCTCCGGATCGCCACCAGAATCTGCTCGCGCAGCCAGTCGCCATCGCCCGGCCGCGCGAAACTGTGGCTGTCGGTTTCGCGGCGACGGATCGTATCCGACTCGCGCCACGCATGCTGGAAGCGGATCGCGGTATTGTCGCGCTGGGCGAGCAGGATGGTGCGTGGCGTATCGACCATCGCCACCGCCATCCGTGCGGCGATCGGATTTGTAGCTTCTTTCGATTTGGAAGAAGCCTTGCGTAACCCCTTGATCGCTTTTCCTATATTGATCCCTCCCGACAAGGCGCGAAGCCATGCGCGCGGATCGCGCACGCGATCGGCATAATGCGACCGGATGGCGGCGGCGGGGGGCAAAGAATCGTCTTCGTCGCCGACCCAGGGGTTGGCGAGCACCAGCGCATCGATCCCGGCACCGCGATGGAACAAGGCGAGCGCGGTGGCGGCATCGCAATTGCCGAAGCCGACGACGCGAGTCAGTTGCGGTGCCAGCGTGCGGAAAGCGCGAACTGCGGCAGCGATGTCCGGCCCGCTATCCTGATAGCCGTGATTAGTACCGTCCGAATCGCCGATCCCGCGCCGGTCGAAGCGGAACACCGGAATGCTGGCGGCGGCGAGATCGGCGGCCAGCAGCGCCATGCCGCGATGCGCGCCGCAGCGCAGTTCGTTGCCGCCCGATACGATCAACAGGCCGGTCGTCCCCGGCGCGTCATCGAGCGTGCCGATCAGCGCGTCGCCATCGCAGGGAAAATTGGTCAGCTCGCGCATCGCGCGATCCAGTCGGCGATATCGTCCGCGAGCACGTCGGCGAGCGCGGGATCGTCGCCTGGTTCACTCTGGCGCCAGAGCGGTGCGCCGGCGACCTTGCGATCGGCGACAGCGGGGTCGGTCTCGAGCCGGACGACGCGGACGGCGCCGTCGCGCACGCAATCGGCGGCGTTGAGATCGCGGAGCAACGTGCGCGACAATGCATTGCCGGCGATCGTCACCGGATTGCCCTCGTCGTTGTAATTGCCGAGGTCGATTTCGATCCGCTCGCCCGCGGCAGCGCTGGTGCGGAGCAGCTCGCGGACCAGCGCCTCGCCTTTGGCGGGCGCGAGTTGCCAGCGCGATACCGCCTTGACGTCATGATCGACTAACGCCCCGCCGCGACAGGATAAAATATGAATAGGACGCTCGCCCGCGGCAGCGCTTGCGGCGGACGCCAGCGCGGTGCGCCAGCCGGCGAGCATGGCATTTTCGGTCGGCACCAGGCTCTCGCCTTGACCGGGAAGGTCGGGGAGTGCGCTTGCGATATGGCGCTCGGCAAGCCGGCGCAACACGCCGCTCAGGAACGTGCGCGTGCGATTGGCTTCCTCGAACAGCGGCAGCATCGCGACCACGACCGGGCCGGTGGCGGGGCCGAAGCGCATCATCGCCTCGCGCCCACCGGCCCAGTCGTAGTGATCGATCATGCGGAATCCCTTGCCGCGACCTTGGCCTCGGCAAAGCGGCGAAGCGCGCCGAAGCTTTCGAGCATCTCGCCATCCACCTCGTCATCCTCGATCAGGATGTGCAGCCGATCCTCGATCTCGGTCAGCACGCCGGCGACCGCCATCGAATCGAGTTCGGGCAGGGCGCCGAACAGCGCCGTATCGTCGTCGAACGCGGCGACGCGATCGGCGTCGAGCGCCAGGATATCCTTGAGAACGGCGCGCACGGTCTGGCCGACCGTCGACGGAGCGTGGTGCGTGGTCATCGTTTCGGCGCGTTACCGATAGGGAAGCGCGTTGGGAAGGGTGTCGGGGCGGTGCGCTTCGCCGTTGTGGCTAAGCCGATGCCTCAGCACGATACATTCAGTTCGTCATGCCGGGCGCGTCCGCCGCGTAACGGGTCACGGCTTCCGTCGTCGCAAGGCGGACTCCGGCACGAGGCCGGAGTGATGTTGGGAGTTGAGCTTCAGCTGCGAGGGTAGTCCAGTCTTGGGGGAAGCGTCGCGCCTCGCTATCAAGGTCCCATGATCCCACTCGATCCAGTGCCGCGGCCGCTCGATCACCTGACGTTGCGTGGGCGCGCTGGCGATCCGGCGCTGGCGACGCGCGATGGCATGCTCGATTTCGCTGGCCTGGAAGCGGCGGTTGGAACGCTGGCCGGATGGCTTGCGGGGCAGGGGCTGGCCCTGGGTGATCGCGTCGCGACCTGGCTGCCCAAGACGCGCACCACGTGCCTGATGCCATTAGCGGCGGCGCGTGCTGGTTTCGTCCATGTTCCTGTAAATCCACAGCTCAAACATTTACAAGTGCAGCATATTCTTGCCGATAGCGGCGCGCGCTTGTTAATCACGCAAAGGGCGCGCGCCGAGACGCTCGATGCGGAGAGTGCGAGGATCGTGACCGACGATCCGCCGCTCGACGGACCGGTCCTGCCGCCCTCGGACGCCGACCCGGACGCCTTGGCGGCGCTTCTTTACACCTCGGGATCGACCGGGCGGCCCAAGGGGGTGATGCTCAGCCACGCCAATTTGTGGCTCGGGGCGATCAGCGTGGCGCATTATCTCGGGCTCGCTCCTGCCGACCGCGTGCTCGGCGTGCTGCCGCTCAGCTTCGATTACGGCCAGAACCAGCTGTTCTCGACCTGGGCGGCGGGGGCGTGTGTCGTGCCGTTTGACTATCTGCTGCCGCGCGACGTCTACCGCGCGATCGAGCGCGAGCGGATCACGACGCTGGCCGGCGTGCCGCCACTCTGGGCGCAGTTACTTGATATCGATCCTCAGGAAATAGACACGAGATCTTTGAAAAGAATTACGAATTCAGGAGGCACTCTGACCCGGCGGCTGATCGGCGGACTGCGCGAGCATTTCCCGCAGACCGATATCTATCCGATGTACGGGCTGACCGAGGCGTTTCGTTCGACCTATCTCGATCCCGCCTTGGTCGCCGACCACCCGGACTCTATCGGTCGAGCGATTCCCTTCGCCGAAATCATGATCGTGCGGCCCGACGGGACCGAGGCTGCCGTCGATGAGCCGGGCGAACTGGTCCATGCCGGACCGCTCGTCGCCCAAGGCTATTGGCAGGACCCCGAACGGACCGCGGCGCGCTTCCGCCCGGCACCGGCTTGGTCGCAAGCGGGCGGCATGGCGGTATGGTCCGGCGATACGGCGGTACGCGACGCCGTCGGGCTGCTGCGCTTCGTCGGCCGCGATGACGAGATGATCAAATCGGCCGGCAACCGCATCAGCCCCAACGAAATCGAGGAAGCGATCACCGCCGGTGGCGAGACCAGCGAGGCGGTCGCCATCGGCGTGCCCGACGAACGCCAAGGCCAGGCGATCGTGGTGGTGGCGAAGGGTGACGGCTCCGCCGAACCGGTCTTGCGGGAGCGTCTGCGCCGCGATCTACCCAATTTCATGCATCCGGCGCGCTATATCTGGCTGGCCGAGCTGCCGCGCAATGCCAACGGCAAGCTCGATCGCGCGGGATTGAGGGGGATGACGTCATGAAGCCGATGGGCGCGATCCCTCTGGAATTTCAGTCGCTTCCGCTGACGATCGGCGGCCGGTCGGTGGAAGAATTGCTCAGCTCCTCGCCGCTATTCGTCTACGATTCAGCAGTGATCCGAAGCCGGATCACGCGGTTCCGCGCAGCTTTTCCGGGCATCGACCTCCATTACGCGGTTAAGGCCAATCCTTTCGCACCGTTGCTCGCCGCGATGGTTCCGCTGGTCGACGGGTTCGACGTCGCATCCGCAGGCGAGCTGGCGCGGGTTGCCACGCTTGGCAAAGCAGTCAGCTTCGCCGGGCCGGGAAAAACCGATGCCGAGCTCGACGCCGCCATTGCAGCCGAGGTCACGATCAATCTGGAGAGCGAAAACGAAGCCGATCGTGCGTTGGCTATCGCTGATCGGCGGGGTGCGGCACCGCGCCTCGCGGTGCGCGTAAACCCCGAATTCGAGCTGCGGGGGTCGGGGATGCGGATGGGTGGGCGCGCCTCGCCCTTCGGGGTCGATGCCGAACGCGTCCCGGCGCTGGTGAAACGACTCCTGAAGGCCGGCGCCGATTGGCGCGGATTCCACATCTTCGCGGGGTCGCAGGCGCTCGATCCCGCGGCGATCATCGACAGCCAGGCGCATACGCTCGACCTTGCAGCCCGGCTGGCCGAGGCAGCGGGGGCAACGCCGCCACTCGTCAATCTCGGCGGCGGGTTCGGCATTCCCTATTTCCCGGGCGAGCAGGTGCTTGATATCGAAGCGATTGGTGCCGCGCTGACGCTCAGGCTGAAGGCGCTCCCCGACACGCGATTCGCGATCGAACTCGGGCGCTGGCTGGTGGGTGAAGCGGGCGTCTATCTGACCCGCATCATCGATCGCAAGGAAAGCCGGGGCGAGACCTTCCTGGTGTGCGACGGCGGCCTCAACCATCAACTCGCCGCCACCGGTAATCTCGGCACCGTCGTGCGTCGCAACTATCCCCTTGCCGTCGCCACGGCGTCGGCCGACGCGCCGCGCGAAACAGTGAGCGTGGTCGGTCCGCTGTGCACCCCGCTCGATCGCCTCGCCGACCAGGTCGAACTGCCGCGGGCCGGTCCGGGTGACGTCATCGCGATCTTCATAGCGGGAGCATATGGACTTACCGCCAGTCCCTGGGAATTCCTGGGCCACCCCAGACCCGGGGAAATACTGGTGTGACCGATTACTCCTAACGCAATCTTTACCCCCTCGACCCCATAGCCAAGCCCGAAGTCTGCGCGTGCCGGAGTGACGTCACCGGTCCAGCCGTGCGCAGACGGGAGGCTGATTATGAGTTTCGTGAAGTTTTCCAATGCCTTGATGCTCGTCGGTGCGAGCGCCAGCGTGCTGACGGGATGTGCCGGCGGCGGCGGTGCGCAATTGCCGCCCGCGTCGTTCGTCGGAACGCGCGAACAGCCGAGCGAGGAATATGTGATCGGTCCGATGGACCAGCTCAACATCTTCGTTTGGCGCAACCCCGAATTGTCGGCGAAGGTTCAGGTGCGCCCCGATGGCCGCATCACCACACCCCTGGTCAACGATATGCCCGCGGTCGGCAAGACCCCGGCGATGCTCGCCGACGACATGAAGATCGCGCTGGGCACCTATATCAAGGACCCGATCGTCTCGGTCATCGTCGAGAGCCCGCAGAGCACGTACAGCCAGTCAATCCGCATCGTCGGTGCGACTGAAAAGCCGGCATCGATCCCGTATCGCGCCAACATGACCCTGCTCGACGCGATGATCGCGGTCGGCGGGCTCAACCAATATGCCGCGGGCAACCGCGCGCGGCTGGTGCGCCAGGACCGCAATACCGGCCAGCAGCGCCAGTATAACGTCAAGCTCGGCAAGCTGCTCAAGGACGGCGACCCGTCGGCGAACGTCAAGCTCGAGCCGGGCGACGTGATCATCATCCCCGAATCGATGTTCTGACGGAGGCCCTGAAACCGTGAACGGCCTTTATGACGAATTTCGCGTCGCGCTCCACGCGATCTGGAACCGCCGCTGGATTGCCCTGGCGGCGGCCTGGGCCGTCGCGATTCTGGGCTGGCTGGCGGTCAGCCAGATGCCCAATCGCTACGAATCGAAAGCGCGCGTGTTCGTCCAGATGGGCCAGGTGCTGCCGTCGAAGATCGGCATCAGCGCGGCCGAGCAGCAGAACGATGTCGATACGATCCGCCAGACGCTGACCAGCGCAGTCAATCTGGAAAAGGTCGTGCGGGGCACCGACCTGGCCAACACCGTCTCGACGCCGCAGGAGATCGCCGACCGCGTCGCCGGCCTGCAGCAGGCCGTCAAGATCGTCGCTCAACAGAACAATCTGTTCGAGATCAGCGTGACCTCGTCGAGCCCCAAGCTCGCCGCGCAGATCAACCAGAAATTGATCTCGATCTTCGTCGACCAGAACCTGGCCGATAGCCGCAATGACACTCAGAGCACGTTGCGTTTCCTCGACAGCCAGGTCGAGGATCTGCAGCGCAGGCTGGGCGATGCAGATGCCAAGCGCGCACAGTTCCAGACGCAATATCTCGGATCGCTGCCCGGTACCGGCTCGCTGTCCGACCGCATGTCGGCGGCGCGCACGCAAATGGCGCAGATCGATGGCGACCTCGCCGCCGCGCAGACCAGCCTGGCGTCGATCAACGGCCAGATGTCGGGAACCGCCGTGAGCATTCCAGGGGTTGGCGGTGCCGGCAGCGCCGGGCCAGCGCGCGCGCGCCTTGCCGCGATCGAGGGGCAGCTCGCCGATGCCCGGGCCAAGGGCTATACCGACAGGCATCCCGACGTGATCGCGCTCAACAGCCAACTCGGTGCCGCGCGTGCGGCGGCGGCGCGTGAGCCGGCGGTCGGCAGCTTTGCCGGCAACGGCCAGCCCAACCCGCAATATCTCTCGCTCAAGTCGATGCAGGTCGATAAGCAGTCCCAAGTCGCGGCTTTGTCGGCGCGCAAGCAACAGCTGCAGCACGACATGGACGCGATCACCAGCAAGCTGAACGGCGATCCCGCGGCGGCCAACGAGCAGAGCCAGATCGACCGCGATTACCAGGTGCTCAAGGACCAATATGACAAATTGCTGAGCGACCGCGAGGACGTTCGCGTCCGGGCGCAGGCGCAGGCGCAGACCGACTCGATCAAGTTCAAGGTCATCGATCCGCCGGTGGCGCCGCGTGCGCCGACCGCGCCCAACCGGCCGTTGTTGCTGACCGGGGTGCTGCTCGCGGCGATCTTCGCCGGCGTCGGCGGTGCGTTCGCGCTGTCACAGCTCAAAGCGACCTTTGCCACTGCCGGACGCCTCGAAAAGGCGACCGGACTGCCGGTGATCGGGTCGATCAGCGAGCGCGTGTCCAGGGTCGAAGTCGAATTCAGGAAACGCAAGCTGCGCATGTTCGCGGGCGCGGCGGCCGCATTGCCGGTGGCGTTCGTCGGCCTGCTTGGCGTCGAAATGCTGATGCGGGGGCTCGCGGCATGAACAAGCCGATCATCACCAACAAGGGATCGCTGCTCGAGCGTGCTGCCGAAGTCTACGACTTTTCGGCCCGCTTGAACGCCCGCGCGATTCCCGAAAGCGACTTGCAGGCACCGCCGGTTCTCAAGCCGGTCGCGCCTGTGCCCGTCGCCGAGGCACCGAAGCCGGCGGAAACGCCCCTGGCGGTTGCGGCGCCGGCGGAAACACCCGCCGCGCCCGTCGCTCGGCCGACGCCGGTACCGCCGGCGGCTCTGCCCGTGGCGGGCCGCCAGGCCAAAGTCGACCGCGATCTGCTGGTGGAAAACCAGTTGCTCATCCCGGGTGCGGCGATCGGCGTGCTCGCCGAGGAATTCCGCCTCGCCAAACGCCACCTGCTGCTCACCGCGCGCCAGCTCAACAAGCACGAGCCCGACAAGGCGCGGACGATCCTGGTCTGCTCGGCCAAGCCCGGCGACGGCAAGACCTATTGCGCGATCAACCTGGCGATCTCGATGGCGGCGGAGCGCGACACCCGCGTGCTGCTGGTCGATGCCGATTTCGCTCAGCCGGCGATCATGAGCCGGCTTGGCGTCGAGGATGGTCCGGGGCTGCTCGATGCACTGAACGATCCCTCGATCGACATCGAGAAATGCGTGGTCGGCACCGATATTCCCAATCTCAGTCTGCTGCCCGCCGGCACCCAGACCATTTCGGATACCGAGCTGGTCGCCAGCGGCCGCACCCCCGATCTGATCGCGCGGCTGCTCGCTGCCGATCCGGATCGCATGGTGATCTTCGATTCTCCGCCTGCTTTGTCGGCGTCGCCCGCTTCGGTGCTGGCGCTGCATGTCGGCCAAGTCATGCTCGTGGTCCGCGCCGACAAGACGACGGAAGGCGAGATCCGCGACACCGTGCAGCGACTGGAAGGCTGCGAGCACATCCAGCTTTTGTTGAACAGCGTTGCGTTCGCCCCGGGGGGGGCTCGTTTCGGCAGTTATTACGGCCAGGAGGACGAGGGCCAATGATGCGCGTTTTTTCCGCGGGGGTCGCGCTTGCGACGCTGCTGGCAGCAATGCCGGCAGCGGCGCAGGACGATGGCGGTAAGAGTCGAGGCAGGGACCGCAAGGTCTCGATCGCGCCGTATATCGAGTTAAGCCAGGTGCTCACCGCCGACGTCCAGTCTGGCGACGTGCTGACCTATAGCTCGGCCGCGGCCGGGATCGACGCGTCGGTCGAGACGCGGCGCGTGTCGATCAATGTATCGGCGCGCTACGAGCATCAGTTCGCCTGGGACAAGAATAGCGGCGACGCGGATGTCGTCACTGGCCTGGCCAATGCGCAGGTCCGCGTCGCGCGCGGGCTGTCGCTAGACGCGGGCGGTATCGCCACGCGCTCGCGCAACGACATTCGCGGCGCGGCGCCCGTGTTCTTCGGCAACGACCGTGACAATGTCAGCAACGTTTATTCGGGCTATGTCGGTCCGACGCTCTCTACCGGCAGCGGTCCGGTCGCGATCAATGCGGCCTATCGCTTCGCTTATACCAAGGTGACCGAGCCGGGTCCGACCGGGGTCGCCCCGGGCAGCCCGCGGCTCGATTATTTCGACGATTCGAAGACGCAGATCGCGACCGCCTCGGTTGGCTTCAAATCGGGCACCGTGCTCCCGGTCGGCCTGACCGCAAGTGGCGGCTGGACGCGCGACGACCAGAGCCAGCTCGGCAACCGGTTCGACGATCTCTATGGCCGCGTCGACGCGGTGATGCCGCTGTCGGGCAATGTCGCGGTCGTCGGCGGCGTCGGTTATGAAAAGCTGACCTCGAGCGCACGCGATCCGTTGCTCGACACGGCCGGCGTGCCGGTCACCGACAGCCGTGGGCGGTTCGTGACCGATCCCAATTCGCCGCGCCGCATCGCCTATCAGACCGACGGCATCTATTGGGATGCCGGCGTCATTTGGCGTCCGAGCCCGCGCACTGCGGTCGAGGCGCATGTCGGCCGCCGTTACGGGTCGTGGAGCTATACCGGCTCGCTCAGCTACGCCCCGAGCAGAAGCGTCGGCGTTCAGGTCGGCGTCTATGATACGGTCGAGACCTTCGGCGGCCAGTTGCAGCGCAGCTTGCGCGGGCTCCCCGCCCAGTTCACCGCGACGCGCGACTTGCTCGCTCAGCAATTCTCCGGATGCACCTTCGGCACGACCGGCGGCGGCGCCGCGGGCGCGTGCATGAATTCGGTGTTCCAGTCGGTGTCGACCGCGACCTATCGCTCACGCGGCGTCGATGCGGTGGCCACGCTGACTCGCGGCACGTCAACGCTCGGCTTCGGCGTGGGTTATTCGAATCGCAAATTCTATGCGCCCAACAGCCCGGGCGTGGTGATCATCGGCACCAGCGACGAGAGCTATTACGCACAGCTCTTCTACTCGACCTCGATCGGCGAGCACACGTCGTTCAACGCCGACCTGTTCGCCAATTATTACGACAGCGGCCTTGCGCCGGGCATCTACAGTCTGGGCGCGACCGGATCGGTCTCGCGCAGCTTTGGCCGCCTCGGCACGACCGTCTCGGTCGGGGCCTATACCTTCAGCCAGAAGGGGCAAGAGGACCAGACGAGCGCGCAGGCGTCGTTGGGAGCACGTTACCAGTTCTGACCGGAGAGGCGGGGGTTCCCCGCCCGGAGACGAAGACGATGTATGACGACCATTACGGATTGAGCGGACGCCCGTTCGCGCTGACGCCCGATCCGAAATTCTGGTTCGATACCGCCACCCACCGCAAGGCGATGGCGTATCTCGGCTATGGCCTGAGCCAGGGCGAGGGCTTCATCGTCATCACCGGCGATGTCGGCGCGGGCAAGACCACGCTTGTCGGCCATCTGATGGCGACGATCGACCGCGAGCGGCTGCACGTGATCAAATTGGTGTCGAGCCAGGTCGATGGCGACGATTTGTTGCGCATCGTCGCGACTGGCCTGGGGGTCGAGACCGCGGGCCTGATGAAGGCGCAATTGCTCGTCGCGATCGAACGCGGCCTGCATTCGATCGCACGCGCGGGTCGCCGCACCTTGCTGATCGTCGACGAGGCGCAGGCACTGCACACTGGCGCGCTCGAAGAATTGCGCATGTTGTCCAATTTCCAGGCCGGCGGCCACGCACTGCTGCAGATATTCCTGCTCGGCCAGCCCGAATTCCGCGCTGCGCTGCATGGCAGCGACCGGCTCGAACAGCTCCGCCAGCGCGTGATCGCGATGCATCATCTCGATCCGATGGGCGCCGAAGAGGTCGAGCCCTATGTGCTGCACCGCATGTCGCTGGTCGGCTGGAACGGCC
Source organism: Sphingomonas sp. P4_G2 (assembly GCF_056401155.1). Lineage (NCBI taxonomy): Bacteria > Pseudomonadati > Pseudomonadota > Alphaproteobacteria > Sphingomonadales > Sphingomonadaceae > Sphingomonas > Sphingomonas sp. P4_G2. The sequence goes on along the minus strand of NZ_JBFUJY010000004.1, from coordinate 137,653 downwards.
GTCCCAAATTCACGCCCGACGCCTTTGCTGCGCTCTATCGCGGGTCGGACGGCGTGCCGCGCCGGCTCAACCAGCTGGCGGGACGCGTGTTGCTGTTCGGCGCGATCGAGCAGGTCGACGTGATCGACGCCAAGGTGGTCGATGCAGTGATCGCCGATATCACCGGCGACATGCCCGCCCCAAGCGCGCCCGCGCCGCGGCCGGTCGTTGCTGCGCCCGAACCCAAGCCCGAGCCCGAAATCTTCGCGGTGCCGGAGCCGATCAAGGCCCCTGAGCCGGTCGCAACGCGCGAACCGCTCGCGGCGGTGGAACCTGCGGCACCAGCGAACGACCCCAGGCCCGCGCCGATCGAGATTGCGCATGATCGCTTCGCGGCGATCGAGGCGCGGCTCGAGGAACAAGATGCGGCGTTGCGCCGCGTGCTGGCATTGCTGGTCGATTGGGTCGAAGGTAACGAGGCCGCGGCAGCGCGCGGTGGCCGCGCGGCCTGACGCGCGACGGGAGCGGCATCATGCGCAACGGCCTGTCCGTCGACGTCGAGGAGTGGTTCCAGGTCGGCGCCTTTGAACGCGTGATCGCCAAGGCCGATTGGGACGGCCTGGACAGCCGCGTCGCTTACAATACCGACATGGTGCTCGACCTGTTCGGGGAGACAGGGGTCAAGGCGACCTTCTTCACCTTGGGTTGGGTGGCCGAGCGAAACCCTGCGCTGATCCGCCGCATCGCTGATGAGGGCCATGAGGTCGCGAGCCATGGCTGGGACCACGATCGCGTCTTCACGATGACCCCCGACGCGTTCCGCGCCGACCTCAAGCGAGCGCGCATCGCGCTGGAAGATGCATCGGGCCAGCGCGTGACCGGTTATCGCGCACCGAGCTTTTCGATCGACCAGCGCACACCCTGGGCGCATCAGGTGCTAGCCGAGGAAGGTTATGCCTATTCGTCGAGCGTCGCGCCGCTCGTCCACGACCATTATGGCTGGGCCGACGCGCCCAAATACGCTTATCGTCCGGTGGCCGGATCGGACCTGATCGAACTGCCGATCACGCTCGCCGAGGTCGCGGGGCGCAAGATCACCACCGGCGGCGGATTCTTCCGGTTGTTCCCGGCGGCGATCACCGATCGGGCGGTGGCGCGCGCCAATCGCGACGAGCATCGCCCGGCGGTCTTCTATTTCCATCCCTGGGAAGTCGACCCCGACCAGCCGCGCGTCGCGCGCGCGCCGCTCAAGTCGCGGCTGCGCCATTATAGCCGGCTCGGCGCGATGGCGGGCAAATTGCGCGGGCTGGTCAAGCGCCACGACTGGGGCCGCGTCGACGCCGTCGTCGCCATCGAAGCGGAGCGCCTGCAGTGACGATGCCTTTGGTCTCGACCCCGGTGGCGATCAACGCCGCAGACTTGGGCAATCCGAGCGAGCGCGCGCGGATCGATTCCTATGTCCGCGCGCATCCTGATGCCACGCCGTTCCACCTGACCGGCTGGAACGTCGCGGTCGCGCTCGCCTGCGGTCAGACCGCGCATTGCCTGATCGCCGAGCACGCCGATGGCACGCTCGCCGGCGTGTTGCCACTGACCGAAATCCGCTCACCGCTGTTCGGCAAGGCTTTGGTCTCGGCCGGGTTCGCCGTCGATGGCGGTATCCTGACGAGCCGCGACGCGATTGCCGACGCTCTCGCCGCGTCGGCCTGGGCGATGGCCGAACGGCTGGGCTGTCCCAGCCTCGAACTGCGTGGCGGACCGGCGCCGGGCGAGGGATGGATCGTCGACGAGACGACCTATCTCGGTTTCTCGCGCGATCTCGCCAAGGACGACGAAGCCGAACTGCTCGCGATCCCGCGCAAGCAGCGCGCCGATGTCCGCAAGTCGCTCGACGCCGATTTGGACATCGCGATCGGCAGCACGCCGCAAGATCTGGCGATGCATTACGCGGTGTTCTCGGAGTCCGTCCGCAACCTCGGCACGCCGGTATTCCCCGCCAAGCTGTTTCGCGCGGTCGCCACCGAGTTGGGCGAGCATGCCGACGTCGTGACGGTATCCAAAGACGGCAAGCCGCATGCCAGCGTGTTCAGCCTCTACCTCAACGGCACCGTCTATCCGTTCTGGGGCGGCGGCACGCGGGAGGCGAGGGCGCTCAAGGCCAATGACCGGCTTTATTACGAACTGATGCGCCATGCGCGTGGACGCGGGTGCACGCGCTACGATTTTGGCCGCTCGAAAGCGGGGACGGGAGTCGCCGCGTTCAAGAAGAATTGGGGATTCGAGGGCGTCCCGCTGCGCTACGCCAAGCGTGTCGCCGCTGGCGAAACGCCGCGCGAGATGAACCCGATGAGCCCGAAATATCGGCTGCAAGTAGCGGTGTGGAAGAAACTGCCCTTGTGGCTCGCCAATGCGATGGGACCGGTGATCGCCAAAGGCCTCGGCTGATGGCGGATATCCTGTTCCTCGCGCATCGATCGCCCTTTCCACCCGATCGCGGCGACAAGATCCGCGCGTTCAACGTGCTTAAACATCTTGCCGCGCGACATCGCGTGCATCTCGTCGCCTTCGCCGACGATCCCCGCGACCTCAAGGCGAAGAAGGGGCTAGTGCCATTCACCGCCAGCCGGTCGATCCTGTGGCGCGGCAAATCGCGACGGCGCGCGCTCGTCGAGGCGCTGGTCCAGCGCAGGCCGGCATCGCTGACCGCGTTCGACAATCACGCGATGCGCGAGGTCATCGCCGACCTGTTGGAGCGCCGCTCGATCGACACGATCTACGTCTTTTCGGGTCAGATGGCGCAATATCTGCCCGCCAAGACTCGCGCTCGCGTGATCATGGACTTTTGCGATATGGATTCGCTCAAGTTCGCGGATTACGCAAAGGGCTCGCGCGGACCGATGCGCTGGCTGATGCGGCGCGAGGCGAATCTGTTGTTCCAATTCGAACGGCAAATCGCGCGGCGCGTCGATGCCAGCGTGTTCGTCAGCGAGGCCGAAGCCGATCTGTTCCGCAAGCGCACCGGCTCCGTCAATGTGCAGGTGGTCGAGAATGGAATCGATACCGACTTCTTCGATCCCGCCGCGTCGTTTCGTCGCATCGATACGACCGGCAAGCTGATCGTGTTCACCGGCCAGATGGACTATCGTCCCAATGTCGAGGCGGTGACCTGGTTCGCCGAAACGGTGCTGCCGCATATCCGCGTCGTTCATCCCGATGCGGTCTTCGTCATCGTCGGACGCAACCCGACCGACGCGGTTACCGCACTGGCGAAGCAGGATGGCGTGCGGGTGACTGGCGAAGTCGCGGACGTACGGCCGTGGATCGAGGCGGCGGCCTGCGTGGTCGCACCGCTGAAGATCGCGCGCGGTATCCAGAACAAGGTGCTCGAAGCGATGGCGATGGCGCGCCCGGTCGTCGCGAGTAGGCCTGCCGCCGAGGGAATCGACCATGACGGCACGATCCTGAGCGGCGACACCGTGGCGGAAGTTTCGGACGCGGTGAACGGGTTGCTTTCGGACGTACAGGGCGCAGCGGCGATGGGGCGCAAGGCACGCGAGCGGGTCCAGGCGCGCTATGGTTGGAACGCCAGGCTGGCGCCGCTCGATGCCTTGATCGGCTGGGGTGCGAAGGGTGTGCCGCCAAAGGCGAAGGGACGGGCCGCGGCATGACCAGCGTTGCCGGTTCCGCGCCTCGTCCCGATCTCGCCATCGCTCCTGCCTGGCGCCGCCCGGTGGTGGCGCTTGCCGCGGCGATGGCGATGATCTTGCTGATGTTCCGGCGGGACGTTGCGGCATTGGCAGAGCTCTATTGGACCAACACTACCTTCGGGCATTGCCTGTTCATCGCTCCGGTGGTCGGCTGGCTGGTATGGATCAGGCGGAGCGAGTTGGCGCAACTGACTCCCCAAGCCTGGGCGCCCGGGCTCACGCTGGTTGCGGCGGGCGGATTCGGCTGGCTGCTCGGCGATGCCGGGGGGGTATCGTTCGCGCGGCATCTCGGCGTGGTGATGATGCTGCAGGGCGCGGTGGTGACGATATTCGGGCCCAATGTCGCGCGCGGGCTGCTCTTCCCGATCGCCTATGCGCTGTTCCTGGTGCCGTTCGGCGAATTCCTCGAGCCGCCGCTCCAGACGATCACCGTGTGGATCACGATGCATCTGCTCCATCTGGTCGGCGTCGCGGCGACGGTCGACGGCGTGCTGATCACCGCGGGCGATAAGTATTTCGAAGTGGCGGAGGCGTGCTCGGGCTCCAAGTTCGTCATCGCGATGATCGCTTATGGCGTGCTGGTCGCCAACCTCTGCTACCGCACCTGGCCGCGGCGCATCGCCTTCATGACGATGGCGATCATCGTGCCGGTGCTGGCCAATGGCGTTCGCGCGTTCGGGACGATCTATGCCGCGGTGCTGACCAGCGTCGAACAGGCGACCGGCTACGATCATATCGTGTTCGGCTGGGTGTTCTTCGGGTTGGTAATGGCGGCGGTGCTGGCGATCGGCTGGAAATGGTTCGACCGCGCGCCCGATGCGCCGGCGTTCGATCCGGCGCGGTTGCAAGGCCCGGTTCGCTGGCCGCTCGACACGATCGTCGCGGCGTTGCTGGTGCTCGCTGTCGCGGCGGCGTTCCCCGGGTGGTCGGCGGCGATCGCCGGTCGCGCGCAGGCATTGCCGCAGCATATCGATTTGCCGCAGGTCGCCGGTTGGACCCGCGCGCCGGTCAGCACGCGTGCGCCCTGGATGCCGACCTATCCAGGCGCCGATCATCAGTTATTCGGCCGCTATGTCGATGATGCGGGTAACGCCGTCGATCTCGCGATCGCGGTCTATGGCAGCCAGCATCAGGGCAAGGAGATGGTGGGCTTCGGGATCGGCGTCATGCAACAGGATGACCGCTGGGTGCGGGTCGAGGATCTCGACGATCTCAACGGCGGTACGGTCATGCGCATCACCGTGCCGGGGCCGGTGGAGCGTCAGGTCGCGACGTGGTACCGGATCGGCAATGTCCTCACATCCGACCCCAAAATCGTGAAGCTCGAAACGCTCAAGGCCAAGCTGCTGGGCGGGCCGCAGCGTGCGGTTGCGATCCATGTTTCAGCTGAAACGCTGCCCGGCCACGACTCGCGCGCGGCGATGGCGAAATTCCTCGCGGCTTTGGGGTCGCTCGACGTTTTGGCCGATCGTTCGGCGGGGATGATCCGGTGACAACTCCCGTCATCCCAGCGAAAGCTGGGATCTCTAGAGTTATGGCGACATTGCCTGAGACCCCGGCTTGCGCTGGGGTGACGAGCACGAACACGGGGGTTGGTCAATAATATGTGCGGCATCGCCGGGATCTATCATCCCGGAACTCCCAAGCCGGTCGATCGCGCCCGCGTGCTGGCGATGGCCGATGCCCAGGCGCATCGCGGCCCCGACGGCGCCGGCGTGTGGACCGCGTCGGGTGTCGGCCTGTCGCATCGCCGCCTGGCGATCATCGACGTCGCGGGCAGCCCGCAGCCGATGCACGATGGCGACCTGACGGTCACCTATAATGGCGAGATTTACAATTTCGCCGAGGTCCGCGCCGAGCTTCAAGCGATGGGCGCGAAGTTCGTCACCAATGGCGATACCGAAGTGCTGCTCCATGGCTGGCGGCAATGGGGTCCAGCGATGCTCGATCGCCTCAACGGCATGTTCGCCTTCGCGCTGCACGATGCGGGGCGGCAATGCCTGTTCCTGGCGCGCGACCGGCTCGGGGTGAAGCCGCTCCATTACGTCGTGCTGTCGGACGGATCGGTCGCGTTCGCCTCCGAGCTGAAGGGGCTGCTCGCGCATCCGCTGCTCCGCCGCGCGCCCGATCTCGCCGCGATCGAGGATTTCATGGGGCTGGGCTACGTCCCCGACGATGCCTGCGTCGTCGCCGGCGTGAAGAAGCTGCCCGCCGCGCATTATCTGATGCTCGAGCGTGGGCGGCCGGTGCCGATGCCGCGCCGCTGGTGGGATCTCGACTTCACCAACCGCGCGAGCGGGTCCCTCAAGGATCTCGAGGCCGAATTGGTCGACCGCATGCGTGCCGCGGTGAAGCTGCGCATGGTGTCCGACGTGCCGCTCGGCGCGTTCCTGTCGGGTGGCGTCGATAGCTCGGCGGTGGTTGCGCTGATGGCCGAATTGTCGAAAGGCGCGGTCAAGACGTGCACGATTGGCTTCCAGGAAACCGGGCATGACGAGCGCGCTTATGCCGACGCTATCGCCGCGCGCTATCATACCGATCATCGCGAACGCGTCGTCGCCGCCGACGATTTCGCGCTGATCGACCGGCTGACCAGCGCCTTCGACGAGCCTTTCGCCGATGCTTCGGCGCTGGCGACGTTTCGTGTCTGCGAGCTGGCGCGCGAACAGGTGACAGTGGCCTTGTCCGGCGATGGCGCGGACGAGGCGTTTGCCGGCTATCGCCGATACAAGTTCCAGGCGGCCGAGGAGCGCATCCGTTCGCTCTTGCCGCGCGATATGTCGGCCAATGTGTTCCGCACGCTCGGGCGGTTCTATCCCAAGGCCGACTGGGCACCGCGTCCGCTACGCGCCAAGACGACCTTGCTTGCGCTCGCCGAGGATGGCGCGACCGCCTATGCACGCTCGGTCGGGGTGACCACGCCCGGGTTGCGCGAGAAATTGTTCACCGCCGAGGCTTGGCGCCAGCTTGGCGGTCACCGCGCCGAGAATCGCTATATCGCGACGATGCGTGACGCGCCGGCGCGCGACGCACTCGATCGCGCGCAATATGCCGATATCCAGCATTGGCTGACCGGCGACATCCTGACCAAGGTCGACCGTACCAGCATGGCGGTCAGCCTGGAAGCGCGCGAGCCGCTGCTCGACTATAGGTTGATGGAATTCGCCGCGACCTTGCCGGTGTCGATGCGGTTGCGGCGCGGCCAGGGCAAATGGCTGATGAAGAAGGCGATGCAGCGTTATCTGCCCGACGACATCCTCTATCGCCCGAAAATGGGGTTCGTCACCCCGATCAGCGCCTGGTTCCGCGGCGCGCTAGCCGACGAGGCGGCCGACTTGGCGCGCTCACCGCGGCTGCTGCAATGGTTCGATGGGCCCGCGATCGAACGGATCGCGGCGGAACACAAAGCGGGCCGTGCGGAGCATGGGCGGACCTTGTGGCAGCTGGTGACGCTCGACCGGAGTTTGGCGAGATTGTTCGGGTAGGCGGTGGATTCCCCTCCCGCTTGCGGGAGGGGCTAGGGGAGGGCGTGTCGGAAGACAGCGCTCTCCACATAACAGGCCCTCCCCCAACCCCTCCCGCAAGCGGGAGGGGAGTAACGCTCACCGCAATTTCGCAATCGCCAACCCGTCTTCCTTCGCGCGCTGCTTGACCGATTCCTCACTCCGCGTCAGCGCCTTGGCGATCGCCTTCAGCGCCATGCCCTTCTTGGCCAGCGTGTGGAGCTTCTGGATTTCGTCCTGCCGCCAGGGCTGACGATGGCGCTCGAATTTCTCAGCCATGGAACACCGCCATCGCGGCATGCAGAGTAAGCGCTATCAGGCAAAGGGTGGCCAGGATGAAGATCGTGAAGCGGATCGAGACCTTGTTGACCGTCGCCTGCCACAGGCTGTGTACGATGCGCAGCGCGACATAGGCCCAGGCGATCCAGGCATTGATCCCGTCACCGGTGCCGGTGAAGGCGATCACGAAAGATACGGCGTAAAAGCACGTCGGCTGCTCAAGCAAGTGATTGTAATTATGCGCTTTCCATTGCGCCTTGGCAGGAAGCACGCCGTCGGCGTCGCTGCCCTTGCCGCCCCTCAGCTTGGTTATATCGATTCCGGCGGCCTTCATCGCCGGCAAGCGCACCGCGATCATCCAGACGAACATCACCAATGTCCAGGCGATCAGAACGACGACCGGTTTCAGGATCTCGCTATGCATGAAGAGCCTCCCCCAGACTGCTATGCCGGGGACGCTGCATCAACCGGTCCGCGATTGCAACGGATTGCGCGGCGCTCAGCCCGGCCGTCGGGAATCGAAGGACGCGCGCGCGGCGTCGATACGCTCGAGATTGTCCTTCGCCCAGATCCACACGCCGCAAAACGCTTCGCCGAGCGAGAAGCCGAGATCGGTCAGGCGGTACTCGACCCGCGGCGGGATCACCGGATGGACAGTGCGCACGACCAACCCGTCGCGTTCCATCTGGCGCAGCGTCTGGGTCAGCATCTTCTGGCTGATCCCGGGTACCTCACGGCCGACCTGGGTGAATCGCAACTCGCCCCGCTCGGCGAGGACATCGAGGATCAGCATCGTCCATTTGTCCGCCACCCGGCCGATCACCTCGGTGACCAGCGCCTCGACGCGCGGATCTATGTCGGTCGGCCAGGGCAGATGATTGGGGGCAGGGGCGTTCATGCCGTCACTCTCTTTCGGGTAAGTATAAATCTTTTCGGTGCCTTCTTTCATATGGAGAGTAGGAGCGTACATCGCGGCCATCAACCCCAGGTAGGAGCGATCCGATGAAAAGCAGCGGCAACACCATCCTCATCACCGGCGGCGGGTCGGGCATCGGCGAAGCGCTGGCGCACCGGTTCCACGACGCCGGCAATGTCGTCATCATCGCAGGCCGCCGCCAGGACGCGCTCGACGCGGCGGCGGCGGGCCGGCCGAATATCCATACGGTGACGCTCGATGTCGAAAGCGCCGAAGGCGTGGCCGATTTCGCGGCGCGCGTCCTCGCGAGTTTCCCGGCGCTCAACGTGCTGATCAACAATGCCGGAATCATGCGGTTCGAGGCGCTCGATCATGCCCGCGATCTGTCGGATGCCGAGGCGACGATCACCACCAACCTGCTTGGCCCGATCCGGCTGACCAATGCGCTGATCGATCATCTTGTCGCGCAGCCCGACGCGGCGATCGTCAACGTGACCTCGGGGCTGGCGTTCGTGCCGCTAGTCGATACGCCGACCTACAATGCGACCAAGGCGGCGATCCATTCCTACACCGTCGCGATGCGCGACGCGCTCAACGGCAAGGTCGAGGTGATCGAACTCGCGCCGCCCGCGGTGCAGACGGGGCTGACCCCCGGGCAGGAATCGCGTGAAGGCTATCAACCGCTCGACGAATTCGCCGACGAAGTGATGGCATTGTTCGCCCAGCAGCCCACGCCGCCGGAGATACTGGTCCAGCGCGTGGCCTTCCTTCGCAATGCCGAGCGCGAAGGCCGGTTCGATGAGACTTTCCAACAACTCAACCAGTTCGCCCGCCAGGCGCGCGGCAATCAGAATTAAGGACGCCAACATGCCATTCGCGAATTTCAAGCTCCCCGAAGCCGCGCTCTCGAAGGCGCAAAAGGCCGACCTCGCACATCGCACGACCGACCTGCTCGTCGAATATTTCGGCGAAGGCGCGCGGGCGCATACGATGGTGCTGATCGAGGAGGTGCGGGATGGCGGCTATACCCGCGCCGACGAGGTGTTCGTCGTGCCCGAGGCTTATCGGGTTAGGGACTAATTCGATCTCCCTCTCCCCTTGTGGGAGAGGGAGGGAGCCGATGCAATCGGCGGAAGGGTGAGGGGGAGGCATGAGCGCTGCCCCTCATCCTTCCCACTCGCTGCGCGAGTGGGCCCCTTCCTTCTCCCACAAGGGGAGAAGGAGAAAAGAAAAGCGGCGCCCGATGGACCGGACGCCGCTTTGTTATCTCGACAGGCTTCAGCGCTTACGCGAAAAGCTTCGCCCAACGACGCTCCGGCCGGTCCTTCCACAAGCCCCGGTGATAGGCGTCGCTCGCCAACAGCGGCATCACCGAGCCGGCTTCGGCGAACACCATCTGCTCGATGCCGGTGTTGACCTTGCCCCAGCTGGCCGCCTCTTGCAGCGTCGAGGACGAGCAGGCGCCGTCGCGCACGTCGGCAACCGTGATCTGCACCGCATATTTGTGCACCTCGACATCCTCGTGACCGAGGATTTCGGCGCAGACGACGGTGTCCTGGACGAAATTCTTGGGCACGCCGCCGCCGATCATCAGCAGGCCGGTGGTCCCGGCCTGGATCTTGATCTCGGTCAGCTCGCGGAAATCGGCGATGGCGTCGAGCACCATATAGGGCTGGCCGGCCTTGGCGCGGTCGACCTGATGCTTGACCAGGCCGAATCCCGCCGACGAGTCGACGAACGCCGGGCAGAAGATCGGCACGTCATGCTCATAGGCGAGCTTGACCAGGCTGTTGTCCTTCTTGCCATGCTCGGCGAGATACTTGCCCATCTCGCGGATGAAGGCGCGGCTCGAATAGGGCTTGGCCTCCAGGCTGTCGGCGATCTGCAGGATCGTGTGGTCGCAATCCTGAAGCTGCTCCTCGTCGATATAGGTGTCGTAGATGCGGTCGATATAGAGCGAGCGCAGCGTATCGTCGTCAGGAATTTCAAGCGCTTGATAGTGCTTGTGGCCAAGACCTTCGAAGAAATCCATGTCGACGATCGTCGCGCCGGTCGCGACGACCACGTCGACCATGTTGTTGCGGATCAGCTCAGCATAGAGGTCCATGCAGCCGCCGGCCGAGGTCGAGCCGGCGATCACCAGGACGACGGTGCAATCCTTGTCCGCCAACATCTGGTTGTAGATCTTGGTCGCGCGGCCGAGGTCGCGGCTGGTGAAGCTCATGTCGCTCATCGCATCGACGATCGGGCGCGCGTCGAACGACTTGATGTCGATATGCTTGACCGTCTTCGACAGCAATTCCGCCTTGCGGGTGTCGTTGATCGGCGCGTTGGCGGCCGCGGTCTTGGTCAGGGTGTCGGTCATGGGTCTGTTCCCGTTTTCTCATGCCGCCGTCATTATGGGGACGCGGAAACCCGTAAAAACAGCCGTCACCCCAGCGAAAGCTGGGGTCTCAGGCAGCACGAATACCGCCCGAGATACCAGCTTTCGCTGGCATGACGGCTTTGAATGGTTGTCATTACAGCTTTACGACGTTCGACGCGACCTCGCGGTCCTCGCTCAGGTAAAGCGACGCCATCGGCTCGTCGTCGACGATCACCGTCTCGTCCGATCCGAAACCATTGAACGCGGTCCGCATCGCCGAGCCATAGGCGCCAAGCATCCCGATCTCGAGATAATCGCCCGCGCGCACATCCGCCGGCAGCATGAACGGCCCGCGCATATGGTCGAGATCGTCGCAGGTCGGGCCGTAGAAGCTGTACGCCATGTCCTTGGCGTGGCTGTCGGGCTCGCGCAGCAACGTGACCGGAAACCGCCAGGCGATGTGCGCGGCGTCGAACAGCGCGCCATAGGCACCGTCGTTGATGTACAATTCGTCGCCGCGGCGCTTTTCGACGCGCACGATGATCGAGCTGTACTCGGCGCACAGCGCGCGACCCGGTTCGGCCCAGAGTTCCGCCGAATAGGAAATCGGCAGGCTCTCGAACGCGCGATGGATCGTCTCGAAATAATGTTCGAGCGGCGGGGGCTCCATGCCGGGATAGGTCGACGGAAAGCCGCCACCGACATCGACCACATCGACGGTCACGCCGGCCTCGACGATCGCCTGCCGCACGCGCTCCATCGCCTCGGCATAAGCCGCGGGCGTCATCGCCTGGCTGCCGACATGGAAGCAGATGCCCAAAGCGTCGGCGATCTGCCGCGCCTGGAACAGCAGTTCCTTCGATTCGCCCGGCGCCACGCCGAATTTCGACGCGAGGCTGAGCTTGGAATGCTCTGACGACACGCGCAGGCGGACGCACAACGTCAGGTCGCTCGCGCCGTGCGTGGCGCGGACGATCTTGTCCAGTTCCTCGATCGAATCGAGGCTGAACGTCTTGCAGCCGTGCTTGAAATACGCCTCGTGGATCGCTTCCTCGGCCTTGACCGGGTGCATGAAGCACAGGGTCGCGTCGGGCAACGTGCGCCGCACCAGCCGCACCTCGGCGATCGAGGCGACGTCGTAATGCGTGATGCCGTTGTCCCAGAGGATCTGGATCAACTCGGGCGATGGATTCGCTTTGACGGCATACATCGAGCGGCCCGGAAACTTCTCGACGAAGAATCGGGCGGCGCGGGCTGCCGCATGCGGGCGAATGAGCGTGACCGGAGCAACCGGCCGCTGATCAAGAGCAATTCCGCGGGCGGAATTACCAGGGGCTTTCGCTAGCCCCAGCGCGCTATGATGCTTGTGCAACTCAAGGGACCTCCAAGTGGCTTGCGCCGTACGGTGAAATGCTGCCTTGCGGTTGGAAGTCCCATGGGGCAGCGGGAAGCGGGCAGATAAGGTCCAAAGGTTACCAAGTAAAGACTTTTTGGAACCGAATTTGGTGAGCGGAGGCGAAAAGTGACGATCGTAAGACAGCCGACACGGGCAGGGGTCAGGGACGCAGCGGCGAAGATCACGGCGATCCTGGCGCCATCGCCGCTTTTCACTCACGAAATCAATGGCGTGACGATCGCCTTCAAGGCCGAATCGCTGCAGCCGATCGGCGCGTTCAAGCTGCGCGGCGCGTGGCATCGGCTGACCGCATTGGACGATCATCAGCGCACGAAAGGCGTGGTCGCTTTCTCATCGGGTAATCACGCCCAGGGAGTCGCCTGGGCGGCGAAGCGGTTGGGCATTCCGGCGACGATCGTAATGCCGTCGGATGCACCCAAGGCGAAGCGCGACGGCACGCTCGCGCTCGGGGCGGAAGTCGTTCCCTATGATCGCATGACCGAGGACCGGGTGCGAATCGCCGCCGAGCTGGCCGAAGCGCGCGGCGCGGTGCTGGTGCCGAGCTTCGACGACCCCTGGATCATCGAGGGTCAGGGCAGCGCGGGAATCGAGGCGCGGCGGCAGATGGAGGCGATCGGGCTGGGCGAACCGACCCATGTCGTGATCCCTTGTGGCGGCGGCGGACTCGCTGCGGGAATCGCGCTTGGCCTGACCGAGGCCAGGATCACCGTGGTCGAGCCCGAAGGCTGGGATGATATGCGCCACAGCCTCGAGGCAAGCTGGATCGAGCCCGTCGGCCCCAACCCGCCGCCGACCGCGTGCGATGCGCTGCAGACGCCGGTCGTCTCGCCGTTGACCTTCGAGGTGCTGGCGCGGCGCGATGCCAAAGGTGTGGCGGTCAGCGAGGTCGAGGTTCGCGCGGCGCAGCGTTGGGCTGCGGCGAAACTGCATCTTGTGGTCGAGCCAGGCGGCGCGGTCGGGCTGGCGGCGCTACTCGCAGGCAAGGTCGCCGCCGAGGCGGGAATGCTGGTCATACTGTCGGGCGGCAATGTCGATATCGACGCTTATGCCAAGGCACTGGCCCCCGAACCGGCCGAGGCGCCGGCTTTCCCGGCGCTGAGCGAAAGCGAGTCCTGAGCGCGATGTTGGAGATGATCTATGCCGTAGCGATGATCGCGGCGGCGATCCTCGTCTATTTCGGGGTACGGCTGTGCCGCCGACCGGATACGCGGCTCAAGGGCGTGTTGATGGTCGTCATGGCCGCTGTCCTCGTCGGGAACGTGCTGATTGCGACGACGCTGTAGAGCCCATTTGAGACGGACAACGCTCAGCCTAGCCAAGCGGGTCTAGGTTGTAATCCTAACCCACTTCCCGCCTGAGCGCGTCGATCATGCCCGGAACCGCGGTCAGCCGCGCTTCCTCTTCGTTCAGGATCGCATGGAACGCATTGCGCTTGATCGCGGCGACGCGTCCCGGCTTCATCCGCACGCGCGGCGGGAGCGCGGACACGATGATGTCGATCATCCGCTCGGCGCCGTGCAGCCGGCCCCAGAGATAATCGTTCTCGCGATAGGCGCGACTGAAGAACGCGCCGAAGCTGTTGAACTGAATGCCTTTCAACGTCGCTTCAGCGCCGCCGGTGCGAATCGCTGTGGCGTCTTCCGGTGCGATGCGGTCGACCTTGATCGGGTCGAATTCGTCGAGCCCTTCGCCCTGGAGCAGCGGCAAGGTGGCGACGTCGAAAAACGGAAAGCCGAGATAACTGAGCAAGAGCGGCCGCTTCACATCCTTCGCCATGCCGGCAAAGGCGTCGGCGAGCTTGGCGTCGGTGTCGTCGTCGAGTTCTTTAAGGTTGAGCGATGCCGCCAGCTTTTCGAGCAATGGCGCGGCGTCATTGTACAAACTGCGCACATCGCGGCGCAAGGCGAGATGGGTGTCCGTCCGCTTGGCCTCGAGATAAGCGGCCAGCGCATCGTAGATCGCATCGCGTGCGGCGGTGAGCTGCTCCTCTGACAGAACGTCTTCCAGCTCGGCGAGCCGGCGGGCGACTAGCCGCAGCCTGCGGATACGGAAGCCGAGGTCGAACGAGCGCAGGAACAGGATCGCCGATTCGCTAGCCTTGCCGGCGAAGGTCAGTCCGCCGTCGCTGGCCTGCACCGCGGCTTCGACGGCCTGGCGGATGCGCGTCAGTCGATCGGCCCCGGGCTCTCCGCCGACCGCTTGGAGCAGGTTACTGATCAGGTCGATGACGCCCGCCACCTTGAGATGACCGTAGGCCGCATTAGCGTAGCCCGATTTCGCCGCGGCGGCATTCTGCGCCTTGGCGCGCCAGTTCTTGAGTCGGGTCGCGGTCGGCGAGTCCATGAACAACGTATAGTCGAACAGGCTTTCGATCTGCGTCTCGACCTCCGGTCGGATCGATCGCGTGATCGCGCGCATATTCTCGATCCGCTGGCTGCGTTCCTGGATTTCCTCGAGATTGTCGCGGATCGGTTGCTGCCGGGGGATTTCGGAGATCGCGCCGATGATCGTCTGGAAAAAGCCCGGCGAGGGCGCCGCGGTCGTGCCGAAATGGAAACCGGCGCCGGGCGAGGGGTCGATATAGATGAACCGCCGGTCGATCTCGCGCCGCGCCGGGCGTTCGCGCAGCGCGTCGATCGCCGGTCGGAACGGCGCGTTGACCAGCACTGACCCGTCGATCAGCACGGCGCTGTCGATCGCATTCACGGCATATTGCCGCGGCAGTGCGCGTTCGAGGAATGTCTCGCGCGTCGGCCAGGTCATTTCCCGGTCGGCCAGCACCTTGTCGAGCTCGGCGACGGTGAAGGGCGGGAACGCGCCGGGGAAGCTCGATGTCGCGCGCGCGGCGAAAACGAGCTCGGCAGGGTCGGCGAACCAGCCCGTGCCGTGGTCGGTAAACGGGATGACCAGGCGATGCTCGGTTTCCAGCACTTCGGGCGGGGAATTGAGTTCGAGCCGCTCGGGATGGCCGCGGAAATCGGTGACGGTGACGAACAGGTCGAGCGGCTGCCCGGCGGGCAGCAATCGCCCGTCGCCGCCGCCCGCAGCCATCGCCGCCAGCGCGTCGAGCACCAGATTGGTGAAACGCTCTCCCCCGAACGGCGGCTCGAACCAGCGCGAGCGGACGAAATGCGACAATTTCCGCTCGACCTCGGCGCGTGCTCCGGCCTCGACCAATTCGTCGACCCGCACCGCGCCGCGCCGTTGCGCCATCCAGGCGATCGGCAATGCCCAGGCCTTGGCGAACCGATGCGACGGGGCTGCCTTTGGATCGAGCAACGCTTCGATATCGGCGACGTCGAGCCACAATTGGGTCAAGGGCTCCAGGCTCTGCCCGGTCGCAATCGCCTGCGCCAGGAACACGCCGTTGATCCCGCCCGCGCTGGCGCCCGCGATGATATCCGGCAGCACGCGCAGCCGCACCTCGGCTTCCTTCTCGATCTCGCTCAACAGGCCGCAATAAATGTGTTCGGTCGACTCGACACTTGGCGCCTGCCCGGAATGATAAGCGCGGCTGGCGCGGGCCAGGCGCCAGATCTCCTTGGTGATGCCGTGCATATAGACCGCCAGGCTGATCCCGCCGTAGCAGACCAGCGCCATGCGCAGTTCCTTTTCGCGCGTCATGCCGTCGCGACCTTGGCCCAGATCGGCAGATGGTCGGATGCCCAGCGCGATGCGTGGCTGACATGCACACCGCAATCGGTGATCGCGAGGTCGGGCGAGGCCATGATGCGGTCGAGCCGCCCGACCGGCCGCCGCGCGTGAAAGCTGGGTCCGGTCGCCGCGAAGTGGAAGCGCGCGCCGAAGTCCTTGAGACAACCCGAGGCGCGGGTCCATTCGTTGAGGTCGCCCATCATTACCGTCGGCAATTGCTGCGTGCTGGCGTCGAGATGCGCCAGGATCGCGTCGGCCTGGCGCCGCCGCATCAGTCCCGACAGATCGAGATGCATGCCCACCACGCGGATCGCCTGGCCGCGGATGCGCAGATCGGCCATCACCGCGCCGCGCGGCTCCAGCGTCGGCAAATGGATCGCCTCGCAATCGACCACTTGCACGTCGCGCCGGACCAGCAGGACATTGCCATGCCATCCGCTCGACAACGGCCGCGATCCGAATGGCAGCGCCTTCCACGCGCCGTGATCGGACAAATGATCGGGTCCCAGGATCGCCGCGCGCCGGCCGAACCGGCGATCGGCCTCCTGCAGGGCGATCATGTCGGCATCGATTTCGTGCAGCACCGCCATGATCCGCTCCGGACTGCGGATGCGATCGGTGCCGACCCCTTTGCGAATATTGTAGCTCGCGACCTTGATCATTTTAGGGGGCAGACCCGCTACTAGTGAGGTCGAGATGGAGACGAAAAAGGCTGCTGGGAGAGAGGGCGCGCCGCCAGATAGCGGTGTCTATCTGGCAAGCGTCCGACCGCTCCAGCGGCCTTTTTCGTCCCACCGCTTCGCGGCAGCCATGTCCGGGCGCTGTGGCGCGTCGGAACGCTTGAACCGGGGAACCCCCCCGTTCTTCGCACTCCTCCTCCCACAGCATCCCGGACATGGCTGTCTCGATCCTCATTAGTAGCGGGTCTGCACCCTAGGGTTCCGCAACGCCCCTGACATGGTGCGAGTTGCAGCGGACTAGCCCAATTGACCGGTGCGTGTCATCCCGAAGGCGTCATGATCGACCAGAACTCCGCCAATTCGATCGCCGATGTCGCCCGCGTCCGCGCGCTGCTGATCGAGGCGGCGAAGGCGGGCGAGGCGATCAGCTATTCGCACCTGCTGGCCCAATTGGGGCACCGCTTCACCCGCCCCAAGATGCGCGCGGTGTGCAAGACGCTCGACGTGATCGACCAGGCAGCCGTCGTCGCTGGTGAACCCGAACTCGCCGTGCTTGTCGTCCGCGAATCGGACGGGTTGCCGGGCCAGGGCTGGTGGGGCGGAGCGAGAGCATTCGTGCTGGGGTATGACGGGCCGTGGACAGGGCCCATGGCGATGAAGCTGGTTCGCGAGCAGCAACAGATCGCGTTCGACTATTGGCGCGGTCGGGACTGATAATCACGGATGAGGCGTCGACCCACGAATTCCTATTCAATCAAGGCACCTTCAGATGAACGATCAAGACGGTAAGGACTTCTCAGTGCTGGCAATCGCTTCCGCCATGAGGGCGATCCGCGAGTTGCAGGGCATCATCGACATCGCCGGCATCGACGACGAAACGAAAGATAGACATAAAGATGTGGCCCAAGCGGCCGCAGCCGTCATCTTCGATATAATGGATACGCTGGTGACTCCGATCGAAGCAGCTCAGCCAGCGTTAAAAGAGGAGATGCATCGAAGAATTTCGCTTTTCGGACGATGTTTCTAGACTTCGATCCGGGGCCTAATTTCCGCCCCAGAACCCCGCCGCGGCGCGCTTACCATGCCATCGGCAAAATCGACGCCACGCTCCGGATCGTGTCCACCCGCGCGGGCGCGCCGGTCGAGTGAAGCATCTGGTGGAGTGGACCAGAAAGATTTCCGGCAACCGGCACTTCGATCCGACTGCATGTCCGATCACATGTGCCGCGATGATGCTCTCGGAGATGTACGGATGAACATTCGCGCCCCACTGGCCTTCGGTTTAGCCTTGACCCTCGCGTTCGGTCTACCGGTCGGCATCGGCCGCGCCGCCGACACCAATGCTGTGCCTCAGATGCTGCATGACGGGTCGCATGATTTCGATTTCGCGCGCGGCGTCTGGCACACGCATATCACCCGTGTGCTCGATCCGTTCGACGGCGGAACCCATATCACCACTTCCGACGGCACCAAGACCGCTACGCCGATCTGGGGTGGCCGCGGCTGGATCGAGGAGCTCGATGTCGATGGCCAGGACGGACATTGGCAAGGAGCGACGGTCTTTCTCTACAACGCGAAGGCCCGCCAATGGAGCCAGTCATATATCGACAGCGAAACCGGCGAGGTAGACACGCCAGGCATTGGTGAATTCAAGGACGGGCGGGGTGAGTTTTACGCGACCCAGAAATACAAGGGGCGCAGCGTCATGGTGCGTGGGGTTTGGTCGGACATCACGGCAGATTCGCACCGCTATGAAATCTTTTACTCGCAGGACGGCGGGCGCACTTGGGCTGCCGTCTTCAAGGCCTATCTGACCCGCGTGAAGTAGGTCGACTGGGGTTTACGGGGACGGGCGCATCAACCCCGAAGCTAAATTCCGGAGTTGTTGCAGCGGTCACCATAATTCCATGGCCGCCGATCCGAGCCACCGTTCCTTGTGATCAACGACGCCCGGAGGGCTGGGGTTCGCTACGCTCTATCCAATGTTGCCGTGCTGCTCACTGCTTTCCTGACCAACGCGACGAAGCTCTTTCCGTGGCGTACCAACTGAGCCTTGTCGAAGCACGCCTTGGCGCCGCGCTCGATCGCCTCGGTCTCGGCGGCCGATCCCCATGTGGTGTGCGACGATACCACAAGTACGGGTGCGTGCGGATGGCCAGCCAGCTCATCGAGGAAGGTGAAGCCGTCAACACCTGGCATAGCGAGGTCAAGTATGATGACGCTCGGCACGAACTTCTCGATCATCTCTCGCGCCGCAATCACGCTGTCGGCGGATCCCACGACCCGGAAATCTTTCTCACCTTCCAGTAATTGCTCGATGATCGCCCTCACAGTGAGCGAGTCGTCGATGACAAGTACATTGAACATGACCTTCTCCCTTGACCGGCACGGAAGGGACAACGCTTTAGTTCGGAATGAGTGGCGCACTGTCGCGCCTTCTGCGGCATCTGCCGTGGGGTACGGTGATGGATCGACCGAAAACTATTCTAGGTGCATCGCCGCCGTAGCGATAATAGCCACCTTTTCAGACTTGATCGCGCGCGCCTCTAGCGGTCGCCCCAAAATCCCCGCCGTGGCGCGCTCAGCATCCCGCCGACGCATTCGACTCCGCCTTCCCGATCATTCGCCAGCCATAAGGGGCCATCGAGATCGGCGAAAATGCTGTTGACGGCGACCATCAGGGCTGGCGCGATCGACAGCGAAGAGCAGATCATGCAGCCAGTCATCACGCCCAGCCCGCGCCGGCGCGCTTCCTTCGCCAGGTCGAGCGCGGCGGTCAGGCCGCCGGCCTTGTCGAGCTTGATGTTCACCACGGCATAGCCGTCGGGCAACGCCGCGAGATTCGATGCTTCATGCACCGATTCATCGGCGGCGATGGGAATCGCCGAGACGAACCCAGCCAGCGCGACATCGTCAGCCGCCGGTAGCGGTTGCTCGAGCAGGTCGACCCTCAGCTCGATCAGCAATTGCTGGAGCGAGCTCACCTCGTCGATCGTCCAGCTCTCATTGGGATCGACGATCAGGCGAGGCAGGGGCGCCGTGTCGCGGACGGCGCGCAATTGTGTGGCGGGATCGCTGCGGTCGACCTTGACCTTGATCAGCGGCACATCGGCCAGCGCCGCCGCCGCCACGCGCATGCGGTCTGGCGTGTCAAGCCCGACGGTCATGGCCGTCGGCATGGGGCCGATCGGTTGCTTGAGGCCGATCATCGTTGCGACGTCGCTGCCCGCGAGCCGTGCCTCCAGATCCCATAGCGCACAATCCACGGCGTTGCGTGCGGCACCAGCCGGCATCAGCCGCAACAGCTCCTCGCGTCCCGTACCGCTTTCAAGGGCGTCGCGTGCCGCGCCGATTGCGGCGATCGTGCTGTCGATCGTCTCGCCATAGCGCGGATAGGGAACGCATTCGCCGCGCCCGGCCACGCCATCCTGTTCGATCCGGACGGTCACGACCTCGGCGGCGGTCTTGGTCCCTCGCGAGATGCGGAACGGCGTGCTGAGCGGAAAGGTTTCGGGCTGGATCGATATCGTGCGGCGCATGGCGGCGATCAGGCGACTTGTCTGGCGCCGGCGCGGGCGGGCTCGCCGAGCAATGTGTCGAGAATGGCGTCGGCTCCAAACCGGAACGGATCGGAGCAGGGCAGGCCCATTTCGTCCGAAGTCCGGGTGCAGAGCGCGCGTGCCTCATCCTCGGGCATGGCGGAGGTGTTGAGCGCGATGCCGACTGCCCGCACCTTGGGATTGGTCAGCCGGGCTACCTGGAGATTGGCTTCCAGACATTCGGCGATCCCAGGCAGGCCGAAATGCGGCAGACCGCGCATGTGCTTGCGCACCGGGTCATGGCACATCACGATCGCGTCCGGCTGGGCGCCGTGCAGTAAGCCGGTGGAAACCCCGGCGAAGGACGGGTGGAACAAGGATCCCTGACCTTCGATCAGATCCCAGCCGTCGTCGCTCCGCGCGGGCGACAATTGCTCGATCGCGCCCGAGATGAAGTCGGCGATCACCGCATCGAGCGGCACGCCGCTTCCCGCTACCAGGATGCCGGTCTGGCCGGTCGCGCGGAAATCCGCCTTGACGCCGCGCTGGGTCAGCCCGCGTGTCAGGCACAAGGTGGTGTACATCTTGCCGACCGAGCAATCGGTGCCGACGGTCAGCAGGCGATTGCCCGCGCGCGGCTTGCCGTTGCCGACCGGGATGCCCGGTTGCGGGTCGCGCACGTCGTGCAATGCGCGGCCGAGCAGGCTCGCCGCCTCGACCAGCCGCGGTTCGTCCTTCAAGCGCTGGTGCAGACCCGAGGCGATGTCGAGCCCCGCTTCCATCGCCGCGATCGCGTCGGCGACCATGTCCTTGCCCAGCGTGCCGCCGGCATTGGCGACGCCCAGGATCAGCGTCCTGGCGCCGGCCGCCACCGCGGTCGCGAAATCCATCCGCGGCAGGTCGAGCGTGAGCCGGCAATCGTCGTGGCGGAATTCGCCGACGCACACTTCCGGCCGGAACACGGCCAGCCCGCGCGACGTCTTGATGCCGGCATGGTCGTTCGAGTGACCGAGATACAGAAGATAAGGCGTGGCGATCATGTCGGTTCGGCTGCAAATTTCCAGGGAAGCCAAACTGTATCGCCGCGCCCGGAGGAGCCCCAATATTTAACACCACGGCCCCTATAGCGTAAGGCTATAGCTTATCGATCACGTCCGCCAGAAGGTCGAGAAACTCGGAGGCGGTATGGGTTGGCGGGCGGTCCTGCATATAGACCGCGTTGATGTCGAAGGTGATCGCCGGCTGGAGTGGGCGTGACGCCAGCCCCGTTGCTACCGATGCCTGCGCGGTGAAATTGTCGACGATCGCCATGCCGACGCCGGCGCGGACCAACGCGGCGGCGACATAATAAGTGCGCGCCGACACCACTTCGTCGAGCACCACGCCCAATTGGTTGAGTTCGCTCGACAACATGCGCCCGATCGGCCCCGACTGGACCGGGCTGATGAACTTGTGCTCGCGCAAATCGGTAAGATGGATGCGTGACGGTGCGTCCGGGAAATCCTGCTCGCGATAGAGCACGACCAATTCGCCTTCGCCGATCACCTGATGCCCCACGGGCGCGGCAGGCGGCACTTCGTAGCTGATCGCGATATCCGTCTCGCGCTCGTACAATTTGCGCACCATCTCGTCATGATGCAGCGTCTGCAGGTCGAACAAGATGTCCTCATGCCCGCGCAGGAATTCGGCGACCGCGTCGGGAATGGCGCCGAGCCCGAGTGACGGGAGCGCGGAGATGCGTAACAGACTGCCCCGTCCGAGCCGCATATTGTGGCACGCCTGACGCAGCGATCGCACGCGGTCCTGGATTTCCGACACTTCGCCGAACAGGGCACGCGCATCCTGGGTCGGGATCAGCCGCCCGCGGGCGCGCTCGAACAGCGGCAGCCCGATCGAATCTTCGGCGTGCCGGAGCACCTTGGTGACAGAGGGTTGCGAGACGTTGAGCGAGCGCGCCGCCGCGCTGACGGTGCCGTGCAGATAGACAGCGTGGAAGACTTCGAGCTGGCGCAGGTTCATGTCTTGGCCCTCTTGATAGCCGCGCCGAAACGCCCGGTCATCGAACGGCGCTCTGAATTGCCCATCATGGCGTCGATGACGGACGCTAACGAGCTGGGAATGGAGCGGTTTCTCGTACCTATTCCCTAAAGCTATGGATTGCAAAGTCCGCTCGGAAGTCCGGCCCGAAAAGGGGAGGGCGCCGCACGGCTTTCGGCCACGCGACGCCCCAGGGGAGGGACTCTGGATCAGCGCAGCTTGATGCGAACGCCGACGCGGAAAGTACGTCCGAGCATGTCGGAATAGGTGGTGTTGGCGGCAAGCCCGGTTTCGGGGACCAGCAGCGGCCAACGGTTGAAGATGTTAGTCACGTTGACGAAGAACTCGGCGTCGGACGTGTTGTTGATCTTCACCCGCTGCGTCAGGTTGAGATCGACGTAGAACAGCCCCGACACATGGTTGTTGTCGTAGGTCGGGAAATTCGTGGTCGAGACCGGACAACTGGTCGAGCACTCGATGCCGTTGGAGGCGTATTTGCCCGAGCTCACGCCACGCGCCACCGCGGTGATCGACGTGGTCGGGAAATCGAGCGTGCCGCTGAAGTGGAATATCCAGCTCGGCGTGCTGCCCTGGCCACCGTTCACGCCCGCGGTGTTGACGGCGACCGATCCCTGGACGCCTGCGTAAAGCAAATTGTCGAGATAGTTGGTCGCTGTGCCACGCAGGGTGAAGCTGCTCGCATTGCCCAGAGGCACGCGATATGCGGCTTCGAAATCGATGCCGCGGACGAGTTGCCGCGAGAAGTTGAACGGCTGGCTGCGGAATAACAGCTTCGAAGCATTTGTCGGATCGACCGTATAGCTCGAACAGAAGTCCTGATTGCCGAGCGAGCACAGGTTGATGATGTCCTGCGCGCCGAACGATCCGATCGCATCCTTGATCTCGATTCGGAAGTAATCGATCGAGGCGTTGAAACCCGGGAGGAACCGAGGCGTGATGACCGCGCCGATATTCCACGAATCCGACTTTTCGGGCTTCAGATTGGGATTGCCGATGACCGTTGCCGAATAGGAATAGGAGGCCGGCCCCTTCGACGGGTCGTTGGCATCGTAGAACGGGTTACGCACCGAATCGCTGTTCGAGCCGCCAGCCTGGTAGAGGTCGCTGAGGTTGGGTGCCCGGATATCGCGCGACCGCGTCACGCGGAAACGGATGTCCCTGATCGGTTGCCAGGTCGCGCCTGCCTTCCAGGTCGTGACGTAGCCTGCGGTCGAATAATCGGTCGCCCGCACCGCGCCGTTGAATTCGAGCCCCAGCCCGAGCGGCACGACGGTTTCGAGATAGGCTTCCTTCACGTTGTACCGGCCGTTGGTCGGCAGGTAATTGCCGACGGACCAGCGGTTCGTCGTGGAGATTGCGTGCCCGTTCGCGTCGAGGTTGATGATCGGCTGGAATTGTGCCGGCACGGATCCCTTGATGCTTTCTTCCCGCCATTCGGCGCCGACCGACACGCTGACATCACCCGCCCAAGTGGCGAACGGGGTCAGCGCCAGGTTGGCGCCAGCGACCTTCTGCTCGGCGATTTCGTTGCGCTCGGGATTGCCGAGCACATAAGCGAAGGCGGCCGGGTTGGCGACACCAATACCCAGGCGGTTGAGCGGGATGCAGCCGTTGGTCGGACTGGTCAGCGATGAACGGCACACGATCGTGCCCGCCGCTACGCCGAGCGCGTTGCCGGCGGGTGCGAACACCGCATCGGTCGCATTCAGCATGTTCTGCGTGTTCATGATGTTGGTCAGCTGTTCACGCATGTCGGTGCGGCCGTACTGGGCGTAGACATCCCAGTGCGCGTCCTTGCCGAATGCCTGGAACTTGCCGTCAGCGCCGATCACGTAACGCTGGACCTTCCGCTCGTTGTTGACGCCGCGATAGGGCAAGTCGACAGCGGTCGTAGCGACCGTCACGCTGGTGATGCCCGCAAGCTGTGCCGCGCCGAGTGCCTGGATCAGATAGGCGTTATCCGGCTTATAGTTGATGCCGGTGGACAGGTTCGGGCCGGCGTTGAATACCGACTTGCCGCGATTGTACGATCCCTCGAAGTAGATCTCGGCATTGTCCGTGATGTCGTAGCTCAACCGGCCGAAGACGCCGTACCGGTTCTCTTCGGGCATCAGGCCGATGCGGCGGCCCGAATCGTTGACCCGCCAGTCTCCGCCCTGGGTGAGCGAAGGCCCGGACGCCCCCGTTACCGCCGGGAAAGTGTACGTGCCGAAGTTGAAGTGGTTCACCGACCCACCCTGGCCGAAATAGATGCCACGGAGAGTGTTCGTCGCGACGCCGCCGAAGGACGACCCGGTAATTAGGCCACCCGGCGTCGAGTTCGAGGCGCCGACCTGCCGCAACGTGGTGAGAAATTGCGGTGCCGTGGTGCTGTTGGTCGACCAAGCAGGGTTGGTGATGCGGACATAGCCGGTGGCGTTCCAGGCGCGATCGACGCTGAAGATGCCATCCTGGTGAGCGAGCTCGCCGTTTACGACGACATGGCCGCGGCCGCCCGCGAACGACGTGCCGGCGGTGATGGTGAACCTGTAATTGCTGCCGTCGCCATAAGTCGTGACGCCGCTATCGGCCGAGACCTTGAGGCCTTCATACTTCTTGTCGAGGATGAAGTTGACCACGCCGGCGACCGCGTCGGAGCCATAGGCCGCCGAGGCGCCGCCGGTGACGATTTCGACGCTCTTCACCAGACCTTGCGGGATGGTGTTGATATCGACGATGTCGTTGACCGTCGAGCCGACCGAGCGATGGCCGTCGATCAGCACCAGTGTTCGCGTGCCGGTCGACTGGTTATCGAGATTGCGCAGGTTGAGCGCGTTGATGCCCGCCTGGCCGCTCGAAAGGTTGAGCCGCGAATTCGCAGGCCGGGTCGAGCCCGCAAGCGCGGGGAGGCTGTTGACGAAGTCGGCCAAGTTGTTGGTCGGCGACTGCGTCTCGATCTCTTTCTGCGTCAGTACGGTCAGCGGCTGTGGCGACTGAAATCCGCTGCGCACGATGCGCGAGCCTGTGACCACGATATCCGAATCGTCGGTCGGCGCCGCGGCTGGCGCATTTTGCGGCGTCGCCTGGGCGTCCTGCGGCGCGGCCGGGCTCGCTTGCGCGAAGGCCGGCGCGCTATGGACGATGGCCAGCGCCGTCATGGCCAGACCCGCCGCGTAACGGCGGTCGATCCGCGGATTAATACGCCCGAAAATAGACATTCAAACAACCCCTTTGGCTTGCGATCGGGCCGATATGGAGGAACTCCTCCGACGTGCATGGCGCGTCGAGACCCGATTTCGTAGCTTGGACCATGTGGCTGCCGACCAGCCCATGTGTCCCACCTGCAATGTCGGCGGAACGTACCGGAGTGCCGATTGGCTTGCTCCCGCCATCCCTGCCTTTTTGGAAGGGCGACTGCCCGCTGTGTTGCGGAAACATGTCACTTCCGAGACGGGAGGTTACAGGGCGCCTAAAGGGGGTCAATAGAAGCGGGGTTACTATGATTTTGCTTGGGTATAGCCTGAGGGAATAGGGTTCGCGGTGAGGGTATCGGCGCTCAGTTGCGCATGCGCCGATAACTCATGGCTATAGGGGACGCCCGGCTTGCTATGCAGCCTTGCTCAACCCACTGCGATAGGGTCTCGATTCATTGGGATGACGATTGGGTGATAACGATTGGGGCCCTTGATGATTCAGCGTCGCGCGTTCCTGTTGAGCTCGGTCGCGATGCTCGCCTTGCCGGGCACGAGTTTGGCCGCGGAGGTGAGTAGGTCCAGCCCCGGCCGGGGCCGCACCATTCGCCTGGCAGGGGCGCGGGCGCCGATCGAGATTCTCGAGGACGCCATGGGCGTCCCGCATATCCGCGCGAAATCCAAGCATGACGCGTTCTTTGGCCAGGGTTACGTCGTCGCGCGCGACCGGATGTTCCAGATCGATTGGGACTATCGCCGCGAGCTAGGACGCATGGCGGAAGTGTTCGGCTCGCGCTTCGTGTCTGCCGATAGCGCGGCGCGGCTGTTCCTCTATCGCGGCGATGTGGACGCCGAACTCAGCTCGCTGCCGCCCGAAGTGCTCGATTGCGCGCGCGGTTATGTCGCCGGGATCAACGCGCGGATCGACGAGCTCGAGGCTGATCCCAGCCAGTTGCCGCTCGAATATGGCATATTGGGCATCACACCGCTGCGCTGGGATGTGCGCGATCTCGTCCGCATGCGCGGCGGCGGGATCGGGGATGCCGATGACGAAGTGCGCCACGCTCAGCTCCAGGCGCGCGGGCTGCTCGAATTCGACCGGTTCATGGATCCGCTGCGCCCGGCGTGGCAATTCACCGTACCCGACGGGCTCGATTGCGCGGCGGTCAGCGATGCCGATCTCGGCATCCTGCTCGAAGGATCGACGCCACTGCCGTTCGGCCAGAAGATCGCGGCCTATGACCGCGACCTCGATCGTATCGATCGCATCGCGCAAGGCAGCAACGCCTGGACCGTCGCCGGCAGTCGTACAGCAACCGGCCGCCCGATCCTGGCCAACGATCCGCATCTCGGGATCGGCGGGCTCAGCCCGCGGCACATCGCGCACCTGACCGCGCCGGGCCTCGACGTGATTGGCGGCGGCGATCCCGGACTGCCCGGGATCATGCAAGGCCATACCGACCGCTTCGCGTTCGGCCGGACCAACTTCCATATCGACCAGACCGACTTGTTCATCCTCAAGACGCGCGAGGACGATCCCGAGCAATATTGGCATAACGGCCAGTGGAAGCGCTTTGAGACGGTCGAGGAGGAGATCGCGGTCAAGGCCGGCCCCTCCGAGCGTGTGACTTTGCGTTATTCGCAAGGCCGGCCCGTCATCTCGCAGGATCCGGCGCGTCACCGCGCAGTCGTCCAGGCCAGCGTGGCGCTGTTGCCCGGCGCGAACATGCGGTTCGCGATCATCGCGATTAATCTGGCGCACGATTGGGCGTCGCTGCGTCAGGCGCTCAAGATCCACGTCTCGCCGACCAATCATCATTACGCCGACGTGCATGGCAATACCGGGTGGCAGGCGAGCGGGTTCACCCCCAAGCGGCCCAAGCATGACGGTCTGTTCCCGGCACCGGGCGACGGCAGCTACGACTGGACGGGAATCCTCAAGGTCGAGGAAATGCCCAACAGCTACAATCCCAAAGCCGGCTGGTTCGCCTCGGCTAACCAGATGAATCTGCCATCCGACTACCCATACAAGGATCGCAAGATCAGCTTCAGCTGGAGCGATTCTTATCGCTACGATCGCATCGCCGAGGTGCTGAGCAGCCAGTCCAAGCACCGCGTCGAGGATAGTGTCGCGCTCCAGCATGACGTGCAATCTTTGCCGGCGCGCGCGCTGGTTAAGCTGCTGCCCGCGACCCTGTCGCCCGAAGCGGCTCCGGCAGCGGCGCTGTTGCGGCAATGGAATTGCGGGATAGCGGCGGATAGCGCGGCAGCCTTGCTGTATGAGCAGATCATGCCGGAACTGTCCTCGGCGTTCCGCGACCTGGTCATTCCCAAGGCCGCGCGCGATCTCCTCAAGACGATGAACCTGTCGGAGATGATGCGCCTGCTGGCCAATCCCGACCATTATCTCGGCGACAATCCGATCGCGGCGCGTGACGCACTGCTCGACAAGGCGTTGGCGGCAGGATGGGCCAAAGCGGTCAAGCTTGCCGGCCCCGATCCGGCGCAATGGCGCTGGGGCGATCTGCATCAGGTATCGATCGCGCACCCGCTATCGGCCTCGCCTGCGATCGCCGCGGCGTTCCCCAGGATCGATGGCGGGAGGTCGGGCGGCGACGGCTACACCGTCATGGCGCGCGGCGTGAACCTGGGGCGCAAGACCTTCAACGTGATGCACGGCGCGAGCTATCTGCTCGTGGCGGACGTCGGCGCCTGGGATAACTCGCGCGTTCTGCTGCTGCCGGGCCAATCCGGCGACCCACGTTCGCCGCATTATCGCGACTGGTATCAGGAGTGGCTGACGGCCAACACGCAACCTCTATGGTTCAGCAAAGCCGCGGTCGATGCGCACGCCGCGACACGGACGATGATCGCGCCGGCCAAAGGGTAAAAATCCTCCCCGGCACGGGGAGGATTTAGGTCAGCCCCTCTACTTCCCGCCCTTCAACGTCCGCGCAAAGAACGCCTCGGTCGCGCGATAGCTCGCCAGCCAGTCGCCATAGCGGAAGAAATCGTGCCGCTCGTTGGGCAGGCTCAATTCCTCGAACGGCACGCCGCGCGCGGTCAGCTCGCGGGCGAGCAGCAGCGACTGGTCATGATCGACATTCTTGTCGTCGTCGCCATGGACGATGAGCACGGGCGAGCGCCAGCGCGAGATCGATCCCATCGGCGACGACTGCCATTGCAGCTCGCGTGCCTTGATCTCGGCATCGGGCGACAGCGACGCATCGCCAGGCCGAACCAAGGTGTGAACCCCGTGAAAATCGGCACCCGCGGCGAACAGGTCGCTGTCGCGCGCCAGCGCCAGCGCGGTGAGATATCCACCCCAGCTTCCGCCCCAGATGCCGATCCTCTTGGGATCGACGTCCGGCTGCTTCGCCAGCCAACGCCCGCCGGCCAGCACGTCACGATATTCGGAGGCGCCGTCACGCCCGGTTTCGGGTGCTTCGCGGAAGGCCCGGCCATAATTGGTGCCGCTGCGATAATTGACCGACAGCACCGTATAGCCCAGCGTCGCGAACCGCTGATTGCGGACATAAGCGTTTGAATAATAATGCATCGGGTTGAACGCCGGCAGCATCTGGCGGCGAGGTCCGCCATGGACGAAGATCAGGGCAGGGTGGGGGCCGGATCCCTTGCCGCGGAACAACTGGCCATGGACCTGCATGCCGTCCGTGGCGGTGAAGACGATCGTCTCGGGTTTGGAATAAGAGGACGCGATCGCCACCGGGCCTAGCGGTTCCATGCCTTCGACGAGCACCATATGCGCCGGACGCTGGGCATCGGTCGCTGTAGCCGCCAACCGGTCGCCGCCGAACACCGGGCGAAAAACGAAGGTGTCATCCTGCGTCAGCCGGATGGGCTTGCCGCTCGCAATCTCCGCGCGCCAGAGTTGGCGCGTATCGAGGTTGCCGGCATTGGCGGCATAGACGATCGCCTGGCCGTCCGGCGTTGGCGTGAACGTCTCGACCTCATTGGCGTCGGGGGTCAGGTCGCGCGGCGTGCCGCCGGTCGCAACCGGCAACGCATAGATGTGCATCCAGCCGGTGCGTTCCCATGGGAACAGCAGATGGCCGGACGCGGTCCAGAATAGATTGCGCCCGCGCGTCCCCGCGAACTGCCCACCTTCACCGCTGGGCGCCGACCAGATCGTGCGGGTGACGCCGCTGGTCAGATCGGCGATGCGCACGGACCAGAACGAGGCGCTGCTGTCCGGCACGTCCGCAGGCGGATTGCGGAATTGCAGGAACGCGACTTGCCGGGCGTCGGTCGAGAAGATCGGATCGCTCGATTGGCCCAAAGTCGGCCCGAGATAGCGCAACGAGCGCCGCGCGATATCGAGCAGGCCGATAAAGCTATGGCCCTTGCGCTGTTCGGTGAACAGCAATTGCCCACCATCCGGCGACCATTGTAAATCCTCCACCGAGCCGGCGACGGTGGCGAGCCGACGTGAGGCAGCATCGCCGCTCCACAGCCAGATCTCGCCCTTGCGCGTATATGCGACGCGCATGCCGTCCTGGCTGAACGCCGCGCCATGGCCGAGCCCGATCTTGACTGGCGCCCGCGATCCCGCGACGTCGGCGACGAACAGCGCCTGCTCGGGCGCTTCGAGCGCGATCCCGGTATTGGGCGCGTTCGCTTCGGGAAACTCGGCGTCTCCGCCGCGCACGAACAGCAGCCGACGGCCGTCCTGGCTCAGCTGCGGCTCGGAGAGTTCGACGCCGTCGTCGCCGGTAAAGGCGGTGCGCGCGTGAGCCGGGACACCCGGTCCGGCTACCCAGACATTGCGTGAACCGGCTTCATCCTCGATCCAGGCGAACAGCCGGGCCTGGCGAGCGCCGGTAAGATCGCTGGCGAACGGCAGCGCGAGGTTGGCGGCCAGCGCGTCGGCCGGCCGGCTGTCGCCGGAGCTTGGAGAGGATGGCCCGCCAAGTGCCGGCGCACCGGCTAGGGAAAGAGCGAGCAGCGCGGAGGCCAGCCAGGCGGGATGCAGCGTCATGTGCACAGGCTAGAAACAGAAAAGCGCGCCGGGCAAGCATTCGATTCGGCGCTTATGCCAAGCGGTTATGGCTCTTCTTCCCCGACGCATACCCGCGATGTTGTCACCAAGCGGACTCGTTCAATCGACGAGCAGCTCGCCTCGATATCGCGGGTATTGGTGCGGTTAGGACTTTGCGTCTCCTGCCTCCTGCGGGAGCAATGTTTTGACCAGGGTCGCGCCGCCATCCATCGGCGCCTCTTCATGGATCAGCAGCTGGTTCGACTTGGCGAACCAGAAGCGCGCACCGATCTTGCCCGTGTTATAGTCGGCGGTGACCAGCCAGCAGTCGATCGGACGCCCATCGGGCCCAGGAATCGTCTCCGACCCCGCCACGACGAAATTGTAGCGGCCGGGTTTACCGATACCGGCATCGTAGAAGGGCATGTTGAACGTCCGTCCGCTCGCCATCGGAAGCGTCTGAAACAACTCCATGTCGGTTTCGAAATTGTACGAGGGCTCGGGCAGCGCCATGACGAAGTCCTTGCGGTTGTTATTGGCGAGGTCCGCCATGCCGACCACCTGAGCGGTGTCGAACCGGTACCCGGCATAGTCGTCCTTGCCGTCCTGTACGGTGTGACGGACGTGGGTGCTCGGCGTGAAGGTGCGTGCGTCGAACCAGCTGTCCTGGATCAATACCCTGCTGCCATCGGCCCGATCCCAGCGCTGCGCGATGTGCAGTGCGTTGGGCCGGCCTTGCGCGTCGGGGCCGAAGCTGACCGTGCGCTGCCAGATATCGATCGCTTTACGACTGCCATCCGCGCCGACCATATAGCGCACGTAGCGATGCACACCGGGACGCAGCTTGGCGAAACGGGCGAGCGGCTCGCCGACCTTGAGGCGCATCGTGTCGGCGTGCGCCGGCACCGAGAAGGCCGAGCTCATGACAAGGATGGTGAGAGCTTTCATCGCGCGCATATAGGCCTTTCCGCAGTTGGGAGGGGTGTTGTATAGAGGTGGTACACCACCAAGACATTGCGTCCGTGTCAAGATATTCGCGATGAAATCGAATGGGATGAGTGAAGGCTCGCGAGGCCCGCGCGACGATGCCCAGCGCGGGTTGCGGGAAAGTGCGCTGGGCCGCTTGTCGCGATCGGCCTTGTCGCTGCTCGCGCCTAGTGCGACCGGAGCAGCGCGTTATGCAGGAGCGACAGCCCGCGCTCGATCTCGGGAAGGTCGACCACGCCATAGCCAAGCACGATCCCGCGCCGCTTGGGCTGCCCAAGGTGATAGCGGTGGAGCGTGTGTATCTTGACGTCGCTCGTCAGCAGGCTGGCGGTCACCGCCTCCAGATCGGTGGTATCGCTCGCCAGTGCCGCGATGTGCATGCCGTAAGGTGGCGGGATGGGGTCGAGCCATTCGCCGAGATGCTGGGTCAGGAATGACATGATCAGTCGTCGCCGGCGGTCGTACACGCCGCGCATCTTGCGCACGTGGCGCGTCAGGTGCCCTTCGGCAATGAACCCTGAGACACCCAACTGGGTGGGTATCGGGCAATGCCAATCGAGACAGTTCTTGGCTGCGATGAGAGTCTGCATCGCCCAGGGCGGCGCGACGATGAAGCCCAGCCGCAGCGAGGGCAGCATGCATTTCGAAAAGGTGCCGACATAGAAGACGAGGTCGGCGGCATCGGCGGTCCTCAGCGCCTCGAGCGGGCTGCCTTCGTAGCGGAATTCGCCATCGTAATCGTCCTCGACAATTACCGCGCCATTGGCGCGTGCAAACGCCACCAGATCCGTGCGGCGCTGTGCCGACATCGTCACGCCGATCGGGAATTGATGCGACGGGCAGACGCAGATGATGTTGGTGTTCGCCGGCAGCTGATCGACGACCAGCCCTTCGTCATCGACCTCGACCGGAACGATCGTCGCGCCGGCCGCGGCAAACGCAACGCGCATCGGCGGATAGCCGGGATCTTCGATCGCCACGACGGTCTTGCCCGGCGTGACCAGCGTCCGGGCCAGGATATCGAACGCCTGTTGTGCGCCCGACGTGACGAGCGCGTCCTGCGGTCGGCATGGCACCGCCCGGGTCAGCGCGATGTGGCGGACGATGGCTTCGCGAAGCCGGAAGTTTCCCTGGTTGCCTTGCGCGCTCTTGAAGCTCGGCGGCTGGGTCTCGAGCTGCCGCAGTTGCTTGACGCTGATCTGTCGGAACAGATCCATCGGGAAGAGCCGTGTGTCGATCATCGCAGGACGAAAATCCACGGCGATGCCCTTGCTGGCACGCTTGCCGGTGGCGGGTTGGTCGCGCCAAAATCCGATTGCCGCGCGGGTCTCCTCGCTTAGCCAGAAGCCGTTGAGCCTCGGATCGTCGGTCGGGATATCCTCGTCCTGGTCGGAGGGGACCGCCTGCGGCAAGGCGTCGACGACATAGGTTCCCGAGCCCAGCCGGCTGATCGCATAGCCATCGTTGATCAGCCGTTCGTAAATGTCGGTCGCTGTATTGCGCGAAACACCGAAAAACTCGCTCGATTGCCGGGTGCCTGGCAGCCGCGCGCCCAGCGCGAGCCGGCCCTCGACGATCGCGGTCTTCAATTGCGCGTAGATGCTGCGGGCCGAATTGCGCGTGCCGTCACCGACACGTTCGAGCCGCAGCTCAAACAATGGATTCATTGCAGCCTTTTGCCGGACTTGGCCAAGTGGACCAACCAATTTTGTCCCGACCGGCCCTCAATTCCGATGCGCCGGCGGCATAGAGGCTTGGGCGAGATACTCGAAGACAATCGATCGGAGAATTTCCGGATGTTGGTGCAAGTTGTTCGGCGAATTGGATTCGCCGCCGGACTCGCGGTGATGATCGCTTCCGCTGCTGCGGTCGACGCACGTGAAGGTGGCGGGCCGCCGGCCTATATCGCTACAGCGGTCGCCGACCCTGCGCGCCCGGCGGCCGATGTCGACCGCGACGCGAACCGCAAGCCAGGAGAGGTGCTCGCCTTTGCCGGGGTCAAGCCTGGCGATCGGGTAGCGGACTATGCCGCGGGCAATGGCTATTTCACCCGGCTGTTTTGCGGGGTCGTGGGCGCGCAGGGGCATGTATATGCGAGCGTGCCGGCCAGCCTTTTCCAATATGAAAATATCGTCAAAGGGATTGCCGATATCCAGGCCTATATCGTGACGCATCCCAACGTCTCGGTGACGGCGGGATCGGCGATCGACGTGGCGCGCTATCCAGAGAAGCTCGACCTGTTCTGGATTTCGCAAAACTATCACGATCTCCACGACTCCTTCATGGGCCCCGTCGACATGAAGGCGTTCAACCGCGCGGTGTATGCCGCGCTCAAGCCCGGCGGTGTCTATATCGTGCTCGATCATGTCGCCGCGACGGGATCGCCGGCCAATGTCACCGACACGCTGCATCGTATCGAGCCATCCACGGTGCGGCGTGAAGTCGAAGGCGCCGGCTTCGAATTCGTTGGGAGCAGCGACCTGCTCGCCAATCCCGCCGATCCGCATACCGCCGGCCCGTTCAACGCGGCCATCCGCGGGCACACCGATCAGTTCATCTTCAAGTTCAGGCGCCCACTGCGCTGACGGGAGCTGGTTTGGCAGCCATAGGCATCTGGGCATCCGGCATAATTTCTCCCATGATGTCAGGGATAAACGCCGAGCGAGAGCGGATTCGGTGGCGTGATCAGCGAGGAGAGGTCGATGTCGAAGCTTGGAATAGGTGTCGCCGCGATGCTCTGCGCCGCGACGCCGGGTTATGCGTCACCTGCCGATGCTACTGGCGAGTCCGATACGCGGCCGCCGGCGGTGACCGCGGCGGTGCTGACCGCGGGCGAACACGATTTCGACTTCGAAATTGGCGTGTGGAAGACGCATCTGACTCGCCGCCTTCGCCCGCTGACCGGGTCGCAGACCTGGGTCGATTATGACGGCACGACGACTGTCCGGCCGGTCTGGGGCGGCGCGGCCAATCTGGTCGAGCTGGTGGCCGATGGGCCGGCCGGCCATTTCGAGGGGCTGTCGTTGCGCCTCTACAACCCGCAGACCCGGCAATGGGGGTTGAACTTTTCCAACCGGGCCGACGGTCAGATGGTCGCACCGACGGTGGGTGGTTTCCGCGACGGTCGCGGCGAATTCTACCAGCAGGATACGCTGGGCGGCCGCGCGATTTTCGTGCGCTTCGTCATCACCATAAGATCGAAGGACGCGATCCATTTCGAACAGGCCTTTTCCGCCGACGGCGGCAAGACCTGGGAAGTGAACTGGATCGCCGACGACACGCGGACGGCTTCCTGACCTCGGCTCCGCTGGCGCGGTGGGCATTGTGCGGCCGCCGTGTCATTTGTCCGCCGGCGTCGCGCGATCGAAGGTCATGATCCAGTTGGTTTCCCAGGTCTTGCCGCCATCGGCGGAAAAGGCCTGCTCGAAGCGCGACGAGTTCGCTTTGATGTCGTAAAAGCCGTTGCGCACGAGGATCGTCCGTCCGTTGAGCGTGTCCGGCCCGTAAAACTCGCCCCGGCCGTCGCGGAATTCGCCGACCATAGGGGCGTCGAGCTTTCCGGTACTACTGTTCGTCCAGTTGAGGTTCCACTGGCGCGCGGTGGGATCATAGAGGCGGAGACCCACGCCTTCGAGATGTCCGGCCGGTCCGCTCGCCTCGAGCTCGAACAGGCTGGCCTTGCCGTTCCACACCGACCGGACCGTCGACACGCCATCATAGGCCGTCCACTCCGACGACCCGCTCAACGGATGGATCAGCCGCGAGATATGCGTCTTCCACACGCCCATGTGGAAATCGAAGTCGCGCGTTCCGTCGTGCGGTGCAGGTGGCGCGACGACAATGTCGGCGGCGCGGCCGGCGTCGATCGGCAAACCGCCGAGCGTCAGGGCCAGGCCGAGGGCCAGCAGAGCGCGAATGTTCATGAAACCATCTCCCAAGTGCGAGCGCGATTACGCCGCGCCCGTCGGGATTTCGAAGAGCCGCTTGCGGGAAATCTGCCTGGGCCACCCATCGGAAGGCTCGCGCCCACGGGTACGCCGTGTCGGCTTGGTCGTGACGTAGGTTGGGATGGTGCCGGTTGCAGGAATCGAACCCGCGACCTTCGGTTTACAAAACCGCTGCTCTACCAGCTGAGCTAAACCGGCCCTCGGGGCGCGACCCCGACAAATCAGCTGCGCGCTCCCATGCGTCAGGTGATGCCGAAGGTCCAGCCCTCTGTTCGCGCGATCTCGGGAGTCAGTCCGGCGGGCGACCATAATTCCGGGCGAGGCGCGTAGGCGCGCAGCCATGCCGCGGTCAGCAGCGCGTCGGCGCTATGGTCGTCGATCGCGCCGCTCCCCGCCACCGAAGCACTGCCGATTGCCTCCAGCGCGGTGTTGAGCGCCTCGATCGACGCCATCTTGGTACGTCCCTTCGCCCGCCCGGCGGCGATCGCGGCCAGGCTGGTGTAGATTTCGACGATCAGCGATCCTTGTGCCGGTGCCGCGTCGAACGGCCAGATCGGAAGCTTTCCTGCTAGCTGGTGCATCACGCGCATCCCCGTCAGGCTCGACTTCCCGACTTGCGCCGCGCCGACCAGGTTGAGGTTGCTGTACGGGTTCAGTCCCTGAAGCCGCTGCTCGACCTCGCTGAGGCGCAGCCGGCCACGGCCGCCGCCATATTGGTCGCCCTCGCGCCCGCCATGCCGGCGGAAATGGCGCGACGCCTGGGGGTGATCGACAAAGGTCGAG
Source organism: Sphingomonas sp. P4_G2 (assembly GCF_056401155.1). Classification (NCBI taxonomy): domain Bacteria; kingdom Pseudomonadati; phylum Pseudomonadota; class Alphaproteobacteria; order Sphingomonadales; family Sphingomonadaceae; genus Sphingomonas; species Sphingomonas sp. P4_G2. The sequence goes on along the minus strand of NZ_JBFUJY010000004.1, from coordinate 101,670 downwards.
GCTGCCAGATGCGGGTCGTCGGCCGATATGCGGTCGACCAATGCCCACAAAGCCCGCGCATCCGCCGGGCTTTCCTCCCAACCGGGGAAAAACGCGCCGCGATCGGCGAACGGCAGCGACAGGCCGAGATCGAGCCCGACCAGTGTCCCGTCGGGCATCTCGCCGCGCAGCCAATGGAGGACGGCGGTTCGCGACCAGCCACCCGGCGCCGCGATCAGCTCCGGGGCACCGCCATTGCGAGCGCAGATCGCCACCGCGATGCCGCGCTGCACCGGGCCGACCGCGCCCGACCAGTCGATCGCGGCGAAATGACGGAAATGATCAGGGACGATCGCCAAAACCCGCTCGCTGCGCCTTGCTCGCGCGATCCCACCAGGCGCGGGTGATCACGGTGCGGACACGCTCGGGATCGTTCGACCCGTAGCGCACGAGCAAGCCCGGCCAGCCTTCGTAATGCGGTGTCTGCCAGAACGTGTCCGGGTCGGTGTCGAGCAACACCGCCTTTTCGTCGTGCGGACTCATCACGTGAAAGCTGTCCGCCTCGCGCGAAAGCGAGACGAACGCCTTCTTGTTCACCTTGGGGCTGGGAGTGCCGTAGAAGCTTTCCATGTAGCTGTCGGGCAGCGTCAGCGCGAAGGCGACGACCTCATCCCAGTTGTCGAGGCTCTCAGCCATCGTTCTTGCGCCTCAGGCTGTCCCAATAGTCGAGCCGCTCCTGAATCCGCTTTTCGAACCCACGATCGGTCGGCGTATAGAAGGTCTGCGGGCTCATTTCCTCGGGCCAATAGTTCGACCCCGAGAAACCTTCTTCGGTGTCATGGTCATAGGCATAGCCTTTGCCGTAGCCGATATCCTTCATCAGCTTCGTCGGCGCGTTGAGGATGTTCTGTGGCGGCATCAGCGAGCCGGTTTCCTTCGCCGACCGCCACGCCGCACCCATCGCCTTGTACGAGGCGTTCGACTTGGGCGCGGTCGCCAGATAGAGGCACGCCTGCACCAGCGCGAGTTCGCCCTCGGGCGAGCCGAGGAAATCGTAAGTATCCTTGGCGGCGATGCATTGGACCAGCGCTTGCGGATCGGCGAGGCCGATATCCTCGATCGCCATGCGCACCAGCCGGCGCAGCAGGTAGAGCGGTTCTTCGCCTGCAGTGAGCATCCGCGCGAGATAATAAAGCGACGCCTGGGGATCGCTGCCGCGCACCGCTTTGTGCAGTGCCGAGATCAGATTGTAATGGCCCTCGCGATCCTTGTCGTACACCGCGACGCGACGCTGCAGGAACGCCGACAGTCCGGCGGGGTCGAGCGGTTCGGGAAGATCGACCGAATAGAGCGTCTCGGCCTGGTTGAGCAGAAAGCGCCCGTCGCCATCGGCGCTGGCGATCATCGCCGCGCGCGCATCGGGGGTGAGAGGGAGGGGGCGCTCCATCAGCTCGTCGGCGCGATCGAGCAATTTGCCGAGCGCCGTGGCATCGAGGCGATGGAGGATCAGCACCTGCGCGCGGCTGAGCACCGCGGCATTGAGTTCGAAGCTGGGATTTTCGGTGGTCGCGCCGACCAATGTAACCGTGCCGTCCTCTACATAAGGCAGGAAGCCGTCCTGCTGCGCGCGGTTGAAGCGGTGGATCTCGTCAACGAACAGCAAGGTGCGCTTGCCGATCCGGGCATGCTCGCGCGCTTCGGCGAAGGCTTTCTTGAGGTCGGCGACGCCAGAGAATACCGCGGAGATCGCGACGAAGCGCAAGCCGACCGCGTCCGCCAGCAACCGCGCGATCGTCGTCTTGCCGGTGCCGGGTGGCCCCCACAGGATCATCGACGACAGTCGGCCGGCGGCGACCATTCGCCCGATCGCGCCTTCTGGCCCGGTCAGATGCTCCTGGCCGACGACATCCTCAAGGCGGCGCGGGCGCAGCCGGTCGGCGAGCGGCGCGTTCTCGCTCGGAATATCCTGGGAAGAGGCTTCGGGTTCGAAGCCAGCGAAGAGATCGGCCATAACGGGAACATAGGGCGGGACGGACGGAAATCCCAGTGCTTCGGCAAGCCAGCAGGGGGATACGGCACGAGGCCGGCCTGACGATCGAGGGCGCATAAAGCCGTCGAGCAGAATAATTTCTAAGATATATCTTGACGTATTCTGCTTAAGATATATCTTGAGTTCATCATGAAACACCCAAGGAATCAAGAATCCATGTTTTTCCATCATCATCACGGCGGCCGCGGCTGCCATCCCGGACATCACGCAATGCGCGGTGGCTGGGGGCATCGCGGCTGGCATGGCCGCGGTTTCGGCGGCGGCCGTGAGGGTCGCGGCGAAGGCCGCTCGCGGCGCATGTTCGACGGCGGCGAGCTTCGTCTCGTCCTGCTCAAGCTGATCGCCGACGAGCCGCGCCATGGCTATGACCTGATCCGCCAGGTCGAAGAGTTGACCGGCGGTGCCTATGCGCCGAGCCCAGGCGTGGTCTATCCGACCATCACCCTGCTCGACGATATGGGTCTGATCGAGGCGCAACAAAGCGAGGGCGCCAAGAAGCTGTTCGCGGTCACCGAGGCCGGCACTGCCGAGCTCGAGGCCAATGCCGAGCAGGTTGCGGCGCTGATCGCCCGGCTGAGCGCGATCGGCGAAGAGCGGCAGAAGGTCGACGCCACCTCGATCCGCCGCGCCATGGGCAATCTTCGCGAGGTGCTGGTCAACCGCCTCGACTCTGGCGAGGTCGATGACGAGGTCTTGCACCAGGTCGTCGCCTTGCTCGACGAGGCGGCGCAGAAGATCGAGCGGCTGTAAGGCGTGAGCGGCATTACCCGCTTGCAGATCCTCCGCCGGCGGCTGGGCATCGACCCGGCCGCCGGCCCCTTATCGAAAGACTCCCATGACCGTTTCCGCGACCGTCAAGGTGCCGACCGCGAGCGCCAACAAATATCTCCAGCAATTGTGCAAACATTGGCAGCACAATCTGACGGTTGAATTCACTGCCGATCACGGCACCGTGACTTTTCCCAAAGATGCTCGCGGCGCCGACTGGCCGGGCGATGCGCTGGTCACGTTCGATGCATCGGCCGATGCGCTCGACGTCCGCATCGATGCCAGCGTCGATGGCCAGCTTGAAGGGTTGAAGGGCGCCGTCGCACGCCATCTCGATCGCTTCGCCTTCCGCGAAGCGCCGTTGAGTTTCGACTGGCAGGCGGCGTGAGGTTCCAAAAGTCCTCCCCGGGACGGGGAGGACTTTTTTATCAGCCCGCCAAGATCTTCTCCGCCACTTCCTCGATGCTGCCGACGACGAGTAGCGAGTCACCGCCGACCATGCCGACTTTGGTTTGGCCGTTCTCATCGGCACGCAGATAGGCAATGTTGGCCGCGACCACGAGATAGTCGCCGCCGCGTGACTTGAGCAGAATGAATTTCACGATGGATCTCCCGGGTTCCCGGGCTCCCTAGATCGTCTTCATTGAAAATCCATCACGAGAATCCCGGCGTGAGCCGACGTCGGTCTGCCGCGTTCAACCCGCGTACCGTTCCGCCGTCGCCTTGATCAGCGCGATCATGTTCGGGATCCCTTGCGTGCGATTCGAGCTGAGCTGGTTGCGCAGATCGAACGGCGCCAGCGCGGCATCGATATCGATCGCCAGGATGTCGGCGGGCTGGCGGTCCTGCACGGTCAGCAGCACCAGCGCGATGATGCCCTTGGTGATCGCCGCGTTCGAATCCGCGAGGAAGTGCAGCGCGCCATCGTCGCGGATGGTAGGATAGACCCATACCGACGCCGAACATCCCCGCACCAGCGTAGCATCCGTCTTGAGCGGGTCGGGCATCGGTTCGAGCGCGCGGCCGAGATCGATCAGCAGGCGATAGCGATCGTCGGCGTCGAGGAATTCATATTCGTCGTGCAGGTCGGAAAGACTCGGCATGGTCCGCGCTATAGCGCTCCTGCCACTCAATCCAACCGTCGCCCTGAACTTGTTTCAAGGTCCGGGTCCTTCGCCGCGACCGCGCCGCGGCGATCTCCATCGGACCCGGGCCCTGAGACAAGCTCAGGGGGCCGGCGGGGCGGACCTCAGAGATCCACCCCGGACGCGATCGCCTCGAGCTTGCGGATCCGCTCCTTGAGGTCCGCGATCTCGATCCGCGCGCTGGCATTGGGAAGCGTGGGGCCGTCATGCCCGGCATGATCGGCATAAGCGTTGATCTCGCGCTCCTTGAGCGCCAGCCACCCGCGCCAACCGGCGAGCGAGGCCATGCAGATCATACCCAGACCGGCCAGGCCGGCACCCGCCATGGTGAAATAGAGATTGGGGTCGGTCATGATTGACGTCTCCATTCGATTATCCCGGCCGCCCTCAGCGGTCGCGGTTGCGCAGCGACTCGATCTCGCGGTCGAGGTTGGCACTGCTGCTGTTGGTGTCGGTGATCACCCGCTCGAGGACGGCGATGCGGTCCTTCAAGCCAGTGATCTCCTGGCGAAGCTGGCGATTTTCCTCGCCAAGGGCTGGATCGCGCAGGGGTATGTCGTTGCCCATCATGTCGCGGCCGACGCCCAGTCTTGCACGGGTGACGCCCATCCGAGCGCGGATGATGCTGCCGACCGTGACGATCAGGACGATGCCGATGACCATTTCAAAGGGGTTCATCTGGGGAGGCTCCTGTCAGGCGTTGGATTATTCGGCGGGCTGCAGGCCGGCCTCGCGCATGGCGCGGCGGCGTGGCCGGTCGACCCGCTCGGCGAGCCAGACACCGAGGCCGGTGGGGATCGCCAGGATCACGACGAAGATTGCTAAGCCGATCATTGTTCTTATCCTATCTCTTCTGTTCAGTTCAGCGGCTGGGGCTCGTCGCCCCGCAGCTTGTCGATTTCGTCGGCGACTGCGATGCCGCGGTCGGTCACGATCCGCTCCAGCACCCGCACCCGTTGCTCCAGGCGTTCGGTCTGGGCGGCATATTGTGCTGCCTTTTCGGCCACCTTGTCGGCTTCGAGTTCGAGCTGGCGTTCGCGTAGCTTGAGCCAGGGCTTGACGAAGACGCCGCCGAAGATCGCGAGCAGGCCGCAGCTGATGCCCAGGATCGGAATGAGCAGAGGGTTGATCACCGCATTGGTTCCTTAGTTCAGCGGCTGCGACGGGGCGTCGCGCAGCTTTTCGATCTCTTCCGCGACATCCAGGCCGCGGTCGGTGACGATCCGCTCCATGACGCGCATCCGCTGCTCGAGCCGCTCGGTATGGGCGGCGTATTGCGCGGCCTTCTCGGCGGCCTGGGCGTTCAGTGTCTCCGCCATTTTTTCGCGGTGCTGGGCCCAAGTCTTGAGCATCTCACTGCCGATGCCGAGCGCGGCGGGGATACCCACGACCACCAGGGCAAGCATGAAGATGGTGAAGCCGTTGGTGGCAAAAAACTCGGTCATCTCGTGCTTCCTCAGTCGCGGTTGCGAAGTTCGTCGATCTCGCGAGCGACACGCTCGCCGGGATCGGTTGCGATGCGTTCGAGGACGCGCAGGCGCTCCTCCAGGCGGCCGATCTGGCTGACGAGCTTGTCATTCTCGTTCGACAGCAACTCGATCTTGCGCTGCGCTTCCAGGTCGCCGCTGGTATCCACGAAACCCCGGCGCATGGCGCGGCGGTTATTGCGGTCTTCCAGCGGATAGCCGTGCTTTGCCTTGATCGACATCTTGATGATGCCGCCGATCGTCGCGATTGCGATGATCATCAGGACGAAGATCTGACCTTTATCCACGTAAATTCTCCCCTATCGTTCGGCCGGATCAGCGCAGTGCGTCGATCTCGTCGGCCAGGCGGGTGTTGCGGCTGGTGTAGAGCGTCTCGATGTCGGCGAGCCGGCGGTCGAGGTCGCGGAACTTCGAGCGGACCTCGGAAGCCGAGCGGCTCGGGTTCGATCGCACGCCTTGCCAGAACTTGGCATCCTCGGCGTCGTCATACAGGCCGAACGGCTTGCTCGGCGCCAGCCAGGCGGTGATGAAATAAGCGGGAATGACCCAGCCCGAGGTTATCAGCGCGAGGATTACCGTGCCGACCCGGACAACGGTGACGTCGATCCCGGTATAGTCGGCGACACCGGCACAGACACCCAGGAACTTCTTGTTCTGCTTGTCCAGGTAGAATTTGGTGCGGCTTGCGGACATGTCAGTTGCTCCGTGAAGCGATTTGGTCGGCCGGTTCGGCGAGCGGCATGCTCGCTTTCCAGTCTGGGTGGTCGGCAGCGACGATGCGCTCGACCGTCGAAACGCGATCCTCGAGGCGGCGGGCGAGCGAGTAGAGCTCATCCAGCAGTTTCTCGTCCTCGTTGGTGATCTTCGGCGCCTGGCGCCATCTGGTCACGTAGTGGAGGATGATCCACGGGAGCCCGATAAAGAGCATCCCCACGATCATGATCGGGACAAGGACGTCTTCCATGTTTCAGTCCTTCCCTATTTCTTGCCGAGGCGAGCTTTGAGCGCTTCGAGTTCGGCGTCGACCTTTTCGGACGCTTTCAGTTCGGCGATCTCTTCCTCAAGGGTCTTGGGCTCGCCGCCCAGGTTGAGCGCTTCGGCGCGGCCCTCGGCCAGATCGACGCGGCGTTCGAGCACGTCGAACCGCGAGAAGGCGTCCTGGGTGCGGCCGGCCGAATAGACCTCGCGGATCTTAAACTTGTTGTTCGCGCTTTCCAGGCGGGTGGCGATCGAGGATTGGCGGTTGCGCGCCTCGCTCAGCTTCTTTTGAAGCTTGGCGATATCCTCTTCCGAACCCCGGAGCGCCTCGTCGAGCACGCTGATCTGCTGGCTCAGCTCGACGACCATGTCGGTCGCCTTCTGGCGCTCGACCAGGGCCGCTTTGGCCAAATCCTCGCGATCCTTCGACAGCGCCAGTTCCGCCTTCTCGGTCCAGCTTTCCTCGAGCTGGCTGAGCTTGGCGATATGGCGACGCATTTCCTTCTGGTCGGCGATGGTGCGCGCGGCGGAGGCACGAACCTCGACCAGCGTCTCTTCCATCTCCAGGATGATCATGCGGATCATCTTCGCCGGATCTTCCGCCTTGTCCAAAAGGTCGGTGAAGTTGGCGGCGATGATGTCGCGGGTGCGCGAAAAAATGCCCATGTTGAAATTACTCCTCGGATTTTACGCTTTACTCGGATTGGTGGGACCGCCGGGGCGGGAAGCAAGGGGGAAACCCGCCCCGGCGGTTGGCCGTCACGCCTTCAGCGCGACGGGAACCTGCGGAGCCGGATTGGCCTGCGCCAGGCCCGGGCCAACGGCCGCGAGCATCAGCGCCGAACCGCAAACGAAGGTGCTGGCGACCACCACCAAAGTGCGACCCAGACCATTTGAAACCGACTGCATTGTTCTTACTCCCTAGTGTTTCGTGCCGGACATCCGGCGATGCCAACTCAATTGCAGATGCCGTGCCAATTCCTAAAAACGGCGGAAATCTGCCGTTTCTGCTCGGAAGTGGAGGTCGTTTAGCGATTTACACTTGCCAAACATTGGCAAAATACACCAAGTCGTGGGCATGGAACGGACGACGCAGGTCATCGGGCAATCGGGACCCTTTCTCGACGCGCTGGAGCGCGCTAGCCGCGCCGCCGCGCTAGACCGTCCCGTGCTGGTGATCGGTGAGCGCGGGACCGGCAAGGAGCTGGTTGCGGAGCGTCTCCATCGCCTCAGTCCGCGCTGGGACCAGGCGCTGATCATCATGAATTGCGCGGCACTGCCCGAGACGCTGATCGAAGCGGAATTGTTTGGCCATGAAGCGGGCGCGTTCACCGGCGCGACCAAGGCGAGGGCGGGGCGGTTCGAGGAAGCCGATGGCGGCACCTTGTTCCTCGACGAACTCGGCACGCTCAGCATGGCGGCCCAGGAGCGATTGCTTCGCGCGGTCGAATATGGCGAAGTCACGAGGATCGGCTCGTCGCACCCGATCCGCGTCGACGTCCGCATCGTCGCGGCGACGAACGAACATCTTCCCGAAAAGGTCGAGCGGCACCAGTTTCGCGCCGACTTGCTCGACCGGTTGAGCTTCGAGGTGGTGACCTTGCCGCCGTTACGCGCACGGCCAGGGGACGTCCCGGTGCTCGCCGACCATTTCGGACGGCGCATGGCGGCGGAAATGAACCGTGACTGGCATGGCTTCTCGCCCGAAGCGCTAGATTCGCTGATCGACTATCGTTGGCCCGGCAACGTTCGCGAACTGCGCAACGTGATCGAGCGCGCGGTCTATCGCTGGGAACAGGATGTGCCGATCGCGCATATCGAGTTCGATCCGTTCCAGTCACCGCATCGTCCGGGTGCCAGCACGCAGCCCGCGCCGATGGTCGACCATGTCGCCGCCCCGCCACCGCCGCCGGGCGAAAACGAGCCGGGCGATTTCAAGAGCCGGGTGGCGCGGTTCGAACGCGACGTGCTGACCAAGGCGCTCGCCGCCAACCGTTTCAATCAGCGCCAGACCGCGGACGCGTTGGGGTTGAGTTACGACCAGTTGCGCCATGCGCTCAGGCGCCACGACCTGTTGCCGGGATAGAAAGCGCCGCGAGAGCGATGGAATCGCTTGCGCAACGACAAGCGCGGACCCATTTGGCGGGCATGGGCGTTCGCTTCGCGACGTTCTCTTAAAAGCCGTTCATAGAAGAAGGAGCTTCCCCATGGCTTTCGAACTCCCCCCGCTGCCTTACGCTTATGACGCCCTGGAGCCGACCATCTCCAAGGAGACGATGACGTTCCACCACGACAAGCATCACGCGGCCTATACCGCCAAGCTCAATGAGGGCGTCGCCGCCGATCCCAAGCTGGAAGGCAAGACGATCGAGGAAATCCTCGGCGTGATCTCGTCGCAGCCGCCGCTGGTCCGCAACAACGGCGGCGGGTTCTGGAACCACGCCTTCTTCTGGCGGATCATGGCGCCGGCCGGCACCACCCAGCCGTCGGGCAAGCTCGCCGCGGCGATCGATGCTTATGGCGGGCTCGACAAGCTCAAGGAAGACTTCAATGGCAAGGGCGCGGGCCAGTTCGGCTCGGGCTGGGCCTGGGTGATCGCGGATTCGTCGGGCGCGCTGAAGGTCGTCTCGACCCCCAACCAGGACAATCCGCTGATGGACGATGCCAAGGACAAGGGCACGCCGATCCTGGGTAACGACGTGTGGGAACACGCTTATTACCTCACCTACAAGAACGACCGTCCCGGCTATCTCAAGGCCTGGTGGGACGTGGTGAACTGGGACGAAGCCGGGCGGATCTACGACAGCGTCGCCGGCTGATCCCCGCTACGATCGAATAACGAAGGGCTCCGCGTTGGCGGGGCCCTTTTTCGTTGGGAGAACCTCAGCGCAACGCCGCGACTGGCACTCGACCAACCCCGCTGCACAGATCGCGCGCGATCTCGCGATAAAAAAGACAGACATCGTCGAGATCGCTGCGCGTCACGTGCAAATCCTGGCCCACCATCACGCGATCGAGCGGCGCGCCGTATCCGGCCCGTGCGGGCCATCCCACGGTCATCGCTAGCGCGTCGCGACGATCGCCGCGACGGACGCGCCCGCCGCAGTGGAACAGGCAGTCGCGCGATCGCCCCAGCGCGCGCAACCGCGCGTCGTCATCGTTAGGGAGCGATTTTGCAGCGCGATATGCGGATAGCTTGTTCGCCGTGTTGCGTTGGCCGGGGTGGACGGGCAGCCCCTCCGCGGTCGAAGCGGCGTCAATCAACAGGTTGAGGAAGCGGTCGAGTTCGCGCAGCCCGTTGCCGATCACCTTCGCGCGGTGGCGGCCGACGATCGCGGGCAATCCGCTTTCGACATCGTGCGCGATCGGCGTCCGCAGGCACGCGCCAAGGAAGGTCGCGCCGCGGAACAGGGTCGAGGATGCGTGCCGCATCTCTTCGGTCATCGCTCGGCCGGGGTCGGCGCGATGGTCGTACACCGTCACGTCCTGATCAGCCCACGCGCGTCCAATTTCATCCCGGCATCCTCGTGCGGCCGTACATAGACTCGATGGATGCTGGGAAACTCGGCCTGCAAATCGCGTTCGATCGCATCGACGATCCGCTCGACATCGCCCGCGCTCAGCCGGTTGTCGAAATCCACATTGACCGCCGCGACGATCTGGGTCGGGGCGTTGTGGATCGTCATGATCTCGCCCACGCCCATGATGCCCTCGCGCGTCGCCGCGCGACGAATGCCGGCGATGAGTTCGGGATCGGCGGCTTCGCCGATCAGCAGGCCCTTCGCCTCGCGCGCGAGGAAGATCGCGACGACGCCGAGCAACAGGCCGATCAGGACCGACGCGATGCCATCGAAGCGCGGGTCGCCGGTCACTTGCGACAGCGCCAGTCCAACCGCCGCGATAAGGATACCTGCCATCGCCGCGCCATTCTCCAGCAGCACGATCACGGTGGTCGCGTCCTTGGTCGAGGTCAGCGCCCGCAGCCACGACTGACCGCCGCGCGCTGCGTTGAATTCGCGAAACGCCGCGATCGTCGAGCCGCCTTCCAGCGCGAACGCGATCGCCAGCACGCCATAAGCGATCAGCGGCGACACCGCCGGCTCCGGCTCGAGGAAGTGCAGCACGCCTTCGTAGACCGACACGCCCGCGCCCAGCGCGAACACCAGCAGAGCGACGACGAAACTCCAGAAATAGAGTTCGCGGCCATATCCCGCGGGATGGAGCGCGTCGGCCGGCTTGGCGGCGCGCTTCTGGCCGTACATCAGCAGCAATTGGTTGGTCGAATCGACCAGGCTGTGCACGCCTTCGGTCAGCATCGCCGACGATCCGGTGATCGCCGCCGCGACGAACTTGGCGACCGCGATGCCGACATTGGCGGCCAATGCGATGATCAAGACCCGGTTGTTATCGGCTTTCATGAACTGCGCCTAAGCATGAAGCGGTCGGTCGGGCTAGTCCTGGAGAGCGCTTCTATTTCCGCGCGGAGGCATTCAATCGGCGACGATTGGCCCGGACCTTTCGGCGGTAAAGTCGCACGGCACGTTCGGCGCCCTGCAACGGAGTCATGGTCAGCCCGCCGGCGACCAAGGACGCCTGCAGTTCGATCGCGGCGGCAATCTTTTCGGACGTCATCAGCGAGGCTTCCGCCAATGTGCCGTCGCCGCGTGCGATTTCTGCAAGACGCAAGCCGACCACGGCCGACGCTTCCCAGGCCAAAGCCCAGCTATCGAACGCCAGCCCGCTCCATGCCGCTATCGGCGACCGCGCACTCAAGAGGATTTAGTCGGCAGGTTGGGGTGTATCATATCGCGTCGCGCTCCAATGGGCATGATGGCGGCTCAAGGTCGTCCTAGAACGGCGCGACGCGCGCCAACGTTCCTGCCGAAAAACACTAAATCGCCGTGATATTCATTCCGGCGGCAGTTCTTTCGCCGCCGCGTCGCCGACCTCGCTCATCAGGCCGTGTTTCATCATCATCGGCACGTTGGCGAGCGCGAAGATGAAGGTCATCGGGATCGCGCCCCACAATTTGAACGCAGTCCAGAAATCGAAGCTGGTGTTGCGCCACACCAGTTCGTTGAGGATCGCCATGCCGAGGAAGAACAGCGCCCAGTTGCGCGTCACCTTCTGCCAGCCAAGCGGCGACAGACCGGGATAAGCGGTGCCGAGCAATTGCTCGAGCAGCGGTTTGCCGGTCAGCAAGCCGAACCCCAGGATCGCGGCGAACACCGCATAGACGAAGGTCGGCTTCATCTGGATGAATTTGGGATCGTGAAAATAGATGGTCAGCCCGCCGAACACGAGCACCAATGCGCCCGAAATCCATAGCATCGGCGAGATGCTGCCCAGCTTGATCCGCGACACCACCAGCGCGATCACCGTCGCCAGCATGAAGGCGGACGTCGCGACGATGGCGCGTGACACTACCAGCGCCGACATCTGGTCGAGGTCCGACAGCGAGTGGCTGAAGCTCGATACAAGCTTCATCGTCAGCGCCTGGGGCGCGAGGAAATTGACGAGGAAAAAGATCATCAGCGGCGCATAATCTATCGCCAGGCGCAGGCCGGCGGTTCCGTTCTTGCTCGTCGCGCTCATCGCACCAGCTCCTCGACGCCCGCGATGATCCGGGCAACTTCCTTGGGGTCGAACGGGCGCAAGTCGCTCAGCGTCTCGCCCACTCCGATGGCATGGATCGGCAGGCCGAATTGCTCGGCGGCCGCGACCAGCACGCCGCCGCGCGCGGTGCCGTCGAGCTTGGTCATCACCAACCCGGTCACGCCCGCGACTTCCTTGAATACCTCGATCTGGCTGAGCGCGTTCTGGCCAGTGGTGGCGTCGAGCACCAGGATCACGTCATGCGGCGACGCCGGGTTGATGCGCCCGAGCACGCGACGGATCTTGGCGAGCTCGTCCATCAGCTCGCGCTTGTTCTGCAGGCGCCCGGCAGTGTCGACGATCAGCGCATCGATACCCTTATCGGTCGCCTGCTTGACCCCTTCGAACACGATCCCCGCGGCGTCACCGCCCTCGGCACCTTTGACGATCGGTACCCCGACACGCTCGGCCCAGGTCGCGAGCTGGCCGATCGCCGCCGCGCGGAACGTATCGCCCGCCGCCAGCATGACGCCGTAATCCTGTTCGACCAGCCAATGCGCGAGCTTGGCGATGGTGGTGGTCTTGCCCGATCCGTTGACGCCGATCACCAGGATGACCTGTGGCCGGGGAAACGCTTCGATCTCGAGCGGCTTGGCGACCTTTTCGAGGACCTTCTCGATCTCCTCGGCGACAACCAGACGAATGCCGAGCTCCTCCATGCCGCGCTCGAAGCTGCCTTCGGCCAGCCGGTCGCGGATGCGTTTGGCAGTGGCGGGGCCAAGGTCGGACGCGATCAGCGCTTCCTCGATATCGTCGAGCGTCGCATCGTCGAGCCGCGCGGTGCCGAGACCGGCGAGGTTGCCGACCAGGCGGTCGGACGTCCGCTTGAACCCGCCGAGCAGGCGCTGATGCCAGGATGGGGTGGTGCTCATGCGGCGCGTCCGAAAAAATGGTCCTTGGTGATGGTCACGGAGATGATGTCGCCTGTGCGATGGTTTTGGTCCAGCCGGAAGTCGGCAAAACCTGTCGAATGCCCGCGGTTCCCAGGTGCCTCGACCAAGATCTGTTGTTCGGTTCCGACTAAGCGGTCCAGCCAAACCGCCTTGTGCCGCGCCGAGGCCGAACGAAGCCTGGCCGCACGCTCGCGGCGCAACTCGAGGTCAACCTGCGGCATCCGAGCCGCCGGCGTCCCGGCGCGCGGGCTGTAAGGAAAGATATGGGCGTGGACGATGTCGCAATCGTCGATCAGCGCAAGGCTGTTCGCCGCCATTGGCTCGTCCTCGGTCGGGAAGCCCGCGATCAGGTCGGCGCCGATCGCGATGTCGGGCCGTGCCGTCTTGAGCCGCTCGACCAGCCGTACCGCATCCGCGCGCGAGTGGCGGCGCTTCATCCGCTTGAGGATCATGTCGTCACCGGCCTGGAGCGAGAGATGGAGATGCGGCATCACGCGCGCTTCCTGCGTCAGCAACTCGAACAGGCGGTCATCAATCTCCGGCGCATCGATCGAGGACAGGCGCAGGCGGGGAAGGGCGGGAACACGCGTCAGGATACGCTCGACCAGGCTGCCCAGCGTCGGGCTGCCCGGCAGATCGTGGCCGTAACTGGTCAAGTCGACTCCGGTCAGCACGACCTCGTTCTTGCCTGCCGCGACGACGCGCTCAATCGCTTCGATCACGGCTCCGGCGGGCGCCGAGCGGCTCGGTCCGCGTCCGAACGGGATCGCGCAGAAGGTGCAGCGATGGTCGCATCCGTTTTGCACCTCGACGAACGCGCGCGCCTGATCGACCGCAATGGCGAGGTGCGGCGCGATTTCGGTCACGCGCGTCATGTCGCCGACGATCAGCGCGTCGTTTGATGCCCAGGCCTCGGGCAGCAATTTCTCGCCATTGCCGATCACACGATCGACTTCGGGCATGGCCGCGAAACTCGCCGGGTCGATCTGCGCAGCGCAGCCAGTCACCGCGAGCATCGCCCCGGGGCGGGCACGGCGGGCGCGGCGGATCGCGGTGCGGGTCTGCTTGACCGCGCTATTGGTTACGGCGCAGCTATTGATCACGACGACATCGCGGCCGTCCAGCATGCGCTGGATCGTCTCGCTCTCTGCGATGTTGAGGCGGCACCCGAGACTGATTACCTCGGGCTGCGGAAGGGATGACATGGGCGACGATCTAGGAGCGAAGCGCGGGGAAGTCCACGACGAGGCGGCGCGCGTGTTGCACTTCTGGTTCGAGGAGCTGAGCGAGGAGCAGCATTGGGTCAAGTCGATCACGCTCGACGAGGCGATCGCCGAACGGTTCGGACCGCTGAGGTTGAAAGTGGTCGAGAGCGCGGCCTGGGGGTGGCGCAGCACGCCCGACACCTTGCTTGCAGCTACCATCCTGATCGACCAATTCTCGCGCAATATGTTCCGCGACGAGGGCGCGGCATTCGAACATGACGGGCTGGCGCGCGAACTGACTTTGTATGGATTGTTACGCGGGTTCGACCGCAAGCTGCCGGCGGAGCGCTGCGCGTTCCTCTATATGCCGTTGATGCATGCCGAGGATCCGGAGCTGCAGCAACTCAGCGTCGAGCGCTTCACCGCGCTCGGCGACGAGCAGAATCTGGGGTTCGCGCACGATCACGCAGCGGTGATCGAGCGATTCGGACGGTTCCCGTCGCGTAATCGTGCATTGGGTCGGCGCTCTACCGTGATCGAGCGCGAATATCTCAGCCAGCCAGGCGTCGGCTGGTAGCGGGATCGGAATCTGAGAGGGCGTCAACCGCGTCGGGCGCGATCAGCAAGCGGCGCTCGGCGAGCAGGCGGCGAGCATTGCCGGCGGTCAGCGGGCGGCCATAGACATAGCCCTGGCCGCGCGCGCAACCCAGGCCACGCAGGCGCTCTTCAATTGCCTTGTCCTCGATCCCTTCCGCGGTGATCGGCAGATTGAGGCTTTCGCCAAGGCCGACGATCGCGTTGACGATCGCGGCGCTCTCCGGATTCTGGTTGACCGACATGACGAAGCTGCGGTCGATCTTGATACGGTCGAACGGCAGCGCGCGAAGGTGGGCGAGGCTGGAATAGCCGGTGCCGAAATCGTCTAGCGCAAGCTTGATACCCTGGTTCTTCAGGCTGGCGACGATCGACTGCGCCATCGCCAGATTGTCGAACAGCGAGCTTTCGGTGATCTCGATTTCGAGCCGGCTCGGCGCAAAGCCGGTTTCGGTGAGCAGTTTGATGATCTTTTGCGCCAGCCAGGGATCCTTGAGCTGCCACGGCGAGATGTTGACCGACAATTGCAGCTGCGGATGCCAGTCGCGTGCCGACAGGAAGGCCTGGCGCATCAAGGACAGCGACAAATCCGCGATCATGCCGGTTTCCTCGGCGATCGGGATGAACTGGTCGGGGATCATCACCCCGCGCTGCGGATGCTCCCAGCGCGCCAACACCTCGAAGCCGGTCAGACGTCCGGTGACCAAGTCGATCTGCTGCTCGAAATAAGGGACGATCTCGCCGCGCGGAATGGCGACGCGGAGTGAACTCTCGAGCTCGTTGCGCGACTGGAGCTCGCGCTCCATCGAGACGTCGAACCAGGCATGGCGATTCCGCCCAGCGTTCTTGGCCGCGTACATCGCGATATCGCCCGAGCGCAGCAAAGCGTCGATCGTCGCCGCGTCGCGATCGCTGCGGGCGATGCCGATCGAGCAGGTGACATGAAGGTTGAGCCCTTCGACGTGAAAGGGCTGGCTCATCCGCGACACCAGCCGTTCGGCGACGCGCTCGACGCTGTCGGGATTTTCCGGATCGAACAGCATCGCGCAGGCGAATTCGTCGCCGCCGAACCGCGCGAGCAGCGCACTTTCGGGCAATGCGGTCGCCATTTCGTCAGCCACGGCGCGCAACAGCGCGTCACCGACGGTATGGCCATGCATGTCGTTGATCGTCTTGAAATGGTCGAGATCGAGCATCATCAGCGCCATCGCCTTATGGCGGCGGTCGGCGCGAACCAGCATCGCGGCGCCTTCCTCGGCCAGGCTGCGGCGATTGAGGAAGCCGGTGAGCGGGTCCCTGGAGGCGAGGACGTTGGCACGTTCCTCGGCCGCGGTGCGCACCGTGACTTCGTTGGCCAGATCGCGATGACGACGCCAGCCGAACAGGATCAGGGCGACATTGAGGAGCAGGGCGATGATCAGCGTCTGGTCGGTGCCACCGTCATGGTGCATCCAGTTGCTCAGGACCATCGACAGCACCTGGCTGCCGGTGCCGATGAACATCAGGATCGCGGCGACGGTGATCGCGCCGCTCAACAGATCGCGCCGGGCTGCGGCCGGTTCGCTCATGCCCCGTATCCCCTTCTTCGAAACCGCGCGTCCGCGGCTCTGTCCAGCCCTGCTGATCGCACCGCGAGGTCAAGAAGATGTTAAGGGGCCGGCGCCGGGTTGCGTTTTTCGCGAGGTGTCGCTATCGGGCCGGCACCGTTCCCTTTGCGAACGCGACAAGGAGCACCCATGTGGTGACGCCGGCCGACGAGGTTTCGTCCGCCGGCGCTTTGTGCGTTTTAGGGTTCGGATGGGAGTGATTTGTTTATGTTCGACAGCCTGAGCGATCGTCTTGGCGGTGTATTCGACCGGTTGCGTGGCCGTGGCGCGCTGACCGAGGCGGATGTGCGCGCGGCGATGCGCGAAGTGCGCGTTGCGCTGCTCGAGGCGGACGTCGCTCTGCCGGTGGCGCGCGATTTCGTCGACAAGATCACCGAGCAAGCGGTCGGCCAGCAAGTCCTGCGCTCGATCACGCCGGGACAGCAGGTCGTCAAGATCGTCCATGACGGCCTGGTCGAAATGCTCGGCGCCGACGAGAGCGAGCTCAATCTCGGCGTCACGCCGCCCGCCGTCGTGATGATGGTCGGCCTGCAAGGCTCGGGCAAGACCACGACCACCGCCAAGATCGCCAAGCGGCTGACCAGCGGCCAGGGCGGGCGCGATCGCAAGAAGGTGCTGATGGCGTCGCTCGACGTCAATCGTCCGGCCGCGCAGGAACAGCTGGCGATTCTCGGCGAGCAGACCGAGGTTGCGACTCTGCCGATCGTTCAGGGGCAGCAGCCGGTCGATATCGCCCGGCGCGCGATCCAGGCGGCGAAGCTGCAGGGCTTCGACGTACTGATGCTCGACACGGCGGGCCGTCTGCACGTCGATCAGGGCCTGATGGACGAGATGAAGGCGGTCGCCGACATCGCCAAGCCGCAGGAAATCCTGCTCGTCGTCGACAGTCTGACCGGTCAGGACGCGGTCAACGTCGCGCGTGCTTTCTCCGACCAGGTGCCGCTGACTGGTGTCGTGCTCACCCGCATGGACGGCGATGCCCGTGGCGGCGCCGCTTTGTCGATGCGGGCGGTCACCGGCAAGCCGATCAAGTTCGCCGGCACCGGCGAAAAGCTCGACGCGATCGAGGGTTTCCACCCCAGCCGCGTTGCCGGCCGCATCCTCGGTATGGGCGACGTCGTCAGCCTGGTCGAGCGCGCCGCCGAATCGATCCAGCAGGAAGATGCCGAGCGCATGGCGCAGCGGCTGTCCAAGGGTCAGTTCGACATGAATGACCTGCGCAGCCAGTTGCAGCAGATGAAGAAGATGGGCGGCATCGGCGCGCTGGCGGGGATGATCCCCGGTATGAAGAAAGCGCAAGCCGCGATGTCGCAATCCGGTATGGACGACCGCATCCTGCTGCGGATGGACGCGATCATCACCTCGATGACGCCAAAGGAGCGGACCAAGCCCGAACTGCTCAACGCCAAGCGCAAGATCCGCGTCGCCAACGGATCGGGAACGACCGTTCAGGACGTCAACAAGCTGATCAAGATGCACCAGGAAATGGCCACCGCCATGAAGCGCATCAAGAAGATGGGCGGGCTGAAGGGCATGATGGCGATGCTCGGCAAAGGCGGCCCAGGCGGCGGCCTCGGTGGGCTCGGCAACGCGATGGGCGGGCCCGAGCTCGGTGATGCGATGAACCAGATGGGCGGGCTTCCCGGCCTGCCCGGCACGGGGGCCAAGCTGCCGCCCGGGTTCCAGAATTTCATGAACGTGAAAAAGAAGTGACGGCGAAGCCGTCATCCCGGCGCAGGCCGGGATCCAGTTATCAAAGAATCTGAAGAAGGAAGTTGAACTAAAATGGCACTAAGCATTCGTCTTTCGCGCGGCGGTTCAAAGAAGCGTCCGTATTACCGTATCGTCGTTGCCGACGCACGCAGCCCGCGTGATGGCAAGTTCATCGAGAAGATCGGCAATTACAATCCGCTGCTCGCCAAGGACGACGAGAAGCGCGTCGTCCTCGACGCCGATCGCGCCAAGCATTGGTTGGGTGTCGGCGCGCAGCCGACCGACCGCGTTGCCCGCTTCCTCGACGTCGCCGGCGTCAAGGAGCGCGCTGCCCGCAACAACCCGAAGAAGGGTGAGCCGGGCGAGAAGGCCAAGGAGCGCGTCGAAGAGCGTGCGTCGAAGGCCGCCGAAGCCGCCGAGGCCGCGGAAACCGCCAAGCAGAACGAAGCCGAGGCCGTGATTGCCGCCGAGGTCGAAGCCGCGACCGAAGAACCGACGCCCGAGGCCGAAGCCGTTGCCGAGGCGGTCGCCGAAGAAACGCCGCCGGTTGAAGCGCCGGTTGCTGAAGAGGCTCCTGCCGCTGAGGAAGCTCCCGCGGCGGAGGAGGCTCCCGCGGTCGAAGCCGCTGCCGAGGAAGCGCCCGCCAACGAAGCGACACCCGACAGCGACGCCGGCGATACCGGCGCCGACGAGGCCAAGAGCGCTCAGGCTCCCGCCGAGGGCTGATGCCTATTTTCCCCTCCCGCTTGCGGGAGGGGAGTGACATCGCGCGATCGGGTCAATCATGCCCCCGGCATGATTGAGAAATGCGCGGGGCGCATTTCGACCCGATTGCACGATGGTCACTGGGAGGGCATGTCGACAGCGATGCCGCAAAAAACAGACCCTCCCCCGACCCCTCCCGTAAACGGGAGGGGAGACTTACCCGTCACGCTCGCGGTCGTCACCGGCGCGCATGGCGTGACGGGGGAAGTCCGCCTTAAGGTCTTCGCCGAGGACCTGAAGCCGCACAAAAGCTTCAACGCCGGGGCGTTGACGCTGAAGGCGCTGCGCATCACGCCGCAGGGCGCGATCGCGCGTTTCACCGAAATCCCTGATCGCACTGCCGCCGAGAAACTGCGCGGCACCGAGCTCACCGTACCGCGGTCGGCGCTGCCGCCGCTGGGCGAGGGCGAATATTACCACGCCGATCTGCTCGGCCTGGCGGTGGTGTCCGATGCCGGAGAGCCGCTTGGGCGCGTCGTGCTGATCGAGAATTTCGGTGCCGGCGATGTGATCGAGATCGAGCGGCCGGCCGAGGGCGGCAAACCCGGCAAGCGCTTCATGGTGCCGATGCGCCCCGAGGCGGTTCCCGAATGGGATAGCGAGCGGCTGGTCGTCGCCGCGGCGTTCGTCGATCAGGGCTGACGCCGGCTTGGCATTCCACGGCTCACGCTGCCCAGGCGGCGAGATCCTCCTGTTGCCCGATCAACGCCAATCCATGCGCGATCGAGGTCAGCTCGCCGCCTGACGCGATCCGCTCCTCGCCGAAACGGTCTGCGAACAAGCGCCGGATGCGCGGGGTCAATGAGGTGCCGCCGGTCAGGAAGACGCGATCGACATCGGCCGGGGCGATATCGGCGGCCGCTAGCGCGCGATCGGCGGCGGCTTCGATCCGCGCGATATCGGGTGCGATCCAGGTCTCGAACGCGTCGCGCGTGACGTCGGCCTCGATCGCAAGACCGGCGCCGGCAAAATGGAAATGGGCATGGTCGGATGCCGACAGCGCGCGCTTGAGCTGGCCGACAGCATCGTACAATTGATAGCCGAGTTCCTGGTCGATCACCGCGATCATCCGACCGATCGCGGCGGGATCGAGCGCGGCGCGGCGAAGCTTTTCGAGATCCGCCAGGGTGCGCCGATTGCGCATCAGCGCCAGTTTCGACCAATCCGCGAAGTCGCTGAAATAACCACCGGGAATATCGAGGATTTTGTCGAACGATCGGTAGGACCCGCCCTTGCCGAGTAATGGCATCACCAGATTGTCGATGATCCGCGCATCGAACCGGTCGCCGGCGATGCCGACACCAGCATGACCCAGCGGGGTGCAGCGGCGCGGCGCGCCCGGCGCCTCGATCCGCACTACCGAGAAATCGCTGGTGCCGCCGCCGAAATCGGCGACCAGAATCGTGGCTGGGTCGGTGACCCGCGATGCATAACTGAATGCGGCGCCGAGCGGCTCGTATACATAATGGATATCGGTGCCGAGGGCGGCGAACATCAAGTCGTAACGTTGCCTGGCGAGTGCCTCATCGGGTCGGCTGCCGGCGAATTCGACCGGCCGTCCCACGACGACGCGCGATGCGGTCTGCGCCAATCGCCCGTCCGATCGCGCGGCCAGCTTGCGCAGGAACAACTGGCCGAGATCCTCGAACCGCATGCGGCGTTCGAAGATGGTGGCGTGCTCGAAGCTCGTACTCGCCGCGACCGACTTGAACGATTGGATGAAGCGGCTGCCTTGCGGGAAATCGAGATAGTCGCGGATCGCCCAAGGGCCGGCATCGGCACCGAGTGCGACCCGAGCATCGCCCTCTTCCCAGAAGCACAAGGCCGAACGGAACACCGCATCGCGGCCTTCGGGCCCGTCGAGCATCACCAGCTCGGCGGTATCGGCCTGTGCTGCGGCGATTACAGTATTGGTGGTGCCGAAATCGAATCCCAGCGCGGAGAAGGCAGCGTCACTCATGGCGCGCGCGCCTCTAGCCGGGATGACGGCGAGCGGCAAAAGGGAAGACGTGATCACGCATTTCTGTACGCAGCCCTTTTCGTGCCGGCGGATGAGGCGCCCCTTGCCGTCTCGGACGGCGCAGGCAATGGTCGATAGATGACGCTCGCCGATTTTCCTCTCTTTACGCCTGCTACCTTCGGTTACGCGAGGTGCGCATGACCCGGCTGGCGGTGCTGACTGATATCCATGGCAATCTGGCCGCATTGGAGGCTGTGATCGCCGATGCCGAGGCGCAAGGCTGCACCGGATTCGTCAATCTCGGCGACTCTCTGTCCGGGCCGCTCTGGCCAGCGGAAACCGCCGATCTCCTGATCGAGCGTGTCTGGCCGACGATCGCAGGCAATCATGAGCGCCAATTGCTGACCATCGACCGCGCGCGGATGGGCGCGAGCGACGCTTTTGCCAGCGATGCCCTGAACGACCGGCACCTCCAATGGCTGGCAAGCCTGCCGCCGACGCTGCAATTGTCGCCGGATGTGCTGCTGTGCCACGGCACACCGACCGATGACGTCGAACATTTCCTCCATACCGTCGATGGCGGCGCGGCCCGCGAAGCGACCGAGGCAGAGACATCGGAGCGAGCGGCGGATCGCGGCGAAGCGTTGATCCTGTGCGGGCATACCCACGTGCCACGTATCGTGACGTTGGAAGACGGCCGGACCATCGCCAATCCCGGCTCGGTCGGGCTGCAGGCCTATGATGATGATCATCCGGTCGCCTATCGCGTGGAGGTAGGCGATCCTTGCGCGCGCTATGCCATTGTCGATCGAACGGCGGTAACGCTCCGGGCGATTGACTATGATCACGAGGGCGCCGCCCGGCGCGCGGAAATGAACGGCAGCTACGATTGGGCCATCGCGCTCAGAACGGGGCGGATGGCATGACGTTCGCCGCCACCGTCCTCACTCTCTATCCTGACATGTTCCCGGGCCCGCTCGGCACGTCGCTGGCGGGACGCGCGCTGGGCGAGGGAAAATGGAGCCTCGACGCGGTCAACATTCGCGACTTCGCAATCGACAAGCATCGTACGGTGGACGAAACGCCGGCCGGTGGCGGTGCGGGGATGGTGCTCCGCGTCGATGTGGTGGCGAGCGCGTTGGACAGCGTGGCGGACGGGCGGCCGATCCTGGCGATGACGCCGCGGGGGAGGCCGCTCACTCAAGAGCGTGTTCGCGATCTTGCGGCCGGTCCCGGCGCCATCGTGCTGTGCGGGCGGTTCGAGGGATTCGACGAACGATTGTTCGACGCACGGCCAGTCGAACAGGTGTCGATCGGCGACTATGTCCTGTCGGGCGGAGAGATGGCGGCGCTGGTGCTGCTGGACGCTTGCATTCGGCTGCTTCCCGGCGTAATGGGCGCGCCTTCCAGCGGAGATGAAGAGAGCTTCGAAAGCGGCCTTCTCGAATATCCGCATTATACCCGACCTGTTGAATGGGAAGGGCGCACGATCCCCGAAGTGCTGCGATCGGGGGATCATGCGAAGATCGCGGCCTGGCGAAAGTCGATGGCCGAGGCAGATACACGGTTACGGAGACCGGATCTTTGGGAGCGCCACGAGGGCGCTCGGGTCCAGCCTCCCTCTGGCGCGCGGCGACGAAAGAAGGACGACTGAGATGAACATCATCCAGCAACTCGAGGCCGAGAACATTGCGAAGTTCGTAGAGGCCAAGAAGATTCCGGAATTCCGCCCCGGCGACACGCTGCGGGTCGGCGTGAAGGTGGTCGAAGGCGAACGCACCCGCGTCCAGAATTACGAAGGCGTGTGCATCGCGCGTTCGAACAAGGGCATGGGCAGCAACTTCACCGTGCGCAAGATTTCGTTCGGTGAGGGCGTCGAGCGCGTCTTCCCGCTCTATTCGCCGAACATCGACAGCATCGAAGTGGTCCGCAAGGGCGCGGTGCGTCGTGCCAAGCTCTATTATCTGCGCGGTCGTACCGGCAAGTCGGCGCGTATCGCCGAGCGCCGCGACACGCGTGGCGACAACGCCGCGTAAGCGACGAAGTCTCGCGAGAAACAGAAAGGGCGCGGAGGTCATCCTCCGCGCCTTTTTTGCGCTGACGCGCGGCGAGGCGGTCTAACGCCTATGCCGGCGGGCTATGGCTGCTCCCTTTCAATCTATGGCGGAAACGAGGAGATCGCGATTAGTCTGCCCTCTCGGGATCGAGAATGAGAGAGGGAGAGCCCATGTCCCAGCGCCTGACGCGGCGGCAGCTGATCGGCGGAGCGGTCGCGGCCGGAGGATTGGCGAACTGGGCGGTTTGCGCCGCAGCTCTGGATGAACCAGCGACGCTGTTTCGCGAGGTCATGCTGGTCGATGGGACCGGGGCACCGGGGCGTCTCGCCAATGTGCTCGTAACCGGCGACCGGATCGCGCGGATCCTGCCGGCGAGCGGTAAAGCGCTTGGGTCGAAAGCGCAGGTTGTCGCGGGCGAGGGCAGGGTGCTCGCCCCCGGGTTTATCGACATGCACAGCCATGGCGATCCGCTGCACGATTCCTACGAGACGTTCCTGGCGATGGGCGTCACCACCGTTACCCTCGGCCAAGACGGCGAAGGCCCCAGGGTCGGCAAGGACCTCGACCCTAGAAGCTGGATGCAGGCCGTCGATAGCGCTCGGATCGATATCAACGTCGCGCTGCTGGCCGGCCATGGCACATTACGACGCGCGGCCGGTGTGGCGGATTCGGTGCGCCGTCCCGATGCGGCCGGACTCGATCGGATGGCGGCGCAACTCGATTCCGAACTGCGGATGGGCGCGTTCGGAATTTCCTACGGCCTTGAATATGTGCCCGGAATCTATTCGGAGACGCCCGAGCTAAGCAATCTCGGCAAGGTCGTCGCGCGCTATGGCGGCGTCTGCATGAGCCATATGCGGTCGGAGAATGATGACGAGATCGAGGCGTCGATCAACGAACTGGTTGCCTCGTCGCTGCCCGCGCGGCCGCATATCTCGCACTTCAAGTCGGTGTTCGGCAAAGGCGAGAAGCGCGGCCGCGAGTTGCTCGCGTTCGTCGCCGATTTCCGCCGCCGCGGGATCGATCTCACCGCCGACGAATATCCTTATGAGGCCGGCTATACCGGGATCGCGATCCTGTTTCCGAAATGGGCGCTGCCGCCGACCGATTATGCCGCTGTTCTGGCACGGCGACGGCAGGAATTGCGTGATTATCTGATCGCTCGGATGACGCGGCGCGGCGGACCGGAGGCGTTGCTGATCGGCACCGCGCCATATGCCGGCAGGACCCTGGCCCAGGCGGCGCAGCGGGAGGGGATGCACTACGCCGACCTGCTCATCAAACTCGGGCCGGACGGCGGATCAGGCGCGCATTTCACGATGGACAAGGTGTTGCAGGATACCTTGCTGGTCGATCCTAACGTCTCGTTCTCGACCGATGGCGGCCCTGGCATGCGGCACCCGCGCGCGACCGGCACCTACGCCAAATTGGTCGAGGAATATGTCGTTCGCGACAAGAAACTGACGATCGAGGAAATGGTCCGCAAGGCAACCGGCTTTCCCGCCCAGACGCTGCGCCTGTCAGATCGCGGCGTGGTGCGGGCTGGGGCGAAGGCCGATCTCGTCCTGTTCGATCCGAATAAGGTCAAAGCGCGATCGACCTATGTCGATCCCTTCGCGATGGCCGAGGGGTTCGACCTGGTGATGGTGAACGGCCAGCGGGCGTTCGAGGGCGGGAAAAGGGTTGGGTTTTCGGGGAAGCTGTTGAGGGCGCGATAGGCAAAATCCTCCCCGGCACGGGGAGGGGGACCGCCGCCGAAGGCGGTGGTGGAGGGGGCCCTCCGCACCTATATCGCTTGTGGCGCGCCCGCTCCACCAAGCCGCTGCGCGTCTTGGTCCCCCTCCCCGTAAACGGGGAGGATTTAACGACCCGCCGCTGCCACAGCCTTGCACAGACTGTCCGTCGCCAGCGCAATCCGCGATTCCGGCATGTCACGATTGCCGGGATCGTTCTCCACCTCACGCGTCTCAGTATTGAACGTGAGCAAGCTTCCCATGTGCTGGTCGGGGCACAGGCTCAGATAAGCGCGAAACCCATTCTGGTCGCCATTATGGCCGACGATGCGGATACCGTCGGTCTGGTCGAGAAAGAAGGACAGCCCGCTCCAGGTCGTCTTGGCCATCCGCCCCTGGGTATAATCCTCGCCCGCCGAGATTTGCGGCTTCCACATTTCCTCGAGCGAGGACCGCTTGAGCACCACATCATATTCGCCCTGGCGCGCCGGATCGCCGAGCAGGAAGGCGACATATTTCGCCATATCGGGCAGCGGCGAATTGAGCCCGCCATTGGATACGGTCACGCCGGTATCGACGTCGAACGGCGCCTCGACCCGCTTGCCATTGCGGATGTAATAACTGTGCGTCCGGTGCGGCAGCAGATAAAGCGGCGTGCGGTCGAAATAGCTCGAAAACATGCCGAGCGGCCGGAGGATGTTCTTGTCGATATAGACTTCGAAATCCTCGCCCGAGAGCCGCTCGATCACCTGGCCGAGATAGACGATGCCGGGATTGGAATAGCTGAACCGGCTGCCGGGTTTGAACTTCACCTCGGTATAGGGGATCATCGCCTTGAGTTGTTCCCAGCGCGGCGGCTCGAACGGCTGCCAGTCGCGGTCGCGCCAGCGCCAGGTCGCGCCGCCGAACCCGGCGCTGTGGCTCATCAGCTCGCGGATGGTGATCGCGCCGGTATCGCCGAACGGATTGTGCACGCCGGCAAGCTCGGGGACGTAGCGGACGATCGGGTCGTCGAGCCTGAGCAAGCCGCGATCGCGCAATTGCATAATCGCGATTCCGGTCATCGTTTTGGTGATCGACGCCCAATGATAGATGGTCTGCGCGTCCACCGGTACCTTGGCATCGGCGTCCTGATCGCCGAGATGATCGGCAACGACGACACGACCGTCGCGCACGACGTAGAAGCTGCTGCCGACGATGCCCGCGCGCTTGATTTCGGCTCGGTGGAGCGCACGAAAGTCGGTCAACGCCTTGTCGAACGCGCGCTCGCTAGCCGCCGCCGGGCTGACGGCCGCGGAGATGGCGAGCAGTAGACAAGCGGGGATCCAGCGGGACATGGCGATCTTCCTTGCTCTTTCGCGCGAACGACGCCGATCCTGCTGGCCGGTTTTCGATAGCGCAATGCAAATGGGTTGCGGCCGGTATAGCTTGCGGGATCGCTAAGCGCGTCGTCGCGCGCTATCTCGCGTGAATGACCAACCGTTGTCCCTGGGCGGGCGCCGACCCGCAGATGCAAGCCTATCATGACACCGAATGGGGCGTGCCCGAACGCGACGGTCGGGCCTTATGGGAAAAGCTGCAGCTCGACGGCTTCCAGGCGGGCCTGTCCTGGTCGACCATCCTCAAGAAGCGCGAGGCGTTTCGCGAGGTGTTCGCCGGCTTCGACCCGGAGAAGGTCGCCCGGTTCGACGCATCCGATGTCGAGCGGCTGCTCGGCGACGCCCGGATCATCCGCTCGCGCGCCAAGATCGAGGCGACGATCGGCAATGCGCGCGCCTATCTGGCGATGCGCGACGCCGGCGAGGACTTCGCCGACTTCTGCTGGTCGTTCGTCGATGGCGTGCCGCTCAAGGGCGATGGTGTGCACCTGCCGGCGAAGACCGAATTATCCGAGGAAGTCTCGAAGCAACTCCGCAAACGCGGGTTCAAGTTCGTCGGCCCGGTGATCGTCTATGCCTGGATGCAAGCCTGTGGGCTGGTCGACGACCATTTGAAGGGCTGTTTCCGCTGGAGCGCTTCGTAATTTTCCCACCTCCGCGGCGAAGACCGGGGAGGCGGGAGGCGCGTCGGCGTCAGCCGTAGCTGACCAACTCGAACTCGGTGCCGTCGAAATCGAAGAAATAGAACCGCCGGCCGGGATCGTAATCGCCGTGATTGAACGGCTCGAGCCCTGCGGCGACGACGCGGCGTTCGGCATCGTCGAGATCGTCGACGACGATGCCGACATGGTTGAGCGGGCGGCCCTTGCGAAAGGCGTCGTCGGGCGTTTCCGCGCCCTGGCTGGTGTATAACGCCAGGTAGAATTGGTCGTCGCCGACATGGATCGTGTGGCCGCCATTGAGCGACGGGCCCTGCCAGCGAATGTTCCAGCCGAACAGATCGTGCATCAGCTTCGCGCTGCGCGCCGGATCCCGAACGGTGATGTTGACGTGCTCGATGAAAGCGCCGGGCATGGATATGTCCTTTCGACTGAATTTGCTCCCTGCGCGGAGAGATAGTTCCTCAACTATAGTTGAGGTCAAGAGGGATATCGATCGACGCGCAGCCCTTTACGGAACGTTCCGGTCCCGCGATAAGCCGCGGCAACGCCCGCGATCAGCCGGGTGATGCGGGAGTCGCGAAGGACATGCGGACATGGTTGACCGGTGGAATGATCGGGCTGGCGGCGGCGCTCGCGATCGGGACGCATGCCATGGCTGCTGACGATGCGCAGCGCACGCTGACGCTCGATCGGGTGTTCGCTAGCCCCGATCTGTCCGGATCGCAGCCGCGTGCGATGAAGCTCTCGCCCGACGGCAAATTGCTGACGTTGCTCAAGCCCAGGGCCGACGAGAAGAACCGTTTCGACCTCTGGGCGCGTGATACCACGACCGGCGAGGAACGGATGCTGGTCGATTCGAAGAAAGTCGGCACCGGTGCGGAATTGTCCGAGGCGGAGAAGATGCAGCGCGAACGCGCGCGCATCGCCGGCGACAAGGGCATCGTCGCTTATGACTGGGCGCCCGACGGCAAGTCGATCCTGGTCCCGCTCGACGGCGACCTCTATCTCGCGCACCTGGATGGCAAGGTCGAGCGCCTGACCAACACCCCGGGCGGCGAGCTCAACCCGGTGATCAGCCCGGCGGGCGGTTTCGTCAGCTTTGTCCGCGACCAGAATCTGTTCGCCCAGCCGCTCGGTGGCGGTGCGGCCAAGGCGTTGACCTCGGACGGCGGCGGTACCGTCCATTGGGGCGAAGCCGAGTTCGTCGCGCAGGAGGAAATGGACCGCGACACCGGCTATTGGTGGGCGCCGGGCGACCGGCTGGTGGCGGTCGAACGGTTCGATGAGGCGCCGGTCGGCGTCGTCACCCGTGCCGCGATCGGCGCCGAGGGCACCAAGGTGTTCGACCAGCGCTACCCGTCTGCCGGCACGCCCAACGTCACGGTCGAGCTCTATGTCATCGACCCGGCAACGGGTGGCAAGGTCAAGGTCGACCTGGGCAGCGATCCAGACATTTATCTCACCCGGGTAGACTGGACGCCCGACGGCAAGACCCTGCTCGTCCAGCGCCAGAACCGCGCACAGACCGAGCTCGACATGCTCGCGGTCGATCCGGCGACGGGCAAAGCCAAAACCTGGTTCAGCGAGAAGTCCGGCCCGGACTCCTGGGTCAATCTCAGCGACAATTACCACGCGATGAAGGACGGCAGCCTGATCTGGTGGTCCGAGCGCGACGGCTTCGGCCATCTCTATCGCTTCGCCAAGGGCAAGTGGACGCAGCTGACCAAGGGGGCGTGGCAAGTCACCGACCTGGTCGGCGTCGATGAAGCGCGCGGGCGGCTCTATTTCATGGCGAACAAGGACGATGTGCTGGAGCAACAGCTCTATGCGGTCGATATCGCCCATCCCAATGCGGTGACACGGCTGACCGAACGCGGCTGGACCAACAAGGCGGTGATGGATGACGCCGCGACGCGGCTGATCGTCACACGCTCCAACCCGAACCAGCCGCCGCAGTCCTATCTCGCCGACACCAGCGGCAAGAGGCTCGGCTGGATCAACGAAAATGCGGTCAAGCCGGGGCATCCTTATTACCCCTATCTCGGCGCACATCGGCAGCGCACGTTCGGCACGATCAAGGCGGCCGACGGCACCGATCTCTATTACGAGATGATCACTCCGCAGATGGAACCGGGCAAACGCTATCCCGTGTTCTTCCAGCATTATGGCGGGCCGCACAGCCAGACCGTGACGCGTGGCTGGGAAAGCCCGCTCGAGCAATTGATCGTCGGCAAGGGCTATATCTTCTTCCAGCTCGACAATCGCGGCTCGCCCAATCGCGGCAAGGCGTTCGAGGACAAGATCTATCGCGCGATGGGATCGATCGAGGTGCAGGATCAACTGGCTGGGGCCAAATGGCTCAAGCAGCAGGCCTATGTCGATCCCGACCGGATCGGCATCTATGGCTGGTCCTATGGCGGTTACATGACGCTCAAAATGCTGGAGGCCAATCCCGGCGTCTATGCTGGCGGTGTCGCCGGCGCGCCGGTGACTAAGTGGGAACTCTACGACACGCACTATACCGAGCGTTACATGGGCAACCCCAAGGCGGACGCCAAAGCCTATGCGACCTCGGACGCGATCGACGATGCGCCGAAGATCAACGACCCGCTGTTGCTGGTCCACGGAATGTCCGACGATAATGTCGTGTTCGAAAACTCGACTGCGTTCGCCGCGAGGATGCAGGCGACCAATCGCCCGTTCGAAATGATGTTCTACCCCGGCAAGACCCATGCCGCGGGCAAGGATATCCATGTCTGGACGACGATCTTCAATTATTTCGATCGCGTGGTGAAGAACCGGCCGGCCCAGTAGGCGGCCGGTTTACCGGTCGATAAGCTCGATCAGGCCGAGCGCATAGAGCAAGGCGCGGCGCGCGGTGCGAATGCGATCGAGCAATGCCGGCTCGCCGATCTCGGCGATCGCGATTTCCTCGGGCCAATGGGCTTCGATCACGGCGGCGATGCGATCGAGCTTCGCCTCGTCGACCAGGAAACGGGGATCGACCGTCGCGGGGTCGCAGACCACGCGCAGCCTGAGGCAGGCCGGGCCACCGCCGTTGCGCATCGACTGGCGGACATCGACTACTTCGAGGCGCCGGATCGGCCCGTTGCCGGCGATCATCTCGCCGAGCCAGGACCAGACCGCGGCATTGCCACGCGCCTCGCCGGGCAGGATCAGCGCCATCGTGCCATCGGGCAGCGTCACCAGCTGCGCGTTGAACAGATAGGATTGGATCGCGTCGGAAAGGCTGACACGATGCGCCGGCACCTCGACGATCTCGGCCCAGGGCGCTTTTGAGGCGATCTCCGCATATAGGCCGGCTTTGTCTTCGAACGCGAGTTCGTGCGCGAACAGCACGCGTTGATTGGCGACCGCGACGACGTCGTTGTGAAAGGCGCCGGCGGCGATCGCTTCGACCGATTGCTGGGCGAAGATGGTCCGCGCCGGATCGAGGCGATGCGCGCGCGCAACCGCCTCCGACGCTTCGCGGCGCTGGCGAGCGGGAAAGGGTCCGCCGCTTTCGCCGTAGACGAAGATCTCGACGCCCGGCGCGCCATGTTGCTCGCACAGCCGCACATGGTTGGCCGCGCCCTCGTCGCCGAACGGAGCGGGGACGGGCGGGTGCACCGAGAATGCCGGATCGGCGAAGGCGAGGCGGAGCTGCGCCAGTGTCTCTGGCCATTCATGGCTGCGATGCGCCATCGTCACCAGATTGGCGACGGTCAGATGGCATAGGCCATCAGCCGCGTCGGGGGCAGGGGACACGGTTGCCGCATTCGCCGCCCACATCGGCGAGGCCGATAAGGCCTGCGCCTTCAAATGGGTTGCCGCCGCGGCATAATCGGTCGCCAGCGCGGCTAGCCAGCGATCGTCGGGCCGGTCGTGCGGCGGCAGAAGCCCCTGGGTCAAACCGAGCCGGAGATTGGCGCGCATTTTCTCCACGCCTTCGAGCGCCGCCTCGCGCGGGCGCGAAGTCAGGCCGGCATTGCCGGTCGCGGCGAGATTGCCCAGGCTCAAGCCGGCATAATTGTGGCTCGGGCCGACCACGCCATCGAAATTGATCTCGACCAGCGGCATCAGAAGCGGCCGATATGCGTGACGTTGTCGCCCTCGCCGACGCCGAGCGCGGCGGCCCCG
Source organism: Sphingomonas sp. P4_G2 (assembly GCF_056401155.1). NCBI lineage: Bacteria > Pseudomonadati > Pseudomonadota > Alphaproteobacteria > Sphingomonadales > Sphingomonadaceae > Sphingomonas > Sphingomonas sp. P4_G2. The sequence continues at coordinate 70,900 of NZ_JBFUJY010000004.1, read as the reverse complement.
GCGCGGTCGATCACGATTCCGCCGGCGGCGGTGCGCAATTGAGCGAAGGCGCAGCGGAAGCTCGACAAATGCCCGGCGGCCGCGAGCGCGCGTTCGCCGCCATCGTCATCGATCGCGACCACCTTGCTCGTCACCGCTTCGGCGATGCTTCGCACCTTGTCGGTACGCGCGGTCATGGTCGGCCCTCCATCGAAGATGTCGATGTAATTCTCGAATGCAAACCCTTCATTTTCCAGCATTCGCATCGCCGCACGGCCCGACGGGTGGGGCAGCCCGATCACGCTTCGCGCGCTCTCGGTCAGCATCGCGACATAGATCGGATGCTTGGGGAAGAGGTCGGCGATGAATTGGTGACCATGGGTGGCGTTGAAGCGGTCGGCATCCTGGAAATTCATTCCGAAGAAACGACCCGCCAGCCCGTCCCAGAAGGGCGATCCGCCGGCTTCGTCGATGATCCCGCGCAATTCGGCCAGGATGCGGTCGGCGAAGCGCGGGCGGTGCATCGCGATGAACAGATAACGGCTGCGTGCGAGCAGCATGCCCAGGCCCCCGGCACGTTCGCCGGGATGAAGGAACAGCCCGCCGACTTCGCTTGCACCTTCCAGGTCGGTCGACAGCGTCAGCATCTCGGCGCGGAAGGTGCGGTCGAGCTCCTCGCTCTTCTGCGACAGCGTGCCGATACGATAGCTGTAAAAGGGGTGATGCTGCCCGACTTGGCTGAACATCTGGCACGTGCCACGGACCTCGCCGGTCTCGACATTTTCGAGCATCAACACGAAGATATCGTCGCCTAGCGTCTCATCGGCGCGGCCAAAAGCGGTGCTGCTCTGGGCAAGGCGGCGGCGCAGCGCGCGGCGGTCGGCGGGCAGGTTGGTGAACCCGCCGCCGGTCAGTTTCGCCATCTCATAGAGATGGTCGAGATCCTCGTCGTTCGCGGCTCGGATACGGAAATTCACAATCCCCCCTTTTCGGCGATGCGCATGATGGTGAGCGCGGACAAGGCCGCGCGTTCGGCCAGGCTGTCGACCAGCAGGAATTCGTCCGCCGAATGGATCGCGCCGCCGCGTGCGCCCATCGTATCGACCACGGGCACGCCGGCGGCGGCGATGTTATTGCCGTCGCACACGCCACCGGTCGCTTTCCAACCGATCGCGAGCCCGAGCCCGGCGCCGACCTGCTTGACCAGGTCGAACAATTTGGCGGCGCCGTCGTCGATCGGTTTGGGCGGGCGGTTGAAGCTGCCATGCGCCTCGATCCTCACGTCGCGCGCAGTGCCGACCTCGGCGACGGCGGCGTCGATCGCGGCCTGCGCGCGGGCGATCGCCTCGGGCGAGGACGGCCGGAAATTGATCCGCAGGATGGCGAGGTCGGGAACGACATTGTTGGGGCCGCCGCCCTCGATCCGCGCGGGATTGACCGCCAACCCTTCTTCCTTCGCCGCGAATAGGCGCACCGCGAGGTCGCTCGCCGCGACGATCGCATTGCGGCCATCGTCGGGATTGCGCCCGGCATGCGCGCTCTTGCCATGGACGACGAGCGAGAAATTGCCGGTGCCACCGCGCGCGCCGGCCAGCGTGCCGTCAGCCAGCGCGGGCTCATAGGTCAAGGCGGCGACCTTGCCGTGCGCCAGATCGGCGATCAGCGCGGAGGACGAGAACGACCCGGTCTCCTCGTCCGAATTGATCATCACGTCATAGCCGATCCGGCTCGCCAGCGGCGATATCTCGACCGCCTTCAACGCCGCGAGCAGCAACGCCAACCCACCCTTCATATCGGCGACGCCGGGGCCGTTGAGCGTATTGGGATCGAGGAACGTCTGATTCTGGAATGGGTGATCGACCGGATAGACCGTATCCATATGCCCGGTGAACAGCATCCTGACCGGGGCGTCAGGCCGTACGCGGACGACGAGATGCCGGCCATGGTCGAGCGTGCTGACATTGCCGTCCGAAGCGACGCTGGTGGCGGGAGCGGGGTCGATCAACGCCACCTCTCCGGGCAGCGCCGAATATGCATCAGCCAGCGTCGCTGCCATCGTCTTCAGGCCTGCGAGATTGCGCGTCCCGCTATTGATCGCGGCCCAGGCACTTGTGTGATCGAGCATCGGCTCGTCGCGCACGCGCTCGAGGATCGCGGCCTCTGTCGTCTCCGTCATGCCACCGCTCTAGGCGGTCGCGATCGATTGGTGAAGCCGTGACCCGGGAACGGATCAGAAAGCGTAGACCAATCCGGCCCGGCTGATCTGGTCGGTCGTCACGCGGCCTTCCGGCGGCATGCTTTCATATTGGACGTTGTAGGAAAACTGCGCCGATAGCGGGCCCAGCACCTTGGCATTGAGCGCGGTCGTCCCAGTAACCGTCGAATTGTAGCGCTCGACATAGGCCGACGCATTCTGCGTCAATTGCAGCCCGTGCGAGAGTTTCCAGGCGAAATCGACACTGCCGCGGGCGGCGATGCTGCGTTCGGTTTCGCCGTCGGTGAAGCTGGTCGAGCGATAGGCCGGGCCGAGTTCGAGATCGAGCTTCAGCCTGTTGCCCTTGAGCGCGCTATAGCCCGCTCCGGTCGATACGGAATAGCGAGTAGTGTAACCGAGGAAGCGGTCACTTTCGAACTGTGCCGATCCGTAAATGTATGACCGGTCGTCGAGTTTCCAATTGGGCTCCCACGCCGCCAGATAATGTTCGCGCGAGGTGACGCCCAGGCTGCGCTGATAGTCGAGCTGAGCCTTGAATTTCTGACGCCAATCGAGCCCATCGCGGGTCAGCGCAAGCGAAGCCGAAATGCCTTCGCTATTGCTGTTGCCGGTGGAGATGTACCCGCCAAGCTCGGCGCGCCCCGACCATAAGTCGAAGAAGCTGGCATTTTGCAGTTTCGCAGTCTTTTCGTCGCTACGCTTTCTTTTCCAGTCATCGACCAGCTTGGCGATCGCTTCCTTGCTGTCGGGCGCGGCGGTGCCGGCATATTTGACGATCGTCGCCACTTCGCTTTCGTTGCCAGACGCGATCGCCGCGTCGATCATCGTCTTGATCTGCGGGGGTATAGAGGCCGGGTCGGTGTTGGCGAGCAGCATCGGCGCTGCTGTGGCGAGAAGCAGGGGGAGGCGCATGGCGCGCCCCATAATACAGCGATCCTGCCATTAAAACCGTTACGCGACGATCCGTTGAGGGATTGTTGCGAAACGGTTCCTAGCGCTTCAGATGGGGCGAGAATGCGGCGATTACGTCCTCGTACAGCTTGCGCTTGAACGGCACGATCAGCGCGGGAAGCTCGTGCGGGTCGACCCAGCGCCAGGTGCTGAACTCGGGGTGCTCGGTCGCTAGGTTGATATCCAGATCCTCGCCCAGGAAGCGATACAGGAACCAGGTCTGGCGTTGCCCGCGCCATTTGCCTTTCCATACCTTGCCGACCAGATCGTCGGGCAGATCGTAATAGAATTCGCCTGGCGTCTGGGCGATCAGCTCGACCTTGTCGTGCCCGACGCCGATCTCTTCGCCGAGTTCGCGAATCGCTGCCTGTCCCGCGGTCTCGCCGGGATCGATCCCGCCCTGCGGCATCTGCCAGGCTTCCATCGTCGTATCGATCCGTTGCCCCGCAAACGCCAGCCCGTCGCGGTTGAGCAGCATGACACCCGCGCAGGGGCGGTAGGGGAGGTCGGCCTTGGCGCTCATAAGAAATTGCTCAACGCACGGTCTCGACCATTCATTCCGCCGCCTGCGCCATCGTGCGTTCGCCTTCAGCTTCCGTGATAATGTCCTTCAGTGCTGCGAACGCGCCCATCACGTCGCCGACGCTCGACGGAATCGCTTTCCTCAGGGTGATGAAGCCGTGGATATTGCCCTTGGCCTCGCGGAACACCACCGGCACCCCGGCCAGCGCCAGTGCGGCGGCATAAGCGCGGCCCTGGTCGCGGATCGGATCGAGGCTGGCAGTCACCACCACAGCGGGCGGCATGCCGGCCAGGTCGCCGAGCAACGGCGAGCTGCGGATATGGTCGGCCTCGCTCTTATAGGCCGCCATGAACCATTCCATACTGTCCCGCGTCAGCAGATAGCCTTCGGAGAATTCGGAATAGGACGGATATTCCTTGCTGGCGTCGGTCGCGGGATAGAAGGGCAATTGCGCGATTGCCGGGACCTTGGCGGCCTGGTCGCGCAGCGCGGCGGCGGTGACGATCGTCAGATTGCCGCCGGCGCTGTCGCCAGACAAGATCAGCGACGTGATCGAGCGGCCCAGCTCGGTTGGGCTGCTCGCGACCCATCGCGCCGCCGCTTCGCAATCGTCCGGCGCGGCGGGCCAGGGGAATTCGGGGGCGAGGCGATAGTCGACCGCGATCACCGGCAAATCGAGCATACGCGCCATTTCGGCCGTAAAGCTGCCATGGCTATCGAGATCGCCGATCACGAACCCTCCACCATGGAAGAACACCACCGCCGGCCCCGGCTCGCGGCTGGCGCGCGGGTCATAGAGGCGCGCCGGGATATCGCCGGCCGGGCCGGGGATGGAGAGGTCGAGCAGCGTGCCGAGTTCGCCCACGGCCGGATCGCCGACATCCTTCATTGCCAGGAACATCTGGCGCGCGGTCGCCGCGTCGAGCTCGTGCATCTTCGGCCCGGGCATATTGTTGAGAAAATCGAGGAATCCGCGAACGTCGGGGCGGACGAAAGGCTCGGTCATTCAGTTATTCCTCTCACTGGTCTCTGTCGATTTCAGTCCTTAACTAAAACCTATGATCGCGGTCGTCCATCATCCCGACTATGTTGCGCCGGGACAGCCCAAATCGGGCTATCAGTGGAACAAGAACGGCGCGATCCGCGACTTGCTCCATCAAGCTGGCGATGCGATCGCCTGGTTCGAGCCCGAAGCGATGCCGCGGCACTGGATCGAGGCGGCGCACGATCCCGATTATGTCGCCGAGGTGATCGAGGCACGCGTACCGCGCGCCAAGGAGCGGCGGATCGGGTTCCCGGTCAATGCGACTGTCGCACGTCGCGCCCAGATCGTGCCCGGCGGCACCTATCTTGCGGCGCAACTCGCGCTAGAGCGCGGGTTCGCCGCCAACAGCGCGGGCGGCAGCCATCATGCGCTGGCGGATACCGGCGCGGGCTATTGCGTGTTCAACGATCTCGCCATTGCGGCGATCAGGCTGGCGGACGAGGGTCGCCGCGTGCTGATCGTCGATTGCGACGTGCACCAGGGCGACGGCACCGCCGCGCTGACCGCCGGTCACCCGGATATCGCGACCTATTCGATCCATGCCGAGAAGAATTTTCCGGCACGCAAAGCGCGCTCGACGCTCGACGTGGCACTGGCCGACGGCGTGGGCGACGATGCCTATCTCGCGGCGCTGGAGGAGACGCTGGCGCCGATGCTCGATACCGAGCGGCCCGATATGATCCTTTATCAGGCAGGCGTCGATCCGTTCGGTGGCGACCGGCTCGGCCGGCTCGACCTAAGCGATGAGGGCCTGATGCGTCGCGAACAGCTCGTCGCGCGACTGGCGATCGAGCGCGGCCTGCCGCTCGCGAGCACGGTCGGCGGCGGCTATGGCGACGATGTGCTGGCGATCGCGCGCCGCCACGTCGCCGCGATTATCACCTTGGGCAGGGCGTTTGCGGGCGCGGCCCGTGAGAGTGAGGCTTTCGGGCAACGCTGAGCGGCTTTTCGACCGGCGCCGCGATTACGCGACCGGCAGGGGGTGCTTTCGTCACAAAGGCGAAATAATGCGCCCGTACCGGCGCGGGAGTCGGACACTCAGCCCGCACCAATAATCACCCTCGGCACGGCCTCCACTGCGAGCGCCGCGTGTTGCCGTGCGTCCGACGGGGAGGAATCCAATTTTCAGCATGGGGATATGCTCGTGAATCGATTGACCAAGACCACAATGTTGCTGGCCGGCGTTGCGCTGGGCGCGATGTGGAGCGGCGCCGCCGCGGCACAGGAAACGCCCGCCGCGCCGACCGCGGCGAGTGCTTCCCAGGATGACGGGCTCGGCGAGATCGTCGTCACCGCCAACCGCCGCCAGGAAAACCAGCTCAAGGTCCCGGTCTCGGTCGCCGTGGTCGATGGCGATGCGTTCCGCTCGGTCCAGGCTGGCGGCGACGACATCCTGTCGATCTCTGGCCGTGTGCCCGGCGTCTACGCCGAAAGCACGACGGGCCGCATCTTCCCGCGTTTCTATATCCGCGGTCTCGGCAATATCGATTTCTATCTCGGCGCGTCGCAGCCGGTGTCGATCATCCAGGACGACATCGTGCTCGAGCATGTCGTGATGAAGTCGAACCCGGTGTTCGACAACGCGCAGATCGAAGTGCTGCGCGGTCCGCAGGGCACCTTGTTCGGACGTAATACCCCGGCGGGTATCATCAAGTTCGACTCGATCAAGCCGTCGTTCGATTTCAACGGCCGCGCCTCGGCGTCATATGGCAGCTACAACACCGTCACGTTCGACGGCGGCGTGGGCGGTCCGCTGATCGGTGACAAGGTCGCGTTCCGCTTGTCGGCGCTGTACCAGCACCGCGACGATTGGGTCGACAATACCTTTGCCGGCACCAGCGCCGACGGCACGATCACGCCCAAGAAGAAGGCGATGGGTGGCTTTAACGAGCGCGACGTCCGCGCGCAGTTGCTGTTCCAGCCGTCGAGCAACTTCTCGATCCTGACCTCGGCTCATGTCCGCGCCTATGACGGCACCGCGACCCTGTTCCGCCGCGCCGCTCTGGTGAAGGGATCGAACCAGATCATCGACAGCGTGAAGCGCAGCCAGGTTGCGTATGACGAGGGCGCCAACAACCCGCAGGAATACACCACCTATGGCGGGTCGGTGAACATGGCCTATGATTTCGGGGGCGTCACGCTGACCTCGATCTCCGGCTATGAATCGCTGTTCGGCTATAGCAGGGGCGAAACCGACGGCGGCGCCGCGGCCAATTTCCCGGTCAACGGCGTTCCCAACGGATTCGGCGAATCGCAGGGTCAGGTCCGCGATCTCGACCAGTTCACCGAGGAGCTTCGCCTGGCCAGCGCCAATAGCGGCGATTTCAAGTGGCAGGTCGGTGGCCTCTATTTCAACTCGGCCGATACGACCGATTTCTACCAGCGCGCCTTCTTCTTGAAGACCGCGGCGCAGAACCCGAACAACTGGGTCCGCTTGCGCAATCTCAACACGTCCTGGGGCGTGTTCGGCCAGGTCAGCTACAAGGTCGCGCCGAAGTTGACCTTCACGCTGGGCGGCCGACTGAGCAACGATACCAAGACGACCCGTCTGCTCAAGACCGCCAACACGATCGCGAATGTGAGCACCTATACCGGTCGCCGCCGCGTCCGCCTGGCGGACACGCAGCCGAGCTTCGATGTGTCGGCTCTATACGAAGCCAGCAACGACGTGAGCTTCTACGCCCGCGTCGCGACCGGCTTCCGTGGCCCGACCATCCAGGGCCGCTCAGCGGTGTTCAACTCGGACTTCACCACGGCGAACTCGGAGAAGATCCTTTCGGGCGAAGTCGGCTTCAAGACCAGCCTGTTCAACGACACTTTGCGCTTCAACGGCTCGGTGTTCGCCTGGCGGATGCATGACATCCAGCTCAACGGCAACGACTCGAACGGCAACGGCGTGCTGTTCAACGCTGACAAGGCGGTCGCCTATGGCGCCGAGTTCGAGGCCGATTGGCGCCCGGTGCGCAACCTGACGCTCTCGGCGGGCCTCAGCCTGCTGCACAGCGAGATCAAGGACAAGCGCGTCTATGCACAGGTCTGCGCGCTCAACGGCGTGGTGGTCTGCACGGTCGAGGATCCGCTGACCAAGATCGGAGCGAACTATTTCGCGCAGATCAACGGTGAGCCGCTGCCGAACGCCCCGCAGTACAATATCAACCTGACCGCGCGCTACGACCAGCCGGTCGGCGACGGCAAGGTGTTTCTGGCGGGCGATTTCAACATCCAGGGCTACACTCAGTATGTGCTCTATCGGACCAAGGAATTCACTTCGAACGGTAATTTCGAACTTGGCGCCAAGCTCGGCTATGCCGCGCCCGGCGACAAATGGGAGATTGCGGTGTTCGCGCGCAACCTGACCGACGAGCGTAATCTGAAGGGCGTGATCGAGAACTATATGGCGGCGGTGTTCAACGAACCGCGCATCGTCGGCATCCAGCTGAGCGGCAAATTCCGTTAAGCCATTCCCGATCCGATACGATACGACCCGGCTGCCAAGGGCACGCCGGGCCGTTTTCGCATCGCGGGTATGCTAAAGAACGGTTTTCACGGAAGCGTAACCGATCTACGTTGGCCATAAGGGGTCCCCGAGCCTAGAGAGACCTCCGAACAAGACCGCAGGATTTAGTGCTGACATGGCGACCGCCGTCCACGAAGTGACGCCCACCGAGGCGTCGGCCCACCCACAAGCAGAATCGATCGTTGTCCGTTTCGCCGGGGATTCCGGCGACGGCATGCAGCTGACCGGGGGACAGTTCACGCTGTCGACCGCGCTGGCCGGCAACGATCTGTCGACTTTTCCCGATTTCCCGGCTGAGATCCGCGCGCCCTTGGGCACGCTGTTCGGCGTGTCGGCGTTCCAGATCAATTTCGGGTCGACCTCGATCGAGACCGCGGGCGACGCGCTCGACGTGCTGGTCGCGATGAACCCGGCGGCGCTCAAGACCAATGTCAACGAGCTCAAGACCGGCGGGCTGATCATAGCTGACACCGGCGAATTCACCGAGCGCAACCTCGCCAAGGCGAAGTACGAGTCCAACCCGATCGAGGATGGCAGCCTCGCCAAATGGCAAGTGCTGGCCTTCGACATTTCCGCGCTGACAGTGGCGGCGGTGAAACCGTTCGGGCTGGGCAACAAGGAAGCTTTGCGCTGCAAGAACATGTGGACCCTGGGCCTCGCGCTCTGGATGTTCGACCGCGACCGCCAGCCGCTGGTCGATTGGCTCAAGAACAAGTTCGCCAAGGCTCCGGCACTGGCGGAAGCCAATATCGCCGCGCTCAACGCGGGGCATGCTTACGGCGAGACCGCGGAGATTTCGGGTCCGCTCAAGCAGCATCATGTCCCCGCAGCCCCAGCCGAACCGGGCCTGTACCGCACCGTGACAGGTGCGGAGGCGATTTCGATGGGCCTGGTCGCGGGTGCGCAGCTCGCCAACATTCCGATGTTCTTCGGCGGCTATCCGATCACGCCCGCCTCGGCGATCCTGCACCATCTCAGTCGGCTCAAGGAGTTCGGCATCACCACCTTCCAGGCCGAGGATGAGATCGCCGCGATCGCCAGCGCGATCGGCGCGTCTTATGCCGGCCAGCTTGGTGTCACTTCCTCGTCGGGGCCGGGCATCGCGCTCAAGGGAGAGGCGATGGGGCTTGCGATCATGACCGAGCTGCCGCTGGTGATCATCAATTCTCAGCGCGGCGGACCCTCGACCGGACTGCCAACCAAAACCGAGCAATCGGACCTCTATCAGGCGGTCTATGGCCGCAATGGCGACGCGCCGATGCCGGTGATCGCCGCGCGCAGCCCGTCGGACGCGTTCGAGGTCGCGATCGAGGCGGTGCGGATCGCCACGCAATATATGACGCCGGTGATGGTGCTGACCGACGGCTATATCGCCAATGCCGCCGAGCCGTGGAAAGTGCCCGAGGTCAGCGACTATGCGCCGTTCCCGGTCGAATATCTCGATACGGTGCCGGAGGGCGGGTTCCAGGCCTATGCCCGCGACGAAAAGCTCGCGCGTCCCTGGGTCAAGCCGGGCACGCCGGGCTTGCTCCACCGCATCGGCGGGATCGAGAAGCAGCAGGGCACCGGCAATATCGATTACGGCCCCGCCAACCACCAGGCGATGACCGACATCCGCAAGGCCAAGGTCGACGGGATTAAAATCCCCGACCAGGCGATCGAGCTGGGCAATCCGGGCGGCAAGCTGGTCGTGGTCGGCTGGGGATCGACCTTTGGCCCGATCCACCAGGCGGTGAGGCGCGCGCGCCGCAAGGGGCTCGACGTCAGCCACATTCATCTGCGCCACATCTGGCCGATGCCAGCAAATCTTGGTGCGTTGCTCAAGGGTTACGAAAAGATCCTCGTACCAGAGATGAACACCGGCCAGCTCAAGACGGTGCTGCGCGACCAGTATCTGGTCGATGCCAAGCCGCTCAACAAAGTGTCGGGCCAGCCTTTCCGTATCGCGGAGATCGAGGCGGCGATCGAAGGAATTCTCGCATGAACGACATGACGCCCCAAGTGGTGAAGAGCTCGCCCAAAGACTGGGAAACCGACCAGGAAGTGCGCTGGTGCCCAGGCTGCGGCGACTATGCGATCCTCAAAGCCGTGCAGCGGACCATGCCGGAAATCGGCGCGCGGCCCGAAAACACCGTGTTCGTCAGTGGCATCGGCTGCTCGTCGCGTTTTCCCTATTACATGGAAACCTATGGCTTCCACACGATCCACGGCCGTGCGCCGGCGGTGGCGACAGGGGTCAAGCTCGCCAATCCCGAGCTCGACGTGTGGATCATCACCGGCGACGGTGATGCGCTGTCGATCGGCGGCAACCACACGATGCACTTGCTGCGCCGTAACCTGAATTGCCAGGTGCTGCTGTTCAACAACGAGATCTACGGCCTGACCAAGGGCCAATATTCGCCGACCAGCCGCGTCGGGACGCGCAGCCCCTCGACGCCGTTCGGCTCGGTCGACCGCCCGGCGCAGCCGTGCGCCTTCGCACTGGGGTCGGGCGCGCGGTTCGTTGCACGCGGGATCGACGTGCACAAGAACCTGCCGTCGGTGTTCAAGGCGGCTTATGCGCATCAGGGCGCGGCATTCGTCGAAATCTTCCAGAATTGCATCGTCTACAATGACGACGTGTTCGCGTCGTTCACCGAAAAGGCCAACGCCTCGGGCAACCAATTGTGGGTCGAGCACGGCCAGCCGCTACTGTTCGCGGGCGGGACCAAGGGCCTGACCATGGATATCGACCGGCTGGTGCTCAAGGTGGTCGATGTCGTCGATGGCGACTGGCAAGGCGCGCATGTCGCGGTCCATGATCAGACCAATCGCGGCCTGGCTCACATGTTGGTCGAGATGCCGTTCGGCCCGTTCCCGATGGCGCTTGGCGTGCTCTACGACGATCCCGCCCCGACCTTCGACAGCGCGGTGATCGCGCAGAACAAGCAAGCGAGCGAGGGCAAGAAGCCTGACCTGCAGAAGCTGCTCAGCCAGGGGCAAACCTGGCAGGTCGAGAAAGAGCCGCGACCGGAGTGATTTGTTGATTCGCGCGGAGGCGCGGAGGCGCGAAGAAGGGGTGCGGTCGCGCGCTCCTAGTTGGTTACTTCGGCACGGCTGGAACGATGGCGTTGTTGGATCATGCTACGCCGTAAAACGCACTTCGCGCCTCCGCGCCTCCGCGTGAACAACCACATCCTGACTTGGCTGCGGTGACCACGCCAACGATCCTTTGGTTTCGCCGGGACCTCAGGCTCACAGATCAGCCAGCGCTGTTCGCTGCGGTGCGCGATGGGCCGGTCATCCCCGTCTATGTGCTCGATGATGAAACCCCCAAGCATCGCAGGATGGGCGCGGCCTCGCGCTGGTGGCTGCATCACAGTTTGAAGTCGCTTGACGAAGCGTTGCGCGAGAAGGGGGCGCGACTGATCCTGCGGCGCGGAAAATGCGATGAGGAGCTGGCCAAGGTCGCGCAAGAAGTCGGCGCCGGCACCGTCCATGCTATTCGCCATTACGAGCCATGGTGGCGCAACGCCGAGCGCGCGGTGGCGAAGCGGCTCGATCTCGTCTGCCACGACGGCAATTATCTCGCGCCGCCTGGATCGATCACGAGCGGGAGCGGCGCGTCTTATAAGATCTACACGCCGTTCTGGCGCGCATTGCGTGACGTCATGCCGCCACCACATCCGCTGTCCCGACCGCATGAGATTCCGGCGCCTGCTTCCTGGCCGGCAAGCGAGGCGCTGGCCGACTGGGATTTGCTGCCGACCAAGCCCGATTGGGCAACGGGTTTTGCGAAGGAATGGACTCCGGGCGAGGCTGGCGCGCACGATCGGGTCGACGATTTCGCCGATGACGTCGCGCGCTATGACGACACGCGCAACCTGCCGTCGATCGAGGGCAGTTCGCGGCTGTCGCCGCACCTGCATTTCGGTGAGGTGTCGCCGGGCTATGTCTGGCATCGCATGGCTGGGAAGGGTGGGGCGACCCACGTTTTCCTCAGCGAGCTTGCCTGGCGCGATTATGCCCAGAACGTGATCCTGCAATTGCCCGATTACGGTGCCAGGAACGGGCGTGAGCGGTTCGATGACCTTCCCTGGCGCTCGGGAAGGGCGGCCAAGGAGGACCTGCGGGCATGGCAGCGCGGCGAAACCGGCTATCCGATCGTCGATGCCGGGACGCGTCAGCTTTGGGCAACTGGGTGGATGCACAATCGCGTGCGGATGATCGCGGCCTCATTCCTGATCAAACATCTGCTGGTCGACTGGCGGGAGGGCGAGCGCTGGTTCTGGGACACGCTGGTCGACGCCGATTACGGCAACAATTCGGTCAATTGGCAATGGGTCGCCGGCACCGGAATCGACGCCAATATGTGGGGCCGGATCATGGCGCCGCTCGTACAATCGGAGAAGTTCGACGCGGGTGCCTATATCCGCCAATGGGTGCCCGAATTGACCGGCATCCCCGATCCTGCGATCCACGATCCCGAGGCGGCGGGCTGCCGCCCCAACGGCTATCCCCCAAAGCTGATCGGTCATCGCGAGGCGCGCGATCGGGCCCTGGCGGCGGGAAAAAAGGTGCGATGATCTGCCCGAATCGCTTGGCGAACCGCGCATGACGTGCTTTGAGATAGCCTATGGATGCGCCGACAATTGACCGGGGGCAGCGCAGCCGCAGGGAACCGTTCTCTTTGATCGGACGGCCCTTGCTGGCGCATATCGACAAGTGCCTCGATCAGGGCGCGATCACCGTTTCGCTGCCCGAAGGCGGGGCACCCACGCGGCTTGGCGGCCGCAGGCCGGGGCCCGAGGCGGTCGTCATCCTCACGAGCTGGCGGGCGCTGTGGCGGCTGGTGACCGGCGGGTCGTCGGGCTGGTACGAGGCCTGGGCGGCCGGCGAATGGGAAAGCTCCGACCCGGTGGCGCTGTTCGAGGTCTTTTCGCTCAATCGCCATGGCCTTGCCGGCACAGGGCGCGCGCACGGTCTGTCGCGGCTGCTCCGCCGGTTGTGGCATAGGGCGCATCGCAACGATCGCGCCGGCGCGCGGCGCAACATCCACGAGCATTACGATCTGGGCAACGAGTTCTACGAATTATGGCTCGACCCGACGATGACCTATTCGAGCGCGATGTTCGACGCGCCTGGCCAAAGCCTCGAGGACGCACAACACGTCAAGCTCAAGGCGATTCTCGATCGCACCGCGACCAATCCCGGCGACCGCATCCTCGAGATCGGGTGCGGCTGGGGATCGTTCGCCGAGACCGCGGCGAAAGCGGGTATCGGCGTCCACGGCATCACGCTGTCAACCGAGCAGAAGACCTATGCCGAGGCGCGGATGGCGCAGCAGAAACTCGACGGGATCGAGATCGAACTGATCGACTATCGCGACGTCAGCGGCACGTTCGACGGGGTTGCGAGCATCGAGATGGTCGAGGCGGTCGGCGAGGAATATTGGCCCGACTATCTCGCCGCGATCGCGCGTGCGTTGAAGACCGGTGGCCGGGCCGCGATCCAGTATATCGCGATCGACGATGCGATGTACGAAGGCTATGCGCGCAACGTCGATTTCATCCAGCGCTACATCTTCCCAGGCGGGATGTTGCTGTCGGAGAGCCGGTTTCGCGCCGCAGCGGAGAAGCTCGGGCTGGCATGGCGCGACCGCCATGCGTTTCGGCTGGATTATGCCGAGACCTTGAAGCGCTGGCGTGAAGCGTTCGATGCGGTCGTCGCGGCGGGCAAATTGCCGGACAGGTTCGATAAGCATTTCATCAGCTTGTGGCGTTTTTATCTGATGTACTGTGAGGGAGGGTTCCGCGGCGGTGGGATTGATGTAGCGCAGGTGACATTGATCAAGGAGGGGTGATGAGAGGATTCGGTCTGTTTGCTGCGTTCGCACTGGCGGGGGTGGCGTCGGCGCAATCGGTCATCGTCACTCCCGACAATAATGCGAAACTCCGCCAGGTCGGTGCCGCGGTGCTGTTCTGGAGCCAGCAGCAGCGCGACCAGAATTTCCGCGAGATGGAGAAGATCTTTCCCGGCCACGTGGTCAAGGCCGGTACCAAGGTCCGGCCGCTTCCTCAGGGCAAGTCGCTGCCAATCGCGGAGGCGGACGTCAAAGCGGGCATGGCCGATCTGAATATCTCCGGGCTGATTGTCGTGCAGGACGGCAAGGTTCGGCTCGAACGCTATGGGCTTGGCTACGGCCCTGAAGGACGCTGGACGAGCTTCTCGGTCGCCAAATCGTTCACCTCGACCCTGGTCGGTGCGGCGATCCGCGACGGCTATATCAAGTCGATCGAGGACCCCGTGACCAAATACATCCCCGACCTCACAGGCGGCGGCTATGACGGCGTGACGGTGCGCCAGCTCCTGACCATGACCTCGGGCGTGAAGTGGAACGAGGATTATACCGACCCCAAGTCCGACGTGGCGCGGATGTTCTCCGATGCGGTGCCGGCGGGGCAGGACCCCACAATCTGGTACATGAAGAAGCTGCCGCGGGAGAGCGCGCCGGGCTCCAAATGGGTCTACAAGACCGGCGAGACCAATTTGATCGGCGTGCTGGTCGAGCGCGCCACCAAGAAGAGCCTGGCGGAATATCTGACCGAAAAGGTGTGGAAGCCATGGGGAATGGAGCGCGACGCCTTCTGGATGACCAACCCGGCCGGTAGCGAGGTCAGCGGGTGCTGCCTGTCGGTGAGCTTGCGCGACTATGCCCGGATGGGAATGTTCGCGCTGTCGGGCGGCAAGGGCGTCGTCCCCGACGACTGGTTCGCGCATGCGACGAGTAACCAGGTGCCGATCCCCAAGGACGAAGGTGGTTTCGGCTATGGCTATCAATGGTGGACTTTGCCCGGCCGCCGTTTCGCCGCGATCGGCATTTTTGGACAGAGCATCCTGGTCGATCCGGCGAAGAAGCTGGTCGTCGTCATGTCGGGATCGTGGCCGACCGCTACCGGCGAGAAATTGTCGGCGGCGCGTGCTGCGTTTTGGAAGAAGATCGAGGCGGCGGCAGGCTAGTTCGTCGTGAAGTCAAAACGAGGCGTTTTGGCGACCCTGGTAGGATTACGGAGGTCGGTTAACAGGCGGTTTTAAAGGCCGTCGGCGCAGTCCTGGGCGATGGCTGCCAGTCACTCCATCGATGTCGATCCGCGCCACGTGGTTCCAACCATGCCCAACGTCCGCTGGTTTGGCGATTTGCCGAGCGCCGAGGCGTGGCTGGAGGAAGCGGATTCGGCATGACCGGCTATCCAAGCAGTTACGGAACGCGCGGCGATCGCTCTCAGGCGGATCGGCTGGACAGGCCGATGCACAATGGCGGCCCCTTGTCGTCTGTCGACCATGAGCTTTGGGCCCGATTGCTCACCGGCGAACTCAATCCGAATATCAAGACGCTTGCCACGCGCCTGATCATCACACGCCTCCGCATCGACGTCGCGAACAACCCGGCCGTTCTGCCAAGGGCCGTCCAAGAGCTTCGGCGCTTTTTCGCCGACAACAAGTTCGCACACCGCGACCTCACGGCGATTACGGGATTCTGAACGATGAAGAACGCCTTTCTTTCGGTAGAAGACACGGTCGCGCTCATCGCGTCTCGCGCCATTCTGTTCGTATCGGGCCCCGAGTGCCTGCTACGATCGCTCCCGCGCGGCAACTGGGTCGGCGGGACCACATCCTATTTCATGACGCCCGAAGGAGGCGCATCGCGGGAAGATCGGCTGTTCTGCACCATCTTTGACGATGCCGTGAATGCGCGAATGGCCATCCTGCCGCCCGACGGCTTGTCCGGGTTGACGGAGCACCGCTTCGCGCACGGTTTTACCTGCATCGTCACGCCGGCATTCAGTACGACACTGCAGCGCTACGCCATGGATGGGCCGTCCTTGCCGGGATTGTACAATCAGCCCGTATTCGGTTGGGTCGCGGGTGTTCATCTCGACCGTGTCGGTCAGGATGTGCCGATGGTGTTCGACGGCGCGACCGGCGCGGCGTCGGTCGATGGGCTGGCCGCTTTGTGGCTAGCGTTGCCGGAAAGCGCCGAGGTCGATCTCGACATCGTCAATTTGTTCGCTCCCGGTGAAGGCGAAAGCATCACCTTCCCGCAAGGCGGTTTCGATGTGACCGATTGCCTGATCGGCGGCGTTCCGACCAACCTCGCGCGCTACATCGTCGAACGCGGCATAGACACCACCTTGCCGCTCGTCGCCGATTATGCCGGCGCGATGATCAATGTTTCCTTCCAGACGGTCGATGCGAAAAGTGGCAGCGTCCGCTTCTATGCGCCGGTCATGCCGGGCACGATCTATCGCCTGGCACGCACCGTGGAAGATTATGATGCGGCCTATGCCGACGCCACGAGGGAAGGCAGCGCCGCGGACATGCTATCGTGCAATTGCATCCTGAATTACCGCTATGCCGGGCTGGAAGGCCGCCCGACCGGCGGTTTCGTCGGTCCGGTCACGTTCGGCGAGTTCGCCTATATCCTGCTCAACCAGACGCTCTCGCGCTTGTCGGTCCGCCACGCGCCAGCCGCCTGAACGGGATGCGCCGTCAGGCAATGTGCTCGAAATGCCCCGACGCGACATCACTCGCGATCAGCTCGACGATCTTGTCCGCCACCATTTCAGGCGGCTTGACGCTGGCCGGATCCTCACCGGGGTAGGCCCGCTCGCGCATCGCGGTGCGGGTAGCGCCGGGGTCGAGCAGGGCGACGCGAATGGCGCTGATTCCCTCGACCTCCTCGCCATAGGCCTGGACCAGCGTCTCGAACGCCGCCTTGGACGCGCCGTACGCGCCCCAGAAGGCACGGGGCTGGCGGCCCACCTTCGATGTGATTCCGACCACGCGCGCGCGCGCCGATTTGCGCAGCGCCGCATCGAACGCGGCGATCAGCGCCTGTTGCGCGCTGACATTGAGCGTCATCACCTTGGCGAATTCCTTGGCGTCGATCGCCTGAACCGCCGATAGTGAGCCCAATGTCGCGGCGTTGAGGACGAGAATGTCGAGCGTTCCCCAGCGTTCCGCCACAGCGCTCGCCAGCCGGGCGATGCTGTCGGTCTCGATCAGATCGAGCGGCGCGATCGTCGCGGTCCCGCCGGCGGCGTGGATAGCTTCCTCGACCTGTTCCAGAGCGCCGGCGGTCCGCGCGGTCAGGATCACGTGGGCGCCTTCTGCGGCGAGTGCCGTGGCGGTGGCGGCGCCGATCCCACGGCTCGCGCCGGTCACCAGCGCGAGCTGGCCCTCAAATCTCTTGGTCATGACGCTTATTCCGCGGCTTCGGGGTGAAGAGCGAGTTGCTCGTCCATATGGGCGTCGCTGTAATCGGTCAGCACGGTCGGATAATCGCCGGTGAAACAGGCGTCGCAATATTTAGGGGCGGGGCCGTTACGTCCGGCTTCGCCCAGCGCCTTGTACAGGCCGTCGATCGACACGAACGCCAGGCTGTCGGCATGGATGAAGTCGGTCATGCCGGGGACCGAATAGCGTGACGCGAGCAATTTCTCACGCTCGGGCGTGTCGACGCCGTAGAAACAGGAATGCGTGGTCGGCGGCGACGCGATGCGCATATGCACTTCGCGCGCGCCGGCCTCACGCATCATCTCGACGATCTTCAGGCTGGTGGTGCCGCGGACGATCGAATCGTCGACCAGGATGACTGACTTGTCCTTGATCAGCGCGCGATTGGCGTTGTGCTTGAGCTTCACGCCGAGGCGGCGGACTTCGGCGCCCGGCTGGATGAAGGTGCGACCGACATAATGCGAGCGGATGATGCCGAGCTCGAACGGGATGCCCGATTGCTGGGCATAGCCGATCGCCGCGGGCACGCCCGAATCGGGCACGGGGATGACCAGATCGGCCTCAACCGGCGATTCGATCGCCAGCTGCGCGCCGATCGCCTTCCTGACCGAATAGACCGACTGGTCGCCGGCGATCGAATCGGGGCGAGAGAAATAGACCCATTCGAAGATGCACGGCCGTGGCGCGGTCTGGCCGAACGGGCGCAGCGAGCGCAGTTTGCCGTCCTCGATGATGATCAGCTCGCCCGGATCGACCGAGCGGACGAATTCCGCCCCGACCACGTCGAGTGCGACGGTTTCGGACGCGAAGATGATCGACTCGCCCAATTTGCCCATCACGAGCGGACGGATGCCAAGCGGATCGCGGCACGCCATCATCCCGGTCGGGGTCAGCACGATCAGCGAATAGGCGCCCTCGACCCGGCGCAACGCGTCGACGAACTTGTCGAGCGGATCGCGATACGAGCTGGTCGCGACCAGGTGGATGATGACTTCGGTATCGCTGGTCGACTGGAAGATCGCGCCGCGCTGGACGAGATCGTTGCGCAGCCGGAAAGCGTTGGAAATGTTGCCATTATGCGCAACCGCGAACCCGCCGGTGGCAAGCTCGGCATAAAGCGGCTGGACGTTCCTGAGCGAGGTTTCGCCGGTGGTCGAATAGCGGACATGGCCGCAGGCGGTCTGCCCGCGCAGCCCGCCCATGATCTCGTCCTTGTCGAAATTGCCCGCGACATGGCCCATCGCACGGTGGCTATGGAAATGCTTGCCGTCCCAGCTAGTGATGCCGGCAGCTTCCTGCCCGCGATGCTGGAGCGCGTGGAGGCCGAGCGCGACGAGCGCGGCCGCGCCGTCCGCATCGGACACGCCGAAAATGCCGCACTCCTCGCGGAGCTTGTCGTCGTCGAAAGGATTCGTGGTCAGCATGGTGTCCGTACTCAGTGCGGACCCTAGGATCCGTGCTGCTGTGGCGCTCGGGCATATAGTGACGCCTGCCGGGTTTGTCGCGTATTTGTCATACGCCTTGTGCCGATTTTGTCGGATCGCGGCGCCGCGCTAGGGGAGGGGCATGACCGACTCGCGCGAAACCGGGCTGACGCTCGATCCGAAATGGGGTGCCGATGGGCTGATCACCGCCGTGGTCACCAATGGCGATTCGGGCGAGGTGCTGATGCTGGCGCATATGAACGCGGAGGCGCTGGCGGCAACGATCGAGAGTGGCGAAGCGGTGTTCTGGTCGCGCAGCCGCGGCGAATTGTGGCGCAAGGGCGCGACGTCGGGGAACGTGATGCGGGTGCGCGACGTCCGGATCGACTGCGATCAGGATGCGGTGTGGCTGATCGTCGATCCTGCGGGGCCCGCTTGTCATACCGGCGAGCGGTCGTGCTTTTATCGGCGGGTTACGAAGACTGGGCTGGAACGGGTTGACTGAGGTGAGGCCGGAACGAGCTTCTTTTCGCTCATGCCTCCCCGGCGTGATAACTCGCCACCGCGGAATGATCTTGGCCCTGCTAGCCCTCGCAGCCTGCCACGGCAGCCAGCCTGCTCCACAGGCAACCGCAACCCCGACCAGCCTCGAAGCCGCCGCGATCGAGGCCGGGATCATCGCCGATCCCGCCAATGCCGATCCCACCGGCCTCTACACGCGCGATCGTGACCGCATCTGCGTGGTACCGAGCGCGACCGCGTTCCGCATCGGCATCTATGTCGATTATGGCGACACTTATTATTGCAGCGGGCAGGGCGAGGCGACCCGGGCCGGCGAGACGTTGCACCTCGACCTCGCCAATGCTCCCGGCTGCAATTTCGACGCGAGGTTCGAGGGCGATCGCATCCTCTTCCCCGGCCGCTTGCCCGATGCCTGCCAGAAAGCGTGCTCCTCCCGCGCCTCGCTGACGGGCCTCACCGTCGTACGGATGAGCGATTCGCCATCCGAGGCGGGCGCCCTACGCGATGGCAGGGGCAGAATGCTCTGCGCGCCCGGCAAATGACCGCACGACCCCTTTGACGTTAACGTCAAGCGAGCGTAAAAAGGGTCATGCCCTGGGTCCCTTCTTATGCCCCGATCGAGCCGCTCCACGACCGGCACAGCTTTACCATTTCCGATCTGTCCGCCGAATTCGGCGTCACCGCTCGCGCGCTGCGTTTCTATGAGGATGAAGGGCTGATCTCGCCCGAACGGCGCGGCACCCAGCGCATCTATTCGCATCGCGACCGCGCCCGGCTGGCCTGGATCCTGCGCGGCAAGCGGGTCGGCTTTTCGCTGACCGAGATCCGCGAACTGATCGATCTGTACGATGTCGGCGACGGCCGCCGCACTCAGCGCGAGCGCACGATCGACCGCTGCAGGGACCGTGTTGGCCTGCTCCACCAGCAAAAGCGCGACATCGACGCCGCCATCGCCGAACTCAACGATTTCATCGCATTGCTCGAGCAAGGCTCGCGCGCCGATCACCAGAAGGACTGACCATGCCGCAATACACGCCCCCGGTGCGCGATACGCGCTTCGTGCTCGATCACGTGCTCGGGATCGAGCGTTATGCCAACCTGCCCGGGTTTGAGAATGCGACGCCGGAAACGGTCGACGCGGTGCTCGAAGAAGGCGGTCGGTTCGTCGCCGAAGTGCTGTTCCCGCTCAACCAATCGGGTGACCTGGAGGGTTGCACGCGCCACGACGACGGCAGCGTGACGACGCCCAAGGGGTTCAAGGAAGCCTATCAACAGTTCGTCGAATCGGGCTGGGGCACGCTCAGCGCGCCGGCGGCGTTTGGCGGGCAGGAAATGCCGCATGTCGTGTCGACCGCTTTCCAGGAATTCATGATCTCGTCGAACATGGCGTTCGCCATGTATCCCGGCCTGACCCACGGCGCGATCGCTGCCCTCCTGACGAAGGGAAGCCCCGAACAGCAGCAGAAATATCTGCCCAAGATGGTGTCGGGAGAGTGGGGCGCCACGATGAACCTGACCGAGCCGCAATGCGGTACCGACCTCGGGCTGATCCGGACCAAGGCGGAACCGCAGGCCGACGGATCCTATGCGATCACCGGGACAAAGATCTTCATTTCGGGTGGCGAGCACGACCTGACCAGCAACATCATCCATCTGGTGCTGGCCAAGACGCCGGGCGCGCCCGACAGTTCGAAGGGCATTTCGCTGTTCGTCGTGCCGAAGATCTTCGTCAACGAGGATGGCTCGCTCGGCGAGCGCAACGCGGTGAGCTGCGGATCGATCGAACACAAGATGGGCATTCACGGCAATTCGACCTGCGTGATGAATTATGACGGCGCTAAGGGCTGGCTGGTCGGCGACGAGATGAAGGGCCTAGCGGCGATGTTCATCATGATGAACGCCGCCCGGCTCGGCGTTGGGTTGCAGGGCCTTGCCGTCGCAGAGACAGCCTATCAGAACGCCGTCCAATACGCGCACGACCGTCGCCAGGGCCGCGCTCTGACCGGTCCGGCCGAGCCCGGCGAAAAGGCCGATCCGTTGTTCGTCCATCCCGACGTTCGCCGCATGCTGATGGACGCTAAGGCGCTGACCGAGGGATTGCGCGCGCTCTGTTTGTGGGGCGCGCTCCAGGTCGACCTCGAACATGCCGCGTCGAGCGAGGAGGAACGGCTGCTCGCCGCCGATCTGGTCGGGCTGCTGACCCCGGTGATCAAAGGCTATGGCACCGACAAGGGCTATGACATCGCGACCAATGCCCAGCAGGTCTATGGCGGCCACGGCTATATACGCGAATGGGGCATGGAGCAGTACGTCCGCGATGCCCGCATTTCGATGATCTACGAAGGCACCAACGGCGTGCAGGCGATGGATCTGGTCGGCCGCAAGCTCGCTGCCAATGGCGGTCGCGCGGTGCAGACGCTGTTCAAGGTGGTCGGCGAGGAAGTCGCGGCGGCGAAGGGCGATCCGGCGACCGCCGATTTCGCCGCGCGGCTGGAAAAGGCCAATGGCGAACTCCAGGCTGCGACGATGTGGTTCCTGCAGAACGGCATGACCAATCCCAACAATGTCGGCGCCGGCGCGCACAGCTTTATGCACTTGATGGGCATCGTCGCGGTCGGGCTGATGTGGCTGCGGATGGCCGCCGCCGCGGCGAAGCTCAAGGCGGCGGGCGAAGGCGATGCCGCGTTCCTCGACGCGAAGCTGACCACTGCACGCTATTACGCCGAGCGCATCATGCCCGATGCCGGCGCGCTGCGCCGCAAGATCGAAAGCGGGGCCGAAGCACTGATGGCTTTGCCGCCGGAGATGTTCGCCGCGGCTTGACTGGCCGCTCTGCGACGCGTCAGGCGGTTCGGTCCCATCGCAGCGTCAGCGCCGAATAGGGTGGGACCGTCGGCAGGAACGCACTGTTCGGCACGATCGGCTCGATCCGAATATGCACCTTGTCGTCGAGTGCAGGCGCCGACAGCAGGTGTCCGGAGCTCGGCGGGGTCGAGAGACCGAGCCTGTCCGCGAGCCGGATCGTCAGCGGTGTGCCGGACTTGTTGATGATCGCCAGCAGCCGCGTCCGGCCGTTGTCGGCTAGATAGGAAGTCGCATTTAGCGTTTCGGCGATCGGGCACACTCTGAGGCGAGTGCCGAGGAACGGCGCGAACGACGCCATGCCGTAATGTAATGGGCGCAGCACTTGGCCGGCGGGGCTCGACGCGATCGGTGTATAGAAACCTTCGCCGCCACCATGCAGATTGATGCCGAGATAGCCCGCGCTTGCGGTCTGTAGCGCGTAATCGAATCCCCACAATGCCGAGGCGAAGGCGTCGCTGACGCCTGCTTTGCCGCCGCCGAAACACGAATTGCCCTCGGTCATGCGGAACCGCATTCCTGTCCGCGTCGCGATCTCCTCCACCGCGGCCATCTCCTGCGCCAGCTTCTCATTGCCGTTCGCGAGCAGCTTTCGAGCGTCCATCCGCGGATCCGATGCCGGACCCATGCCGTAATAATGGCCGCTGCAGAACAGCGCATCGCCACGCGCACGCTCGGCGAACCGCGCCAGCCAATCGAGATTGATCGCCACGTCGGGGCCGGCGAATGGTGCCTTCGGAACCCGTGCACGGACCGCCCGGACAAAGGATCGATACTCGTCCCAATAAAGGTCGAAGGAATAATCCTTGCCGCGCAGGAGCGGGTTGCCGGCCCAGAAATCAGCCTCGTTGCCGAGCTGGAAACATAACAAGCGCGGGCCGAGAATGCGATGGACATGGTCGGCTTCGTCGACGGCGCGCGCGATCGTGCCGGAGCCGAAATTTAGGCCGTAGATGCACCGCCAACCGGTCGCATCGAGAAAGCCGCGCAGCGACCGCAACGCCTCGGGCGTGATCGCGCCGGCGATGGGGTGTGTCAGCGGCGGATCGAGCAGCTTCCACTCCCAATTGCGTTGCGTGGCGATCGCGCTTTCCTCTTTCACGCTCCCGAAATCCGCGCCTGGCCGCCGCCATCGGCTATAGGCGCTGAGCGATCCGCCGAAGCGCAGCACGCCATGCGGCGCGATCCCGCGAAACGCCTCGATCAGCTGCTGATTGTGAGGTGAGAAGAACGCGTGGTTGTAGAGTTGCGGCGTCTCGTAGCTCAGGCCCAGGAAATCTTCCGGAACCGTTACGCCGCCGGTTCCGGGCGCGCCGATGGTGATCGTCGATAGCGGCTCGGCCCACGCCCGGGCAGGGAGCGCTAACATTCCTGTCATTGCGATAAAGGATCGCCGATCGAATTTCGTCTGCACGAAGGTGTCCATGTTAGGTGGAGGGCGGGAGACGCGCCCAATGGCAGCATGATCGACGCGACTTGTCCAGCGATGGCTGCATTGCTTCCAAGCTCCTCTCCCGCTTGCGGGAGAGGTTGGGTGAGGGTCTTCTTTCTTCTTCCGCACGGCTAAAAACCAAGAAGAAGTAAGAAGACCCTCACCCCCCACCGCTTCGCGGCGGGCCCCACCCACTCCCGCAAGCGGGAGAGGGTAATTCTCTCTAACGTATCCGCTGCTCGACCAGGATACCGGTGCGGAAGTGCGGGCGCACCAGCAACAGCAGCCCTGGCGAGGGGCGGTCGAGATAGGTGATCTCTCGATAATCGGGATCGTGCGGGAACGGCGCCGAGCCGTTGAACATCGCGCTGCTGATCAGACGAAAGCGATACTCGCCCACCGCCGGCTCGGCCGTGGTCAACTTGCCCGCCATGCCCAGCCGCGCCAGCGGGTAGGAGGCCCGGCCGACGACATGATCCTCGGCGCTATATTGCCCGGGATGCGCGGCCATATAAGGCACGACCAACTTCGCTTGCCAGCCTTGGTCGGGTGCGACGGCGATGGTGATGCCGCCGCCCAGCAGGACCAGGCCGAGCAGGATCGATACGCGCCGCTTGAGCCTGGGGATCGCCAGCGCCGCGTCGAGATAGAGCGCGAAGCCGATCGTCGTGGCGGCTACGACGAACAGATAATAACGCGGCTGCGGCCTGAGCGTGAACACCCAGGTGACGGTCACATAGCTGGCGACCGCGAACAGCAGCAGCAACAGCGTCGATATCCTGGGCCGGGGGATCGCTCGATCGCGGAAGAATGGCAGCGCGCTCAACGCCCATCCCAGGATGACGAAGCCGAACGCCGGATCGATCAGGAAATCGCCCAGCGGATTGATCGCCCAATGCAGGCGTGTCGGGCCAGCGGGAATCCACCGGCTGGCGAGATCGGGGTTGAGGAACGGGCTGCCGGCATAGGTCTTGCCGATCATGTGATCGCTGGCGATGAGAACGTGATGCTTGTCGATGTGCAGGCGATAGAGTGGGTCGCCGGTCATCGCCCATAGCCAGCCATTGTCGACCAACAGCGGCAAAGCGAAGCCGAACCCGAGCAAGAGATAGGTCCGGCGCGGCATTGCCGGATCACGCAGGAACGCCCAGCCGTAGAAGAGCAGCACGAACGCCGCCGTCTCTCGCGTCAGCACCGCGCAGCCGAGCATCAGGCCCGAGAGCAGCGACCAACCTATGCCGGCGCCACCGCTCGAGCGCCGGGCATTGAGGAATGCCCAGATCGACGTCGCGCTGAACGCGAGTTCGAGCATTTCGGGAAAGCAGCTGGTAGCCATTGCGTGGATCACCGGCGACAGGATGACCAGCACCAGCCAGACCGCCGCGGCGCGACGCCCTGCCAGCCGCAGAATCGTCGCCACCGTCACACCGACGAACAAGGCGTAGAACAGGCGCGGCACCAGCAGCAGCGAGTCGATCGACGGTCCGAACAGGTGGAAGATGGCGGTGATCGACAGGATCAACGGGTGGCGCAAAGCCCAATGCGACGTGCCGATCTGTGGGCCGTGCGCATACCAGCCCAGCGCTATGTCGAGATATTGCTGGTCGTCGCTCGGACCGCCGGCGAACCCCGCCGGATGATAGAATAACGACAATTGGGCGAGGACGACGGAGAAAGCGATGAACAGAGCCGCGTGGCTTCGATCGGCTCGTACGTGCCGCACGCGCAACGACCCTATGTTCGACGTTAGATCATGCATTCCCAATGGGCCCTGACATAAGCAACTCGCGCCCACGGCGATGCCTGCTCCATCGCCGCGTCGTTCATGACGCCCCAAAAGGAATGACGTTGCAGATCGCGTCCAACATCATTCTCGCGATGAAATGACTGGAAAACGCCCGAGGTTCCAGGTGCGGAGCCGTCAGGGCCCGCGCAAATCGAACGGTTCGGACGGTTTCAGCCGTGCTCACCCATTGCTGCGCGAGGAGATCCCGACGCGCGGCGCAATGGCCGGCGCTGTTCGCGAGTGGATGACGGTTAGGGCCGCTCGGGAAGCGATGCGGTTGGGCGCGGTGCCGGCGTGGCGGCGGCCTTGGGCGCGGGAGCGGCATCGGCCGGTTTGCGGCGCACCCCATTGAGCCCGTCAGGCACGGTCGCCGCGGTCGGTTTCACCGAGAAGGTCATGGTCGACGGCGCCGCGCCAGGCTTGCCCGGTGTTGTGCCGGTCACCGGAGGCGGGGTGAGGGGGCGCGTGCCCGGCGCTGGCGTCGTCGTCTGGGGCAGGCCGAGCACCTGGAGCTTCATGCATTCGCCCTTGGACGCGCGCTTGAATTGCGCGCAGTTCCACAGCGCCTTTTCATAGCCATGCGCCTTGTCGCGCAGATAGCTGAACGACATCGTCGCGATCTGCGCCTGGCCAAGCGGCAAATTGGCCGGGGTGTGCGCCTTGTCGGTCCAGGCCATCAACTTGCAATAATCGCGCGCGCCGCACGCCTTGGTCGCCACCGTTGGGAACGAATCCGCACCGGTGCGGGCATCGAGCGTGACGAGGAAGCTGTTGGGATCGATCGACAAGGGCGAGCCGGCAGCTTCGCCTACGGTCGGGGCGCCGTTGATCTCGGCGGGACTAACGTTGGCGACGTCGACCTCGCCGATATGCGCGCTCGACAAGCCGCCAAGAGCGGCGATGTTCGGCTCGGATCCCGAAACCCTCTTGAGGAAGGCGGCGGGCGTTCCCCACCAACCGGTCCAGCGGAAGAACAGATGCGTCTTTACTGCCGCGATCTTGTCGAGGCTCGCGCTCCAATAGGGCACCACCCAGTCAGTGTGGTAATGCGTCGCGTAGCCGACCTTGGCGTCGACCGAGCCGTTCAAGGCCGCGATCGCCACGTCACGCGCGCGCTTCCAGGCTGTAGGGCTGGGCCGCCAGCGCGTCAGCGCACCGTCGCACGAAAAACTGAACTGACACCCGGTGCTGCGGTCCGACCCCTGGAACACCACGCCGCACACCGATTTGGGGAAGGCCGGATGGCGGACGCGGTTGAGCACGACCTGTGCCACCGCTCGCTCACCGTCGGTATCGTCGCCCGCTTCGTAGAGTTGGGCAACGGCCAGACAGTCGATCGCGCGCAGCCGCGCATCGGTCGAGCCCGAAAAGATGAACGGACGGGCGGCGGGATTGGGCAGGGTCGAGAAGGGGACGTTGGCGTTGAAGGCCTTGGCGTCATTGGGATCGACCGACTGGAACTGGACGGGCTCGACCGGTGGCAATTCGGTCGGGGGGACGACACGCTGCGGCAGGACAGTCACGCCTTTCGGAACCGGGCGCACGTGGGGCATCAACGTGATGATCGCGACAGGAACCGCGACCAGCAGGATCGCCACCACACCCAGGATCAGGCGCAGCGCGAGCGAGGGGGAGCGGGTCGGCGAGTCGATCAAATTTCTACCTGTGGAGGAGGCGCGCACGCACCTGCGCGATATCGCGCGCGCGCAAGCCCTTAGCGCAAAGCGTCCGCTGCCAAAACCCCGAAGGCCGGATTTGTTCCCTCGAAACGGGTCTTTCCTATGCCGGACTGCTCAGCTTTCGGGCAGGAAGTCGGGCACTGACAGATAGCGTTCGCCGGTATCGTAATTGAATCCAAGCACGCGCGTGCCGGCAGGAAGGTCGGGGAGTTTTTGCAGAATCGCTGCGAGCGTCGCGCCCGAGCTGATCCCGATCAGCATGCCTTCCTCCCGCGCCGCGCGACGCGCCATGTCCTTGGCGACCCCGGCGTCGACCTTGATCACGCCGTCGAGTGCCTGAGTGTGGAGATTGGCCGGAATGAAGCCCGCGCCGATGCCCTGGATCGGGTGCGGACCTGGCTGGCCGCCCGAAATGACCGGCGAGGCGTCGGGCTCGACCGCATAGACTTTGAGGTTCGGCCAGCTCTTCTTGAGTGTCTCCGCGACGCCAGTGATATGTCCGCCCGTGCCGACGCCGGTGATCAGCACGTCGATTGGAGAATCGGCGAAATCAGCGAGGATTTCCTGTGCGGTCGTCTGCACATGCACGTCGATGTTCGCAGGATTTTCGAACTGTTGCGGCATCCAGGAATTGGGCGTCTGCTCAATCAGTTCGAGCGCGCGCTCGATCGCGCCCTTCATGCCTTTCTCGCGCGGCGTGAGGTCGAAGGTCGCGCCATAAGCGAGCATCAGGCGGCGGCGCTCGATCGACATCGATTCGGGCATTACCAGGACGATCTTGTAGCCTTTGACCGCGGCGACCATCGCCAGGCCGACACCGGTATTGCCGCTGGTCGGCTCGATGATCGTGCCGCCGGGCTTGAGCTTGCCGTCGCGCTCGGCCGCCTCGACCATGCTCAGCGCGATACGATCCTTGATCGAGCCGCCGGGGTTGGAGCGCTCGGACTTGATCCACACCTCGCTGTCTGGAAACAGCCGCTGGACGCGGATGTGCGGGGTGTTGCCGATCGTTTCCAGGATGGTGTTGGCCTTCATGGCTGGATCACTCCGTGTTCGGGGGCAGTTTCTAGGATGTCGGGCGGGTCGAAAGACTTTGCAAGCCGAAGTTCGGGGTATAGCCGTGCCCAGAGCAACGTGATGACAATCGCGCCGACACCGCCGAACACGACTGCGCCGACCGGCCCCAAAATCGAGCCGAGCAGGCCGCTTTCGGCCTCGCCTAGCTCGTTCGATGCCGAAATCGTCAGCTGCGACACCGCGGAGACGCGGCCACGCATGGCGTCGGGCGTGTGCAGCTGGATCAACGACGAGCGGACATAGACTGACACCATGTCGGCGCAACCCGCGACGATCAGCGCGATCAGGCTCAGCCAAAAGGCCGGCGCTACGTCCACGCGGCTGGAGGCGAGATGCAGAGTCTTCGCAACTGCCTTGGGCAGTGTGACGGTAAGGTCGGTGATTCCCAACACGTCGGTGATCGTGTGCGCGAGACCGAAGGTCAGAATACCGGCGCCGAACACGATGACTGCGATCAACATTTTGATGCCGACATTCGACTTCATCGGGCGGAACGAGAAGAACAAGGCGGTGGTCGTGGCACCTATTCCCATGCCCGCTGCCAGCAGGCCCAAGCCTTGTGCCCCAACATGCAGAATATCGCGCGCGAACACAGGCAGCAACGCAGTCGAACCTGCGAGCAGGACGGCGAACAGGTCAAGAGTGATCGCTGCCAGCACCAGGCGGTTGTTGCGGACATAGCGGAACCCCTCGACAATGCGATGGAGCGGGCGATGATCGGCCTGCGCCTGCGGCTGAGGCACCTTGCCGATCAGGAAAATCATCCCCAGCGCGATGAGGAAGAGCGCGGTCGACGTGCCGTAGGCCGCATCGGGATGGATCGCGTAAAGGAAGCCGCCCAGGCTGGGGCCGATGATCACGCCGACCTGCCAGGCGATCGAACTGACCGCGATCGCCGTCGGCAGCACCTCGCGCGGGACCAGGTTCGGGGCGAGCGCGGAATAGGCCGGACCCGAAAAGGCGCGCGCCAAGCCGATCATCACGGCGGCGAGGAACAGCATCGGCAGGCTCAGCGCGTGAAGCCAGGTGAGGGTGCCGAGCATCACCGTCGTCGCCACCAGCAGCGCGGTAGTGAACCGCACGATCCAGCGGCGGTCGAACGTATCCGCGACCAACCCGACGATCGGCGTCAGCAGGAACAGCGGCACGAACTGCGCCACCCCGATCATGCCGAGCAGGAAAGTTGCTTCCTTGATGCTGAGGTGATGAACGTCCCGCGCGAGACTATAGACTTGCCAGCCGATGATGATCGACATGGCGGAAAGCGCGACGGTGCCAGCAAAACGCGACAGCCAATAGGCGCGAAAATTGGCGATACGGAACGGATGGTCGGCGGGGAACATCTGGCTCGCCTTAGGCGGTGCCGCCCGCATTCCGCAACCATCGCGTTGCTTGTCCGTTGCGAAGTTGATCTCCGTTTCGGCCCTGTCGCAGCGCACGATTGAAAACCGCAACAGGTCCGGCCTATAGGCCGCCCTTTCTCCCCCAAGGAAACGAGGTTTCCCCATCGTGGCAAAAGCCCCAGCGCGCGCCAAAAGCGAGCCCCCAGTTACCAACCGTCCGCGGCCCGATGAGCCGCAGCCCTATCAGGCGTCGAAGGAGGAACTGCTCGAACTCTACAAGCAGATGCTGCTGATTCGCCGCTTCGAGGAAAAAGCGGGCCAGCTTTACGGCCTGGGTTTCATCGGTGGCTTCTGCCACCTCTATATTGGCCAGGAAGCGGTCGCGGTCGGGCTCCAGTCGGCGCTCGATGGCGAAAAGGACAGCGTGATCACGGGGTATCGCGATCACGGTCACATGCTCGCCTACGGCATCGACCCCAAGCTGATCATGGCCGAGCTGACCGGCCGTGCCGCCGGCATCTCGAAGGGCAAAGGCGGGTCGATGCATATGTTCTCGACCGAGAAGAAGTTCTACGGCGGGCACGGCATCGTCGGCGCGCAGGTGTCGTTGGGCACCGGGCTTGCCTTCAAACACAAATATTCGAACGACGGCGGCGTCTGCCTCGCCTATTTCGGCGATGGCGCGGCCAATCAGGGCCAGGTCTACGAATCGTTCAACATGGCCGAGCTGTGGAAGCTCCCGATCATCTACGTGATCGAGAACAACCAATATGCCATGGGCACCAGCGTCAACCGAGCTTCGTCCGAGGACCAGCTCTATCGCCGCGGTGAGAGCTTCCGCATTCCCGGCATCCAGGTCGACGGCATGGACGTGCTGGCGTGCCGCGGGGCAGCCGAGGAAGCGCTCGCTTGGGTCCGTGCGGGCAAGGGTCCGCTCATCCTCGAGATGAAGACCTATCGCTATCGCGGCCACTCGATGTCGGACCCGGCCAAATATCGCAGCCGCGAGGAAGTCCAGGCGGTCCGCGACAAGTCCGACCCGATCGAGCACGCCAAGCAATTGCTCGAGAAACTGGGCGTGAAGGAAGACGAGCTGAAAGCCGCCGAGGCAGCGATCAGGAAGCAGGTGAACGAGGCGGCGGACTTCGCCGAGCAGACGCCGGAGCCCGAGGTGGGCGAGCTTTATACCGACGTGCTGGTGGAGTCGTACTGAGATGGCGATCGAGATCAAGATGCCGGCGCTGTCGCCGACGATGGAAGAAGGCACGCTCGCCAAGTGGCTCGTCAAGGAAGGCGACACGGTCAAGTCGGGCGACATCATGGCCGAGATCGAGACTGACAAGGCGACGATGGAATTCGAGGCGGTCGACGAAGGCACGATCGCACAGATCCTGGTTGCCGAGGGTACCGACAATGTGAAGGTCGGCACGGTCATCGCGATCCTTGCGGCAGAGGGGGAGGAAGTGTCGAAGGCGACGCCTGCACCCGCGCCCGCAGCAAAGGTTGTAGACCCCGAGGTCGCCCAGGAAGCGGCCGAGAGCGGCACGCCCGAACCTCACCTCGTCGAGACCGGCGCGCGTCAAATGTTCGAAGCGGCCAAACACGACGCCGAAGTCGCCGACCCCGAAGTTCCCGCCGGTACCGAGATGGTCAAGCTGACGCTGCGCGAGGCGCTGCGCGACGCGATGGCCGAGGAAATGCGCAAGGACGAGCGCGTCTTCGTGATGGGCGAGGAAGTCGCGCAATATCAGGGCGCGTACAAGGTCACCCAGGGCCTGCTCGACGAGTTCGGCGAGAAGCGGGTGATCGATACGCCGATCACCGAATATGGCTTTGCCGGTGTCGGCACCGGCGCGGCGATGGGCGGCCTGCGCCCGATCGTCGAGTTCATGACGTTCAACTTCGCGATGCAGGCGATCGACCACATCATCAATTCGGCGGCCAAGACCAATTACATGTCGGGCGGCCAGATGCGTTGCCCGATCGTGTTCCGCGGCCCCAACGGTGCGGCCAGCCGTGTCGGCGCACAGCATTCGCAGAATTATGGTCCCTGGTACGCCAGCGTTCCTGGCCTGATCGTGATCGCTCCCTACGATGCGGCGGACGCCAAAGGCCTGCTCAAGGCGGCGATCCGCAGCGAGGATCCGGTTGTCTTCCTTGAGAACGAATTGCTCTACGGCCGCTCGTTCGAGGTGCCGCAGGTCGAGGATTGGGTCCTCCCGATCGGCAAGGCGCGGATCATGCGCGAGGGCAAGGATGTGACGATCGTCAGCTATTCGATCGGCGTCGGGATCAGCCTGGAAGCCGCCGACGAGCTCGCCAAGGAAGGCATCGAGGCCGAAGTGGTCGATCTGCGCACCCTGCGCCCGCTCGACCGCAAGACGGTGCTCAAGAGCCTGGCCAAGACCAACCGTATCGTCGTGGTCGAGGAAGGCTGGCCGACTTGTTCGATCGCGTCCGAAGTCGCCGCGTTCGTGATGGAGGAAGGGTTTGACGACCTCGACGCCCCGGTGTTGCGCGTGGCCAATGAGGACGTGCCGCTCCCTTATGCCGCGAACCTGGAAAAGCTCGCGTTGATTTCGGCCGCCAAGGTCGTCGAGACGGTCAAGAAGGTCTGTTATCGCTGATATTGCTGTGATCGGCCCGATCCCGTTCGGGTCCCGCTTGTCGAATGCCTGCACTTCTCTCTACGAAGATGCAGGCGCTCGATGGGTGAAGCGCGAACGGGATTAGTTGACTGGTGATGATCGGGGGCCGTTTCTGATGGTGTCGACGACGACCCTCGGCCTTGTCGGGGCGGCTCTCGCTCTGGCGATCGTCGCGACGTGCTGGATCCTGTACACCGGATTGCGCGCCCGCGCCGCCGCCGCGGCGACGATGGCGGGCAATGACAAGCTGAACGCGCTATTGGCGTCTGCCCCGGCATTGGCGATGGTGGTGCGCGCCGATGGCCGGCTGGAAATGCCCGATCGGCTAGCCGACTGGCTCGGTCTGGCGCCCCCGCCCAAATATCTGGCGGAATTGGTGGCGCCAGGCACCGGTCTGACCAGCGAGGACGCGGTGCTGCTGGGCGATGCGGTCACCGCGGCGCAGAAGGCTGGCGAGCCATTCACGCTGACCATCCGCCCGCAAGGATCGACCCGCATGCTCGCGGTGCGCGGCCAGCGCGCGCCGCGCGAAGTGGGGTCGCCCGGCGGCGTGGTTGTCTGGTTCTTCGATTCGACCGAAAGCCAGGCGCAGATCGGCCAGTTGCGCGGCGAGGCCGCCGACCTGGGCCAGGCCTTCGCCGCGTTGCGCGGGCTGATCGAGGCTGCGCCACTGCCGATGTGGTACCGCGGACCCGACATGCGGCTGGCGATGGTCAATTCGGCCTATGTCCGCGCGGTCGAGGCGAGCGACGCCAAGGATGTCGTGGCGCGCCAGGTGGAGTTGATCGAGGGATCGGGAATCGGCGGTCCGCTGGCGAGCGCGCTCGTCGCCCGCGATACGGATCGCCCCAACGTCCAATCGATGCCCGCGACGATCGGTGGCGCACGGCGCATGCTCCGCATCCACGACGTGCCGCTGCCGACGCCGCCGGGTGGGGTGGCCGGTTTTGCCATCGATATCGAGGATCTCGAGCAAGCGCGCGGCGGGATGAAGCGATTCTCCGACGCCCAGCGCGCGATGCTCGATCGCCTTTCCGCCGGCGTCGCGCAATTCGCGGCGGACCGCAGCCTCGCTTTCTGCAACCAGTCGTTCCAGCGCATGTTCGCGATGCGCAGCGAATGGCTCGCCGACCGTCCCGAATTCGATCGCGTGCTCGAACGGATGCGCGAGGCGAACCGGCTTCCCGAGGTGCGCGATTTCCCCGGCTGGAAGGCGGAGCGCCGCGACTGGTTCCTGGCGGCGACCGGCGCGATCGAAGAGACCTGGACGCTGCCTGGCGGGGTGCACCTGCGGCTGGTCGGCAATCCGTTGCCCGACGGCGGGCTATTGCTGATTTTCGAGGATCGCACCGAGCAGGTCCAGCTTGCCAGCGCGCGCGATACCTTGCTCCGCGTCCGCACCGCGACGTTCGATAATCTGTTCGAGGCGCTGGGCGTGTTCGCGGGCGACGGCCGGTTGCAGATCTGGAACAACAAATTCCGCCAGCTGTGGGAATTCGACGAGGAGTTCCTGACCAGCCATCCCCGGATCGACGCGCTGGTCGAAAAGGGCGCCGCGCGGCTCGCGCAGCCAGGCCGGGCAAGCGTGATTGCCGAGATCGTGCGTTCGGCGGCGGTTGGCCGGCAACAGCGCGGCGGCCGCGTGGCGTTCGCCGACGGGCGCCATTTCGAATTCGCCGGCGTGCCACTCCCCGACGGCAACGCGCTATTCACGATGCTCGACATTTCCGACAGCCGGCACATCGAACAGGCGCTGCGCGATCGCAACGAGGCGCTGGAGGCGGCCGATCAGGTCAAGACCGCGTTCGTCGCGAACATGAGCTATGAATTGCGCACCCCGCTGACCTCGATCCAGGGCTTCGCCGAAATGCTCGGCGAGGGCTATGCCGGCAAGCTTACCAAACAAGCCGACGGCTATGTCGACGCGATCCTCGAATCGGTCGCGCGGCTGGCGGCGTTGGTCGACGACGTGCTCGATCTGACCGAGGCCGATCAGAACAAGATCGAACGCCTCAGCGTCGATCTGGAAACCACCGCCTACAACGCCGCGGAGACAATCGCGCCGATCGCCAAGCGCAAGAAAGTCGATTTCGCCATCGAGGTCGCGCCGTCGACCGGCATGGTGAAGGGCGATGCCAAGAAGTTGCGCCAGATGATCGAGCATCTACTGCGCCACGCGGTGGGCGGGATTGGCGAGGGCGGACGCGTGCTGCTCCACACCGATGGTGACGTGCGGACGGCGCGGATCGTTGTGTCGGACGATGGTCCGGGAATGACGCCGGACGCGATCGAGCATGCGTTCGATCGCTTTGGCGGACACCAGGCGCGCGATGACGACCGCGCGCTTGGGCTCGGCCTGCCGATCGCGCGGCAATTCGCCGAGGCGCATGGCGGCACGATCCAGTTATTGTCCGAACCCGGCGCGGGGGCAGTGCTGATCGTCGAGCTGCCGCGATAGCTTGCGTCGCGATTTCGATGCGCATAATCTATGCGCATAGGAGATTGTGATGGCGAGAGTGCGTGAAGATCGGGCGCCGTTCCGCCGGCCAACCAACGTGTCGCTCGACGCGCGCCTGGTTGAAGAGGCCAAGCAACTCGGCATCAACGTTTCCCGCGCGAGTGAGGAAGGTTTGGCGCGCGAAGTGAAGGCTGAGCGGGAACGCCGGTTCAAGGAAGAGAATGCCGAGGCTTTCGAGGAATATAACCGATTTATCGAGGAGAACGGCTTGCCGCTCGAACGGTATCGCACGTTCTGATGGCACGATTTGATGTGCATCGCGGTGAGGGCGGGCCGCTTCTGCTCGATTGCCAAACCGATTTGCTCGACGGGATCAACTCGCGGCTGATGGTCCCTTTGTATCGCGCAGACCGAGTCGAGCGAAAGATCCCGCGCCTCAATCCCGTCTTCAGCGTTGCCGGAAACGATATGGTCATGTTGACCCAATCGATGGGCGCGGTGCCAATCAAGCGGATTGGGGTGCGCGTCGATTCACTTACGGCTGAACAGGACGCAATCATGAACGCCATCGACATGCTGTTGAGCGGCTATTGATGCTGCTCGCCGATGCTGCCGCCAGCGAGGAATTCGGCGCCCTTCTCGCCGCTGCGGTCCGTCCCGGCGATGTCGTCACGCTATCCGGCTCTCTCGGCGCCGGTAAGACCAGTATCGCTCGTGGCCTGCTCGCGGCTTTGGGACTCGAAGAGGAAGCGCCGTCGCCGACCTTTGCGATCGTGCAGCCATATGCGCCACCCGAGACGCGGCTGCCGGTGATGCATGTCGACCTCTACCGGATCGAGCATGTCGACGAACTCGACGAACTCGGGCTGGACGAAGCGCGAGAGGACTCGGTCCTGCTGATCGAATGGCCCGAGCGTGCGCCCGGCCGATGGCCGGACGCCTTGGCATTGACCTTGGACTTCGCACCCGATGGCGGACGCCGCTTGACAGCAACCGTGCCCGCGGCATGGGAGGGGCGATGGCCCTTGACATGAATCCACCGGCGGGGACCGCCGATTTCCTTGCCAAACTGGGCTGGGGAGAGGGCGACGTGCTGCCGCTCGCCGGCGACGCCTCGTTCCGGCGCTATTTCCGCGTCGCCGACCACGGCCGCAGCGCGATCCTGATGGATGCGCCGCCACCGCATGAGGACCCGCGCCCGTTCATCCAAGTCGCGCAATGGCTGGTCGCGCGCGGTTTCCCCGCGCCGGTGATCTTCGGCACGGACCTTGAGCAGGGACTGGTGCTGATCGAGGATTTCGGTGACGCCCGGATGCGCGAGACGGTCGATGCCGCGCCGGAAAGCCTGTTGCGGATGTACGAGGCGGCGGTCGATATCCTGATCCGCTTGCGCGGGGAACCCGCCGGCCCGTGGCGTCCCTATGACCGCAAGGAATTGCAGCGCGAAGCCGATTTGCTGACCGAATGGTATTGCCCGGCAATCGGCGTGACGGTCGATACCGACGGCTACGCCAAAGCCTGGGGCGAGGTGTTCGACCATGCGCTGGCGGCCGAGCCGGTGACGGTGCTGCGCGATTATCATGCCGAGAATCTGATGCTGATCGGCGGCACCGAAGCGCTCGGCCTGCTCGATTTCCAGGACGCTTTGGCGGGCCATCCGGCCTATGATTTGGTGTCGCTGCTGCAGGACGCTCGCCGCGATGTCGAGCCCGAGATCGAGGCGGCGATGCTCGACCGCTATCGCCGCGTGACCGGTGCGGGCGACGATTTCGATGCGGCCTATCACATCCTCGGCGCGCAGCGGAACGCCAAGATCGTCGGCATCTTCACCCGGCTATGGCGGCGCGACGGCAAGCCGCGCTATCCGGCGATGTGCCCGCGCGTCTGGCGTTATCTGAACCGCGATCTTGATCACCCGGCACTGGCGCCGGTCAAGGCCTGGTTCGACGCCAATATCCCGGCCGACCTGCGCGGCGACCCGATGGAGATCGCCCGCGCATGACCGCGAAACGCACCTTGTCGCTGCGGCCCGATCCGGGCGGCACGGTTCCGGAAACCGCGATGGTGATGGCGGCGGGAATCGGCAAACGCATGCGTCCGCTCACCGCGACGCGACCCAAGCCGCTGATCCAGGTCGCCGGTCAGCCCTTGCTCGATCACGTATTCGACCGCCTCCGCGCGGCGGGGATCAAGCGTGCGGTGGTCAACGTCCATTATCTCGCCGATGCGCTCGAAGCGCACCTCAAGAACCGGGTGAAGGGCGTCGACATCATCGTCTCCGACGAGCGCG
Source organism: Sphingomonas sp. P4_G2 (assembly GCF_056401155.1). NCBI lineage: Bacteria > Pseudomonadati > Pseudomonadota > Alphaproteobacteria > Sphingomonadales > Sphingomonadaceae > Sphingomonas > Sphingomonas sp. P4_G2. The sequence continues at coordinate 33,873 of NZ_JBFUJY010000004.1, read as the reverse complement.
ATCAGTTGATGGAAACCGGGGGCGGCATCGTCAAAGCGCGCGACCTGATCGGCGACAAGCCGTTCGTCGTCGCCAATGCCGACAATCTGTGGGTCGACGGACCGGCGGACACGATCAAGCTGCTCGCGTCGCGCTGGGACGACGAGGCGATGGACGCGCTGTTGCTGATGGTGCCGTTGGCGCGCGCGCATAATCATGGCGGCTTGGGCGATTTTCACCTCGACGCCAACGGCCGCATCACCGGGCGCCGCAAGCCTGGGAGGGTGGCGCCGTTCGTCTATACCGGCGTCCAGATCCTCTCGCCGCGCGTGATCCACGATTGGCCGGAAGGGCCGTTCTCGACCAACCTGTTCTGGAACCGCGCGATCGAGGCCGGGCGTGCTTACGGCTTCGTCCATCAGGGGTTGTGGTTCGACGTCGGCACGCCGCCGGCCATTGCCAAGACGGAAGCGCTTCTGATCGATGCTTAGGGTGCGGCCTTGCCGCTCAAGCTCGTGTCGTCATGCGGGCTTGTCCCGGCATCCAACGTGCACCAACGGCTGACTTCCCAGGAGGCGCGTTGGACCCCGGCACAAGGCCGGGGTAACGTTTGAATTATCAGGCGCAGGCGCGGCTATTTTACGGTCGGGGTATTCCCGGTTGTGATAGTTGATTGGCGATCATGAATTCGACCTCTCAACGCGGCCTCGCGCTTTATACGATTCCGGCACAGCGAGCCTTTGCCGATGCGCTCGTCGCTGGGCTGATGAAGCGCTTCGGCGACGATCCGATGCGGCTCGCGCGTGGCCTCGTCCTTCTTCCCAATAATCGCGGGCGGCGCGCGGTCCAGGACGCGTTCGTGCGTGCGAGCGGCGGTGGGCTGTTGTTGCCGCGACTAGTGACGATCGGCGATCCGGCGCTCGATGAAGCGGCGGGGGCGATGCTCGATCCGGCTGACGATCTCGAGCCTTTGCCGCCACCGGTCGATCCGCTGGCGCGACGGATGATCCTGGCGAGGTTGGTCAGCGAGGAGCGCGCCCGCCAAGGGGAGCCGGTCGCCGCCGACGAAGCCGTACGCCTGGCCGGAGCATTGGCGCGGACGCTTGACCAACTGCTGGTCGAGGAAGTCGCGGCGACGAAACTCGCCGAGCTCGACGTCGGGCGCGAATTGACCAGCCATTGGGAGCGCGCGCTCGAGCTGTTCCGTATCGTGATCGATCGGTGGCCGGCGGAGCTGGCGCGGCTGGGCGCGATGGACGCAGCAACGCGCCGTGCGATCATGCTGCGTCGGTTGGCGGCGCGCTGGAAGGAGATGCCGCCCGCGGGTTTCGTCTGTGCAGCGGGGATCACCGATCCGGCGCCGGCAGTGGCGGCCTTGTTGCGCCGTGTCGCGGAGCTCGACCAAGGCTTGGTCGTGTTCCAGGACCTCGCCACTGCGATGCCGGCCGAGGAATGGGACGCGCTTGGGCCGCACGAGGCAGATGCCAGCTGCTTCAAGGCGCGCTCGATCGAGACCCACCCGCAATTTCAGCTGAAGCTGTTGCTCGAACGGATGAGCGCGGGACGCGGCGAGGTGCGCGCTTGGCGCGAGGGAAGCGATCACGATGCCTCGGCGGCGCGCGGCAAGGCGATCGCCAACGCCTTCGCGCCTGCTGATTTCACCGGCAAGTGGACCGATTTGGAAGCGCCCGACCGGCGATTGACCGGGATTCGCGCGGTCGAGCTGGCAACCCCAGCCGATGAGGCGCAGGCGATTGCGCTGGCATTGCGCGGCGCGCTGGAAGTCGAGGGGCGTACCGCTGCCCTGGTCACGCCCGACCGCACGCTGGCCGAGCGCGTCGCGGCCCATTGCGCGCGTTGGGGGATCGATGTCGACGATACTGCCGGCCGTCCGCTCGCGACGCGCGCGCCAGGCACACTGCTGACGATGCTGGCCGAGGCTGCGGCACAGGACTTCGCGCCGCTCGCATTGCTGGCGCTGCTCAAGCACCCGCTCGTCCAGAGCGGGGAGCCGCGGACCTTGTGGCTCGACGGCGTCCGCGCGCTCGACCGTGCGTTGCGCGGGCCCCGCCCGGCTCCGGGGCTCGCGGGCATCGATTCGCATCTGCTCGACGGCGACGAGCGCGAGGCGTCGATCCGCGCGGCGGCGCGCCAGGTCTGGCCGGAAATGCGCGGATTGCTCGAACCGCTGGCGCACTGCTTCGGCAATGGCGAGCAACCGCTGGCGGCGATGATTGCGACGTTGCGCGAGACGGCCGAAGCCCTGTGCGGTTTCGCGGTATGGGCTGGACCGGCGGGTCGCGCGGCGGCTGAACTGCTCGCCGATCTCGAACTACGCGCGGCGGACGGGCCGGCCTTGGTCGACCCGGCCAGCGTCGCGCCACTGCTGCGCACCTTGATGGAGGAAGTCGCGGTTCGTCCTCCCCAGGGCGGCCATCCGCGCCTGGCGATCTATGGCCTGATCGAGGCGCGGTTGCAGACCGCCGACTTGACCATCCTGGGAAGCCTTAATGAAGGTACCTGGCCGGCGATCGCTGCACCCGATCCGTGGCTGGCGCCGCGCATCCGGGCTGAACTGGGGCTGCCCGGGCTCGATCGCGGCGTCGGCGTCGCGGCGCACGATTTCGCCAATGCCCTGGGCGCACCGGAAGTGCTGATCACGCGTGCGCGCCGCGACGGGCGGTCGCCGACGCTGGCTTCGCGCTTCTGGCTGCGGCTGGAAGCCCTGGCGGGGGATCGCTTCATTCGCGATCCCGATCTTGCGGCATGGGCCGCGTCGATCGACAATCCGGGCGTGCACGAGCCGGCGTCGCGGCCCGAGCCGTCGCCCGCAATCGAGGACCGGCCGCGCCAGATCTCGGTGACCGAAGTCGACCGGCTCAAGGCCGACCCGTACGCCTTTTACGCGCGCCGGATGCTGCGGCTGGGCGCGATCGACCCGGTCGATGCGGAGCCGAGCGCGGCTTGGCGTGGCAATCAGGTCCATGCGATCCTGGAAACCTGGTTTCGCGAGGACGGCGCCAATCCCGAAACCTTGCGCCCGCGCGCCGAGGCCTTGCTGGGCGATGTGCGCACGCATCCGATGATCCGCGCGTTATGGGGGCCGCGGTTGATCGAGGCGGTCGACTGGATCGCGCACGAAGTGTCCGATCGCGCGGGTGAACGGAGCATCCTGGCGGTTGAAGGCAAAGGAACGTTGCAACTCGCCGGCGTCGAATTGTCGGGCCGGTTCGACCGAATCGATCGTCTCAATGACGGCGGGCTGGTAGTGGTCGACTATAAGACTGGGCAGCCGCCTTCGACCGCGGCAGTGCGGGCGGGGTTCAGCCTGCAACTCGGCTTGCTCGGGATGATCGCCGAGGCGGGCAAGTTCGCCGGGGTTGCGGGAAAGGCGGAAGGGTTCGAATATTGGTCGCTCGCGCGCAACCGCGTCGGCGGGTTCGGCTATGTCGATTCGCCGTGTGACCCCAAGAAAAAAGACCCGATCCCGGCCGATGAATTCGTCGATGAGGCGCGACGCAATTTCACCGAGGCGGCGGAGACGTGGCTGACCGGAGCGGCGCCGTTTACCGCCAAGTTGAAGCCGGAATATGCGCCGTTCGGCGATTACGACCAGTTGATGCGCCGCGACGAATGGTATGGCCGTGAGCGGCGCTGACTCCATCCTGCCACGGCTCGTCGACGAGCAGGCGCGCGCGAGCGATCCGTCGTCGCACGTCTGGCTGGCTGCCTCGGCGGGCACCGGCAAGACTCAGGTGCTGGCGGCGCGTGTCTATCGGTTGCTACTCGGGGGTACCGATCCCGGCGCGATCCTGTGTCTGACCTTCACCAAAGCGGGCGCCGCGGAAATGGCGGGGCGGATCAACCAACGCCTCGCGCGCTGGGTGCGCGCGTCCGAGGCCGATATCCGCGCCGACCTTGCCTCGCTGGGCGAGCGCGCCAACCCGGCGCTGATCGCGCGGGCGCGAACGCTATTCGCCAAGGTGCTTGATGCACCGGGCGGGGGGCTGCGGATCCAGACGATCCATGGCTTCTGTCAGTCGCTGCTCGCCGCTTTTCCAGTCGAAGCGGGTCTCACCCCGGGTTTCCGTCCACTCGAAGCCCGCGAGGAATCGGCACTGGCGCGCGAGACGCTGGCGCAATTGCTGGTCGATGCCGAGCGCGAGGGGCGCGACGGCGCGGTGCGCGCTGTCGGCGCGCTGAGCCTGCGGCTTGGCGAGGAAGGGGCAGAAGCTTTCCTGCGCGCTTGTGCCCGCGCGCCGGCGGCAATGGCGGCGTTGCCGATGGGGGAGGGGGTCGGCCCCTATGTCCGCCGCGCCTTGATCGGCGTCGACGATGTCGAGGCGGCGATCACTGATGGCTGCGCTCAACTGGATGACGACCTGCTCGAAGGCGTGCGCGACTTCAATCTGGCGTGGGGCACCAAGAATGGACTGGCCCGTGCCGACATCATCACCGCATGGCTGGCGAGAAGCCCCGAGCAGCGGGCGGCGACGCTCGACCAATTGCACAGCGTCTGGGCGCGGCAGGACGGTGAATTGCGGTCGTTTGCCAAAGGGCAGGCGCCGCAGGACGAGGATTATGCCCCGATCGCTTCCGACTTCCATGAGCAGGTCTCACGCCTGATCCAGATGCGCCATCTGGCGGACTATGCCGATCTGCTCGCTGCCGGCCTCGCCGTCGGGCGCGATTATGCCTTCGCCTATCGCGCCGCCAAGCGCCGGATCGGCGCGGTCGATTTCGACGATCTGATCGACGCCGCGGTCGCATTGCTGCGGCAAGAGGGGATGGGCGATTGGGTCCGCTTCAAACTCGACCAGGCGACCGATCACGTCTTGATCGATGAGGCCCAGGACACCAATTTGCGCCAATGGGAGATCGTCGACGCGATCGCGAGTGACTTCTTCGCCGGTCTGGGAAGCCGCGGCGACCGGCGGCGGACATTGTTCACCGTCGGCGACTATAAACAGGCGATCTTCGGCTTTCAGGGCACCGACCCGCTCAATTTCCGCTGGGCCGAACGGCATTTCCGCGACCTTGCCGAGGTGACGAGCGATATCCGCGAGATCGAGCCGACGCCGTTCGAGCAATTGGCGTTGACCTCGTCCTTCCGCTCGACCCAGCCGATCCTCGATTTCGTCGACGCGGCGATCGGCGTGCTGCCCGGCGGCGGCCTCGGGGTCGACGACAACCAGCGGCATGCCAGCAAGGTCGAGGGGCCGGGTCAGGTCAATCTCTGGGCACCGACCCTGGCCGGCGAAGAGGATGAAGGCGAGGAGGGCTGGATCACCGATGCGGTGCGCGCGCATGCGACGCGGATCGCCGCGCAGGTCAGGGCATGGCTCGATCCCAAGAATCCGATGATCCTCGAGAGCAAGGGGCGGCCGCTGCGCCCCGAGGATGTGATGATCCTGGTCAAACGGCGCGGCGAACTCGCCTCGCTGATCGTCGCGCGGCTCTATGCCGAGGGCGTACCGGTGGCGGGCGTCGACCGCTTGCGGCTGACCGCGCCGCTGGCGGTGCAGGATCTGCTCGCGGCGATCCGCTTCGTACTCCAGCCTCAGGACGATCTTGCCCTCGCCAGCCTGCTGGTGTCGCCGTTAATCGGCTGGAGCCAGGACGAGTTGATGCGCGCGGCAATGAAGCGCCGCGGCGGCTTATGGGCGCACCTCCAGGCTACGCAACCAACCGAGCGGATCGCGCCGCTCAGCGCAATGCTGCGACGCGCGGATTTCACCACGCCCTATGTCTTCCTCGAGGAGATGCTGACCGGGCCGCTCGACGGGCGGCGCAAGCTGATCCGGCGATTGGGGCAGGAAGCACGCGACCCGATCGACGAATTGCTCAATGCCGCGCTCGAGTTCGAACGCGTCGCGATCCCCTCGTTGCAACGCTTCCTCGACTGGTTCGACCGCGGCGATGTCGAGATCGTTCGCGATCCGTCGCAGCCGCTCGACGCGGTTCGGGTGATGACCGCGCATGGCGCCAAGGGATTGCAGGCACCGCTGGTGATCCTGGCCGACGCCACCGCCGATCCGGAGGCGCGGCCGCGTTCGACGCTTGATTGGCAGGCAGATCAGGATACCAAACTGCCCGTCTTCCGCCCACGCAAGGAGCAACGGTCGGGAGTATTGGCCGAGGCGATCACGACCGCCGACGCGCGCGAACTCGCTGAGCATTGGCGATTATTCTATGTCGCCGCGACGCGCGCCGAGGAAAGATTGGAGATAGCGGGATCTTTGGGGCCGCGGGCGAAAGGCGTGCCGTCCGAGAATAGTTGGTATGCGGCGGCGGAAGCGGCGCTCACGGCGTTGGGCACGGCGCAGCGCGAGGAGGGGCCACGCCGCTCGTTCGCCGGCCACGATCCGCAGCCGCCGGTGCGGCCGCGACCGGCACGGAACGCCGAGGCGCAGACCGTCGCTTTGCCCGATTGGGCATTCCAGCCCGCCCCGAAGGAGGCGCGGCCGCCACGGCCGCTCGCGCCTTCGTCGGTCGGCGAGGACGATGTGTCCGATCCTCCACCCTCCGCGGCGATGCGGACGGCGGCCGAGCGCGGCCGGTTGATCCACGCTCTGTTCGAGCGATTGCCGGCCCTGGCGCCGGATCGCCGCGCGGCAGCGGCCGATCGCTGGCTGTCGGCCGTGGGCCTGGTCGCCGATGCCGGGCTTAGGAGCGAGCTGATCGCGACGGTATCGGCAGTGCTCGACGATCCCGCGCACGGTGATCTGTTCGGGCCGAATTCGCTAGGGGAGGCACCGATCTCGGCGGTCGTGCCCGGCGGCTATGTCATCGCGGGAACCGTCGACCGCTTGCTGGTCGAGCCCGACCGCGTCCGCGCGATCGATTTCAAGACCGGGCGACGCGTGCCGCTGGGGCTCGACGAAGTGCCGCTATTCCACCTGCGCCAGATGGCGGCCTATGCCGAAGCCTTGCGGGTGATCTTCCCGGGGCGGCGGATCGAGGCGGCGTTGCTCTACACGGCCGCGCCGCGCCTGTTCGATCTGCCCGAAGACGTGCTCGCTCCTCACAAGCCGGGCTTTGCCGCGATGGAGCAAAGCTAGGGCCAGAGCCGTTGAGCAAGTGCCTCGCCGCGCCTACATTCGGGGTCAAAGGAGATTCTCTCATGGCAACCAAACATATCAGCGACGACAGTTTCCAGGCGGATGTGCTCGATTCCGACAAGCCGGTGCTGGTCGATTTCTGGGCGGAATGGTGCGGGCCGTGCAAGATGATCGGGCCGAGCCTCGAGGAAATCTCGGAAGAGCTGGGCGAGCAGGTGACGATCGCCAAGCTCAATATCGACGATCATCCCGATGCGCCCGCGCGTTATGGCGTGCGCGGCATCCCGACGATGATCCTGTTCAAGGGCGGTAGCCCGGCAGCGACCAAGATCGGCGCCGAACCCAAAGGTCGGATCAAGGCGTGGCTCGAGGGTGAACTGGGAACAGCGGCCAGTTCGGTCGCCTGAGTTCGAAATCGAGATGAACAAAAGGCCGCATCCTGTTGGGTGCGGCCCTTTTTTTAGCCCTCTCCCGCGTGCGGGTGCACCGGGTCGGTCATGCCCCCGGCATGACCTGAACAGCGCGGGGCGCTGTTCACCCGGTGCAGGTTGGGTGAGGGTCTTCTTTCTTCTTCCATGCAGATAAAACGACAAAAGAAGTAAGAAGACCCTCACCCTCCCACCGCCTTTGGCGGCGGGCCCCGCCCTCTCCCGCAAGCGGGAGAGGGATCGCGTTCTACGTCAGCGGGATCATCACCTGGCTGGCATAGCCGGGGCGCGATTGCAGGCGGCGGTACCAATCGGCGACATTAGGCAGATCGGGTCGCTCGATGTCGAGCGTGAACCAGGTATAGGCGTAAACGCCCATAGGCACGTCGCCGACGCCGAAATCGTCGCCTGATAGCCAGGGTGTTTCGGCGAGGTACCGGTCGAGGATCGCCATCCGCTCGCCGCAACGCTGCGCCGAGCGGGCGACGGCCGCCATATCGCGTTTGTCGGGCACGACGCGCACCAGGTTGACGAACGCGTCGAGTTGCACCGGCGCATAGCCATTCTGCCACTCCATCCAGCGGTCGCCGAGCGCGCGCAATTGCGGCTCGTCAGGCCACCAGCGCACGCCGCCATGGTGGGCAGCGAGGTAGCGCAGGATCGCGTTCGATTCCCACAGGATGAAGCCGTCATCGTCGATCGTCGGGATCAGCGCATTGGGGTTCATCGCCAGATAGGCGTCGCTCATGCCGAACTGACCGCCGATATCGTGGCGGACATAGGAGAGTCCCAGTTCTTCGGCGAACCAGGCGACTTTCTTGACGTTGTGCGAGTTGAGCCGGCCCCAGATCGTCAGCATCGTGTTTCAGCTCCGGTAATCGGCGTTGATCGAGATATAGCCGTGGGTCAGGTCGCAGGTCCAAACCGTGGCGCGGCCGTCACCCAATCCCAGATCGACGCCGATATCGATCTCGCGGCCCTTGAGGTGCGCGGCGACCGGCGCTTCGTCATATCCCTCGACCGCGAGGCCATTGAGTGCCACCTGGGTCTCACCGAAGCGGATCGCCACGCGGTCACGCTCGGCGGGCTCGCCGGCCTTGCCCACCGCCATGACGACGCGGCCCCAATTGGCGTCCTCGCCAGCGATGGCGGTCTTGACCAAAGGCGAGTTGGCGATGCTCATGCCGATACGATGCGCGCTGGCGTCGCTTTCGGCGCCGGTCACCTCGACCGCGATGAACTTGGTCGCGCCTTCGCCGTCGCGCACGACAAGGTGCGCCAATTGCAGGCAAAGATCGTTGAGCGCCGCGGCAAAGGCGTCGGCGCCGGGATCGTCGTCATGCGCGATCGCGACATTACCCGCAGCGCCGGTCGCGAAGGCGAGTACGGTGTCGCTGGTCGAGGTGTCGCTATCGACCGTGATGCACGAGAAGCTGCGCGTATTGGCACGCGCGAGTGCCGCCTGCAGCCAGGCGGGATCGACTGCTGCGTCGGTGAAGATGAATCCCAGCATCGTCGCCATGTCGGGCGCGATCATGCCCGATCCCTTGATGATCCCGACCAGGCTGACCGGCTTGCTGTCGACCACTGCGCGCGTCACCACCGCCTTGGGGAAGGTGTCGGTGGTCATGATCGTTGCGGCCGCCTCTTCCCAACTGCAAGGCTCGGCAGCGAAGGCGGCGGCGAGTCCGGCTTCTGCCTTGTCGAGTGGCAACGGCACCCCAATCACGCCGGTCGAGGCGACGAACACGTCCGACGGCTGGCAATCGAGATGCCGCGCGACAGCGGCGACGAGCCCTTCGACCGCGTGGCGGCCACGATCGCCGGTAAAGGCATTCGAATTGCCGGCGTTGACGACCAGCGCGCGCGCGCGGCCCAGGACGAGCGCGGCGCGGCACCAATCTACCTCGGGCGAAGCGCAACGGCTCTTGGTCAGCACGCCCGCTACCGCGGTGCCGGGCGCCAGCTCGACATAGGTCAGGTCGCAACGGTCCCAGGTCTTGTACTGTGCCTTGGCGACGCGGCGAGTCATGCCGGCAATGTCCGGCAGATCGGGAAAGGCGGTGGGGGCGAGGGGGGAGCGGTCGGTCATGGCGGCTCTCATAGAGCCGTGTGCCGGACAGGCAAAGGCGGCGGTGACAAGTCGGGTCGGGTTGGGCTAGCGTGACGCCAATTGGGGAGAAAAAAACATGCGTATTGCCATCGTTCTGGCATTGGCCGCCTTTGCGTTTCCGGGCGTCGCTCAGGCGCAGGATGACGACGAGCCGATCCCGACCGCGAAGCCGATCGGCAGTCCGGGCAGCTGGATTCCCCAGGATGGCTACCCGCCGGCGGCGCGCGCGAGTGGAGAGCAGGGGCGCGTCAGCTTCACCCTCTCTATCGACGACACCGGACGCGTGACCGATTGCAAGGTCATCAAGAGCTCCGAATCGCCGCTGCTCGATGAGACGACGTGCAATTTCATGACCGCCAATGGCCGGTTCGAAGTGGCGCGCAACAAGAAGAACAAGCCGACGCCGAGCAAGTGGAGCTCGTCGATGATGTGGAAACTGGAGACGCCGCCGCCCGAACCGGTGCCCCCCTCCAGCGCCGCGCCCATCGCCGGATCGACGCCGCCACCGTTGCCAGCATCCAAGACGCCGATCACCCAACCGAAAAAACGATGAGCCTGCTTTGAGAGGAAAAACCCATGCTGGCACAAGGTTGGTTGCTGATCGTCGCTGGAAGCGCGCTGTTGCCGTTGCCGGCAGCGGCTGCTCCCGATGACAAGTCCAGCCCTGTAACGCCGTTGGAAAACCCCGGAACTTGGCTCCACGCCGACGAGGTTCCCTTGAGCGCACGAAAAGAAAGTGGCTCGCTCGCCGTCAGGCTCGATGTCGACCCGTCAGGCAGAGTTTCCGGCTGCACGATCGTCGAGAGCAACGCACCGGCTGTTCTCAACGACGCTGCATGTGCCATGTTCGCGCGCCATGGCCGGTTCAAGCCCGCCCGAGATGAAACGGGTAAGGCGATTGGATCAAACTACACGATACCGGGTATCCACTTCACCCCGGACTGAGGAGGGACTAACGGTGGAGAGCTGCCCCCAACGTCCCGTTGGCGTCCTGCCTTCTTACGCCGGTAATGAAGCGGTCGACCGACAAAGTAACGAGTATTTGATAGACCTTTGCCAGACGCGACCCTATGTCACCGTGCGTCACAATCGATGAAGTAGCGCTCGTTTGAACCTGATCCTGCTCCTGTCTGCCTTGCTGTCCGCCTTGAGCGGCACAGGCGGCGCGCGTGCGGCACAGGTGCCGACCACGCTCAGCAGCGCGGTGGTGGCGACGGCGGTCAAGGCCACCGCCGAGGTGCGGCGCCAAATTGCCGCCCGACCGATCCAGGCGATTGCCGGCCCGGCCCATGCGGTGATTTCGGCGCTGCCGGCCTTCGCCTTTTCGGACGCGATCCCCGTTTTTGCGAGCCGCCGGCGCGAATAGCGCCGCGCCGTCACGTCCTTTTTCAATCCGATCAGCGCGGCCCGTGCGGCTCGCGCGCACCTATATATAACAGGAAATCATCATGCTCGGCGGACTCGCCAAATCCATTTTCGGGTCGTCCAACGACCGGTACGTCAAATCGCTCGGCGGCATCGTCAACACGATCGCGAGCTTTGAGCCCGCGCTCCAGGCGATGGACGACGCGACGCTTGCCAACCAGACCGTGCTGTTCCGTGAACGCCTGGCCAATGGCGAGAAGCTCGACGACCTCTTGCCCGAGGCCTTCGCGACGGTGCGCGAGGCCGCCAGCCGGGTGCTCGGCCAGCGCCATTACGATGTTCAGATGGTCGGTGGTATCGTCCTCCATCGCGGCGAGATCGCCGAGATGCGGACGGGTGAGGGCAAGACGCTGGTGGCGACGCTGGCGGTGTATCTCAACGCGCTGCCGGGCACCGGCGTCCATGTCATCACGGTCAACGACTATCTCGCCAAGCGCGACGCCGAGTGGATGGGGCAGGTGTACACGTTCCTGGGCCTGACGGTCGGGGTGATCATCCCCAATTTGACCGACCATCAGCGCAAGGAAGCCTACGCCGCCGACATCACCTACGGCACCAACAACGAATTCGGCTTCGACTATCTGCGCGACAACATGAAATATGAGCGCGATCAGATGGTCCAGCGTCCATTCTCGATGGCGATCGTCGACGAGGTCGATTCGGTGCTGATCGACGAGGCGCGCACGCCGCTGATCATCTCCGGCCCGACCGACGACAAGTCCGAGCTCTACAAGAGCGTCGATGCAGTGGTGAAGCAGCTCGCGCCCGACCTGTACGAAAAGGACGAGAAGCAGAAGTCGATCATCCTGACCGAGGAGGGTACCGAGACGGTCGAGCGGATGCTCGAGACCGCCGGGTTGCTCGAAGGCACCAACCTCTACGATTTCGAGAATACCCAGGTGGTCCACCACCTGAACCAGTCGCTGCGCGCCAACATGATGTTCAAGCGTGACATCGATTACATCGTCAAGGACGGCAAGGTCATCATCATCGACGAGTTCACCGGTCGCATGATGGACGGCCGGCGCTGGTCGGACGGCCTGCACCAGGCGGTCGAGGCCAAGGAAGGGGTCGAGATCGAGCCCGAGAACCAGACGATGGCGTCGATCACCTTCCAGAATTATTTCCGCATGTATCCCAAGCTGTCGGGCATGACCGGCACCGCGGCGACCGAGGCGGCGGAATTCTACGACATCTACAAGATGAACGTCGTGTCGATCCCGACCAATGTACCGGTGCGGCGCATCGATGAGGAAGACACGTTCTACAAGGATATCCAGGACAAGTTCCGCGGTATCGCCAAGGCGATCAAGGTCCAGGCTGAGTTGGGCCAGCCCGTGCTGGTCGGCACGGTGTCGATCGAAAAATCCGAAATGCTGTCCGAATTCCTTCATGAGGAAAAGGTCGAGCACAAGGTGCTGAACGCGCGCTATCACGAAATGGAAGCGCATATCGTCGCGCAGGCGGGCCGCAAGGGCGCGGTCACGATCGCGACCAACATGGCCGGCCGCGGCACCGACATCCAGCTCGGCGGCAACCTCGATTTCCGGATCGCGGATGAATTGAGCGACATGCCCGAAGGGCCCGAGCGCGATGCCGCGATCGAGCGCATTCGTCAGGAGATCGCGGTCGAGAAGCAGGAAGTGCTGGCGGCGGGCGGCTTGTTCGTGCTCGGCACCGAGCGGCACGAGAGCCGGCGCATCGACAACCAGCTGCGCGGCCGTTCGGGCCGTCAGGGTGACCCCGGCCTGTCGCGTTTCTACCTCAGTCTCGACGATGATCTGCTGCGCATCTTCGGGCCGAACACGTTGTTCGCCAAGATGATGCGGTCGAGCCTGGAGGATGGCGAGGCATTGCCGCCGTCGCGCTGGATGTCGAAGGCGATCGAGACCGCGCAGAAGAAGGTCGAGGCGCGCAACTACGACGTCCGCAAGCAGGTCGTCGAATATGACGACGTCATGAACGACCAGCGCAAGGTCATTTACGAGCAGCGCAACGACATCATGGACGCCGAAACCGTCGGTGACGTGGTGGTCGACATGCGGACCGAGACGATCAATACGATCGTCAGCGACCATTGCCCGCCCAATTCCTATCCCGAGCAATGGAATGTCGAAGGGATGAAGGCCAAAGTCTCCGAGATGCTGGGGATCGAGCCGCCGATCGACGACTGGCTCAAGGAAGAAGCGGTCGATGTCGAGATGGTCGAGGAGCGGCTGAACGAGGCGGCGTCGGCTTTGGTCGACGCCAAGGCGGCCGAGATCGAGCCCGAAACCTGGACGACGATCGAAAAGTCGATCCTGATCCAGAATCTCGACCATCACTGGAAAGAGCATCTCGCGACGCTCGACGCGTTGCGCCAGGTCATCCATCTCCGCGCATACGCGCAGAAGACACCGATCAACGAATATAAGCAGGAAGCGTTCGCGCTGTTCGAGCGCATGCTGGGATCGATCCGCGAGGATGTGACCAAGGTGCTGGCGACCGCCGAATTCCGCTTCCAGCCGCCGCCCGAGCTTCCCGAGCTGCCCGACTTCATCACCCAGCATTTCGACCCGTTCTCGGGCGATGACGACAGCGCAGATATCGATGGCGGCTCGCGTGCGCTGGGCGATCTCGGCCTGCCGCCGCTGTCGATCGTTCGGCCCGAACAGCCCGATTTGGGCGAGGATCCGAAGGATTGGGAAGGCAAGGTCAGCCGCAACGCACCGTGCCCGTGCGGCTCCGGGCTCAAGTACAAACACTGCCACGGCCAGATCGCGTAGCTGTATAGCCCTCTCCCGCTCGCGGGAGAGGGTTGGGTGAGGGTCTCCTTTCTTCTTCCAGGCGTGTGCCAAGCAGAAGAAAGAAGACCCTCACCCTCCCACCGCTTCGCGGCGGGTCCCTCCCTCTCCCGCAAGCGAGAGAGGGTAGAGCAAACAAAAAAGGCCGGGGATCTCTCCCCGGCCTTTCATTTTAGCCCAATTGCCCAGCCTATTTCGGCATGACGATCGTCGGCCCGATATTGGCGATCACCGACTTGGCATCGAACGCGCGGACATTGCCCGCAGGCTTGGTACCCTTGCCCATCACAATCTCGGCAATGGCCTCGTACTTCTCGACCGTATTCACGTCGATATTGCGGTCGAAGAAGGGATCGCCCCAGAACGGGTCCCAGCTCCGCCAGCCGAAGCCGCGGCCATAATAGCGCCAGCGCGGGCCCCATAGCCCGCCGCCATAGGGACCGCCAAAGTCGTTGACATAGGTCCGCGTCTTCTTGTCGGTGTCGCGATCGGCCATGACGAAATAATCATAACCCTGCTGTTCGGTCAGCTCCGCCGCGCGGAACAGTAGATAACGCTCGACCGTGTCGCGCGAGGTCATGGTATTGCCGGAAAAGGTAACCTGGAAGCGGTTCGCTTCGATCTGGCGATCGCTATAACCTTCGCGCGAGAAGCCGGCGCCGGTCGCCGGGCGGTAGGTGGTTTCGGTCATGCAGCCCGCGAGCATCAACGATGTCGCGGCGACTGCGCCCATCAGGGCAACGCGACCTAAGGAAGACGTCATTTTCAAATCTCCGTTCACCGGGAGGAAGCAACGCTCCATCCTACCCCGCCCTCTTGGAACGCAGAATGAACGGATTTTGCTCCATATGCCAGCGGCGTAACGATCGGTTGGTCGCATCTCCTTCGATCGGCTGACGGAATGAACCTGCAGGAAGGTGTTCGAGCCTTTGCCAATCGCAGTTGCAGTTTCGGATCGGCGTCAGGATAAGATGTATTATAACATACGATAATGCATTGATCTCCGCAACGCATCCCGATACGCGCGGCGGGTCGGACGGGCCGACGAAAACGATCGGTGCAATCTCGTGCAAAGGTTCTTACGTCTAGCCTGTAGCGTGATCGCTCTTGTCGCACCGACGGCGGCGCGAGCCGACGATACGCCGTCGGCCGACTTGCGCTACACGACCGACATCATGGGCGTGGCCGCCGGCGGCGAACGGCGCGACGTGCGCTGGATGGGGCGGCTGGATCTCGATCTCGATAGCGGAACCGATCTGTTCGGATTTGCAGGCGCGCATGCCCATGCCGATATCTTCCTTCTCCATGGCGGCGGTTTTTCGGCACGCGATGCGGGGGATGCCCAGGTCGTCAGCAATATCGATGCTCCTTATGCGATCCGCCCCTTCGAAGCTTGGATCGAAGCGCCGTTGGGCGCCAGCGTCAGAGCCAAAGCCGGGCTGATCGACCTCAACAGCGAATTCGACGTGCAGTCGGTCGGGGCGTTGTTCCTCAACAGCTCGTTCGGCATCGCGCCCGATTATTCGCAATCCGGGCTGAACGGCCCGTCGATCTTTCCGGTGACGTCGCCAGGGCTGGTCGTCGCGATCGAACGGCCGCGCTGGACGATCCGCGCTGCAGTGTTCGACGCGCTACCGGGAGACCCGGGCCATCCGCACCGCACGCTTCCCGGCCCGTTCGGTCGCGGCGGAGCGTTGCTGTCGGCCGAAGGAGAGGTGAAGATCGGTGGCGGCGGCGAACTGCAGCTAGGCGCCTGGTATTATACCGATCGCTTCGCGCGGCTCGACGGCGTTGGCCGCGGGCGAAGCGCGGGGGGCTATGTGCAATATGAGCAGGTCCTTGCCGGCGATGAAAAGACCGGAACGCTCAAGGGATGGCTTCGAGCGGGGCATGCAGCAGCCGAGGTCAATGAGATCGGAGTCTATGTCGGGGGAGGATTTTCCTGGGGAACCGACGATCGGTCGTACGGCATTGCGGTCGCCCATGCCCGATTGGGCGATCCGGCCCTGCGGGCATTCACCGCCGTGTCCATGCCGCGGCGGCGTGCCGAGACAACGATCGAAGTCACCGCGACGCATCGGTTGAGCAAGTGGCTACAGGTGCAGCCCGACGTGCAATATGTCCGCCATCCGAGTTGGGGCGCTGCCGCCGACGCGCTGGTTTTGGGATTGCGCCTGCATTTCGCGGTCAAGTGAACCGGTTCGTGGCGCGTAACGAGACTTACCTACCGCCAGCTCGGGCGGCGATCTGGCGCGCCTCGGCAAATTGCCAACACAATAAGGTTGGCAGACCGATCGCCACGTCCCGCGCGCGCTTGGCGAGCGATAGCGCGAGCGCGCTTTCAGGCGGTAGGCCGAATAACGGCGCGGCCAGCGCATAGGCTACTTCCTGCACGCCCAGCGCACCGGGAATGAAGAAGGCGACGCTGCGCAGGGTGAAAATCAGGCTCTCCAGCGACAGCACGTCCCATAAAGAGATCCGCGCCCCCATCAGATGAAGCGCCAGCCACCCGCCCAGGCCGCTCGCGACCCAGGCCGCGAGGTTGAAGCCGAAGGCAATCGCCACCCGGTCGCGCCGGAGATAGATCCGCGCGAGTTCGGCCCGGATATCGCTCAATGCTACCTGCGATCCGGGGATGAAGCGCTCCCCGATGCGCCCGGTAATGTCGAGCGCCGAGCGTTGCGCGACGAAGAAGAACAGGATGATCACGACCATGATCGCGGTCCCGCCGAGAATGGCGGGGCGCAGCGATACCGCCGTGCCATCGCCGATCAGCAGCGACGCCATCAGCGCCAGCCCGAACAACGTGTAGACCAATTGCGCCGCCATTTCGGTCGTCAGGTCCACGACCAGCGAGCCGTAGACGCGGCACGTCGGAAGACCGGCGACCGAAAGCGAGCGTGCGGCGACCACGATCCCGCCGAGTTGAGAGAAGGGCAACAGGTCCGACACCGCCTCGCGCAGCATGCGCGCCCAGGTGAAGCGGCCGATTCGGGCGGTTCGCTCGCCGGGCGCGGCTGCCAGCCAGGCGGCGCCAAGCAACACGAACGTCCCGAGCGACCAGCCGCAGAACAGCAGGAAGCCGCCGAGCCCGAGCCGGCGCGCCACGGCGGCGATATCGGCGAACCCGGTGGCGCCGAACGTCCAGATCGTGACAATCAGTCCCGCGATGGTGGCCAGCAGCAAGCCGGCGCTGGCGGAAATCTTCAGGCGGTGTCTCCCGCCGGGCGGGGCGCGCGCACGAATTTCAGCGCGAGGCGGATCATCGCCGGCACGAAGCGCGGACGGATCAGCCGTGAATCATACCCCGCCAACCGCCGGTCGTTCTCCGCCAGGCAGATCCGCGCCAGTTCGGCAAAGCTGACCTCGACGCCCAGCTCCTTCGAGCCATTGAGCGTGAAGTTGTTCTCCTGCGCCTTGCTATTATCCCCCATGCCCTTGGCCATATCGATCCGTTCCCAGATCAGGAAGAGCCAAACGACAATGACCTTGGCCTCGAAATAGGGCCGCCGCCACCACGGCATGTTACGCCGCCACCAGGCGACCCAGTTGACGAAGAACAGGATGTGCCGCCCTTCCTCGCGCATCACCGGCTCGAACGTGTCGATCAGTTCGGGCGGGAAGAAGCCGGTATCCTTGGCGAGCTTGAACAGGCCGAAGCCGAAGAAACTGTCGATACATTCCGAATAGCCCGAGCGCATGAATGCCCATTCCGCGTCCTTGGGCTTGCGGTAATCCGGCTCGGGCTGCAGCTCGATGCCGTAGGATTGGACCATGTCGGCGAGCACGACCTTGTGCCGGCGCTCCTCGAACGCGTCCATCTGGACTGCCGCTTTCAACAGCGGATCCTCGACCGTCTCGCTGAACGTCTTGACGAACAGGCCGGTGCGACCCTCGGTCTGCACCGCCATGTCCCAGATCGGCAGCGAGACGATCTTCTCGCGCGTCTCCGGCTCGAGCTCGGGCCAGTCGATCAGCGCGGGCCGATAGGGATCGTGCGTATCCAGGATCATGCGGCTGAACAGCATCAGATGGTCGGGAGAGCCGAGCCGCACCGGACCGGTGGGCAGTGGCGCGTCGGTGTCGAACTCCCCCCAATCGGGCACGAGGTTCATCGGTCGGTCCTTCAGGCAAAATCGGCGAAATGGCCGAGGGCGACGCGCTCGCGCGTCAGGATGGTCTTGGCAAGCGGGTCGACTAATGCAGCCAACTCGCCGCGATAATCATAGCTGGGCGCCGATCCGGGATAGGCGCCGGTCGCCGGATGGGTGTAGATCTCAGTCAGGCCGTCGGGCAGCAGTTCCAGGATGCCGCGCACCCTGTCGCCGGTCATCGCGCCCGACCAGGCCAGCCCGAACACCTGATCGGGAACGAGTATCCCTGCACGCCGCAAGCGTGCGCGAACCAGGCGTGCCCAGATCGTCTCGATGCGAGGACCGGAAGCGGTTCCATCGACCTGCGCCAGTAGCCGGCGAGGCTCGATCGGCGCCCTGGCCGCGCGCATGCCGTAACGCTTCCCGATCTTCAGGATGGCGCCGGCGATCGTCGGATGGAGGTGGAAATGCTTGTGCGCGTTGACATGGTCGAGCGTCAGCCCGGTCGCGGCGAAGGCAGCGAATTGCGCCTCCACCTCGGCAGCCAGTTGCCGCCGCGCGGCGGGAGAGGCGAAGATGGTGACGCCGGCTCGCGCCATGTCGGTGCGGAAATTGCCCGTGCCATCGACCAGCGCTGGAAGGCGATCGGCCGGCAGTACCGGCCGTCCCTCGACCAGCACGATATGCAGTCCGACGCCCAGGGTCGGAAGCGCGCGCGCACGCGCCACGGCATCGGCCGCCGCCTTGCCCGCCACCATCAGCGAGGCCGCGGTCAGGATGCCGTCGCGATGCGCCTGTTCGACCGCGTCATTGACTTCGGGCGAGGCGCCGAAATCGTCGGCGGTGACGATCAGCCGTTTCACGTCGCTTATGCGGCTTCCTTGCGGCGGCGCAGGAAGTCGAAGAACTCGACGCCTTCGCGCAGGCGGCGCTTCATCATGTCGAAATCGCGCACCATTTCCCACACGATCGACCCGATCTTGGACGGGCGGAAGTAGAAGCGTTTGTAGAATTCCTCGACCTTGTCGAAGATCACGGTCGACGGCAGATGCGGATAGCTCAGCTGCGCGATCTGGTTGCCGCCATCGGTCAGCAGATGGTCGGTGCCGTCGAACCAGCCATTCTCGGTCGCTTGCTTGAACAGAAACGTCCCCGGATAGGGCGCGGCGAGCGACACCTGGATGGTGTGCGGGTTGATTTCCTTGGCATAATTGATCGTCTCTTCGATCGTTTCTTCGGTTTCGCCGGGGAGGCCGAGGATGAAGGTGCCGTGGATCACGATGCCAAGCTCGTGACAGTCCTTGGTGAATTGCCGCGCGACATCGGTGCGCAGGCCCTTCTTGATATTGTGCAGAATCTGCTGGTTGCCGCTCTCATAGCCGACCAGCAGCAGCCGGCAGCCGCCGGCCTTCATCGCTTCGAGCGTCTTCCTCGGCACATTGGCCTTGGCGTTGCAGCTCCACGAGACGCGGAAGCCCGGCTTGCCGAAACCGAGTTCGCCGAGCGCCCGCGACAGCTCCTCGATCCGCGGGGCGTTGTCGGTCAGCGTGTCGTCGTCGAAGAAGATCTCCTTGACCTCGGGCATCGCCTCCAGGACGTATTTCACTTCCTCGATGACATGGCCGATCGATCGGGTGCGGTAATTGTGGCCGCCGACGGTCTGCGGCCACAGGCAGAAAGTGCAGCGGCTCTTGCACCCACGGCCGGTGTAGAACGACACATACGGGTGCTTCAGATAGCCGCCGAAATATTTCTCGATCTGGAGATCGCGCTTGTAGATCGGTGAGACGAACGGCAGCGAGTCCATGTCCTCGATTACCGCGCGATCCTTGTTGTGGACGATCGTGCCGTCGGCATCGCGATACGAAATGCCGTGGACCTCGCTGAGCGGTATTCCCTTGGCGATATCGAGGATCGTGAAATCGAATTCGTTGCGGCAAACGAAATCGACCGCGGTCGATGCCTCCAGCGACTTCTGAGTCTCGACCGCGACCTTGGCACCGATCAGGCCGATCAGCGCTTTCGGGTTGCGCGCCCGGATCAGCTCGACGGTGTGGACGTCCTGACGGAAAGACGGCGTCGAGGTGTGCAGGATGACGAGATCCTTGTCGTCGACCTCATGCTTGATGTCGTCCCAGCCGAGATCGTGCGCCGGCGCGTCGATCAGCTTCGACCCTTCGATCAGCGCGGCGGGCTGGGCGAGCCAGGTCGGATACCAGAAGGAGCGCACCTCGCGCTTCATCTGATACCGGGCGCCGGCACCTCCGTCATAACCGTCGAACGAAGGGGCCTGAAGAAACAGCGAGCGCATCATCGGAAAGGTAACTCCGGTTCGGCCGAGATCCGGCCACGTTGTGCCATTCTAAGTGTTGCGCCGCGCCAATCAACCGATCGCGCCGTCAGGCTGGCGATAAATACCGTAAAAGTGAGGCAATCGCGCAGCGGCAGCAGCCATAATGACGCGGTTCTTGCGCCTCCGCGCCAGTCCGCGACGATGGCGGTGGAAAGGCGCGCAAGCAGAGCAAGGCCGGCGAGGGCAAGGCCTGGCAGCGGATGGAAGGGGCTCGCCAGAAGCGCGAGCGGCAGCGGCATGGCGATCACGCTCGTGAGATAAGCGACCGGTACGACGTCCCGCACCGTCGCGCCCCAGCGCAGTTCGTGCCGCCACAGCTCCCCGAAACTGCGCTCCGTCGAACCATGGGTAACCAGCATCGCCGGCATCGCGACCTTGAGTCCCAATGCCGCCACCGCCTCGCCGATCGCGTAATCGTCGGCCAGCACGTCGGCGAACGCCGCGAATCCGCCGATCGCCGCCAAGGTTTCACGCCGCATCGCGATGGTCGAACCCATGCACGGCCGCGCCAGGCTGCGCGCGGCGCCGAACACCACGCCGGGCAGGAATTGCCAGCTGAGGCCGGCGGCTGCGATTCGCGACCAGAAACCCGCGTCGCCGCGTCCGTTATAGGCGATCGTCACTGCGCCCGTCCCCGGGGCGTCGAGCGCCGCGAGTAAGCGGGACAGGTAATTGGGCCCGACGACCATGTCGCTGTCACTCAGCACCGCGATGTCGTGCGCGATATGCGGTTCGAGATTGATGAGGTTGGCAATCTTGCCGTTGGCGCCGTGCGCCGTCGGATCGACGATCAAGTCGATCCGCGCGTGAGGAAAGCGCGCGCGAAGCGTCTCGACCGCGGCGATTGCGGGATCGTCGGCGCGCTGGACGCCGCACAGCAATTGGATCGGGCCGTCATGATCCTGTGCCAGAAAGGTCGCGAGATTGTCGGCGAGTCGCGGCTCTGCGCCATGCAGCGGTTTCAGGATCGTCACGGCATCTTTGCGGCGTCCCGACACAGCCAGGGATGATAGAAAGCTACGCAGCGTGATCGCGGCCGCGACCATATAGGCCGAGCCGATCAGGCTCAGCCCCAGCATTCCCCATGCCAGTCCAGTGATGATTGTGATCGGGACCCCCGCCATGCCTGTTCCTCTATCCGGCGCCGCAGCTCCTGTGTAGAGCGCGCACGTGGGTCCGTCCGACGCATCTTCTCCACTCGTTCTCGTCACCGGCGTTTCCGGCTTTGTCGGCTCGGCCGTGGCGCGTGCGCTGGCCGCGCGCGGCACGCGCGTGCGCGGCCTGGTCCGCGAATCGAGCCCGCGCGCGAACCTGACCGACTTTCCCGGCGAACTTGTCGAGGGCGACCTGCGCGATGCCGACGCGGTCGCGCGCGCGATGACCGGGGTGCGCCATCTCTTCCACGTCGCTGCCGATTATCGCCTCTGGGCGCCCGATCCGGAGGAGATCGTCCGCAACAACGCGACGACAACGCAGATCGTGATGGAGGCAGCGCTCGCCGCCCGGGTCGAACGCATTGTCTATACGTCGAGCGTCGCCACGTTAAAGCCGAGCGATGGCGAGCCCGCCGACGAAAGCCGCGCGGCGACGCCGGACGAGGTGGTCGGCGCCTATAAGCGCAGCAAGGTCGTGGCCGAGCGGCTGGTCGAGGAAATGGTCGCCGACCGCGGTCTGCCCGCCGTCATCGTCCAGCCCTCGACGCCGATAGGCCCGCGCGACGTCAGGCCCACGCCGACCGGGCGCATCATCGTCGAGGCGGCGAATGGCAGGATGCCGGCTTTTGTCGATTCCGGCCTCAATCTCGTCCATGTCGACGACGTCGCCACCGGGCATTTGCTCGCGTTCGACAGGGGGAGGGTCGGCGCCCGCTATATCCTCGGCGGGCAGGACGTGATGCTGGGCGACATGCTTGCCGAAATCGCCGCGATCGTCGGCCGCAAGGCTCCCACGATTCGCATCCCGCGCGCACCGCTTTTTCCGTTTGCCTGGGTGAACGAGCAGATCGCGCGGGTCACTGGTGGCGATCCGTTCCTCAACAGGGATTCGCTCAGGATGGCGAAGCACCGGATGTTCTTCACCTCGGCCAAGGCGGAGGCCGAGCTCGGCTATCGCGCGCGGCCGCACCGCGAGGCGCTGGGCGATGCGATCGCCTGGTTCCGCGACGCAGGGATGGTGCGGTGATCTGGACTTTCGTTGCCGGGCTGTCGCTGGCGATCTGGCTGGTGCTGATCTTTGCCCGGCACGGTTTCTGGCTGGCGCGCGAGCGCGACACGCGCGACGTTCCGGCCGATCCCCTGCGCTGGCCCGAGGTGGTGGCCGTGGTACCGGCGCGCGACGAAGCCGATGTGATCGCGCGCTCGATCGGTAGCCTCGCCGGGCAGGATTATCCCGGACGTTTCCACGTCATCCTGATCGACGATTCGTCGAGCGACGGCACCGCCGATATCGCCCGCGCGCTGGGATCCGATCGGGTCGAGGTGGTGCGCGGCCTACCGCTCGCGCCCGGCTGGACCGGCAAATTATGGGCAGTCTCACAAGGCGTCGAGCGCGCCGGGAGCGTGCCCACCTGGCTGTGGCTGACCGACGCCGATATCGACCATGCGCCGGATACGTTGCGCACGCTCGTCGCGCGCGGGGAGGCGGGGGCGCTGACCCTGGTCAGCCTGATGGCTCGACTACGCTGCGACAGTATCGCCGAAAGGATGCTGATCCCGGCCTTCGTGTTCTTTTTTCAGCTGCTCTACCCGTTCGGGCTGGTCAATCGCGCCGGCGGGATCGGCGGCGCTGCCGGCGGGTGCATGCTGGTACGGCGCGAAGCGCTGGAGGCAGCCGGCGGTATCGCTGCGATCCGCAACGCGCTGATCGACGATTGCACGCTCGGCGCGCTGCTCAAGCGACAGGGGCGGATCTGGCTCGGCCTTACCGACCGGTCGCGGAGCATCCGGCCGTATGACGGCTTCGGCGCGGTGGCGGCGATGATATCGCGCTCCGCTTATGCCCAGTTGCGCTATTCGCCGTTGCTGCTCGCAGGCACCTTGTTGGGTCTGGCGCTGGTCTATGCCGCGCCGCCGCTGCTCGCGCTGTTCGGCCAGGGGGTCGCGCACTTCGCCGGGATCGCCGCCTGGGCGCTGATGGCGATCGCCTTTCAGCCGATGCTCGCTTTCTATCGCCGCTCGCCGCTTTGGGGAGTGGCGCTGCCGCTGATCGCGGCTTTCTACGCCGGCTGCACCTTGCTATCGGCCTGGCAGCACATGCGCGGTCGTGGCGGCATGTGGAAAGGTCGGGCGCAGGCAGCGGCGGGGCGATGACAGACATAACCGACCTTGCTTCGGGCAAGAATCACACCGATGAGAATTTCCCCGTGGCGAGTTTCCTGCTGCGCCCCGAACATCGCGCGCCGGTCATGGCCTATTACCGCTTCGCCCGTGCGGCGGACGACATTTCCGACAATGCGCAGGCCTCGCCCGAAACCAAGCTCGAATTACTCGCCCAGATGCGCGCGGGCTTGGACGGAAAGGGCGCGCCAGAAGCGATGGCGCTGGCCGCGGTGATGGCCGCGCGGCGGATCGACCCGGTCCATGCCCACGATTTGCTCGACGCGTTCGTCCGCGACGTGACGGTCACCCGCTATCGCGACTGGGACGAGCTGATCGGCTATTGCCGGCTCTCGGCCATGCCAGTCGGGCGCTATGTCCTCGACGTGCACGGCGAAAGCCGCGAGATCTGGCCTGCCAACGACGCCTTGTGCGCGGCGCTGCAGGTGATCAATCATCTCCAGGATTGCGCCGAGGATTATCGTGAGCTCGACCGGGTCTATATCCCGCTCGATACCGGATTGCGGATCGAGGATCTCGGCGGAGCGCGCGCCACGCCAGCGCTGCGGGCGATCCTCACCGATCTCGTCGGGCGGACGCGGCAATTGCTCGATTCGTCCGCCGGATTCGCCGCGCTGATCCGCGACCGCAGGCTGGCGGCGGAAGTGGCGGCGATCCACCGGCTGGCACTCAGTCTGTGCGATCGGCTCGAGCAGCGCGATCCGCTCGGCGAGCGCGTCCATCACGGCAAAGTCGAAGCGGGTTGGATCGCGCTCGGAGCCGCGCTCCCGGTGCTTTTTAGGCGCGCGGCATGAGCGATGCCGCCGCCACCGCGCCGGCGACACAGGCTGCCGGCAGCTCCTTCTATGCCGGCATGCGCATGCTGCCCAAGGCCGAGCGCGAGGCGATGTACGCGATTTACGGCTTCTGCCGCGTGGTCGACGATATCGCTGACGATCAGGGGGGAGAGCGGGAAGGGCGCGCGGTGGCGCTCGACCGCTGGCGCCGCGACTTGGACTCGCTCTATGCCGGGGACGATCCGGGGCAGGCGAGGTTGGTGGCGGAGGCGGTACGTCGATTCGACCTGGACCGCACCGATTTCGAGGCAGTGATCGACGGCATGGCGATGGATGTGGCTCGCGATATTCGCTGGCCGGCCATGGCGGAGCTCGACCTTTATTGTGACCGGGTTGCCTCGGCGGTGGGCCGGCTTTCGGTGCGCGTATTCGGCATGCCGCGCGAGCCCGGTCTCGAACTCGCGTACCATCTCGGCCGCGCGCTCCAGCTCACCAATATCCTGCGCGATATCGATGAAGATGCCGAGATCGGCCGGGTCTATCTCCCCGCCGAGGCGCTGACCGGGGCCGGGATCGCGCTGACCACACCGGTCGAGGTCGCCGCCGATCCGCGCATCGACCAAGCGGTCCGCCCGCTGGTGGCGCGTGCGCACGATCATTATCGCGCCGCCAATGCCATTCTCGCGGCGCGGCCCGCAGGGCATCTGATCGCGCCGCGGCTGATGGAAGCGGTCTATTCGAAGCTGCTCAAGCGCATGGAAGTTACCGGCTGGGCGCCGCCGCGCCGGCGGGTGAAAGTCAGCAAGCCGGCCTTGCTGTGGACGGTGGCGCGGCTGCTGGTGGCGCGGTGACCTTCGCGCGAGCGACGATAGCGGGGGCCGGTCTCGCCGGGCTGTCGGCGGCGGTGCGGCTGGTCGAAGCGGGATTGACCGTGCGCATCGCCGATTCGGCTGCCCAGGCGGGTGGGCGATGCCGCTCCTATCACGACCCGCAACTGGGTCTCACGATCGACAATGGCAACCACCTAGTGCTGGCGGGGAACAGGTCGGTCGCGGCGTTCCGCGCGACTATCGGGGCGGCCACACCGCTTGCCGGGCCCGATCACGCTGATTTCGCGTTCGCCGATCTCGCCAGCGACGAGCGCTGGACGATCCAGATGAACGACGGGGTGCTGCCGTGGTGGGTGCTGTCGAAGCGGCGGCGCGTGCCGGGAACGGGGGTGATGGACTATCTCAGGCTCGCCGGGTTGCTGACAGGCGCTCCTGCGGACGCAGTCGGCGACCGGATCGATGCGACCGGACCGGTCTGGGACAAGCTGATGGCGCCGGTGCTGCTCGCGGTGCTCAATACCCTGCCCGAAACCGGCTCGGCGCGGCTGACCGCGGCGGTGCTCCGCGAATCGCTGCTGCGTGGCGGCAAGGCGACATTGCCGCGCATCGCCGAACCGAGCCTCGGGGCGGCGTTCATCGATCCAGCCTTGGCCTGGCTTGCCGCTCGCAACACACCGTTCACGGCGGGCAGGCGGCTTCGCGCGATCGAAACGCTCGGCGACCGCGCGACCGCGCTCGATTGGGGCGCCGGGCCCGAACCCGTGGCCGATGACGAAGCCGTGATCCTTGCCGTGTCGCCCTGGGTCGCGACCGCACTGCTGCCGGAGATTTCGGCGCCCGACGCGTTCCACGCGATCGTCAATGGCCACTTCGCGATGACGCCGCCAGAGGGCGCGCCGGCGATGCTTGGTGTGCTCGGCGGCACGGCGGAATGGCTGTTCGCTTTTCCCGATCGCATTTCGGTGACGGTCAGCGCGGCCGACGCCATCGTCGATCTCGACCGCGAGGAACTGGCGCGGCGTTTCTGGGCGGATATCCAGAGCGCCTATCGCTTCACCGCGCCGATGCCGACATGGCAGATCGTCAAGGAAAAGCGCGCCACCTTCGCCGCGACGCCGGGCCAGGACGCCAAGCGCCCCGCCGCTGCGACGCGTTGGCGCAACCTGTTCCTCGCCGGCGACTGGACCAATACCGGCCTTCCCGCGACGATCGAAGGCGCGCTGCGATCAGGCGAGACCGCCGCACGCTTGGCGATTGGCGCTCGGACGCGCTAACGGATCGGCATGGCCACCAAGCTTCAGTCAGCCGATCCGCTTGCGGCGATCGATAGGGCGGTGGATCGCGCCGCTGCCGCATTGACCGCCGCACAACGCCCCGATGGCCATTGGGTGTTCGAGCTCGAGGCGGACTGCACCATCCCGGCCGAATATGTGCTGCTGCGCCACTATCTCGGCGAACCGGTCGACGAAGTGCTGGAAGCGAAGATCGGCCGCTATCTGCGCCGCATCCAGTCGCCGGCGCATGACGGCTGGGGCCTGTTTCATGCCGGCGGATTCGACGTCAGCGCCAGCGTGAAGGCCTATTACGCGCTCAAGATGATCGGCGACCATCCACAGGCGCCGCACATGGTGCGCGCGCGGACGGCGATCCTGGCGGCGGGCGGCGCGGCGGCGGTGAACGTTTTCACTCGCATCCAACTCGCTTTGTTCGATGCCGGACCCTGGTCGACCGTGCCGACCATGCCGCCCGAGCTGATCCTGCTGCCCCGCTGGTTCCCGATCCATCTGTCCAAGATGAGTTATTGGGCGCGCACCGTGGTGGTGCCGCTTCTCGTGCTGTGTGCGCTCAAACCAGTCGCGCGCAACGCAAAGGGGATCAAGGTCGACGAGCTCTATACCGGCGAGACCGTACGCGCCGGGACCAAGGCGGCCGATCCCAAATGGCTGTGGACCAAAGGCTTCAACGCGCTCGACCGGTTGCTCAAGGCTGGCGACGGTCTGTGGCCCGCGAAGCTCCGCCAGCGCGCGATCCGGACCTGCGAGGCCTGGGTGGTCGAGCGGCTCAACGGGGAGGACGGGCTCGGCGCGATCTATCCGGCGATGGCGAACAGCGTGATGATGTTCGACCTGCTCGGCTATGCTGAGGACCATCCGGCTCGCGCGATCGCCCGCCAATCGGTCGAAAACCTCCTCGTGATCAAGGAAGACGAGGCTTATTGCCAGCCTTGCGTATCGCCGGTGTGGGACACCGCGCTCGCGGCACATGCGATGCTGGAGGCGGGGGGCGAGGCCAATATTGCCAGCGCCGACGCCGCGCTCGATTGGCTCAAGCCGCGCCAGGTACTCGACGTGGCGGGGGACTGGGCGGAGGAACGGCCCGGCGTGCGCCCGGGCGGCTGGGCCTTCCAATATAATAATGCGCACTATCCCGACCTCGACGATACCGCGGTGGTGGTGATGGCAATGGATCGCGCCGGGGCAGCCGACCGGATACCGATCGACCGCGGCGTAGAATGGACGGTCGGACTGCAGTCGAAGAATGGCGGCTGGGGGGCGTTCGACGCCGACAATGCCTACGACTATCTCAACAATTTGCCCTTTGCCGATCATGGCGCATTGCTCGATCCACCGACCGCGGACGTCTCGGCGCGTTGCGTGTCGATGCTCGCGCAGCTTGGCGAGACGTCGACCAGCCCGCGCATGGCGGCGGCGATCGACTATCTCCGCCGCGAACAGGAACCCGAAGGCAGCTGGTTCGGTCGCTGGGGAGTCAATTACATCTATGGCACCTGGTCGGTGCTGTGCGCGCTCAACGCCGCTGGATTCGATCAGAGTGATCCGATGGTCGCGCGCGCTGCCGCGTGGCTAAGGGCGATCCAGAATCCCGATGGCGGCTGGGGCGAGGATTGCGACAGCTATGATCTCGATCGCACCGGCCATGTTCCGGCGCCGTCGACCGCGTCGCAAACCGCTTGGGCGCTGCTGGGGTTGATGGCGGCGGGCGAGGTGGAAAGCCAGGCGGTGGGGCGCGGGATCGACTGGCTGGCCGCCAACCAAGATTCCGACGGCCTTTGGGGCCAGGAATATTATACCGGCGGAGGGTTCCCGCGAGTCTTCTATCTCCGCTATCACGGCTATCCGAAATATTTCCCGCTCTGGGCGATGGCGCGCTACCGCAATTTCAGGCGCTCGAACACCAAGCGCGTCACGGTCGGCATGTGACCTTGATCATCGCCTGCGGGCTCAAGCGCGAGGCGCGGATTTTCAACCGCCCCGGACGCGATCTCGTCGTCGTCATCGGCGGCGGCGTTGCGGCGACGCTCGACCGCGATCTCGACAATAAAGCCGCGCTTTTTCCCGGCATCATCCTGTCATGCGGCATCGCCGGTGCGCTCGCTCCGTCGCTGCGACCCGGCGATGTCGTGATCGACGGCAATGTGCTCTTGGTTGAACGGTTGGGACAAGCGCTGCCGCATGCTCATCGCGGCGGGATTGTGGGGAGCGACGCGATTGCCGCAAGCGCGGCCGAAAAACGCATCCTGCACGAGCGGACCGGCGCGATTGCGGTCGACATGGAGAGCCATGTCGCCGCCCGCGTGGCGGTACGTAAGGGGGTGCCGTTCGCCGCGCTACGAGTAATCTCGGATTGTGCCGACGACGATCTCCCGCCCGCAGCCCTGGTCGGGATGCGTCCGGACGGCGGGATGGCGCTGGGCGCGGTTCTTGCCTCGCTCGCGCGAAATCCTCGGCAACTGCCGGCGCTGATCCGTACCGGGCGCCAGGCCGACCAGGCGTTTCGCAGCCTGGCACAGGCATACGATACGATTATCGGCGACGGGATAGACCGGCTCGGGCTGCCGGCCCGTTAAGGCCGGCAAACGGGATCACGCCGCGCGCTGGACCCGTTTGAAGCCTTCGGGGTCGGCCGCCTTGATCTTCGCCAGTTCCAGTTCGACGTGCGAGGAATAGACATCCTCGGCGGGCCGCGCTGCGGTCAGGTCGACGTCGGGCGCCATCGGGCCGTCGGTCTTGACGCCGTTGCGGCCGACCTTGAACATCTTGAGCGGATGGCGGATCGCGTCGGTCGCGGCGGTGCCTTCGAAACCGCAATGCGTCATGCAGTTCGAGCATTTCTCATACTTGCCGACGCCATATTTCTCCCAGTCGGTGCCTTCCATCAATTCCTTGAAGGTCGCGACATATCCTTCGCCGAGCAGGTAGCAGGGCTTCTGCCAGCCGAAGATCGTCCGCAGCGGCATCGACCAGGGCGTGCACTCATAGGTTTGGTTGCCGGCGAGGAAATCGAGGAACAGCGGCGAGTTGGTGAAGGTCCAGTCCTTGCCGCCATTGCCGCGGGCGAAGACGTCGCGGAAGAACTTCTTGGTCCGCTCGCGATTGAGGAAATGCTCCTGGTCGGCTGCACGCTCATAGGCATAACCGGGCGAGATCGTGATCTCGACGCCGAGCGATTCCATCTCATCGAAGAAGGTTGCCAGGCGCTCGGAATCGGCGCCGTCGAACACCGTGCAATTGACCTGCACGCGAAAGCCCTTGCTCTTGGCGAGCTTGATCGCCTCGATCGCGATTTCGTAGGTGCCGTCGAGATCGACAGCATGGTCGTGCATCTGCTTGTCGCCATCGAGATGGATCGACCAGGTGAAGAAGGGCGACGGCTCGTATTCGTCGATCTTCTTCTTGAGCAACAACGCGTTGGTGCACAGAATCACCAGCTTCTTCTTGGCGATATAGCCCTTGACGATCCGCGCCATGTCCTTGTGCAGCAGCGGCTCGCCGCCGGCGATCGAGACGGCCGGCGCGCCGCATTCGTCGATCGCTTCCATGCACTGTTCGTAGGACATGCGCTGGTTGAGGATCGGATCGGGATAATCGATCTTGCCGCAGCCGGGGCAGGCCAGGTTGCAGCGGAACAGCGGCTCGAGCATCAGCACCAGCGGATATTTCCCGCCCTTGATATGCTGCTTCAGCGTATAGGCGCCGATCCGCGCGATCTGGGAAAGCGGTAAGGTCATCGGAAAATCCTATTCGGCGGCCGCGCGGGTGAGGTTGCGCAATTGGGGAGGAAGCGTGAATTCCACATCTTCGGTGACGCCATCCAGCTGTTTCACCGAAACCGGGCGGACCGCAGCGATGGCGGCGATCACGCTTTCGATCAACTCGTCGGGCGCCGACGCGCCGGCGGTGATGCCGACCGTCGCCACGTTGTCGAACCATGCGGGGTCGACGCCACCACCATCGTCGACCAGATAGCTCGGCACGCCCATTTCGTCGCCGATCTCGCGCAACCGGCTCGAATTCGAGCTGTTGCGCGCGCCGACCACGATCAGCAGGTCGCTTTGCCGGGCGAGATCGCGAACCGCGGTCTGCCGGTTCTGCGTGGCGTAGCAGATGTCGGCGACGTCAGGACCCTGGACGTCGTCGAAACGCTGGTTGAGCGCCGCGATCACGCCCCGCGTATCGTCGACGCTGAGGGTGGTCTGGGTGATATAGGCGATCGGCGTATCCGCCGCGAGCGGCAGCGCCGCGACGTCGTCGGTGGTCGACACGAGATGAATCGGCGCATCGATCTGGCCCATCGTACCGATCACCTCGGCATGGCCGGCATGCCCGATCAGCACGAGGGTCCGCCCCGCTTTGGCATAGCGGCGACCTTGGACATGGACCTTGGTGACCAGCGGACAGGTCGCATCGAGCACCGGCAGGTCGCGCGCGACGGCCGCCTCCTGGACCGAACGCGGCACGCCATGCGCGCTGAAGATGGTCGGCGCCTCCGGCGGGATCTCATCCAGTTCATCGACGAAGATCGCGCCCTTGCCGCGCAATCGATCGACGACATGGCGATTGTGAACGATCTCATGCCGGACATAAACGGGCGCGCCATAGAGATCGAGCGCGCGCTCGACGATCTCGATCGCGCGGACCACGCCCGCGCAGAAACCGCGTGGATTTGCCAGCAGAACGTTGATCGAAGGCGAAGAAGGGTCGGTCATCTTGTCCTGCATGCAATTCCGTCTTTCGAAATGCCGCGACCTGTTTGCGCCAGGCCCTGGCCGCACAGATAGTCGTTCACCTCCGGTTGCAAAAGACGCAATATTGCAACGCGGCAAAGAGTTTGCGTGCGACAAGGGTGGACGCCCTCACGCCGGGCGGGGTATTGCCCGCCGGCCGATCAGGAGTGTTTTGATGCGTATCACTGTCTCCTCCGCCGTGTTGCTGGCGCTTGCGATTCCTGTCCCTGCCTTCGCCCAGACCGATCCCGCGCGCACCATTGTGCAGGCGCTCGACGATGGCCTGATCGCGATCATGAAGGCGAAGGGAACGATAAAGAGCCGTTCGGCGGCGATCGCCCCGGTGATCGACCGCGCGTTCGACTTGCCGCTGATGACGCGACTCGCGGTGGGCTCGGGCTGGACGACGACTGCGCCGGCCGATCAGCAGGCGCTGGTCGCCGCCTTTCGACGGATGACTATCGCCCAATATGCCACCAATTTCGACAACTGGTCGGGTGAGCGGTTCGCGATCGCGCCGCAGATCGAGGCACGGGGCGGCGACAAGCTGGTCCGCACGACGCTGACCACGCCGGGCAAGGCCGATATCCCGATCAGCTATCGCTTGCGCGCGAGCGGCGGCAGCTGGAAGATTATCGACGTTTTCTACCGCAATTCGATCAGTCAGATTGCGACGCGACGGTCCGATTTCGCGACCGTTCTGGCCAAGGGGGGCGCCAAGGCACTGGTAACCCATCTCGATGCCCTGGCGGCGAAGGGCGATTTTTGACGATCCCGCTTCTCCTTCCGGCGGTGGCTCTGATCGCCACCCCGGCCCAAGAGCAAACGGCACCGCCTCCGGCACCTCCGGCCGTCGCGCCGGCGCCCGTCGCTGGGTCGGCCCCTATTGTTGCCCCGCCACCGTCCGTTGCGCCGCCATCGACTGTTACCGACTCGCCGCCGGCAAGCGCTTCAGCGTCGGCTCCCGAATTGGCGGACCCACTGTCTGATCCCGAAACCGCCGCTCCGGCCGCCATCGGCGAGACGCCGTTTCGGGCAACCGCGGTCGACCCCAATCGCGGTGATCCACTGGAAGGATTCAACCGCGCGATGTTCGGGCTCCATCAGGCGCTCGACAAGTCGATCTACCGGCCGGTCGCAATGGGCTATCAGCATATCGTACCCAAACCGGTGCGATCGGGATTGCGCAACTTCTTCGGTAATCTGACCGAGCCGGTCGTGTTCCTGAATTACCTGCTCCAGTTCAAGTTCGGCAAGGCAGCGGAGACACTGGCGCGGTTCACGATCAATTCGACCCTGGGTGTCGGCGGCCTCTTCGACATCGCGAAGACGAAGGATTTCAACCTTCCACACCGCAACAACAGTTTTGGCGATACGCTGGCTTATTACGGCGTCGGACCCGGACCCTATCTGTTTCTGCCGCTGATGGGCCCAACCACGTTGCGGGATGTGCTGGGTGGGCCGTTGGACGGGGCCGTCCTGCCGCTCGCGGTCGGCAAGCCGTTCAGCGACTGGCGCTATCAGCTTTCCAGCGGGGCGATCACCGGACTCGATCTGCGCGCCGAATCCGACCCCGAATTGCGCGCATTGTTCGGCGGCGCCGTGGACCCGTACGCCACCTTGCGGTCGGTCTGGCTGCAGAATCGCGCGGCCGAGGTCGCCGGTCTGCGGCACCACCGGGTTGACGTGCAGAGCCCGTCGGAACTCGATGACCCTTTACGTGATCCCGGTGGGCCGGTCGCGTCTCCGCCCGAGTCGAACGCGCGGGAATTACAGGACGCGATGGCCGACCCCGCCGCGCCGGCACCCGCAGAAATGCCACATTGATTTCTTCTAATGCTCATCAACATCCCGCGGTTTTCCGAAGAGATGGTCGTTGTCCGCACGATTGTTTCGCGGCGCTGTTGGGTTAAGTTGGGCGCAGGAGCCGATACCAGATGACCATTTCCTTCGAGACGCCGCTGCTCGACACTGTTTCGACGCCGGCGGATCTTCGCACCCTGAAGCCCGAGCAACTGCGCCAGCTGGCGGACGAGTTGCGCGCGGAGACGATTTCGGCGGTGGGGACGACGGGCGGGCATCTCGGCTCGGGGCTGGGCGTGGTCGAACTGACGACCGCGATCCATTATGTGTTCAACACCCCTGACGACCGGCTGATCTGGGACGTCGGGCACCAATGCTATCCGCACAAGATCCTGACCGGACGGCGTGATCGTATCCGCACGCTGCGCCAGGGCGGTGGCCTGTCGGGCTTCACCAAGCGCAGCGAGAGCGAATACGACCCGTTCGGCGCGGCGCATAGCTCGACCTCGATCTCGGCGGCGTTGGGGTTCGCCATCGCCAACAAGCTGGCGGGGAGACCCGGCAAGGCGATCGCGGTGATCGGCGACGGCGCGATGTCGGCGGGCATGGCGTATGAAGCGATGAACAATGCCGAAGGGGCGGGCAACCGGCTGGTCGTCATCCTCAACGACAATGACATGTCGATCGCGCCGCCGGTCGGGGGCTTGTCGGCCTATCTCGCGCGGATGGTCAGTTCGAGCGAATATCTGGGCTTGCGGAGCCTGGCCAAGCGGATCACCGCCAAGGTCTCGCGTCGGGTCCACAATGCCGCGCAAAAGGCCGAGGAACTGACCCGCGGCTGGGTCACCGGGGGGCTGGGTCACCGGGG